>CAYZMH010000034.1:0-31691 GCA_964479445.1 uncultured Bacteroidaceae bacterium | reverse complement strand
TGAACTTTACAGCAGATGTGAGCGGACTTGAAGATGGGTTCAACACGCTGTTTGTCCGTGCCTTGGACGAGAACGGCACATGGACTCATACTCATATGCGCCCTTTCTACAAGGTCGATATCACAACCGATCCTGATCCACCCGAGATAGTCAAGGCCGAGTACTTCTTTAACAGCGACCCGGGATTTGGTGCCGGAACGGATATCCCTGTAACCACACCGGCCGGCAGGATGGAGAACCTGAACTTTACAGCAGATGTGAGCGGACTTGAAGATGGGTTCAACACGCTGTTTGTACGTGCCATGGACGCAAACGGTAAATGGACGCATACCTACCTGCGCCGTTTCTACAAGGCCGGCATCACAACCGAACCTGATGCGCCCGATATAGTCAAAGCCGAGTACTTCTTTAACAGCGACCCGGGATTTGGTGCTGGAACGGATATCCCGGTAGCCACAGCCGGTATCAGGATTGACAGTCTGAGCTTTGCGGCCGATGTGAGCGGACTCGAAAATGGATTTAACACGCTGTTTGTCCGTGCCATGGACGAGAACGGCCAATGGAGCTTTACCTGTATGGAAGAGTTTTGCCTTTTGCCGTCTATCAGTTTTATGACCGATACAGTTTTTTACGGTGATTCCACTTCATTCACTCTGCTTTCTGAACAGGCAGGCGAGAACACCTTCTATAACTGGGATGTGGACGGAGATGGTGAAGATGACTACAACAGGGGAGATGATTTTAAGCATCTGTACGGATCGGCCGGAGTTTATATGGCCAGACTGGTATTTGGAATACCGGATGAATGCAATAACACGATTGTAAAGGAGGTAGTGGTTCATCCTGCAGAGGTGACAATCGGGGGCAGTTTCACAGTAGAGGAAAAAGAGTATGACGGGACAAAACTCGCAACAATAGCTGAAAACAGCCTGGATCTTACAGGTATAATCGAAGGTGATGATGTTAACATCGGGGTTGTGGAAGTTGAATTCAGCCAGTTTACTCCCGGCGCCAACATTATAGCCCATATTGTTAGCGTAGAACTTACAGGTAATGACAGGGAGAACTATTCGGTATCACTTGAAGGGGCCCCGACATCAACCGGCGACATTTATCTTTACGGGGATGCCAATTGCGATGGTACAGTCGATGTGCTGGACTTAACGACACTGGTTAACTTTTTCACAGGCAGCAATCCGGACTCCTTCTTTTTCAAAAATGCCGATGTCAACTCTGACGAAGAAATCAATGTACTTGATTTTATTGGCACGGTAAGGATCTTCTCAGGTATAAAATCCCTTAAGGCTCTCAGCCTGCAACCGGAGCCTGTTCTCCTCTACCTGAACCATGATGGGATATCGGTAAAAAGCGACGGTACATTGTCCGGACTGCAATTTGAGCTTACAGGCATTGATCCGGATCAGTTGACTCTGAATCCTTCACTGGAGGATCACAAATTATTATACAAAGTGACAGATGAAAAAATCACGGGTATGATTCTGAGCACTGACAATACACCGGTTCCGGCAGGAGAAATAAGTCTGGTTGCCTTTGACGAGGAAGAGGCAACGGTTGCCTGGGGTGATGTGTTGGCAGGTAATGCGGAAGGAGAGAATATCCCGGTTATCAAATTTGCATTGGTACCTTCTACATTACCATATCCTGGCGATCTATCCGGCTTTGCAGCTTCTCCTAACCCGGCCGGCGATATACTGTGGGTGGAATTCATGAATAAAGAATCAGCTCCGGCAAGCATTTCCCTGCTTAACATCCACGGCCGGGTTGTTAAAATGCGTTCCATTCCCCGAAAGGGATATACAAAAGTCATGTTTAACCTGGGAGATTTGAATTCAGGCTTTTATATGTTGAGACTGGAACAGGGGGACGTTGTTGTCAATTCAAAGATAATAGTGAAACAGGACTGAATGCCGGATATTCTGTCCCATCAGAGGAACATACAAGGATGTTCATCACATTTTATTCCAGGACGACATTTCCGTCAATGGTCTCTGTCAGGATATTGACAGCATCGGAACTACCTATAACAGCGTTCTGAATTTCAAAAGCATAGGTCCCTGATGTTTCCGGACTTTCCAGATTGAACGAGAGAATGATGCCTTCATTGCCGGTATAGGGGTTATTTTCCGGTGATCCGCTTATCATCCTGACAATATTCCCTTCCATCACGGTCATTGAAAGTATATGATCATCACTTCGGAATAACTCCTCCGAGTCGGTTATATATTCAAATCCCTCAGGAAGGGTTATATCGAGGTTAAAGCCAACGAAATCCTCCTCGTTCAGGATTTCCAGTTCTAATGTCAGAATTTCTCCCGCTTGAGCCGTTATATCGTGAATTTTCATTATGTTGCCAATCTCATATTCCCGGGTGATAAAACTTCGAGTCTCACCAAAGGCCTTACCTAAACTATTTGTGGCATAAGCTTTAATATAATAGGTGGTTGCTGGTGTAAGGCCAGTCAGGCTCGTTGAGAACTCTCCCGTACCGCTGCCGATAACAAGCCTGGTGCCGGTAGTCTCTACATCATCCGTGGTGCCGTAGTAAATGCCTCGTTCGCTGACTGCATAACCACCATCATTGATAACTTTACCGCCCACACTGGCAGTTGTAGTTGAAATGCTGTCGGCATTGCGTGTAATAACTGAAGGAATATCAAAGGACAATGTAGTAAACGACATTTGCTTGCCATAAAACTCTCCATTGCCATTCAGGGCATATGCCCTGATATAATACTTCGTTCCCGCTGTTAATCCTGTCAATGAATGGTCGAACGCTCCCAGAGTCTCTGTGGATCCCAGATCAATTGTTGAGTTATTTAATGTAGGATTTTCCGTAAATGACCATACAAAACCATGTTGATCGATTCCTGCCTCACCCAGATCGAGCATATACCCTGTGGCATAGCATGAAGTATAGCTTAGATGATTAACCCCGACTGTTGTCACGGCTGCAACCCGCTTATGTTTTTCACATCCATTGGCAACCATAAGCAGTGTAAGAAATAGTGCAATTTTTATAGTAACTATGGGTTGTATGTTTTGAAAGCAGAATCTCATAACCAGGTGAAAAACAAAATCTTTATTTTTTAATAAAAACAAAATCTCCTCCCTGGTCTCCCACATCCCGTATCTCCCCATACTGAGGAACAGCATCACTGTTATTGATAACAGCTATGCGAAAACTACTGAATAATTGTTCTGAGGATAAATACTTTTCTTGATTTTCAGCGAGTCGTTCTACCAGATACTTTGTAAAAGCGCTCTGATCCGGCACCTCGGTAAGCGTTCCACTGGTCATTGCTTTCCTGCTCGGCATATCATACAGCATCTCTATGGCCCTTGGAGCATCATTGAAAGCACTTCTTGTCTTAAATATGGTGCCACCAAAACAGGCATCAGTAATTAACAGGGTATGTTTTGACTGAATCTCTTTCAGATAATCCACCAGGGTGGAATTCCGAAACCAGTAACTCTTATTCCGTTTGCTTGCATCCGAAGGAAGCCAGTATCCGTTGTTTGCATCTTTATCCCACCAACCATGACCTGCATAAAATATTAACAGGTTATCCGTCGGGCTTACTTTTTTTGCAAGCTCATCAAATGAAATCATGATCTGTTTATAGGTGGCATCTTTTAAAAATGTAATATTTTCCTCTTTAAACGTGTAATTATTTACCAGTACATCTAGGATGCTCCGGGCATCTTTCACAGGATTATCCAGATCGTTTATGGCCGGATCAAGGTAATTGTCTATGCCAATAATTAATCCGTAATAATTTGACTCCTTCTTTATTTTATCTGCAAGAGTCATCACCGATGAGGCATATTCAATTATGATTTCTGACCGCAGCAGATTATTGTTATTATCCACCGCAACAATGTTCAATTCATTTTCCCCTTCAATAAGTTGCAGCTCTTTAACAAAAACACCCGATTCAGTCGTCGGGGTCAGTTCAGAATTAACAGCAATATAGTTCAGTCCGCTTTCATCGGTAACTTTACCAATCAATGAGATTGCCGCTTCATCTTTGTGAATATATCTTCCATCCCTGATCTCGTGAGAAAGGAATGTCAGAGCAGGGGGTGTTTTATCGGTTTTAGCAAGCGTGTCGTTTTTTGCTTTATTGCTGACCCACAGTGCAGACTTCTCACTTTTTAATGACTGAGAACAGAGTTGCGGGAAAGTGAGCAGCAGGATCACAATAAACATGCTGTTTCTGATTATCCTGGGATGTGTTCTCATATCGTTGGGATTTATCTAAAATCTATATGTCAAAGCTAAAGCTGAAGCATTTATATGCCTGTAATACAATGGTTGTACAGACATCCGTTCCAACATATCCACCTTGCTTCCATCGCTTATGTTCCTGGTGCCGATCAGTGTCCAAAAAAAATCAACCGTCCAGATACCAATAGCAGAATAGAGCAAGATATAGGAGAGTGTTTCCTGTCTGATGGAAGTAGTATAATAATTATCCCTTGCTACCAGATCTTCAGCATTCAGATAATTGGTATAACTATCATTTGATCTAAAGTAAAAAAACACGGAGGAAGCAACCGCTCCATAACCCATCACACCTTTTAGCCAATGCGGTTTTTGTTTTACCCGGGTTAATCCCATACCCGGGATTAAAATGGATTGAAAAATTAAGCTACCCCGATTCAAGGATTTACCTTCTGTTGTGACAGATGATGCGTTTGTGGATTGATTCGTCAGCATCTTATCGGCAAATATTTGGAAATAAAGCATCTCATTTACATCAGAATGATCAGCAAGAAAATTCCATACAATCTCTTTGTCCACACCCCCGTCTATATTCTTTCCAATATCGCCCGAAAATGAATTTGCATTGATGGACTCACCAGCAGAGTCGGTTATTACAACAGAAACATTGAATTTTTCTTTAGGTGTGCTTTCCAGTATATCGTACTGAATGATGACAGTGCTATCTGTTAACTCCAAGATCGGTTTTGAAATACTGGTAGCTGACTGTGCATGGCATGCGGCAAATAATAATGACAAAAGAGCGGATAGAAGTAAAAACCTCATTGTCAGAATATTTTAAAAATAAAGGTAAATATTTCTTACGAGAATACAATAAAATATATCTCACTCTTTCCAGTCACGGATAATGATCCGGTCCTGGTACAACTTCACCTCGAGCTTCTGTTTGGCCCTCCAGCCATTAAGAGTGTCTGTGACTTTCCCCCTATCTCAAGCTTAACCTCACCCCAGTCAAACTCGCCAACATCTCCCGGATTATATGCCTGGCGGATAAAGGCTTCTCCTCTCTTCATTGGCTTGCAATAACCGGTCAACTTCCCGGCTTATGGCCGGGTTTTTTTGTGCATTGTCTCTGTGTTTAACTTTCCCTGTGAAATGCTGTGCCTTGCTAACGGCGCATTTTTCCTTCTTCAGTATTAATATTTATTGTATCTTTGCAAGATAAACTAAATTTTGCACAACAGGATAAACTAATATACGGACAGCAGGTTAAACTGGATTATGTACAACAGGAAAAACTGGTTTATTTACAAAAGAAAAGGCTATGGTGTCACCAGCAGAGAAACTGGCACAATCCCTGGAAAAATTAAAAGCGTTTCAGAATGAACAGGGATTTGCCGTTGTTAAAACGTCTGACCTAAGCAGAACTCATTTAGACCGGTTGGTTTCAAATGGGTTTTTAATAAAAGTAATGAAGGGTTGGTATCTGTCAGGCAGTCCGGATGCTGAGCCTGGCAGTACATCAACATGGTGTACATCATTCTGGTATTTCATTTCAGTGTATTTACATCATCGATTTGGTGAATCATGGTGTTTGTCCCCTGAACAATCAATGCAATTACACAATGGAAACCGGGTTGTCCCGGGTCAATTACTTGTAAGATCTCCGAAGGGTAGTAATAATAAAACTGACCTGCTGCATGGAACATCAGTCTTTGATGTTAAGCTGGAAATTCCTCCCAATAATGAGATGGTGGTAATCAATGGTATTAATGTATATTCACCAGCCTCCACAATAATTAATATAGGAGAAGATACGTATGAACAGAAAACCATTGATGCAAGAACATGTCTGTATTCCATTCATGATTCATCAGAATTATTGTCAATATTACTGGATGGAGGGTATACTGCAAAAGCCGGAAGAGTTGCCGGAGCTTTTCGAAATATTGGTAAGAGTAAAATCTCCGACGAGATTCTTTCAGCCATGAAAAGTGCCGGGTATGATGTGAGAGAATTCGATCCTTTTAAGGAAAAGATGAGCGCCAAACTGCCTTCTGTTCAAATTTCCCCATTTGCGAATAGAATTCGACTGATGTGGAATGAAATGCGGCCTTCAGTAATTGATAACTTTCCTGCGGCAAAGAGTTCACAACCTGATGCTGAGGATATACTGGCTAAAATTGATGAGAAGTATGTGTCAGATGCATACCATTCCCTGTCTATTGAGGGATATAAAGTAACGGAAGAACTCATAGAGAAAGTAAGGTCAGGGAATTGGAATCCGGAAGGCAATGAAGATGACAGGAAAACAAAGGATGCCCTTGCAGCAAGAGGATATTGGATGTGTTTTCAAAAGGTCAGGGAGGGAATTGCTGAAGTTCTCAAAGGTGAAAAATCCGGTGAAATTGCAGAGAAAAGACATGGTGAATGGTACCGGGAACTATTTTCACCGGGTGTAACAGCCGGAATTCTAAAGCCATCAGATCTTGCAGGATACAGAAATGCCCAGGTTTTTATTTCCGGTTCAAAGCATATACCTCCCGGTAAGGAATCGGTTCGTGATGCCATGCCGGTATTGTTTGAATTATTAACCCGGGAAGAACATGCAGCAGTCAGGGCAATACTCGGTCATTTTATTTTTGTTTACATCCATCCCTATATGGACGGGAACGGTCGAATAGCTCGCTTTTTAATGAACTTAATGTTTGTAACAGGCGGTTATCCCTGGTTGATCATCCCGGTGGACCGGAGGAACCAATATATGGTAGCGCTTGAATCTGCAAGTGTAAATCATGATATTTCAGAATTCACTCAGTTTATTGCTGAATTAATGGACGAAAAGCAGGAGAGGAAGTATGAAGGAACATAAAGCGATTCTGGCATCCACACGCAGATTACACGAAAACGAAACGCTTGTCTTCTCTATCCCCGGCATCATGCGATGTTGATGGTTCCATCCCCGGCAGGTTTTCCATAGTCGGGGTGGGAAGTATAAAGGAAGTTGTCCAGGATATCGGGGTGGATCTTCCCATCGTTGCAAACTACATCTTTGAAATACTCATAGAGCACCTGCTTCTCTTCCCGGGTAATGGTTCCGTAAAAAAATTTATCATGCAGTTTCTCTATGTAGTTCTTGTTGTGCATGGTTTCTTTCTCACTCTTCCCAGTCACGGATGATAATCCGGTCCTGGTACAACTTCACCTCGAGCTTCTGCCTGGCCTGCCAGCCCAGCTTTTTGACAAACTCCATGGGGAGCGTGACCCCGTAACTGCTCCCACCGGCTACTTTTGTTAAACTGCGAACATTGCGGTTTTCGATTTTTCTGCGTGCCATGATCCTGATTTTTAATTACGTAGTAAGTTACGTAATTAACTACGTAATTACAAATGAGTGACGTTCCGCATGCCCCTGTTCCTGTCCGTTAGGTTCAAAGTCTGTGCGATCCCTTTATGCTGATGCACCGGAGTCAGATAAGGTTCCGTTCGCCGGTTTCTTCTGTTAATTCATTCTAATTTAGCCCGATCTTTGATCTCTTTATTGATTTGCAATCGCCTGGAACATATCTTTATGCCACGTTAAAAACGATTTGCTATGAAAAAACGGACTGTTCTGAACCGCCGTGATTTCCTGCGAACCGGGGCTGCAGGAACCATGGGCATTGCTGCCCTTTCAGGAACCGCCCTGGCCCAACCACAATCTTCCCCATCCACCCCCGGTGATGGGGAGATCATATACCGGACCCTCGGGGATACCGGGATCCGCCTGCCCGTCGTGAGCCTGGGGGTGATGCGGTCGGACAACCCGAACATTCCGCGCATGGCCCTGGATAACGGGATGGTACACCTGGATACAGCCCATGCCTATCAGAAAGGGAAGAACGAAGAGATGCTGGGTGAATTGCTTCAAAACTACGACCGCGACTCGTTTGTCATCGCCACCAAGGTGAAACCACGGGGGGTGGACCGGAAAACCGGACTCCCCTCGAAAGAGACCCAGGCCAAACCGTTTTTGGAGGATTTTGAAACCAGCCTGAAACGGCTCAACATGGATTATGTGGATATCCTCTACGTTCACGTGGTCTCTTCGAAGGAGCTGGTCAACCATGAACCCCTGGTCGAGGCGCTTTTAAAACTGAAAGCTGAGGGCAAAACCCGTTTTATCGGTTGCTCCACCCACAACAACGAACCGGAGGTGATCAACGCCATGGTGGATGCCGGCCACTGGGATGTGGTGCTTACTTCGTATAATTTCAAGCAGAAGCACCGCAAAGAGATGGATACCGCCATTCAGCGGGCTGCCGAATCGGGGATGGGCGTTGTGGGTATGAAGAATATGGCCGGCGGGTACCTGGACGAAGAGCGGACGATTCCGGTCAACAGCGATGCCGCCATCAAATGGGCCCTGTCCAACCCCAACGTGCATACCTGCATCCCGGGGGTAACCGCCTTCGATGAACTGGAGAAGAACCTGGAGCTGATGCGCAATATCGATATGACCGACCGGGAACGCGAACACCTGGCCATGGCGTCAGAGCAAACCGGACTCTATTGCACGGGGTGCGACCAGTGTACTCATTCCTGCAAAAAACACCTGCCGGTGCGCGATATGATGCGCGCATATATGTACGCTTTCGGCTACAACCAGGCCGCCAAAGCCCATGAACTGGTCACCGAACTGCAACCGGGCAAAGATCCCTGCGCCGGTTGCGACGAATGCACCATCCCCTGCAGTCAGCAGTTCGACCTGAAAAAACGGATGACCCGGATCGCCCAGGTCACCGATCTGCCCGAAGCATTTATGTAAAAAACCAGATCCTATGATACGAAAACTCATTTCCCTGCTGGTGCTGATCACCCTTCTCAGCGGCAAAGGAATCTCCCAGGAGATCTCCTTTCCCGAAATGAAGGGATACAACAAGATCATCACCCTTAAGCCCTACACCCCCGCCAACCTGTGGGACCACATCAACGGGGCGGCCGACAGCTATCTCTCCCTTGGATTTCGTGAACTGTACCTGGCCAAGTACGACCGGGACAGCAAGTACAACATCCGGGTGGAGGTTTACCGCCACAAGGATCCCCTCCACGCGTTCGGCATCTATACCCTGGAGCGATCGGCTGATGAAGGCTTCATCGATATTGGCGTAGAAGGGTACAGGGGCGAGGGGATGCTCTACTTCCTCAAGGGTCCCTATTACGTGAAGCTCATGACCCACTCCACGAAACGACGGGCAGCCAGGGACATGGAGAAACTGGCTTATAAAATGGAAGCGGTTCTCGACGGCAGCGAATCCATTCCCCCCGAGGTGGCCATGCTCCCGGAAGCCCACCGCGAACCCCGATCCGCCACCTTCATCGGGGAGAACACACTCGGACATGATATCCTGGACGCAGCGCTTACCGCCGACTACGATCAGGAGGACAGCGACTATACCCTGTACCTCTTCCTCCATGAAAACCCGGACGCCAATCAGGCCATGCTCAGCGAGTATTTCAGCTTATGCGGATCGGAGGCCATGCCTGAAGAGGAGGGTTCCGCGGCCCTGACCGATCCCTATAACGGACCGGTCTTTGCGGGATGGAAAGGGGGAACGACGTGGTTTGTAACCGGACTCGATCCGGATCAGGAGTCCTTCGCCATGGATATCCTGCAACAACTGCCCATGGAATAGCATCCCGGGGCAACCCCCCGGGTTTACAGGCTGTACCCGTGCTTGTACGGCCGGTGCATGAAGGCTTCGGCTTCGGGATCGTTGACAAAGGATTCGGTGTCGGGGTCCCATTCCACCGGCCGCTGCAGCTCATAGGCAATGTTGCTTAGGGTGCAGACGGTGCAGGTGCGGTGACCGATCTCCACCGGGACGACCGGGTCTTTTCTCGATTTCACCGATTCGATAAAGTTCATGTGGTGTGCCGAGCGTCCTTCGTAGGGAACTTCGCTCTCTTCGACCTCCGGTTTCAGTGCTTCGTCGGATGCCTCGTATTTTCCGCGCGACACCTCGATCCATCCGTCGGTACCCCAGAATTTCACGCCGCGGGTCTGTTCGTCAAACGGCTCCAGGCTGATCTCCAGTCCGGTATCATACACAAACGTATCAAATTCCTTCCCTTCTGTTCCCGCCGGGATCACCTTCACGGGCCCCGAGAGATCTTTCTTTATGCCCCACTGGGCAATATCCAGCATGTGGGCTCCCCAGTCAGTCATCAGACCGCCGCCCAGCTCTTTGTACCAGCGCCATGCACCCCATATCTGTTCATCCTGCGGCGGATCCAGCGAGATAGGCGGATTCAGTACCTCGTTGTAGGGGAGCATGGGGGCCGGACCAATCCATTTTTCCCAGTCCAGGTCAGCCGGAACCTCCTGTGCGGGTTTGTCGTAGGGGGTGGGGTGGGGGTTCTTCCCGACAAATACATTCACGCTGGTAAGCGTTCCAAGGCGCCCTTCATGAACCATCTTTACCGCATGCTGAAAGCTGGGATCCGAGCGTTGCTGACTGCCAACGGCCAGGATGCGGTTTTGGCTGCGCACGGCGTCAACGATCATCATGCCCTCTTTGATCGTGTAGGTCAGCGGTTTTTCCAGGTAGATGTCCTTTTCCGATTCACAGGCATCCAGGGCCATGCGTGCATGCCAGTGATCCGGCGAGGCGATCACCACGGCATCGATGTCGCTGCGCGACAACAACTGCCGGTAATCTTCGTACAGGGTGGCCGTGATCTTCTTCTCCTTTTCTGCGTAAAATGCATTGACCGTCTGTTCAAAGCGTTTCCGCTTTCTGCCATACACATCGGCACCGGCCAGCACTTCCACATCATCCAGGTTTATGAAACTGTTCACCAGAAACATGGCCTGCCGGCCCAGGCCGATAAATCCGAGTCTGACCGGACCTTTATGGCGGGTTACGCAACCCGGGATCAATGTGAGTCCGGCTGCCCCGAGTACGGAGGTTCCGATGAACGCCCTCCGGGAAAAATTTTTCTTCTGTGTCATGGCATTGAAATGGTTAAAAGAAACGAACATGCTGCTGAATCCCCCAGCGGAGAAAGAAACTCACATTGAAGGATGAATCATGATCATGCCGGTTTCATGGATTTTGTCAGTACAAGATATTTGTTTGAATCTGTTAACAAAAATAGCTTAAAGATCGATTAATTCAAACCGCTTCGCCACCTCTTCCATCCGGTTCAACTCCTCTTTTTTCCTGTGCTCCGTCCAGTTCAGTTCCTGTTGCATGATCGTGGCCACTTCCCCGGCCATGGCACGACTGGCCCGAACATCCAGGAAAAGCGCCCTCAGCCGCCGGGCCATCATGTCATCCAGGTGACACACCATCTCGTTTCTGCATATCCAGCGGATCTCTCTGGAGGTGTAGGGTAAACCCGGAACGAGCCGTTCACCGGGATCCCGGCCAGGTACTTCCAGACCGGCCACCTCCCTGCTGTTCTTACCATACCTCCGGTAGCGGGCGTCGATATCCGCATCCCCATTGCTTTCCGAAAGATGCATATTCCGGGTAACCGATGCCCTTGCCGGGAGTCCGGTCACCTTTACCACCCTGCTTACCGTATCCTCCCCCATCTTCCGGTAAGTGGTCCATTTGCCGCCGGTGAGCGTGACCAGTCCGCTCCCGGAAACCCATACCTTATGACTCCGGCTTATTTCCCGGCTCCGGGCTCCCTCTTTTACCGGAGCTGCCAGGGGGCGGAGTCCGGCAAATACCGACAGGACATCCTCCCGTCCGGGAACCCTCACCAGGTATTTTCCTGCCGTTTCCAGGATGAACCGGATCTCCTCCTCCAGCGGTACCGGCTCTTCCTCCATCCGCTCCAGTTCGGTGTCGGTGGTGCCCACCACCAGCCGGTCGTACCAGGGAACGGCAAAAAGCACCCGTCCGTCGATTGTTTTCGGGATCATCAGGGCATGCTTGCCCGGGAGAAAATCCCGGGGTAGGACCAGGTGGATGCCCTGACTCGGGGTCACCATCCCGCGATGATCCGGCTCATCCATGCGCAGGATCTCATCCACCCACACCCCGGTTGCATTGATCACCCCCCGGGCATCGATCTGCATGGATTGTTCCCCGCAGCGGTCCCGGCATTGCACTCCCGAAATCCTGCCGGTGTCGTCTTTGACAAGGCCTGTGACCGGACAATAATTCAGGGCGATGCCTCCCTCTTCGTGAAACCGGTGAAGCAGGTCCATGGCCAGGCGTGAATCATCGAACTGCCCGTCGTGGTATAAGATCCCCCCGCGCAATCCCTTCCCTGTGATGCCGGGCATCTGATCCAATACCCGCCGGCGGGAGAGGTAAACCGACCGTCCCAGGGAGAGCCGGCCGGCCAGCAGGTCATAGAAGGTGAGTCCGAGTGTATAGATGACCGCGTCCCACCAGCGGTAGACCGGAATGATAAACGGCTGGTCATGCACCAGGTGAGGGGCATTCCGCACCAGGTACCCACGCTCTCGGAGCGCCTCCCGCACCAGGGCGATATCCCCTTTGGCCAGGTAGCGTACCCCGCCGTGGATGAGCTTGGTGCTTTTGCTGGAAGTACCCTGTGTGAAATCATTCATCTCCAGCAGCAGGATTCGGTACCCCCGCGAAGCAGCTTCCAGGGCGGTGCCTATCCCCGAAGCACCTCCCCCGATCACCACCAGGTCAAAAGAGGGGTCAGATACGATTCGCTTAATATGATCGTTTCGGTTCATCATGGTCTATTTCTCCTCCTCTATGATCCATCCCCTGGAACGCGCCAGGGCCCTGTTCCAGTAGTTGATGTCGGTTGCAACTTCATCGGCCTTCCGTTCAGGGTGAAATACCCGGTCTTGTCTCCAGCCCGACAAAAGATCCCGGGTGCTGTTCCACACCCCGGCTCCCAGGCCTGCAAAATACGCTGCTCCCAGTGCGGTGGTCTCCATCACTGCCGGCCGTATGACCGGTATGCGAAGCAGGTCTGACTGGAATTGCATCAACCAGTTGTTGGCAGAAGCACCCCCGTCTGCGCGCAGTTCACTGATGGTCTGGCCGGCATCTTCCGTCATGGCCGAAATCACATCATATACCTGGTAGCCTATGCTTTCCAGGGCAGCCCGCACAATATGGGCACGGTTCGTCCCGCGGGTGAGTCCGAACAGGGTTCCCCTGGCATAGGGATCCCAGTGGGGAGCCCCAAGTCCCGTCAGAGCGGGCACCATATAGACCCCGCCGTTGTCCGCGACCGACCGGGCCATGGATTCGGATTCGGGGGCCGATGCGATCAGTCCCAGATCATCCCGCAGCCACTGGACCAGGGATCCGGCGGTGAAGATGCTGCCTTCCAGGGCATAGGTGACTTCTCCCTCCAGCTGCCAGGCCACGGTGGTGAGCAGGTTATTGTGCGAAGCGACAGCCTTCGTTCCGGTGTTCAGAACCACGAAACACCCCGTGCCGTAAGTGTTTTTGGCGCTCCCGGGTTCCAGGCAGAGTTGACCGAACAGGGCCGCCTGCTGGTCTCCGGCCACCCCCGTGATGGGAAGCCGGTACCCCATGCTGTCTCCCGATGTTTCACCGAACAGTCCGGAAGTAGGCCTGACCCCGGGAAGCATGGATGCAGGGATGCCGAACAATTTCAACAACCCGGGATCCCACTGCATCGTATGAATATTGTAAAGCATCGTGCGGGAGGCATTGGTCACATCGGTCACGTGGTGCTTGCCCCGGGTAAATTTCCAGATCAGCCAGGAATCCACCGTTCCGAAACAGAGGTCACCCCGTTCGGCCTTCTCCCGGGCCCCCTCCATATGCTCCAGGATCCAGTGGATCTTGGTTGCCGAAAAGTATGCATCGGGAAGAAGGCCGGTTTTTTCGCTGATCTCCTCCGCGTGCCCCTCTTCATCGAGCTTGTTGCAAAAAGCGGCCGTCCGCCTGTCCTGCCACACGATCGCCCTGTAAAGCGGTTTCCCGGTGTACCGGTCCCACACCAGCGTGGTTTCCCGCTGGTTGGTGATGCCCACGGCCGCGATCTCCCCGGGGGCAATGCCCGATCTGGCAATCACCTCCGAGGCTGCCGAGGCCTGGGTCGACCAGATCTCATCAGGATCGTGTTCCACCCAGCCCGGCCGGGGATAGTGCTGGGTGAGTTCTTTCCGGGCCATATCCACCAAAGCGCCCTGTTTGTCAAAGAGTATGGCACGCGAACTGGTGGTTCCCTGGTCCAGGGCCATCACATAGTTTTTGCCTTTCATGCAGAACTTTTAATTTTGAATCTACAAAATTGCAACGATATGTGTGTCATGGGCACCGTTTTCATGGCACAAATATGTTGTATAACTCCTGATGCCCTTGAAAAAGAAACAGACGGTCCTGGAAAAAGGATCCATGCAGGTGACCCTGGAGCATGAAGCGCCCCGGGAACTGATCGAACATATGGAACAGACGTGGCTCGGCACACCGGGAGGCGTGCAGTACCACCACACCTCCGGGGTGGAGAAGATCCGCAACCTTGCAGACGCTCACTTCCTGTTCCTGCGCCGGGCAGGTCGCATGCTGGGCTCCATCGGGTACCTGGAGCGGGTTACCCGGAACGGTGATCGCTCGTATAAGACATGGCTCGTACGCTATTTCTCCATCAAGGCTCCCATGCGATCAAAAAAAGGCCGGGTAAAAAAACAACGGCCCGCGGCAGAACGCAGCTTTTCGCTGATCAAGGGTATTACCCACCCCTTCCATGAAAATCCGCAGCGACTGGTGGATGTGGAAACCACCGACGTTCCTCCCTCCATCATTTTTGCCATCGTTGAGAAGAAGAACCAGCGGTCGCAGAATTTCGCGGAGATCAGCAAGTATGAAGCCTTCGGGGAGATGGACTCGATCATTTTCAGCCGGATCAGCCCCCGCAAAGGCATTCCCGCAGAGCGGCTGGCCCCGGATGAATACCCGGCCATGAAAGAGAAACTGCGGGAGTTCTATGCCTCTCACGCTTTTTACATGGAGGATAACCTCTTCTACAGGGAGAATTACTACGTACTCCGCGAGGAGGGGGAGATTGTGGCCGGATTGCAGGCGAACGAGGAGTTCTGGGAGATCCATACGGTCGGAAGCGCCTTCCTCGACCGGGTGGTGGGCTGGCTGACCCGCATCCCATGGGTTAAAAGGAGGTTCAGTTTCGAGGCCATGCATTTCCTGGGGATCGAGGGGGTCTATTTTAAAAACGGGTATGAGTCCGCTTTTTACCGGCTCCTGGAAGGGGTGCTGGCTGCAAAGGGACACTACCTGGCCATGTTCATGCTGGATACCCGCTGCCCGGTCTACCAGGCACTTATGGAGCGCAAAAAGCTGGGACCGGTTCACCGGTTTCTCGGTTCGTTCCGGGCCGACCTGTTCGGCAGATTTATCCGGATCCCCGAAAAAGAGAAGGAATCCCTCACCACCCGGCCCTGTTATATATCGGTCTATGATAATACGTAAGCGGACCAGATTACCAGGTCCGGGAAGAGTGCAATGATATAATGAATTTAAAAACCAGGTGATGCAGAAAAAGTCAGACTTTCCTGATGGGTTTACCATCCGGCGTGCAGAAAAGGGCGATGTCCCGCTTATACTCACGTTCATCCGCGAACTGGCGGTTTATGAAAAACTCTCCCACGAGGTGGTGGCTACCGGGGAGTTGCTGGAGCGATACCTTTTCGGGGAGGAGAAGACCGCTTACGTGTTGCTCGGATTTGAACGGGATGAACCGGTGGGATTTGCCCTCTACTTTCTCAATTTCTCCACGTTTGTGGGGCGGCCCGGAATCTACCTGGAGGACCTTTTTGTAAGGGAGAACTACCGGGGCAAAGGATATGGAAAGGCGTTGCTGGTGCACCTGGCACAGACCGCCGTGGAGAATGGCTATGGCCGGTTTGAATGGGCCGTGCTCGACTGGAACACACCGGCGATCGAGTTTTACCGCTCGCTGGGGGCCAAAACCATGGATGAGTGGATCATCCACCGGGTCGATGGCAAAGCACTGAAAAAACTGGCAGGATAGTTTCTTCGCGTTGGCTTTTTTACTTCCCTTACCGAAATGGGGGTGTGCGGGGTATGCTATGCTATGCCAACTTCATCGGGAAGATGTCCTTCACGATGATCCTGATATTCGTTTTCAGGCGGAAAAAGTGGAAATTAAAAGTGGTACAGGTTGGTGATTTGAAGAAAAATATCTATTTTCATATAGCAAACCCGTTTCAACTTCTTTAAAGCATCCCAACATGAAAAAGCAATTTCTTATCTGCTTGCTTCTTGCAGGTACCGCTGTGTCTCTGTTTTCGCAGAAAGCCCCCATGCGGCTGGGCAGGGTCCCCGACCGGTGGGTGGAGATGGATTCCTATGCCCGGGATACCAGCGCGGAAGCCATTGTCATTTGTGAATATGGAAATTTCGATCCCAATCATTTTACATTCACCTGGTCATCCCGCTATAAGATCTTTACAAAGGAGGGCCTGAATTACCTGATCTTCGATGTTCCCGTGGCATCCAAGGGACAGGTCAAAGGGTATGTGTTTAATATGGTGGATGGCAAAGTGAAGCGTGAAAAGATTGATCGTGACTGCCTTCACCGGGTACGCGTGGTGGGCGATTATGTACGCATGCGCGTGGCACCCCCCGGTGCCCGTGAAGGATCGGTTATCGATCTGCGGTGGAACATGGAAGGCCTGCCCTACATATGGCAGTTTCAGCGGAAAATCCCGGTGTTGCACAGCGAGCTGAGGGTGCCCGAAAATCCGTATATCACATTTAAGCGCAGTATGATGGGGTATGAGCCCCTGAGCTATACCTCCGATTACCGGTGGATTGCCACCGACATGCCGGCGTTTCATCCCGAACCCTACATCAGTTCGGCAAATAACTACATGACCCGGATGTTCCTGGAGATCTCCGATGTGCAGTTCCCCGGTTTCTATGAAAGCTATGCAACGAATTGGGAAGCCGTGATCAAAAACTACCTCGAAAACAAAGAGTTTTATGAACTGATTCCACATTCCAACCTTTTTCTTCGCGATATGGCCGAAGAGATCCGGAAAAAGTCGGAGACTGAGGAGGAGCTGATCCGGAATGCTACCGACATGGTGCGGAAACGGATCAAATGGAATGAAAAGGAGACGCTCTGGCCCGACCCGGCTCTCCGTAATATTTTTGTCGATGACCGGTACGGAGCCTCTGCTGACATGAATTTTATCCTGCTGAAGCTGCTCCATGTGCTGGATGTACCGAGTGCACCGCTGTTAATGAGCACCCGTGATGAAGGGCTGATCACCCCGTTTTTCCCGACTATCAGCCGGTTTAATTATGTGATCACCTATGCCCGGGCAGGGGAGAAAGAGTTTTTCATCGATGCCTCGGATAAGTACACTCCCGTGAACCTGGTGCCAGAAAAGTGTATTAATACAGGCGGATTGGTCGTTCACGAAAAGATGGGGGAATGGAAGAATTTCGCTCCTGACAATGCCTACGAAAAGATAGTGAATTGCAACATCACCCTGGACAGCACGGGAAAGGCTGCCGGGGAATTAACCATCCGGTACGATGATTACGCTGCCGTCAGGTTCCGGAAATCCTATGAAAAGTATACCTCGAAGGAGGAGTACCTGGAAAGTTTTGAGAGCAAACGGAATGGTTTTTACGTGGTGGAGCACGAGGTGCGCGGAATGGAAGAATCGTATGGTGCAGTTTCTGAAGTTTTCAGGCTGGAGATCGACGGATTGATGAACCGGGGTGGGGATATGGCCTATATCGATCCCTTCCTGGTGGATAAAATGGAAGAGAACCCGTTCAAGCTGGAGAAGCGGGAATACCCGGTGGATTTTACGACCGCCCGCTCCACCATGTATACGCTGAGACTGAGCTATCCCGATGGATATGAAGTGGTGCAGGCTCCCGGGAACATCCGGATGATCACCAAAAACAAAGAAGCTGCCTATACCCTCACTGTCATGCCGGGTGAAAACACGTTCCAGTGCATGGAGATGACCAAACTGGAAAAGCCGGTATTCTTGCCCGAAGAGTACGGGGAGCTGAGAAAATTCTTTGGTCAGATCGTGGTCAGGGAATCTGAACCCCTCGTTATTAAAAGAGCGGCGGCAAGCAGTGAAGGCGGAGAACAGACCGGGGAGGAAGCGGAGTCGGCAGGTGCTGTGAGCATGCGTGGTACGGATGAAAAATAAGATATATATGAAACGACACATTCTGAGCGGTCTGTTCCTCACCTGCTATGTCCTCCTGTTTGCCGGCTCGCCTGAGTATGCGGCCGATAACATTCCCGCTTTGCTGAAAGAGCATGCCAATGCCGTCTATCGCGAGCAGAAGATCCACGTGGTACTGGAGGAGGATGGTTCCGCAAGCATGCAGGCTACCGAGGTGATCACGGTGCTCAATGAGAACGGGGAGGAGGCGGCGATGTTCATCAAGCCTTACGACGGATTTTTCAAGTACAAAAAGATAAAGGCCCGGATCTATGATGAATATGGCCGGGAACAGGAGAAGATCAAACGGGGGGATATCATGGATATTGCCAGGGTGAGCAGTTATTCGCTCTACGAGGATACCCGGTACAAGGTGATCGACCCCGAGTACCATTCCTATCCCTACACCGTGGAGTATACCTACGAGGTAAAGCATGATGAGATCATGAACTATCCCGATTTTATCCTCACTCCCGGGTATAACGTCTCCATGGAGCACAGCTCCTATACCATCGATTTCCCCGATACCAGGAAGGTGCGCTATTACAGTCAGAACCTGGACGGGGTGGAACCGGAGAAGAGCCGGGTGGACGGACTCAACCGGTTGCACTGGGAGGTGGAGCATTACCCTGCCATTCGAAACGAATCCTACAGCAAGGGATTCCGGGAGATCGCTTCGGTGGTGTGGATCGCTCCCGGGGATTTTTACTACGGGGGAAAGCAAGGCAGCCTGCAGAACTGGAAGGCCTTCGGGGAGTGGATCAACTCCCTCAACGAGGGAAAACAGCATCTGGAACCGGAAGTGGTTGAGGAGATACAAGCGATGGTGGAGGGGATCACTGATAAACGAACGATTGTGGAGACGCTTTATACCTATATGCAGGACCGGGTACGGTACGTAAACATCAAGCTGGGCATCGGGGGATTTTCCCCGATACCGGCACAGCGGGTGCATGAGGTGGGGTATGGCGATTGCAAGGCGCTATCGAACTACATGAAGGCACTGCTCAAAGCAGCGGGCGTAAGGTCGGTCTATACCATCGTGGGTGCCGGCTCCGATTTTCCGCAGATGATCGAGGAGTTTCCCTCGCTGCAATTTAACCATGCGATCCTGATGGTTCCCCTGGAGAACGACTCGATCTGGCTGGAATGTACCAGTCAGCGCCTCCCGGCCGGGTACACGGGGGATTTCACCGACGACCGCCCGGTATTGCTGGTCACCGAAAACGGGGGTGAACTGGCAAGAACCCCCGCCTATACCTGCCGCGAGAATGTGATCAGCCTGGATGCCGAAGTGACGCTTGATTCCCGGTTCCACGGGAAGGCCCGCACTGTAAGACAATACAGGGGGGTTCACTTTGGCAATGTGATGAGCCGGTATTACTTTATGGATGATACGGAGCGGAAACGGTATGTTCAGAAGAAAGTGAAGCTATCGGATTTCCGCATCGAGGAATTCTCCTTCGATATCATAAAGGAAGATCGCGTGGTGAGAGAGCAGTGCAGGATCGATTTCCGGAACATGGTGTCGGCACGTGAAGACCTGGTGATGCTGCCCCTGCACCTTTTTACCAATGAACTCAGGATGCCCGGGCGCACCCGGGACCGGGGCCTGGATTTTTACGTGCGACGCGGATACGTGGATCAGTGTACGGTACGGTACAACCTGCCCCCGGGGTACAAGGTGCAATCGCTCCCCGAAAAGGCAGAGCTGGAGTCGGAGTATGGCACCTTCATTATGAATGCAACGCTGGAGGGCGGCCAGCTGGTGTTGCACCGTACGTTGCAGATCAATCGGGGTGAATACCCAGCGGCACAATACGAGGAGTTTTTCGGTTTTTTCCGTGAGATCGACCGGGCCGATCACCGCAGCGTGGTTTTTTCCAGGACGAAGCCCTGATTGATGCTCTATGCAGGAAGCTTCGCGGACGGTGCTTTTACGAAGTCCGTTTTTCTTATCTATATTTACCAGAAAATTGGATACCGTGGTTACCCTTTTTGATATCAAACGCTTTGCACTTCACGACGGTCCGGGCATCCGCACCACCGTATTCATGAAGGGGTGTCCCCTGTCGTGCGCCTGGTGCCACAACCCGGAAAGCATCGATCCCGATCCCGAAACGGCCGAATTCGAGCGTGAATTGGACGGGAAAGCCATAAGCTGCACGCGGGAGTACGGGTATCGCATTGAAGAGGAGAAGGTGATCGCGGAGGTCGTTCGCGACCGTATCTTTTACCAGGAGTCGGGGGGAGGGGTGACCTTCTCCGGCGGAGAGCCGTTGCTGCAACACGGGGCACTGGTCAGGTTGTTAACGCTTGCGCGGAACGAAGGGCTGCACACAGCCCTGGACACCAGCGGGTACGCCTCGCGGGAGGTCCTGGAAAAGGTGGCAGCTCATACCGATCTGTTTTTATATGATCTGAAGCATCCTGACAGCGACATCCACAAACGTTATACGGGTGTGGACAACCGGCTCATCCTGGACAATGCCGAGCTGCTCCTGGAGACGGGGCAGGATGTGATTTTCCGCATTCCGCTGGTACCCGGTATCAATACCGGAAGGGAAGACCTGGAGCGCTGGGTCTCCTGGTTTTCAACGCGGAAAGCGCAGATCAGCGTGATCCACCTGCTGCCCTACCACAAAACCGGCAGCGATAAATACCGGCGCCTGAACCGGGAATACGGGATGGGTGATGTGGATGCACTGCCCGATGAAGCGATACGAACCATCAAAGAACATCTCGCCTCCGCGGGTATCCCCGTGGTGGTGGGCGGATAAAACAAATCCCCATGACCGAACGCATCGAAACCCTCAGGAAAGAGAGTGTGCAGGCTGTAAACCGTATCTCTGCGGAACGCGCACTGCTCATTACCCGGTTTTACCGGGACCAGCCCGTTTTTCACTACAGCAAACCGGTGCAGCGGGCCCTGGCCTTTGAATACCTGCTTCGGAACAAAACCCTCTGGATCGGAGATGGGGAGCTGATCATCGGCGAACGGGGTCCGGCCCCCGGAGCCACCCCCACCTACCCGGAGATCTGTGTGCATACCCTCCGGGACCTGGATGTTCTGGACAACCGGGAGAAGGTGTCGTTTAAGGTGGATGATAAGACCCGCAGGATCTACCGGGAGGAGATCATTCCGTTCTGGACGGGAAAGAGCAACCGGGAGCGCATCGTTGGAGCCATGGAGAAGGAGTGGCATGATGCTTACCAGGCAGGGATCTTCACCGAATTCCAGGAACAACGGGCACCCGGCCACACCGTGTTGGGTGATACGATCTACCGGAAGGGCATGCTGAATATGATAGCGGAGACCGACCGGGTGGAGAAGACCCTGGATATGGATGGTGACCACGGTGCATGGATGAAGAAAGAGCAGTTGAAGGCCATGCGCATAGCGGCCCGGGCACTGATTGCCTATGCAGCCAGGAACGCAGAACTCCTGGAGGAGCGGGCGGCTTCAGAAGCAGACCGAGTGCGGAAGGCGGAACTCCTGGAGATGGCCCGGATATGCCGGAAAGTCCCTGCCTATGCCCCGGATACCCTGCATGAGGCGCTTCAATACTACTGGTTTGTCCATCTCGGGGTGATCAGCGAAATGAATCCGTGGGATTCGTTCAACCCGGGAAGGCTGGATCAGCACCTCTGTCCTTTTTATGAAAAAGCGCTCCGGGAGGGAGAGGAATTGGAGCAGATCACGGAATTGCTGCAGGCGTTCTGGATCAAGTTCAATAACCATCCCTCGCCTCCCAAGGTGGGAGTGACCGCCCAGGAGAGTAATACCTATACCGATTTCTGCCTGATCAACCTGGGCGGGGTGAAGGAAGACGGCTCCGATGCGGTGAATGAACTGAGTTTTCTCCTGCTGGATGTGATCGAGGAGATGCGGTTGTTGCAGCCCTCCTCGATGATCCAGGTGAGCCGGGAGAATCCGGATGCCTTTATCGAGCGGGCAGCGATGATCATTAAAACCGGGTTCGGACAACCCTCGGTATTCAATACCGACGAGATTATCGAAGGGCTGACTCGCCAGGGAAAGTCGGTTGAGGATGCCCGCAGCGGAGGAGCCTCGGGGTGTGTCGAGAGCGGGGCATTCGGAAAGGAGGCCTATATCCTTACGGGCTATTTTAACCTTCCCAAGGTACTGGAGATAACCCTTCATAACGGGATCGATCCGCGTACCGGCAAACAGATTGGTCAGGCCACAGGCACGGCCGAAGAGTTGAATACCATGGAGAAGCTCCGGGAAGCTTTTTCTGTGCAGCTACAGCACTTCATTGATATCAAGATCCGGGGCAACCATGTCATTGATGCCATTTTTGCCCATCACCTGCCGGTTCCGTTTCTCTCCCTGGTGATTGATGATTGTATAAAAAATGCGACAGATTATCATGCGGGGGGAGCGCGCTACAATTCCAGTTATATCCAGGGGGTCGGACTGGGTAGTGTGACCGATATGCTGACGGCCCTGAAATTCCATGTGTATGACCGGGAGACCCTCTCCCTGGATACCTTCCTGGATATTTTGAAGCAGGATTTCGGGGGGCACGAGGAGATTCGTTCCGAATTACTCTACAAGACCCCAAAATACGGAAATGACGATGATTATGCCGATTCAGAGGCCACCCGGGTGTTTGAGTTGTTTTTTGGTGCGGTGGACGGAAGGCCAACGTTCCGGGGAGGGGCGTTCCGTATCAACCTGCTGCCCACCACATCTCACGTGTACTTTGGCAGCGTTATGATCGCTTCATCCGATGGCAGGCATGCCGGGCAACCGCTTTCGGAAGGCATTTCACCGGTGCAGGGGATGGACCGGAAGGGTCCGACCGCGGTGCTGAACTCGGCGGCAAAGATCGATCACAGTCTGACCGGGGGTACGTTGCTGAACCAGAAGTTTTCACCCGACTTTTTTGCCGATCAGCAGGGGATCTGGAAGCTGGCGCGACTTATCCGGGGGTACTTCCTGATGGGCGGACATCATATCCAGTTCAACGTGGTTTCGGCGGAGACCCTCCGGGAAGCGCAACGGCACCCTGAGAATTACCAGGACCTGATCGTGCGGGTGGCCGGGTACAGCGACTACTTTAACGACCTGGGCGAAGACCTGCAGAACGAGATTATTCGCCGTACGGCCCACGGGGAGGGCTGATCCCCGGTTCAATGGGGGATTCCCAGGTGAACTGCTTTTTCGCCGGCCGTAATGGGAAAGTCGATGTAATTTTCCACGGGGGGGAGCGGACAGGTGGCATGCGGACTGAAGGCACACGGGGGGTTGTAGGCCCTGTTAAAATCGATCAGGACCCGGTCGTTCGTTGCATTCCGGATATACAAGAACCGTCCCGCCCCGTAGGTGTCGATCCCGTTGGTAGCATCCCCGAAAATAAGGAAATACCCGTCGCCCGAGGTAAAGGGCAGCAGGGAGAAGGACTCCCCTTCGATGGTGAAGTGCAATTCACCAGGCGCCCGGTAGGATTCGGTAAAGCCTTCGATTACAGTAGGCACTTCGATGGTCCTGGCCTCTTCAAATGGTGTGAAGTCGGCCTGCACCACCCACTTCTCTTTCACCGGGAATGCAGGGATGGAGTCCAGCTCGTTCAGCCTGGGGTGTTCCAGGTTTCGCAGGCGAACGGCAAACCGGTCGCCCCGCCTGATGATGAACCACCGGAATTGTTCATAGGCCAGCCGGGTGGTCTCCTCCTGGTGGTCGTTTTTCAGCCGCATCTCCGATACCGGTTTGCCGTTGGCCGTGATGGGCACCCCGTAGTTCACCCGGAGGGTGACCTGGCCGTCGTGCAGAACCAGCGCGCCGCAATCACCGGGAAACGGTTGCGGGAAAACCAGGTGGTTGGCTGAGTCGGATCCGAAAGTGTTGATCCCCTCCTCCAGCCAGAAGAGTCCGGCCAGGTTCAGCCATCCCGATTCGGATTGAAGCCGCTCCATGCGGTTTTCCTGCCATTCACGGTGCTCCCGCATATAGGCATCCCAGTCTTTGATCGCGGGTTTGTCCTGCCGGCATCCGAATAGTACCGTTATGAACAGGGCGCTGAAGAGTACTAGGTGGAATCGTTTCATAGGGTTGTTTTTCTTTCATAAAGTACCCGGTGGACCGGCATAATGCGTTCCGGGTTTACCTTGAAATTGCATAATGCCTGCGGGGTATTTCGTGAAATTGCACTGTGCTCCCCGGATCTTTCCCCCACCCCGTTCAGCCGGGCATCTTCTGCCAACGTGTATTCACGGTGTTAAAGATACAAAACAGATCGGGATCCGGCTCGTATAATTCCCCTTCATTGTTTTGTTAAAAAATTCTTTTTCCGCCTGCAATTGTTTATATTTGATAATTCTTAAAGGAGAATGATTCTCCGAAAAGACTAAATAAGGATATTACCACGGAAGAGATTAAAAAAAGGTTAAAGGAGAAGGGTCTGAAAGCTACCCCTCAGCGCATTGTGATCCTGGAATCCATTAATCATCTGAACAACCACCCCACCGCAGAGCGCATTATCGAATACATTGATAAAATGTATCCGAATATAGCCACGGGTACTGTATACAAGATTCTGAACGTACTGGCAGAGAACAACCTGGTCCGACGGGTTAAAACCGATAAGGATGTGATGCGATATGACGGGGTGCTGGAGAGCCATCACCATTTGTACGACAGCGGGTCGGATGAGATCAGTGACTATTTTGATGAAGAGCTGGATGAATTGCTCAGTGCATATTTCGAAAAGAAGCGTATACCCGGTTTCCGGATAGAAGAGGTTGTACTTCAGATACATGGAAAATCCCGAAATAACAAATCAAACAAATAAGCAAGAATCATTATGGAAAAGAACTCTGGCAAAGTAAGTAAGTGTCCGGTTACAGGACACATGGCGAAAAAAGAACCGGGAAGCGGCGAGGTAAAAAACCTTGACTGGTGGCCCGATCGTTTAACCCTGGACATTCTTCGGCAGCACTCCTCCTTATCCGACCCGATGGATGAAGATTTTGATTATGCAGAGGAATTCGGGAGCATTGATTATGATGCGTTGAAAAAAGACCTTCACGATTTGATGACCGATTCGCAGG
The DNA here is from genome assembly GCA_964479445.1 of uncultured Bacteroidaceae bacterium. Taxonomy (GTDB): domain Bacteria; phylum Bacteroidota; class Bacteroidia; order Bacteroidales; genus CAYZMH01. The sequence continues at coordinate 6,168 of CAYZMH010000034.1, read as the reverse complement.
ATTGGTGGCCGGCGGATTGGGGACACTACGGCGGATTATTCATTCGCATGGCCTGGCACAGCGCAGGAACCTATCGTTTGTCTGACGGCCGCGGGGGTGGAGGCACAGGCAATCAGCGTTTTGCACCGGTTAACAGCTGGCCTGATAATGTGAGCCTGGACAAGTCCAGGCGGTTGCTGTGGCCTATCAAGAAAAAATATGGAAAGAAGATATCGTGGGCCGACCTGATGATTTTGGCCGGGAATGTAGCCCTGGAATCCATGGGTTTTAAAACCTTCGGTTTCGGAGGTGGTCGTGAAGATATCTGGGAGCCGGAACAGGACATTGACTGGGGTCCGGAACACGAGTGGCTCGCGGATGATCGCCATGATGAAGAAGGCATCCTGGAAGAAGACCTGGCGGCCGATCACATGGGACTGATCTATGTGAATCCGGAAGGACCCAACGGGGAGCCCGATCCTGCAAAATCTGCACATTTCATACGCCAGTCTTTCAAGCGCATGGCCATGAATGATTACGAGACCGTGGCATTGATAGCCGGGGGGCATACTTTCGGTAAAGTACACGGTGCAGCTCCTGAAGACCATAACGGACCCGACCCTGAAGCGGCTCCGCTGGAAGAACAAGGCCTGGGATGGAAGAACAACTTCGGCACCGGTAAAGGGGCCCATACGATTACAAGCGGACTGGAGGGTGCATGGACCAAGAAACCCACGGAGTGGGACATGGGCTTCTTTGAAAACCTTTTTGAATATGAATGGGAACTGACCAAAAGTCCGGCCGGTAAACACCAGTGGACCCCGAAGAATCAGGATGCCAGAGAGACGGTACCGGATGCGCACATCGAAGGGAAGATGAACGCCCCGATGATGCTAACCACGGATCTTGCATTGAAAGTGGATACGGAGTATGAAAAAATATCCAGGCACTTCTATGAAAATCCGGATGAATTTGCCGATGCGTTCGCCCGGGCCTGGTTCAAGCTGGTGCACCGTGACATGGGACCCAAAAGCCGTTACCTCGGACCGGAAGTGCCGGAAGAGGAGCTGGTATGGCAGGACCCCGTTCCGGCGGTTGATCACGAACTGATCGATAATAAGGATATTGAAGAGTTAAAGGCAAAAGTACTGGATTCCGGTCTGTCTGTATCCCAGGTGGTATCCACGGCATGGGCCTCGGCCTCGAACTTCCGCGGATCGGACAAGCGCGGAGGGGCTAACGGAGCGCGCATCCGGCTTGCACCGCAGAAAGACTGGGAGGTGAACAATCCCGCCCGGCTTGGCAGGGTGTTAAAGACCCTGGAGGGTATCCGGGATGATTTTAACAGGGCCCAACCGGGCAACAAGAAGGTATCCCTCGCCGATCTGATCGTACTGGCAGGATGTGCCGGAGTTGAAAAGGCGGCAAAGAGCGCCGGTTATGAGATAACCGTTCCGTTCACGCCCGGTCGGACCGATGCTTCGGCGGAACAGACCGATGAGGACTCCTTTGAAGTGATGAAACCGAAAGCCGATGGTTTTCGCAACTATACGCAAAAGGCGTATGCCCGGTGTACCGAAAGGATGCTGATTGACAAAGCCCAGTTACTGACCCTTTCGCCCCCGGAAATGACCGTTCTTGTGGGAGGGATGCGTGTATTGAAGGCCAATTATGACGGGTCAGATAACGGGGTGTTCACAGACAGGCCCGAAGTGCTCACCAACGATTTCTTTGTGAACCTGTTGGATATGAACATCGAGTGGAAACCCACCTCCGATGCCAGGGAGGCTTATGAAGGATATGACCGCCAATCGGGCAGGAAACAGTGGACCGGGACACGGGTGGACCTGGTGTTTGGTTCGCACTCCGAGCTGAGGGCGCTTGCCGAAGTATATGCCAGCGATGATGCCGGGGAAAAATTCGTGAAGGATTTTGTGGCAGCCTGGGACCGGGTCATGAACCTCGATCGTTTTGACCTGGAATGATTCGGGATAAGCATGGCTGATACGAGCTTTTACCATTTTTAAGGATCTGAATCAGCCATATTTAATCCTCCTTCTCGTTCACTTCGGCGGACGAGAAGTTTGGGTTAATTCCTCGGAGTTCTACCCCGAAAACAAGGGTTCTACCCTGAGGTTTAATACCATTTATTTTGGGTTGTAATTACCATGCTGTATCTGGATTTTTTGTATATTCAGGTGCATTCGGGGGTGTTGTGTCCTGTTGCCAGGAAAGGAGTCTTTTCTGCAGGGTGACCGTCATTCCTGGCACAGTAAACCAATGTATCCTGCAAAACTGATACCTGTCAAACCCTGTATACATCAACAAACTCACTCATATTCAACCCGGAGAATTTATATAAATCAATGGATTACAGATACGTTAGCAGTAAGATTAAAAAGTGCTATTTTGCAATAAATAATTAACATCTAACATTATGAAAAGGAAAGTTATCAGCGTATTTAGTGCTATTATTTTTTTAGCATTCATCGGTTGTAATCAGACCAACCAACAATCAGCTCAGACTGATGAGGAACGTTTACCTTCTTCTGAAAAGGTAAAAGACGTAATGACTAAACAAGCGCAGGACAGTATGACACCGGATGAAGTGTTGGAAGACTTATTAAAAGGGAACGAGCGATACGTTTCAGGTGAATTACTAAGCCGGGACTTACCAGCACAAGTTACCTCAACTACAAAGGGACAATACCCGAAGGCTGTAGTTCTGGCCTGCATTGATTCGAGGGTCCCGGTTGAATATATTTTTGACCAGGGGGTCGGGGATATTTTTGTAGTGCGAGTGGCAGGAAATATTGAAGACGAAGCGCTTCTTGGCAGTATGGAGTATGGTGTGGGTGTAGCAGGTTCTAAACTTCTTATGGTGCTGGGACACGAAAACTGCGGAGCTGTTAAATCGGCGATTCAGAAAGTGGATGTGGGCAGTGATAATGTAACAACATTATTAACCGAGATTGAACCTGCAATCCAGGAAGTTGAAGGTGAAAGAGATGAAACAAACAAAGACTATTTTGATGCTGTTGTTAAGAACAATGTACACCATACAATTGAGGACATAAGAAACAGAAGTTCCATAATTAGTGGGTTAGAAAATGATGGTAAAATAAAAGTTGTTGGAGCATACTACAGCCTCACTGATGGAGAAGTTACTATTCTTGAGGATGGTTCGCATGAAAATCATGAACATTAAACAGCCAGTCAGGTAATTGGGTATTTTTTTGGAATCACTATCAAAAGAAAAGTAAATAGAGACTGGAGTCGTCCGTTCTTTGCTGAACAGGAAAAATCTGAATCAGTACCGCATAATAAAAAACCAGGCCCCCTGCGGGCCTGGTTAATAGATCGGGTTGCGGAGAGAGAGGGATTCGAACCCCCGGTCCGCGAATGCGGACAACGGTTTTCGAGACCGCCCCGTTCGACCACTCCGGCATCTCTCCGGTTTCGGGGGTGTAAAATTAGAAAAAATCGGGAAGGATCGCAGGATTATCGGGTAAAAACCATGCGTAAACGGACCGGAGTTTCGCTATACTCCCCGTCCCGGCTGGCCGGGATCCAGTCGGGTCCCTCCTCCACCAGCCGGATTGCCTCCTGGCTGAAGGGTTCACCGGGGGAACGTACCACCTCTATCTGAACGGGACGTCCCTGCCGGTCAACAATGAATTTCAATACCACCACCGCACGGTCTGTTCGCGCATCCCCAGGGAATTCCATCTCTTCAGCCAGGTATTCCCGGTAATCGGGCATACCCAATCCCGGGGTGGGATAACGGTAATCACTTTCACCTTTTTCGGACTCTACCGTTGCCACATCTTCTGCAGAGACCACGGTGCCTTCAATGCGTTTTCCTGCCGGGGGTGTTGCGCGGGCAGATGTCCGTGAAGCTGAGTGGGTCTGACTGTAATATTTTTCAACAACCTCACCGGCTGGTATTTCCTCATCCCTGGCCGTCTCCTCCCTGGTGGTAAGTGATTCCTGCGGCGGAGAGGCTTTTTTCCGGGTTGTTGTCTCTGGTTCTCTGCCCGGACCAGGCTCCTCCCCGGTAGTCTCCAGGTCACCTGCTGCGTCCCTCACCCCGGTTACTCCCGGTTGCTGCGTGGTACTCAGATCATAGGTCTCTTCATCGAACTCTATAGCTCCGGAAGGTTGCCCGGCAGGTTCATCACCGCGTTCTTCACGCATACCGGTGGTTTCTTCTTCAGCCGTTACCCCGGCAGCCTCTTCGCCGGGTTGTGCGGTTGCCGTTTGATGCGATTCCTCAGTCTCCTGCTGCTCCGCTTTCCCGGCGGGAGTAACGGGGGATTCTGCTGACTGTCCGGAAGCAGGCTCCCGGGCCGGGGATTCCGCGGCTTTGCGGGCCATCCTGTCTGACCGGGCGCGTTGGTCGGCACCGGGTTCGATATTGATAAAGATGGTTCCCACGATCAGCAGGGAGGCGATGGCAGCGGCTGCGCTGTAGAAGGCAATCCTGCGCTTGCGGCGGATCCGGTTCTGGATCCTTTCCCGGATACGGGCCAGGTCCTCGGCGATCTCCTCCTCCCCGAGCATGGATAACCCCTCCACGGCATCCGCTTCAAAGGGATCCCGCTGGAATTGCCGTTCCATGGCATTCCGGTCACGCCCGGAAAGTCTGTCCCTCAGGTAATCCAGGAGCCTGAACAGCCTTCCCCGGTTGTATTTATCCTGTCTTGTCATAGTTCTTCTCCATGCAGATTTTCAGGTTGCGCTTTCCGTTCTGGATATAGCTTTTCACCTTCTTCTCCTCCATATCGAGCGAGGAGGCGATCTCACGGTACGACCGGTCCTCATAATAGAAGAGCCGGATGCACTGTTTTTGTTCACGCTTCAACTGTTCCATGCACTTTTGCAGCACCCTGCTCATTTCATGATTCTCCTCGTCCAGAGGATGCAATTCCGGTCCCGATTCCATAAAGGAGCGTTCCGAAATTTCCCAGGCCTCCTTTTTAAGGTGCCGGCTCTTCTCCGAACGGATCTCCATGAGGCAGTGGTTTTTGGTCAGTACATACAACCAGCTCCGGAAGGTCCCGATTTCATGACGGGGGATCTCGGTGATCAGCTTTTCAAAAATGTGGGGTACGGCATCGCGTGCGTCCTCGCGGTTCTGTAGGTACTTCATACAGACCCCCAGTACCAGGTGCATGTAACGCTCGTAGAGGGAGCCGAGCACCTTCAGGTCCCGGGTCTCCACAAACCGGTTCACCAGCGCTTCATCGCTCCAGTCGTCGTATGTTTTCCATCCGATTCGCAATGCCTTGGAATGCTTTGAAAATGGGCTGTTTCGTGAATTAAAGATACACTTTTCGAAAAAAAACGGGGCAGGGTTTATGGAATATTCCCTTCATCCTGCATCCTGATGATGAAAACAAACCACAAAATCAGGAAATCATGAAAACAATCATCTCATTTACAACCGTTCTGATATTGTCCGTCATTTTGATGGGAGCCGGCACCTCCGGGGTGATCACCGGCACCGTGACCGATGAGCAGGGATCCCCGGTGATCGGGGCCACCGTTACGGTCAGAAACAGCTCTGCCGGTACGGTGACCGACCGCAACGGCGAATATGCTCTCACCGTACCCGGTACTGCGAAATACCTGGTATTTAGTTACCCCGGGATGGAGACCGAAGAGATAGAGATCGGCAACCGTTTCGTGATCGATGTATCGATGAAAACTGCTGCGACTGAAATGGAAGAAGTGGTGGCCGTCGGCTACGATATGGCGGCCGAGGCTACAGCCGGGAGGGTACACAGCCGGCACAAGCATGCCCGGGTGACGCATGCAGCAAATTATGCTTACACCCGGTCAGACCGAAAAACCGTGGTTCATAACACCGAAAGCTACGCCGCCATCCGCGAGAACGGCTTCAAAGATGTGTTGCACCATCCGCTCTCCACTTTCTCCATTGATGTGGATAAGGCTTCGTACTCCAACGTTCGCCGTTTTATCAACATGGGGCAGCGTCCCCCGGTGGATGCCGTCAGGGTGGAGGAGATGATCAACTATTTCTCCTATGATTACCCCGAACCGGATGGGAAGCACCCCTTCTCGGTCTCGACCGAACTGTCGGAATGTCCCTGGAACGGGGCGCACCAGCTGCTGCAAATCGGGTTGCAGGGCAAGCGTATTGATAAGAGCGAGCTCCCCCCTTCC
>CAYZMH010000033.1:0-31833 GCA_964479445.1 uncultured Bacteroidaceae bacterium | reverse complement strand
TATAATACTCCCTGAATCCTAGACCAGAGGTTTAGTTAAAAAAGATATTAACGTTAAATTGCCCGATTTTCAGGGAAAGATACACGCACCCTCTCCGTTGGTATATCATTGCACATTCTTCATGCTGAGCTGGATACGCTTGCGGTCCACATCCACATCCATCACCTTTACCTTCACATGCTGGTTCAGGGTTACAATGTCGTTGGGATCCTTTACAAACCTGTTGGCAAGCTGGGAGATGTGGACCAGTCCGTCCTGCTTCACCCCCACATCCACAAAAGCACCGAAGTTGGTAATGTTGGTTACGATCCCCGGCAGCTCCATGCCCGGTTTGAGGTCATCGATGTTAAAGACATCCTTTGCAAATTCGAATACCTCGATGTCCTGCCTCGGATCACGGCCCGGTTTTTTAAGCTCGCCGATAATATCCTTCAACGTGGGGATACCCGTCTTTTCAGTGACGTATTTTTCGATATCGATGGAGTCCACCAGCTTGGAATCCTTCACCAGCTCTTCAATAGAACAACCCAGGTCGGCAGCCATCTGTTCCACCACGTGGTAACTCTCGGGGTGCACCGCGGAGTTATCCAGCGGATTGGCCGCATCGGCAATGCGCAAAAATCCGGCGCACTGCTCAAAGGCTTTATCCCCCATCCGCTTTACCTTCTTCAGGTCGTCACGCGAGGTGAAGGCTCCCTCTTCCGACCGCTGGTCAATCACGTTTTGTGCCAGTACCGGACCGAGTCCGGATACGTAGGTAAGCAAATGCCGGCTGGCTGTATTGACGTTCACGCCCACCAGGTTCACGCAACTCTCCACCACATCGTCCAGGCTCTTTTTCAGTTTCCCCTGGTCCACGTCATGCTGGTACTGCCCCACCCCGATGGATTTGGGTTCGATCTTCACCAACTCGGCAAGCGGATCCATCAGGCGGCGGCCAATGGAGACAGATCCCCGCACGGTCACGTCATAATCGGGAAACTCATCGCGCGCCACCTTGGAGGCGGAGTAAATGGATGCCCCCGCTTCATTAACAACAAATACCTGTAATTCGTGCGGGAAACGGATCAGGTGAATGAACCGCTCGGTCTCCCGGCTGGCCGTTCCGTTCCCGATGGCAATCGCCTCGATTTTATACTGCTGCACCAGGGAGCTGATCTTGCGGGTCGCCCCGGCACGATCGGAATGCGGCGGATGGGGATAGATGGTCTCATTGTGCATCAGCGTTCCCTGGTTATCCAGGCAAACCACCTTGCAGCCGGTCCGGTAACCCGGATCAATGGCCAGTACCCGTTTCTCACCCAGCGGGGGAGCCAGCAGCAATTGCCTCAGGTTCTCTGCAAAGACACGGATCGCTTCGTCATCGGCCTTCTCCTTGTGCTCGGCTTTGAACTCGTTTTCGATGGACGGGGCCAGGAGTCGTTTGTATCCATCCCTGACAGCCATGGCTACCTGGCGGGAAACATCGAAATTTCCTTTTAAAAAGAGATTCTCCAGCTCCTCTGTCACCCTTTTTTCATCGGGCTCTATGGAGAGTTTCAGGATCCCCTCCTTCTCCCCGCGCCGCATGGCCAGCATGCGGTGACTGGGGCACTTGCGGAGGGACTCGTGGAATTCAAAGTAATCGCGGTATTTACCCCCCTCTTCCTCTTTCCCTTTTACCAGCCTGGAATAGATCACGCCGCTGCGGGAGAAGTGGTACCGGACCATCTTGCGGGCACGGCGGTTCTCATTGACCCACTCCGCAATGATATCGCGGGCTCCCTGTAGTGCATCCTCCACGTCAGGAACCTCATCACCCAGGAACTCCTCCGCCCGTTTCTCCACGCTCATCTCCTGCTGCTTCATAAGAATTTTTGCCAGGGGCTCCAATCCGCGGTCGCGTGCCACGGTAGCTCGTGTTTTCCGCTTGGGCTTGTAGGGAAGATAGAGGTCCTCCAGGGTGGTCAGATCGGTGGCCTCTTCAATGGACTTCTTCAGCTCCGGGGTGAGTTTTTCCTGCTCATCGATGGTCTTCAGGATATATTCCCGTCGCTTCTCCAGCTCCTTCAGCCGCTCATAGGCATCCCGTATCCCGGTAACCCCCACTTCGTCCAAAGCACCGGTCATCTCTTTCCGGTAACGGCTGATAAAAGGGATGGTCGCCCCCTCCTCCAGCAGTTCAATGGTGTTCTTAACCTGTTTGATGGTCAGGTTCAGCTCCTTTGCAATGACTTCTTCAAAAATGATCATGATGGTAAATTCTGCTAAACGTATCCAAAGATAATCGATTTCCACGGATTAAGAAGGGATCGGCAGGTAAGATACCGGTGGTGCTTGCAGGAGATGACTGACTATTCATGCAAAACTTGTACCTTTACGGCAAGAAAAAAACGACAACACCATGAGCCACCAAATCGCTCCTTCAATCCTGAATGCCGACTTTATGCACATGGCCGATGTACTGGATATGCTTAACCGCAGTGAGGCAGATATGATCCACCTGGATATTATGGACGGGATGTATGTCCCGAACCTCACCTTCGGTTTTCCCATCATCAGTCAGATCCGGGAGCTTTCGAAAAAACCGTTGGATGTGCACCTGATGATGGTGGATCCCGACCGGTACCTGGAGGAGTTCAAAGAGGCGGGGGCCGATATCCTTACCGTGCACCTGGAAGCCTGCACCCACCTTCATCGCACCATCCAGAGGATCAGGGAACTGGGGATGAAGCCATCGGTATCGCTCAATCCGCATACCGAGGTATCCCTGCTGGAACCGGTTCTTTCCGACCTGGATATGGTGTTGATCATGACGGTCAACCCCGGCTACGGCGGACAACAATTTATCGAATACTCCTATGAGAAGATCCGCAAACTCAGGGGCATGATCGACCGGATTGGTTCCCCGGCCCTCATCGAAGTGGATGGAGGGGTAGGCCCCGCCAACCTGCCGGCTCTCAAAGAGGCCGGGGTGGATGTATTCGTAGTGGGGAGCACGATCTTCCGTGCCCCCGATCCGGCAGCTATGATCCGCCAACTTAAAAGACTCTAACCCTTCACTTCACCTTAATCCATACTCTTCAGGTACTTGTAGAGCTCGCTGTCGGTGGATAGGATAACCGTGGTGGTGGAGTCAAACGTCGCCTGGAAGGTCTCCATGCTCTTCATAAAGCTGTATAGTTCCCTGGATTGGCGGGACCGGTTGTAAGCCCTGGCATAGATATTGGCCGCCTCCGCATCGGCTTCCCCTTTGATGGTTTCGGCCTCCCGGTAAGCTTCTGAGCGGATCTGGTTCAGCTCACGTTCCTTTTCACCGTTAATCCTCGAGGCTTCGCCTTCCCCCTCCGAACGGAACTTGTCGGCAATCCGGATCCGTTCACTCTTCATCCGGTCATACACCCGCTCCCGTACATCCTGTACGTAATTGATCCGCTTGAACCGGAAATCCAGGATCTCAATACCCAGGTCGGTGGTCTCCAGGTTTGCCTTCTCCTGGATGATGTTCTGGATCCGCTGCCGGCCTACATCAATATTGACCAGCGTATCCTCGATAATCTCGCTGATCTCGGCAGTGGTGTCGGCCTGGCGGTTGGTGTTCCTTACCACCTCTTCCAGGCTGTGACTGGCCACCTGGTCGCGGGTCTCCCCGTCGATGATATCATCCAGCCGGCTCTGGGCACCCCGCTCGTTGGTCAGACGCTTGTAAAACTGGAGCGGATCGGTAATATGCCAGCGGGCATAGCTGTCCACGAAAATAAACTTTTTCTCTTTGGTCGGGATCTGGTTGGGATCGCCGTCCCACTCCATGTACCGTTTTTCAAAAAAGTTCGCTTTCTGCACAAAAGGCGTTTTTATCTTGAGTCCGGGTGTGGTAACCGCATCACCCACCGGTCTTCCAAACTGGGTAACGACCACCTGTTGTTTTTCGTTCACCACGTACAGACTCTGGGTCAGCAGTATGATCACAACTACGATTCCCCCGATGATGGCGATAATTTTATTTTGCTTCTTCATGGTTTTTGCTTTTTATCCTGACAAATTGCGCTTATAAATCCTTTTTGAGCAGGGGGATCATATTATTCCCGTCCTCGCTGGTGATGATCTTGTCACCCAGTTTGGGAATGACCTCCTCCAGGGTCTCCAGGTAGATCCTGCGCTTGGTCACCTCGGGGGCCTTCATGTACTCGAAATAGAGCGCATTGAACCGGGCCACCTCCCCTTCGGCATTGTTCACCCGCTGGGTGGCATATCCCTGGGCTTTCTGGATCGTCTCTTCCGCCTCACCGCGAGCCCTTGGAATCACTTTGTTGTACGCAGATTTTGCCTCATTGATCAGGGTTTCCCTCTCCTGCTGCGCTTCGTTCACCGCGTTGAAAGCCGCTTTAACCGCATCGGGGGGATTGATGTCCTGTAACACCACCTGGGCGATTTCAATACCCAGCTGGTATTCCCGTGCCTGCTGCTGCAGCAGTATTTTCACTTCACTGGCGATCTCAGCCCTTCCTACGGTCAGGACCTCATTCACCGTCCGGTCACCCACGATCTGCCGCGTTACTGCCTCGGAGAGGTCTCGCAGTGTATTGTCTGCATTGCGAACCTTGAAAAGGTAGTTATAGGGATCACTTACCCGGTACTGAACCACCCACTGTACATTGGCCAGGTTCAGGTCTCCGGTCAGCATGATCGCTTCATCCTTGGTAACCGAGCCTGTCCGGCTGTAGGAGGTCCGGATCCCGGCCTGCTGGGTTCTGAATCCAAACTCCTGCTTTTTCTGCCGCTCGACCGGCACTTTATATACTTTCTCCATAAAGGGAGCTTTCATGCGCAACCCGGGAGAGACGGTCCGCACATGTTTCCCGAATCGCGTGATCACACCGGCTTCCTCCGCATCTATCTGGAAGAAAGAACCCAGTCCGACCACCAACAGAACGATCACAAGAATCAGGGTCTTGTAGTTCTTTTTGATAAATCGTTCAATTTCAGGCACATTTGCATCTTGATAAGCCATACGTTCTTAATTTTTTAATGTTTCGAAAAATACAATTAAATGCAGGAACTACCAATTAATACCGACACTCTTTTGTTGCAGAGCAACCGCCACTGGAAATAGCTTTTACACAACACCTGCAAATCGTTCCTTCCCTCGCTTAAATATCCTATTTTCGCATTGATACGAACCGAAGAAGAGCATGCTATGAAAATCGGAATTATCAGGGAGACGAAAAATCCACCGGACCGGAGGGTGCCGCTGACACCGGGTTTATGTGCAAAATTCCGGGAGAAGTACCCGGACGTGGAATTGGTGGTGCAGCCATCCGATCACCGGTGTTTCTCCGATGACGAATACCGCGATGCAGGAGTTCCCCTCCGGGAAGACCTGTCGGATTGCACCCACCTTCTCGGGGTCAAAGAGGTGGATATCTCTGCATTGATGGATCACAAGACCTATTTTTTCTTTTCCCATACCGCCAAAATGCAACCCTATAACCGGGTGATGCTCCAGGAGATCGTGCATAAAGGCATCACCCTGGCGGATTATGAATACCTGGTCAGACCCGATAACACCCGCGTGGTGGCTTTCGGCCGGTGGGCCGGAATTGTGGGGGCATACAACGGGTTAAGGGCATACGGCCTGCGAAACGGGCTCTACGACCTGGTTCCGGCTAACGAACTGCCCGATCTGAAAAAGCTGGAAGAGCAACTGCAGGACCTCCCCCTTGAAAACATCCGCATCACCCTTACCGGGGGCGGACGGGTGGCAGGGGGTGCCGAAGAGATCATGAAAATGGCGGGCGTCGGCGAAGTAACCCCCGAAGATTTTCTTGAAGACACCGGTAAAGGGCCCGTTTACTGCCGCCTGGACCCCTGGCACTACACACGGAGAAAGGATGGTGAACCGTTTGATTTCGACCATTTCGTGCAGCATCCCGACCGGTACGAAAATGCATTTCTGCCCTACACCCGGCAGACCGACCTTTTTATCGCCTGTCATTACTGGGATCCGAACTCACCGGTCTTCTTCACCAACGAAGAGATGATGAAAGAGGCTTTCCGCATCAGCGTGATCGCGGATATCAGCTGCGACATTGACGGTCCGATTCCCTCCACTGTTCGCGCCTCCACCATCGATGAACCGTTCTATGGGTATTCACCGGTTACCGATACCGAGTCTCCCAACATTTTCGACGAGGAGGTGGTCACGGTAATGGCCGTGGACAATCTCCCGGGAGAGCTTCCCCGGGAAGCTTCTGAAGATTTCGGAACAGCGCTCATGGAATCGGTCATTCCCTCCCTGGCGGGCAAAGAGAACTCCTCCATCATTGAGCGGGCCACCATTGTGAAGGAAGGAAGGCTCACCGACCGGTTCGGGTACCTCCACGACTACCTGCTGGGGAAAAGTTAAAGAATCCCCTCTTCCAACCGTGACTCCCCGAAATGGTACCCGTAGGTACGGATGGCTGCCGTAAATCCCTCGTTCATCATGCGGCCGGCGCGCAGCGGAAAATCAAACAGGCGCGGAAACCGCACCGGGTCACCCGGCTTATTGTAATCCGTTATGCAGCTTTCCAGGTCATAACTCAGGTAGATCCTGCACGCCATGGGGCGTGCCGGGTATACACTACACACCTTGTCTTCCAGGAACGGACAGGGATGACGGTAGATCATCTGGTCATCGTACGTGAGCCGGCTGGTGATCTCATGTTTGGTGCGGGCCCGTTCCTTCACCTTCCGGATCCTGTCGGGCGGGAGATAGTGGTGCATCCATGTTTTCAGATAGAGGAACTCGTGGGATACCGCGAACACAGCCTGGTGACAGCACCATGAACATCCCCGGTCACACCGGGCGGGCCTGCCCTCTTTGCGGGTTCGCTCCAGGAAAGCCGCGTTCAGGGAATCAAATGCCTTATACAGGTGTGCCACAGCGCGAACCAGCTGGGCCGTGGAGTGATCTTCCTCCATATACTCCTCGGCCAGTTGCACCCCGTCGGCAAAAAGGGTCTGTTCGAGAACCGTACGCTCCACCTTTTTCTGCATGGTCGTTTTATTTCAACGGTTCTGCACGGTCAATCAAAGCATAAACGGGAGCCACGCTCCTTTGCCCGATCTGTGATGTTTGATGAAGCTCGGGCGGACTGGCCTCCAGCTCCTCTTTCAGCCTCTGCAAGCCCTCCTCGAAACTGCTCTTCATCTGGCCCTGCATCAGGGTAAGCATGAGACGACCGAAGGGATAGCCGGCTTTCGACCGGAAGGTCCAGGTGATCCTGGTGCCTTCCCCCTCCTCCTCCAGCTCCCAGATCACCCGGGAAGGTTCCGTCTCCTCCCCAAACCAGATATTGGAAGCGATGTATTTACCAAAAACCACGGAATCCACCTCCATCTTCCCGGTTCCGATCTTATCTCCTTTCCAGGTGTACACGGAACCGACATATTCGGGTTCAGACTCGATATGCACCTCCGCCCCGGGCTCCATGGTTAGCCAGGGATCCCACTTTTCGCGGTTGGAAAAGGACGCGGTGGCATGAAAAACCTGTGCCGGGGAGCGGTTCACCTTCTCTTCTGCAGTGATGCTTATAGTGGCAGGAAGAAACAGGGGAATGATCAGTACCAGTGCTGCAAGGATCAGCACGACAATCAATAACCATTTTAAGAATCTCATCCTGGTAAGATTTGGTTGTCAATGAAATGATCTCTTACCAAAAATAAGAAAGTACTTCATACCGGTCAATAGACCGAGCTTATTTAGAAAACGGTACGTGATCAGATCTGCGCGGCGATCCAGTCCCCCACTTCCCGGGTGGGATAGGGGGTATCAGCGGCAATGTCCCCGGTGACAATCCCCTCTGCCATGGAGCGGTCCACTGCGGCTCGCACGGCCGCGGCTTCATCGGTAAGGTCAAGGGCAATCTCCAGCAGCATTGCAGCGGAAAGGATGGTGGCCAGCGGATTGGCGCGGTTCTGACCCGCAGCCTCGGGCCAGGAACCGTGCACCGGCTCAAACACCGAGGTGTGAATTCCCACCGAAGCTGAGGGCAGCAAGCCCAGCGAGCCGGTGATCACGCTGGCTTCATCGGAGAGAATATCACCAAACATGTTTTCGGTGACCAGCACATCAAACTTTTTGGGCCACTGGATGATCTGCATCGCGGCGTTGTCCACGAACATGTAGTCCACTTCGATTTCGGGGTAACCGGGTGCCATCTCCTGCACGGTTTCTCTCCACAGGCGCGAGGTAGCCAGTACATTGGCCTTGTCTACCACCGTCAGCCTCTTTTGCCGTTTGGCAGCGTATTCGAATCCCAGCTGCGCGATCCGACGGATCTCTTCCCGCGTATACATATTGGAATCAAAGGCCTTCTGCCCGTCTTCCGAGCGACCCTGGGGTTCACCGAAATAGATCCCGCCGGTGAGTTCCCGTACCACCACGAAGTCGGCTCCCTCCACCAGGTCCTGCCGCAGGGGCGATTTATGGATCAGGGAAGGGAAGGTGGTGACCGGACGAATATTGGCGTACAGTCCAAGCTGTTTCCGCATGGCCAGCAGGCCCTTCTCGGGCCTCACACGGGCTTTGGGGTTGTTATCGTACTTGGGATCCCCGATAGCCCCGAACAGCACCGCGTCGGAATCCATGCACACCTTGTGGGTGGTAACCGGGTACGGATCCCCTTCCCGGTCAATGGCGGCAGCCCCTACCGGTGCTTCTGTAAAATTAAACGAATGGTTATACCGGCGGCCGACCGCCTGCAGTACTTTAATGGCCTGTTCCACAATTTCTGGTCCGATCCCGTCACCGGGAAGCGATGCGATGTTGTAATTCATAATACATAGTATCCGTTAACAGCCACAAGGGCTTATCCTAATTGGTCTCTCCTCAATCCGGGAACTCAGTGCATGGAGACCGACCCGGAGAAGGGTCTGTCAGACCGTCCCGTTGCCGTTTCCCTCCACGATATTGAGCATCCTGAGGGTGCTCTTGATCGCTGCTACGGTCTGGTCGGAATCCAACCCGCGGGTTTTGTACGTTCTCCCTTCGTAATCCCAGGTAATCATACATTCCACCAGGGCATCGGTCCTTCCGCCCGGGGGAATGCTCACCACGTAATCGGTCAGGACCGGGCGCTTCTTCTCAAGCCGCTCATAGATACGCCACAGGGCCTTCATAAATGCATCGTACTGCCCATCGCCGGAAGCTGTCTCTTCGTATACCTTCTTATCGATCTCGATGCTCAGGGTGGCCATGGACCGGAGTCCGTCTGCCACCGACAACGAGTAGTTGCGGATCTTGATCTTCTCCATGACACGCTGACTCCGCAATACATCGGAGATGATGTAGGGAAGATCCTCTTTCGTGACGGTCTCCTTCTTGTCGCCCAGCTCTATTACCTTCTGTGCCACCTTCTTCATGTCAGCCTTGTCCAGTTCGATCCCAAGCTCCTCCAGGTTCTTGATGATGCTGGCCTTCCCCGACATTTTCCCCAGGGCATAGGTACGCTTGCGTCCGAACCGCTCGGGAAGCAGGTCATTGAAATAGAGGTTGTCCTTCTGGTCACCGTCTGCATGGATCCCGGAGGTCTGGGTAAACACGTTTTCCCCGATCAGCGGTTTGTTGGCCGGGATCCGGATCCCGGAGAACGATTCGATCAGCTTGCTGACCCGGTACAATTTCTTCACATTGAGATCCATCTCCCCCTTTACATGATCCTCCACGATCCCGATCACACTGGATAGCGGCACGTTCCCCGCACGCTCACCAAGTCCGTTCACCGTGGTATGCACCCCGTCGATACCTGCCCTGATCGCTTCATACACGTTGGCGGTCGCCAGATCGTAATCGTTGTGGGCATGAAAATCAAAGTTAAGGTCCGGGTAACGCGTGCGAATATCCCTGCAAAACCGGTAGGTCTCCTGCTGATTCAGGATACCCAGCGTATCGGGCAGCATATAACGGTCGATGGAGGTCTCTTTCAGACTGTCAATCATGTGGTAGACATACTCCGGGGAATTGCGCATGCCGTTGGACCAGTCCTCGAAATAAATATTTACACGGATGCCCATTTCATCGGCCTTCTCCACCAGGCCTTTGATGTCGGCAATGTGTTCATCCGGACTCTTCCTGAGCTGGTACTGGCAGTGCTTCAGTGACCCCTTGGTGAGCAGGTTGATCACCTTTCCCCCGGCCTGACTGATCCATTCCAGGGATGCTGTTCCATCCACAAAACCAAGCACCTCCACCCGGTCAAGGTACCCGTTCTCCCGGGCCCAGTCAAAGATCATCTTTGCCCCGTCAAATTCACCACGGGACACTCTTGCTGAAGCTACTTCAATCCGGTTGAGCTGTAACTCTTCAAGCAACAACCCGGCAATGCTCAGTTTCTCCCGCGGCGTAAATGATACACCGGAGGTCTGCTCCCCGTCCCGGAGCGTCGTATCCATCATAATTATTTTCATAGGGATCGTTCCTTTTAGCGTGTGCGGGATGCTTCAAACGATTCAATCTTATCCTTGATGCTCAACAGGTAATCTATGTCATCATAGCCGTTCAGCAGGCAGCTCTTCTTATAGGGAGTAATCTCAAACGTTTCGGTGATAGTGGCAGCAGGAATCCTGATCTCCTGGGCCTGGAGGTCCACTTTAACCTGCGTGGAAGGTTCCTTTTCCACCATTTCAAACAGTTTCGCCAAAAAAGGTTCGGAGACCTGAACCGGGAGCAGACCGTTATTCAAGGCATTGTTTTTAAAAATATCGGCAAAAAAGCTGGAGACCACCACCCGGAATCCGTAATCATGGATGGCCCAGGCAGCATGCTCCCTGCTGGAACCGCTTCCGAAATTCTTACCCGCCGCCAGGATCTCACCATGATAGGTATCCTGGTTGAGTACGAAATCGGGGCGCGGCCGGTTCTCTTTATCGTATCGCCAGTCCCGAAACAGGTTTTCACCAAATCCTTCCCGGCTGGTCGATTTGAGAAAACGGGCCGGGATGATCTGATCGGTATCCACATTTTCAATGGGCAGCGGCACTACCGTGGATGAGATGGCTTTAAATTTTTCAATGGGCATGGTTTGTTCCTTTTACATGTTCAACCTAGACCGCTTCCTCCAGGACATCCACCGGGTTGACAATCTCCCCGGCGATGGCTGTGGCTGCGGCTGTGATCGGACTGGCAAGCATGGTGCGGGCACCCGGACCCTGCCGTCCTTCAAAGTTTCGATTGGAGGTAGATACCGCAAGCTTACCTTCCGGAATCTTATCATCGTTCATGGCCAGGCAGGCCGAACATCCTGCCTGTCGCAGGCGGAACCCGGCTTCTTCAAGAATCTGGCTGATCCCCTCCTCCCTTGCCTGCTTTTCCACCTGGCTTGAACCGGGTACAATCCAGGCAGTGACATGGTCAGACTTCCGCTTTCCTTTTACATATTCGGCAACTTCACGAAGATCTTCGATGCGTCCGTTGGTACAACTACCAACAAATACATAATCCACCGGTTTCCCGAGCAGTGGTTCACCGGGCTGAAATCCCATGTACTGCATGGATTTCCGGAAAGACGCCCGGGTTTCCGCGGCTATATCAGCCTCCTCCGGTATGGAACCGGATATGTTGGTTCCCATACCCGGATTGGTACCGTAGGTGATCATGGGTTCTATATCGGCAGCATCAAAGGTGATCTCACGGTCATACACGGCATCCTCATCGCTCTGCAGCGCTCGCCATTTCGTAACAGCCTCTTCAAACGCTTCCCCTTTCGGCGCAAATTCCCTTCCGCGCACATACTCAAAGGTCGTTTCATCAGGCGCGATCATCCCTCCGCGTGCACCGCTCTCAATGCTCATGTTGCAAATGGTCATGCGACCCTCCATGGAAAGACTCCGGATCGCACTTCCGGCATATTCGATAAAGTATCCCGTACCGCCGCTGGCCGTAATCTTCGAGATAATATAAAGGATCACATCCTTGGCGCGCACTCCCTTACCCAGCTCCCCTTCCACGTTGATGCGCATGGTTTTGGGCTTGGGCTGGAGGATACACTGCGTGGCAAGCACCATCTCCACCTCGCTGGTACCGATCCCGAAAGCGACACTGCCAAAGGCTCCGTGCGTGGAGGTGTGGCTGTCGCCACAGACGATGGTCATCCCCGGCCGGGTAAGCCCCAGTTCGGGTCCGATTACATGTACGATCCCCTGGTAGGGATGGTTGAGTCCGTACAGGGTAACCTCGTGTTTGTTGCAGTTTTCCGTAAGACGGTTTACCTGGAAGCGCGAAAGTTCATCCTTGATGGGGAGATGCTGGTTCAGCGTGGGTACATTGTGATCGGGTGTGGCCACGGTGTTTTCCGGCCTAAATACTTTTAACCCCCGCTGATCCAGTCCGGAAAAAGCCTGCGGACTGGTCACTTCGTGAACCATGTGCCGGTCGATATACAATACACTCGGACCGCCTTCAATCTCCTGTACCACATGGGCGTCCCAGATCTTGTCAAATAGTGTTTTTCCTGCCACGTTATCTCTTTTTTATTTAGACTTATCGGTATTAAACCTTCCACTGTACCGGGATTCCCGTGATTACCCTCCTGCCTTTCCCACATATCAACCTCCTGCCTTCGCCGCATCCTGATTCTCGCAACACATCATGCGCCCGGCTCTCTTCACCAACCCCCGGTGAAAATTGACTGGCCTGCCTCTCAGGCATTATCCCGGTCCGGACAAATCCCAATGCCGGCTGGATCCTGATTGAACCTGCAAATTTAGATAAGAATGTTTATAATCCGAACTAAATACACGTTTTTTATTATGAATTAACAGGTAAAACGGATTTTTAACAAAAATGTTTAAATTTTATCCGGATCAGGCAGGCCAGTCTCTCCCCGGGTTTCATAGTACATAAGACAACTCCATAAAAGATATACATATTTAAATACGTATTAAAATATGTATTTAAATATGTATATCGCAATTGTATTGAATTTCAAATTGTTAACCATATCTTCAAGGGGGTAACCAGTTTGCTGGTAAACAAAGGTGTAACCACTTTAATGAAGCGGTAATGGGTTGCTGGAAAATACCTCCTGTTTTCAGCCTTGCTTGATAGCAAGCCGTCAGGGGCAGGGCAGGCGTTCACCGCCATACCGGTGAACGAGGCTGAACGGGAGTCCATCATTTTTCAGATATATTTCATCTTTTAAGCAATATTTGGTTATTTTCGCTGATTCATATTGAAAAAGAGTTTATATGCTTACAGTTCATAAGATAGGTGGCACTTCCATGTCGGAATTCGGTGAAGTCCTGGAAAACATCATCATAGGGCAGGCTGACGGGGATGACTATTATAACCGCATTTTCGTTGTTTCAGCCTACAGCAACGTCACCAACTGGTTACTGGAGCATAAAAAGACCGGGGAAGCGGGGATTTATGATCTTTTTGTCAGTGGAGAGGGGTATGAGAGCGCGCTGGAGGATTTGTTGCAAAAGCTGATAGCGATCAACCGGACCTTCGGCAGTATCGGACTGGATCAGACCGTGGCCGACCGGTTTATCACCATGCGGGTGCAGCAATCCCGCAATTACCTGAATAACCTGGCCGGCGTACTTGCCTCGGGCTATGTGAACCGGGCCAATATCCTGCTGGCCGCCAGGGAGATCCTGGCATCCATCGGGGAGGCCCATTCCGCCTTCAACTCGGTGAATATCCTTCGCAGCCGGGGTATCAATGCCCTGTTTATGGACCTGTGCGGATTCAATGATACCGACTACCTGACCATCGATGAGCGCATTCGCAAAGCCTTTAAAAATATCGATGTATCCAACACCCTGCCCATCGCAACGGGCTATACCAAGGGAACAGAAGGGATCATGCGCGAGTTCGACCGGGGCTACTCCGAAGTGACCTTCAGTAAGGTCGCCGCAGAGGTAAAAGCAACCGAGGCTGTGATTCACAAGGAGTACCACCTTTCCAGCGCCGATCCGGCCATAGTGGGTCCCGGGCACTCCCGGCCCGTTGGACAAACCAACTTTAACGTGGCCGACCAGCTGGCCGATATCGGGATGGAGGCGATCCATCCGAAAGCATCCAAACCCCTGGAACTGGCCGGTATCAGTATCCGGATCCGTAACACCTTCGAGCCCACCCATCCGGGAACCCTCATCACCCGAAACTACCGTGGAAAAGAGTCCCGGGTGGAAGTGATCTCCGGGACCGACAAAGTGATGGCCATTGAGGTGCATGACCCCCTGATGGTGGGCCAGGTGGGATTTGACCTCAACCTGATGAAACTGGTCGAGCGCTATCACATCAGCTATATTCTCAAAGCCACCAATGCCAACAGCATCACCACCGTGATCTGGGAAAAAGACCGCAGCAAGGAGCTTATCAGGGAGTTAAAAGAGACCTACCAGGAGGTTACGGAGAATAAAGTGGCCCTGGTGTGTGCCCTGGGTACCAACATTGCCAAACCGGGCGCCCTGGCAGGGGCAACCGCTGCCCTCCTGGAAAATAACATCAATATCGAGGCTGTTTCCCAGTCACTCAAACAGGTGAACATGCAATTTGTGATAAGCCGCAGCGATTACAAAAAAGCGATCATTGCTCTCAACAAGGCACTCTGCCTGGAGTATGGTAATGAATAATCCGCAGAGATAGTTCACAGTCTGCCCTTTTAACAAATTCCACAATTCATCAAATCCGGCAACCATGTTCATGCCGGCATTCCTTTATGTTCCGGTACCGGTTTTTGGAGGCAGCCTGGTCCATGCGGTTTACACGTCCCCAGGAGAACCCGCTAACCATACTTGTATGACCGGCAGCTTTTAAGCCCTGCGGCTTGCACCGTTTCCTTCCCGGTGGTCTCTATTGCCGGCAGGCCCATTTTTAGTATCTTGGGTTCCATAAAACAACCGGATATGACAACGTGTATAAAAAACATCAAGCCCCTGGGATTCCAATGGGATACCAACAATCCCTTCCTGTTTTGTGTGCATCACAAAGATGCCTATCCCCGGGGAACGGAAGAGATGGGTCCGGATGCCCCCCTGGCAGGACGCAGCATCGGGCACGATTTTGTTCCCAAAGACGGGTGGCGCATGTACCACGGAAAAAAGATCCCGGGCTTCCCGGTGCACCCGCACCGGGGCTTCGAGACCATCACCATCGTCAGGGAAGGGATGGTGGATCACGCCGACTCGCTCGGTGCCGCGGGCAGGTATGGAAGTGGCGATGTGCAGTGGATGACTGCCGGTGCGGGGATCCAGCACACCGAGATGTTCCCCCTGCTCAAGACGGACGAGGAGAACCCGCTGGAACTTTTCCAGATCTGGTTGAACCTGCCCAAAGCCGATAAATTTGTGGATCCATACTACACCATGTTCTGGAAGGAGGACATTCCCGTGGTGTCCTTCCCCGATTCCCGGGAGAAGCTCACCGATGTCACACTCATCGCAGGCACCCTGGATGCCCGGCATGCCCCCTCACCCCCGCCCGATTCCTGGGCAGCCGAGGAGAAGAACGAGGTGGCCATCTGGCTGATCCGCATGGATGGCGGAGCCATCTGGGAGCTGCCCAAACCTTCCAAGGAGGCAGAACGTACCCTTTATTTCTACCAGGGCGATTCGATGCACCTGAACGGGGAGGAGATTCCCGCATACCAGGCTGCTCACCTGCATTCCGGATGCAAGGTAGAAATGGAGAACGGGAAAGAACCGGCCTACCTGCTCTACCTGCAGGGAATACCGATCCGGGAAACGGTCATGCAATACGGACCCTTTGTCATGAATTCCAGGCAGGAGATCCAGCAGGCCTTTGCCGATTATCGCGAAACACAGTTTGGCGGATGGCCATGGCCGCGTCCCGACCAGGTGCACGAGCGAAACAGGGGGCGATTCGCCCGTTATGCAGACGGCCGGGAAGAAGAAAAATGAGAGGGGCTCTTAGAACTACATCCGCTGACTCGGGTATTGGAAGAGCGGTTCGGTCTCCAGTCCCCATTTCTTGATCGCAAGAATCTCCTCCTGGTCCATAGGCTTGAAAGAGGCGGCCAGTTTAAGACCCAGCGCAAACAAATTTTCATCTCCGGGGGGAATGGCAGAGGTTACCGGGTGACTCAGGGTAAAACGCAACCCCTGGTTGGCCTCATCTTCAGGCAGCGGCTGGTACCAGGCTTTTTCGATGGTACGCTCCATACCTTCCGGCCAGGGCCGGTAGGCCATGGCTTTCAGGGCCAGGATCCCCATCTCCTTCTGCCGGGCGGTCTCCATTACCTGCGGACCGAAATTACCGGCATACCAGGTGGCAAAGTTGAACGGGAAAAGGATGGTGTCAAAATCAAACCGCTCCATCAGGGCCATGGCTGCTTCCACCGAATGTGCAGAGAAACCCAGGTAACGGACCAGCCCCTCTTCACGTGCCTGGAGAAACGCTTCCATGGCACCCCCTTTGCTGAAAATGGTGTCTACATCCTCCATGGATGTAACGGCATGCAACTGGTAGAGGTCAAAATGATCGGTCCGCATCCTGGTGAGCGATTCTTCCAGTTCCCTGCGGGCATCATCTCCCTTGCGCTTGTGTGACTTGCAGGCCAAAAACACATCTTTCCGGTAGGGCTCCAGGGCCGGACCCAGCATCTCTTCGGCGTTACCATACGAAGGGGCCACATCGAAGTAGTTCACCCCGTAATCGATCGCCTGTTTAACGCGGGCAGATGCCTGCTCGGGAGTGGCATCCCTGACAACAATCCCGCCAAAGCCGATCACGGATAACCGCTCTCCGGTCTTCCCCAGGGAACGTTTCTCCAGTTTGCCGGTACGGATCTCCCTGACAAGTGCCGAGAGTTCGGCCGGAAATAGCGAAAGTAACGGAAGGGTCATTGCCGTTCTGCTGATAAAGTCTCTTCTTTTCATGGGTTGATGAGTTTATAATAAAAACCACAGACACCCGCATCTTGTTCAAAACGGCAGGAAAAAACCTGTTGCAATGGGTCCGTGTTCAGAATCTCATTCACCGGCTCTGCTCCAGCACCCCGGGTTCCCTGGCCACCTGCTTGATATATTGAAACATCTTTCCCCCGTGGATGGCATCCACGATCCGGTGGTCGAGGGTGCTGCTGAGCGTCATAATGCGACGGACCTCCACCCGGTCGTTCACCACCCATGGCCTCTTCCTTACACCGCCCATGACAAAAACAAATGCCACGTTGGAGACCGGAAACAGGGCCGGGTACCCGCTGTCGATGCCGATGCTGCCGATGTTGGTCACCAGGAACGAACCAAAATTGTTGGCAGACAAACCAATAGCCGGAAGCGAAACACCCAGCTGTATTGTTACAAATTTCACCATGCGAAACAGCCACCCGCGAAAAGGCCAGGGAATGCGCCCCAGGGTCCGTTTCATCTTCATGGTCCGGTCCTCCGCCCCATTCCTCGTATCGCGGATCCCTTCGCTCAGCACCCCGGTTAATTGCTGCAAAGAGAGCGTATCGGCATGCTCGATCCGCACCGAACTCATCTCCTTATCTCCCACCAAAATACTCACCATGGCATCGATCTGCTTACGCTGAACGACCCTTCCCCGGCGAATATAGCAATTCAGCTCCGGAACGGCCTCCTTCAATCCGCGCGCAACGGCCAGGGTGAAAATATGGGTAAGGGTGATCTTCAGACCCTCTTTTCTCTTCCGGGCCACGTAGGCCTCCAGGTCGGTGACATCCAGCTCCACGGTTCCGTAGATCTTTCCATCCACGGGTTTCCTGTATAATGAAGCAGCCACCCGGCGCCAGTCGGTATCCAACGAAGAACGCATCATGATCAGGTATTTTTTATTCCGGGAAGCAAAGATAAGAAAACCTGATCGACGGCGGGTTATTCTGCAAGAATCTATATTGCACCGGGTAAATACTGCTTCTTTACCTGGTGCGGAGGACAAGCAGGAGGCCAATGCCAGGAGAAATAGCCCGGAAAGTCGATGGAACAACCCCACTATTTACAGGTTCCTCACCGGAGAACGCGATGATGATCTGAACATATGGTTAACTCCCGGGGTGAATCTCCGTGAAGCAGAATGATCCCGGGATGATCCCCGTGCGAAAGGAGTCGATAGGTACCGCATCCGGTGTGTAGCGATAGACCATGCCGCGCTGGGTATGATCAATGGCATCAGCTACGTAAATCTCCGATGTAGCCGGATCGACCGCCAGGCCGTAAAATCCGCTGCCCCGGTCTGCTTCATACGGACTCCCGATGAGCAATTCGGGTTCGGAACCGGATTGGACCGCATGCCGGTAGATACCCCGGTTGATGAAATAGATCGTATCGCGTGCGTTGTTGATGGCCAGTTCCGACGGACTCTCCTCCTTATCGAAGCGGTAGGTCTTTTCCACCTCCCGCGTGATGGCATTGATTCTGTGGAGCGCTGGTGCTTCGTGTCCGTCCGGACTCCCCGGGTAACCTCCGTCGGTGAGGGTCCATACCTTGTTGTACCGGTCAATGACCAGCGAGGTGGGCTGTTTCCCCACTTCAATGGAGTCCACCAGCCGGTCGGTGCGGCTGTCGATCACCAGGATCATGTGGTCATAACTCCAGCAATTGGTGAATACGAAGCGGTCGTATTGGACCATCTCATCGGTTGAGTGCCGGGAAAAACGGGGATGGTGACTGTACACGTCGATGGACCCCGTTATCTGGAAAGTGGACGGATCCACAATGGTAATCGACCTGGAATAGAGATCGCTCACATAGGCCTTGGTATCGCTCAGGAAATGGATGTTCCGCGGGGAGGTGAGTCCGGTTATCTTCCCCGCGTACTCCATGGTGTGCACATTGATCACGATGATCTTCCCGCTGTTGTTAACCACCACGTACCCCAGGCTGTCACGGATGGTCATGGATTGCGCCACGTCCCCCAGCGGAATTTCGTTCTTACCATAAAAAACGTGGTTGTAACCCGTGTGATCCTCTGTATCATAGAACGAGAGCGAGGCATTGTCGTACATGAAATTGCCTTCGTTAACGATGAACACCCCGGCAGGACTGCCGGCAGGCAGCGGAGGCTGGTTCATCTCAAACCACGCTTCATCGTCCATGCAGCCGGTGAGCAGGAGCAGCAGTAACCCGGTATTTAGCAGAACCCTGCGCATGGTTAAAAGTCAATTTTTAGCATGAGCATATAGTGGCGCGGCGGCATGAACCGGTTGAGCACGTTCCGGTACACCTCGTTGAAAAGATTGCGTACCTTGAGCCCGGCATGGAAAGATACCCGGCCGACGGAAAAGGATTTTCCCGCCGAGAGGTGATTCATATGCAGGGCATAAAGCCGGTAGTAAGGGTACGAATCACCGGGGGTCTCGAAGTTCGAGCTGAGCAGGTTGCGCTTCCCGTACGACTGGTACTGGTAATTAAGGTGGTATCCCCGGTGCCGGAAAGAGACCAGCACATTCCCTGAATGGCGGGGAATAAACGGCAACTGGCTGCCCACCGATGCATCGTTGTTCCCTATGGGATCTCCCCGGTTCACCGAGCGCGTCCATGCATAGGTGCCGTTAAGCTGCAGCCGGCTCTCACCAAACGAGATCCCCAAATTCAGGTTGTATTCAAGTCCGTGAGTACGCACCCTTCCCAGGTTTTGGGCCTCCCAGTACCCTTTGACACCGGGCAGCCAGAGGATCCAGTTGTTGATGCCGGAGTAGTGACCGGTAAGTTCAGACTCCAGGTTCCAGCCCTCCCCGCTGTGCCTGTAGTGGACCCCCCCGTCCAGGGTATGCCCCTCTTCGGGCAGCAGGTCGGGGTTCCCCCCGGGCTGCCAGTAGAGATCGTTGAGGGCCGGGTGATGGAAATTCCGGACAAATCCCGACTTGATCACCAGTTCATGTTCCTCAAGGGGTTTCACGCTGATGCCCAGGTGATAGATAAACGGGGTTTCGGTCAGGGGCAGCAGGTCTTTCCGCCACCCGGCCGACAGGTGCACCCGCTCCCCTGCTTCCGCGTAGGCTCCCCCGAACAGGGAGTACTCCATCCTCGACTCATCGTAGCCGGTATGATTGGCGCTGTCGAGGGTGGTGATGGCATACCGGTTGGCCTCCCCGGAAAGCCGGAAAGAGATCCGTTCTGTAAGATCATAATCCAGCCGCAGCGTATTGTACCAGCTCTGCATATCGCTGCCCGAGTTAACCGGTTTCTGCACTTCGGGGTATCCCCCGATGCGCACCTGCATCACATAATCCAGTTGCTGGTAATCCACCCCGGAGAGAAGCCGGGCCTTGAGCCGGTCGCCGTACCAGGTGGCATCGGCCACCCCTTTCCAGGTACGGTCGAACTGCTCATTCCTTCGCATGGTGGTCGTGTCGTCTCCCTCGTAACTCAGTACCGAGGGAATGCCCCGGCTGGCATCCTGGTACCACAAACGGACCGATGTGTGCAGGCGGGGCAGGGGCCGCAGGTAAAGTTCCTGCTGCCACCCGTATTTCCGGTACCCGGCGTTGCGGTTTCGCTGGGTGGGGTGGACAACCGGACCGTCGTCCCCGTCCTGCCGGACGATGTTCTTATTGATAAACGGGTAGTCGTTTGCCGAGTAGCTGTGATAGAGACGGGTCTTGGACTGCACGGTGCCATTGCCCACATTCACCTGTCCGAACTCATCCAGTGTGGTAAAACTCCCCACGACCTGGTAGTATCGGCCGCTGAAACGGTTGCTCCAGTCCACCGTGCTGTTGATCCGGATATGTCCGCCCAGTCCCCCGCTCTGCTCCTTCACAGAAGCTGCCCCGTGCTGCAGACTCAGCTCATCCACTAAATAGACAGGGATCAGGGAGAAATCGACCATTCCCAGCATGGGGGAATTGATATTGATCCCGTTCCATGAAACCTGTGTGTGGGTGGGTGCGGTTCCCCGGAACGAGGCGGTGGCGAGCGCTCCCCTCCCGTAGTTTTTAATGTACACCGTGGTGTTCTCGGAGAGGATATCGGAGACCGACCGGTTGACCTTCTCCTGCAGCACGGTGGTGTCCACCCGGGTCTCCTTCATCCCGGCCGCCTCTTTTTCAAATATCCGTCCGGCAGTCACCTCCACCTGGCGGATATGAAAGACCGAATCCTGCATCCCCTGTCCGTGCACCCCGGCAACCAGGATAAACAGCAGCGCAATGCCCTGTATGGTCTTTCGTATCATCATCGGATCAATCTTTCATGGTTGGTCGTTCCTTGGCTCATCTGCTTAATCTTGTTATATGGTATTTCCGCCCTGTATCTGCTCACACTGCTCCTCATGTTCTTTCCTCCCTTCTCTGCTCAATCTTCCATGGTTGATCTTTCCTGTCATCTGATCAATGCTCCATGTATGCTCTTTCGCATCATCGCTTCCCCCTCCCCTTTCGTGTTCTTCGTTTAAGGAGCCCCGGCTACTGTTTGACCAGGCGGCCGGTAAAAACATGTCCTCCCCATTCAGCCCGCAACAGGTATACCCCGGGTGGCAGGGAGGACACATCCACCGGGGTTCCCCCGCGAACCGTCCCCGGCTGAAGAATTCTCTTCCCCGTTACGGTGTAGACCGCCAGGGAGGCTTCAGCCGGACCCTTTATCCAGATGCGATCCGCGGCAGGATTGGGATAAACCTGCATCTGCGCGGCAGGGTATTTCGCTTCGCCGGCTCCTGTGGCGTTATCATAAACCAGCACCGCATTCACGGTAGCGGTAAGCCGGGGATCATCACCCGATTCTGCGGTGACAATCACCTCGCCCGAGGAGTGGAAAAAGAGGGTGTCATTTTCAACCCGGACCTCCTCCGGGTCGGTTTCAAAAGTGATCCCGGCCTCTTTCTGCAGGCGCCCTTTTTTAAACAAAACAGCCTC
Organism: uncultured Bacteroidaceae bacterium; assembly: GCA_964479445.1. Classification (GTDB taxonomy): domain Bacteria; phylum Bacteroidota; class Bacteroidia; order Bacteroidales; genus CAYZMH01. The sequence goes on along the minus strand of CAYZMH010000033.1, from coordinate 10,030 downwards.
CAGCGGGAAATGCGTTCCCCGGATGGTGTCGGGAAGGTGGCGCATGACCAGCAGCTCATCCCGGCCCTTCACGGATGGGTCGGGGGCTACATCCACCGCTCCCCTGATCTCGGTGGAGAGCTCCCCCAGTGCCCTGTCAGCAGCCAGTACACCGGTTTGCACCCTGACGAAATGAATCGCCTCCAGGGTTACATACCGGCCCTGCTCATCCACCGCCCAGTCCATGTCAAATCCGTCTCCCCCGGAATGCTCTTTTTCGGGGGTATACGGATTATCAGGCAGCGTGTAGGGTACCGATCCCCCCGGCCGGTTGTCGGCATACCCGAACGCCGGCCCGTGGGATATGCGCCGGCCCATGGGATCATATCCCAGGGTCTGTGCCAGGCGGGTCCCGGTAACGGTGCAGGAGTCTTCCCCCACTGCCGGGAAATCATCCGGCCGCGGGTAATAGGATTGCCGGTAAAAGCTGTTGGCAAAAATATAGCCGGTATGACCGTCACGGTCCGACCAGGCCACATCGGCTGCCGCCTCCTGGTGCGGATTGGTGTAGGTCACCCGGTAATTATGCCGGGTCCCGGAGAAGAAATAGTCGCTCCCTGCCAGTTCATACCACGTGTCATCGGGCAGTCCGTTCTGGTTTTCATCGGCCATGACCGACACGATGCCGGGTTCCGACCAGGTGCCCGCGGCATTGCCGAAGATGGTGAAATCGATACCGAACGGATTATCCGGATCGTTCTCCACCGGGTGTTCAAAGGCAAACACCACGGTACCGCCGAAGGCCCCCAGGCTCAGTGTCCCGTCCAGGCCACCCACCAGCGTCTGCGCAGAAGCGGTCGTGCCCCAGGGCGTTGCATTGATATGCTGCCCGGGTGCCGGGGTATACTCCAGCACCTCGCTGATGTACTGGGCCCGTAGCGGACCGAAACATCCGCCGATAACCCCGAGCACGATCATTGTCCGTAGGATTTTCACTCCATTTTTAGTTTTATAGAGGGAGCGGTTGCCCGCTCCCGGTCAGTTAATGTATGATCAGCAGGCGTGTAAGAACCCTTTCACTGCCCTGTATTTTAATAACATAGGTTCCGGCACGCCGGTCGTTCAACCGGATCGCACCATCGCTGGCATAGGACTCATCCCTGTAGATCACCGCTCCGTTCAGGGTGCTGATGGTCAGTTCCACCGGGATGTTCGTTCCGGGTACCCTTACCCTGAACGCACCCGTGGATGGATTGGGATATACCGTGACAGCGGTTGTTTCTTCTGACCATGCGGCCGTTGCGGGACTCACCGCCACGGTGAAGGTATCGGTGACCGTTTTGGAATTGGACTCGGCCCGGATCACGATCTCCGCTTCGCCCGCGGCATCCGCTGCCGGTGACAGGGTGAGGTCATTGCCGTCAATCGTGGCGGTCACCACGGATTCGTTGGAGTTGTTGTGAAGCCGTTTGGCAATCGCGTGGTCGTCGTTATCGGGATCGGTGAAGACGCCCTCCAGGGAGATCACCGTATCTGCCCCGTTTTCAACCAGGGTAATATTTTCCAGCGGTTGCAGGACCACCGGCGCCGAATCCGGCCGGATATACAGGTGATCCACGCTGTAGTAAAGCGGTGTATTGATACCCCAGTCGCCCACATCGGAGGAGGAGAGGGTAAACATCAGGCTGTCCACCAGGCCCAGTTCGGTGAGTCCGACCCACTGCCACGAGTCGACAATGTAATCATCCGCCGGCTCCTCAAACCGGTAGTCGGCCAGGAAAAAATCAACCGTATCGGTCTGAACGCCGTCCTTTACACCCCAGATGGAGAGCATAAACCAGTCGGGGGTGGTCCCGTCGGGGCCCCCGAAGGCATCGGTAAAGTCATCGCCGTTCTCCAGGGTATTGGCCGTGTAGGTGGTATTGGTCACGTACAGGCCTGCCACCTCGTGGGCAACGCTGTCGGTAAACCGCAGGGGTACCGGTTGGGGTTCGAACGTGGTGAAACTGATGGGTACAAATCCCACCCCGTAGGTGCTTCCCCCTGATGCCAGGGTATCGACGCCGGCACCGGTAACGGCACTGTACTGGTTGGAGTAACCGGTGGTCACCGTATCGGAGATGTTGGAGTAGGCCCACCGGCTCCATGACTGGTACTCCGCATCATAATCGTTGGGAAACCGGGCCAGTCCGGATACAAACGATCCGCTCCCGCCGGATCCGTTCCAGTAGCTCTCGCGCTCCATGGAAAGATCTTCAAAACCGCTGATCCGGTAATCACCGGGCGGCGGCGGGTCCACCTGGCCAGCGGCAGATTCCGGCGGAGCCGGGTTGGGTTGGGCCGGTCGGGCATAAAGTCCTGCCTGGCATAGGGCAAGAACAGTCAGAATTGTGTACATTTGTTTCATCATGCAATTGTTTTGTGTGAATAATTGTGTGATTAGCGGAGAACGGCCGTTTGTGTTGGCGCACAGGGCCGTTCTCTTTTTTTGAAACGGGACGAGGTTCCGCAGCCACCTGCACGGTCCGGATCCCGGCATCTCGCCATACAAAAGCGCCTTTTTTACCGGCTGCCTGGCAGCCCGGGGGAACAGGAATTTCACTTTTCCGGCAGGCAGAAAAAACCAACCGGTCCCTTTCCTGGCAGAACCGATGAATGGAACCCGGATTTTTTCGATTAATTGGAAGTTCAATAGATTTTGCATCGTTGCTGCCGGTTTTTAACCATGTCGGGCGGGATTTTGCAGCATACGATGCGTGGGAAGGAGGTACACCGTACAGATTCGCTACCTGTTCACCGCAGGCTGTAAAATCTCCTTTTCACTGGCAGGTCTTCTGACTTACCCCTGTGCCCGGCGCCTTCCCCTTCTTTTCTCAAAGAGTGGCATGTTGCCGGACCCAATAGCAGGGCTCACAGCAGCGGGAACTGTTGCCGAATTTCCGTCGTAACCCGTCTATCGTGACGAAGCACGGCATTCCCTTTTCATCCCTGGCCAACCCGGCTGCGTCGAGCCGGACCGGTTTCGGGAACCAATGAACGATACAAATGTAAGGTTTTTTCCGGATCTGCCCCTCCGGACTTTCCACACTTTATGAACAAAACAGTTTTTAACTACTGTGCAGGTCTTTAAGTCGAACAATGTTTGAAACCTCTGGAAGGTTACCTCCCAGGTTCCTGGTAGGCACAACCAATGGCTTCGCCGCACCGGATATAGAGCAGGTCCTCATTGGCTCTGCTGGAAAAGATGGATTTGAGCGGATCGTTATAAGCCTTGATATACATCTCCTTATCCAGCAACATCACGCAACTGGTTATGTTATTCAGGATGCAATTGAGAAAGCCGGCAGATCTGCGGAGAAACTCAAAGCTGACATTGGTACACGACATCTCATTTTTCATAAGGCCGACGTTTGATCGGTTGAGGGGGGAAGTTACCTGCCATACTTCCCGTAAAGAATTCCAATGATCAAGGTATGAATTCTTTAGGTGAAAATCCAGTTTGTTTTAAGATTTTTTAACAAACCCTTTCCAGCCCGTTGGAAATGAATTTTTTACCCATCCAAAAACCGTCTAAACCTTTGGTGTCCGGCTTTTAAAGGTATTTCTAAAAAAAAACTTGCTTATTATTTTTGGGAGCGAATTTTCGGAACAAAAATTCATTCCAGCTATGGACATTGTTGTTGAGAACATCACCAAGCAGTACGGTCCGCAAAAAGCGGTGGACGATGTCAGCTTCTCGGTAAATCCCGGCGAGATCGTAGGCTTCCTCGGTCCGAACGGGGCCGGAAAATCAACCGCCATGAAAGCCATCACCTGCTACCTGGCTCCCAATAAAGGGGAGATCAGGGTAGGCGGAACATCCATCCACGATGATCCGGAAGGGATCAAACACAGCATCGGGTATCTCCCGGAGTCCAACCCCCTCTACACCGAAATGCCGGTGATCAATTACCTGGGGTTCGTGGCCCGAATCCATGGAGTGGAAAAGGAGAAGATCCGGGGAAGGATCCATGACATGGTGAAGGTGTGCGGACTGGAAGGGGAAAAGCACAAAAAGATCGGTGAACTCTCCAAAGGGTATCGCCAGCGGGTCGGACTCGCCCAGGCGCTGATCCACGATCCGCAGGTGCTGGTACTGGATGAACCGACTACCGGGTTGGATCCCAACCAGATCGTGGAGATCCGGGAACTCATCCGGAAGATCGGGAAGGAAAAAACCGTTTTGCTCAGCTCCCATATCCTGGCCGAGGTGGAAGCGACCTGCGACCGGATCCTGATCATCAACCAGGGTAAGATCGTGGCAAACGGCACCGCCGCCGAGCTACGCCAAAAAGCGGAAGGCCGGGAGATCATCAAAGTTGGGATTGAAGGAGGTGACTCCGCGGAGATCTTTGATGCCCTGCAGCAAATGGATACCGCGGAGCGGGTTGAATACCTGGCGAAAAGTGAAAAACGATACGAAGTGCAGAGTAAAAAGGGAACCTCATCCGCAAAACCGATCTTCCGGCTGTGCGTTGACCGAGGGTGGTATATCACACAGCTCACCCCCACCGAAACCAGGCTGGAAGATATATTCCGTCAGCTTACTGCAAACTAATAAACATTACATACCATGCGAAAAATATGGATCATTGCCTCCCGGGAACTGGGTTCGTTTTTCGATTCCCTGCTGGCCTATATCATGTTGATCGCCTTTTTGGGTTTTACAGGCTTTTTCACCTGGATCTTCGGACAGGGAGACATTTTCTTCCGCGGCGAAGCCAGTCTGGATGCATTTTTCGGGGTAGCGTACTGGACCCTTTTCTTTTTTATCCCGGCACTTACCATGCGAATGGTGGCCGAAGAGAAGAGCAGCGGAACCCTGGAACTCATGCTTACCAAGCCGGTATCGGACGGACAGTTTGTAACCGGTAAGTTCCTGTCCGTTTTCCTGCTTATCTGCATCTCCCTGGCCCTTACCCTGCCCTATTACATCACCGTGGCCTCTATCGGTCCGGTCGACCATGGCGCAGTATGGTCGGGCTACCTGGGAACCCTGCTGATGAGCGCAGCGTACATCAGCATCGGGGTATTTGCCAGCAGTCTTACCTCCAACCAGATCGTATCGTTTTTGCTGGCACTGCTGATCGGGATCTTTTTTCACCTCCTGTTCGGTATGATTGCCCAAAACTTTACAGGTACGCTGGGGAACGTGATTCACTGGTTCAGCATCTCCGGTCATTACGAATCCATCATCCGGGGAGTGATCGACACCAAGGACCTGGTTTTCTTCTTCACGGTGATTGCAGCCGGACTCTTCGGTGCTGAAGCCGTTCTCGTGAAACGAAACCTGAGCAGTAACCAATAAACCGTCGCTACTCATGATATCAAAAAAACGATATACCTATACCATCCTTCTTTCGCTGGGGATCCTGGTATTGCTCAATATCCTGGCGGCTAAATTTTTCACCCGCCTGGACCTTACCGAAGATAAACGCTACACCCTCAGCGAAGTGACGCGCAATCTTTTGAAGGACCTGGATGAACCGGTGACCATCACCGCGTATTTCTCCAACAACCTACCACCGCAGCTGGACCGCGTGCGGCGCGACTTCCGCGATATGCTGGTGGAGTACAACCAGGTCTCCCGCGACCGCGTGGTGTATGAGTTCGTCGATCCGCTCAAGGAGGAGTTCGGAGACCGCAAAGCACGGCAGGCAGGGATCATGCAGCTCCAGGTGCAGGTCAGGGAGAAAGACCAGATGAAATCACAGACCGCTTACATGGGTGCCGTGATTAACATGGGGGATCAAAAAGAGGTGCTGCCGGTCATACAGGAGACCGAAGGGATGGAGTACAGTCTGACCAGCAGCATCAAGAAACTGGCCGTACAAGAAAAACCGGTGATCGGAATCCTGGGAGGACATGGGGAAGCCGGTATGCAGCAATTACAGCGAGCCATACAGGACCTGAGCGTGCTCTACCAGGTGGAACAGGTCACCCTTTCCGATACGGCCAATGAACTGTTGCCCTACGAAACGGTTGCGATCATCCGCCCCACCGACTCCATTCCGGGAACCCACATAAAACAGCTCAACGAGTACATGGCACAGGGCGGTAACCTGATGATTGCCATGAACCGCGTGGATGCAAACCTGAGCGGGGGAGCCCCCATGGGCCGGACCATAAACACCCGGCTCGAGTCGTGGCTGAATTCCCTGGGCATCACCGTGAACAACAACTTCGTGATCGATGCCAACGCCGTCACCGTAATGGCTACCCGGCAACAGGGACCCTTCACCGTGCAGCAGCCGATCCAATTCCCGTACATCCCCCGGGTAAGCAATTTCGGGGAGCACCCGGTGACAGACGGACTGGAGCAACTGGTCCTGCGGTTTGTCAGTTCCCTGGAATTCAACGGGGATTCGGCCCTTACCTATACCCCGCTCCTGAAAAGTTCGGGGAAGGCAGGAACCCGGCCTGCCTCCACCTATATCGATGCCGGGCACCAGTGGAATGACAGCGAATTTCCCCTGGAGAACCTGACCCTGGGTGCGGCCCTGGAGGGTCCGGTTGCCGGCACCCCGGCAAGGATGGTGGTGATCGCAGACGGAGATTTCCCGCTGTCGGAAAACCAGCAACAGGTGAACCCCGACAACATAAACCTGTTTGTCAACGCCATCGACTGGCTTTCGGATGATACCGGTCTGATCGAATTGCGCACCCAGGGTGCCACGGCCCGGCCCATCAAGGATATGCCGGATGGGAAGAAAACGTTCCTGAAATACCTCAATTTCCTGCTTCCCATCCTGCTCGTTATCCTGTACGGAATATTCCGGGCACAAAGAAACCGCATAATACGAACCAAAAGAATGGAGATTGGCCATGTTCACTAAGGTAAAACTCAACCATCTGGTAATCACATTTGTCGTATTGCTGGCAATCGTCCTTATCACTGTTCCGGGAGGAAATGCCCGCAAGAACCGTTCATTCAAACAGGAACTGACCCGTTTTGATTCATCCGCTGTCACGTCCCTGGAGATCCTGCCCAAAAGCGGTACCGATCTCATTTCGCTGCAAAAAAAAGACGGCAACTGGCTGGTCAGCAAAGGCAATACATCCCATAATGCCGATAACCGGCAGGTGAACAACATGCTCACCACCCTCTGGGAACTGAATGCAAAAAGACTGGCTGCCAACGACCGGGAACGCTGGGATGAATTCGAGGTGACCGATTCCCTGGGCAGCCGGGTAAGGGTGCTCGAAGGGGATAAGACAGTGGCAGACCTCTACGTGGGGAAATTCTCCTATACACAGCCATCCGGACAGGCAGCCAATCCCTACATGCGGCAGCAACGGGGTACCATGACCAGCTTTGTGCGGCTCGAAGGGGAAAAGGAGGTATATGCTGTGGACGGGTTCCTGACCATGATGTTCAACCGGTCGGTGAACGATTTCCGTGACGCAACGGTAAACCGGGTACAGAAGGCTGACATCGCCCGCATCCATGTTCAGTCACCGGAGGAGAACTACACCCTGGTAAACCGGGACAGCCTGTGGATGCTGGACGGACTGGTAGCGGACAGTACATCAGTTGCCGATTACGTCGCCGGGATCAGCCAACTCAGCAACAGGAATTTCCTGGAGGAAGACCACCCGATGGTATCCGGGACCCCCACCCACTCCGTGGTATGTGAGAATTCCGGCGGGGCACAGTTGTCATCGGTGGACCTCTATGTTGCAGACTCTTCCCGCATCGCGGTAACCAGCACGCAGAATCCGGGTACCGTGTTCGACGGGGCAGCTTCGGACCTGTTCGACAAGCTGATCAAACCAAAAGAATACTTCCTCGGGGAGTGACCTGGCAATTAGGGGGAAAGAAAAAACGAAGCGGAGCGCCCCAACACCGGAAGTAATCCGGCATACTCCCCTGCGTGCCTCCCCCGGCCCCTTTATCCTGGATGAGGAAAGAACGGTTAAATCGAGCTCCCCGGATACAGCCGGGTTGCATTTCCGCGAAAATCCCTATTTTTGGGGCTTTGTATAAACCCTGATCCCGGAAACCCGACATGCTATTTAATTCAGCCATCTTTATAGCTTTTGCCGCCGTCTTCTTCGGGGTGCTCTACCTGGTCAACCGCAGCGGCAAAATGCAGTTGCGATGGTTGCTCATGGTGGTGGCCTCCTTCTTTTTCTACGGGTGGTGGGACTGGCGTTTTCTCTTTTTGATCCTGGCAAGCGGGTTCATCGATTATTTCTCGGCGTTCGGTATTCGCCGCTACCCCGGCCGGAAGAAGCTCTTTTTGGTTCTTTCTATCCTGGGAAACGTGGGATCCCTGGCTGTATTCAAATACTCGGGATTCATCGCCGAAAACCTGGATGCCCTTTTCCGTAACCTGGGCATGGAAACCCACATCTATGAAAACATCCCCGGGTTCATGCTGCTCCTCCCGGTAGGGATCAGTTTCTACACGTTCCAGTCCATGAGTTACACCATCGATATCTACAAGGGAAAGCTGGAACCCACGCGCAACGTACTGCACTTCTTCTCCTACCTGGCGCTTTTCCCGCAGCTGGTAGCCGGTCCGATCGTTCGGGCACGCGACCTGTTGCCGCAACTTACCCGCATCCGCGTACCCAACGAACTGGAGCGGTGGAACGGACTCAAACTGATCGCCATCGGGTTTTTCCGCAAGGTAGTGCTGGCCGACAACATCGCACCCATGGTCAACACGGCCTTCAACAATATCAACCACACCGAATCGGCCGCATTCTGGTGGCTGGCCATGGTAGGATTCAGTTTCCAGATCTATTTTGACTTCTCCGGGTATTCCGATATTGCACGCGGACTGGCCAAGTGGATGGGGCTGCACTTCCGGATCAATTTCAATCACCCGTATCACAGCCGCTCCCTGCGCGAGTTCTGGACCCGCTGGCACATCTCGCTCTCCAGCTGGTTTCGCGATTACGTCTACATCCCCCTGGGAGGGTCACGGAAAGGACGCTTCAACGCACACCTGTTTATGTGGATCACCATGCTGGTATCCGGACTCTGGCATGGCGCCTCCTGGAACTTCGTGATCTGGGGAGCCATCCACGCACTGTTTCTCTCCGTGGAACGCCTTACCAACTGGTACCAGGTATTTGACGGGGGCAGGATGAAGACGGTGCTGTCCATTCTCATCACCAACTTCGTGGTCATCATTGCATGGGTATTTTTCCGGGCAGAGTCGTTCCCCGATGCCGCCTACATCATCGATAAAATGTTTAGTTTTGCTCCCACGGGTGATTTCTATGTTAATCACGCCGTCAGGCTGGGCGGCTACATCGTGCTTTTCAGTATCCTGATCGAGGTGGTATTGCGAATCAGGCATCAACCCCTCTACCTGCTGGCACCCCACAGCAGGAGGGTCGTGGAGGTGCTCTATGTATCGGCCCTGATCCTGGCATCCATTTTCCTGCGGGGAGAAGGAAACGAATTTATATACTTCCAGTTTTGAACCCATGAAGAACGAACGGATCGCATATGCATTCCTTACTGTGCTGGCCGCGGCCATCCTGATCAACCTGTTCCGGGATGAAGCGGACATGCTCCCTTTTGAGCGCAAGCGGTACTGGATCGTGAAATCCCACTCGGAGAAAACCTACCCGGTAGTCTTTGCCGGTGATTCCAGGATCTTCCGGGGCATCTCTCCCGAACATTTCAGGGAGACCTTCCCGGGAGCGGATGGGGTGAACCTGGGCTACTCGGCCCTCGGATATCACCCGCGGTATATGGATTTTGTGCACGAAAGGCTGGATACCACCGCAGAGCGCCCCCTGGTAGTGATCGGTATTTCAGCCCATCCCTTTACCCCGGAAGGCTTTGAGGCGGCCAATTTCCTCTGGGAGAAAAACGGGAAAAAGAAAGAGGAGATCATCCAGTACATGTACTTCTACAACTTCAACAAGCTGGTAGCCCCGTTTAATATCCTGGATCTCATGTCGGGTAACCGGCGGCGCAAAGCCGAAATGAACGACCAGGTCACCTACCATTTCAACGGCTGGATGGAGTCGTACCAGCTGAATCCCG
>CAYZMH010000032.1:0-31958 GCA_964479445.1 uncultured Bacteroidaceae bacterium | reverse complement strand
GAACCTGGATCTACGGTTTAGGAAACCGCTATTCTATCCCTTGAACTATGGAGCCGGTTTATGCAGCATGAAATGATCATGCGTTATTCGGGTCGCAAATTTAGCGGAAAAATGTTTAGTGGCCAAATTATTAGCCGATCGGGAACAGACCTTTGCAGTATGTTGCCTGCTTCCGCAAGGATCTCCTTCCTGCAGGGTTGCGTGGCTGATCGTCTAACGATCCAGGAACTGTTTCAGAACTTCTTCAAGCGGCTCCTCGAACACCGGTTTGGAAAGGTATCCGTCAAATCCCTCCTGCAGAAACTTATGCTCGTCTCCCTTCATGGCATAGGCTGTCTGGGCAATAACCGGTATATCGGGAAACTCCTTCTTCAGGATCCTCATGGCTTCATCTCCCCGCATAACCGGCATCCTTATATCCATAAAGACCAGGAGCGGCTGATGCTGCCTGACTTTCTCAATGGCTTCCTCTCCGTTCACCGCATGAACCACTTCCAATTCATACAATAACAGGTACTCCTCCATCAGTTGAAAGCTGGCAAAGTCATCTTCTGCTACCAATACAAGACGATTCTTCATAGCTGTAAAATTCGTGAATACATCGCTTCAAGTCAACTCTCCCCCCTTATTTCTCCTCAGTTTCTTGATTTCCGAACGATGCTTTTTTTCTTTTAACCGTTTTTCCCGGGCGGCTTTGCCGGGCTTGGTAGGGATCCGCTTTTTCCTGGGTTTTAACGCCCATTCTACCAGCCGCAAAAAACGTACCGTAACCCGTTCCCGGTTACGCAGCTGGGAACGCGACTGCTGACTCCCGATAATCAGAATTCCTGAAGGTGTAAACCTTCCGGAAAGCCGATCCAGGATCCGCTTCTTCTGCTCCTCCGAGAGCGCTTTACTCGCCGAGGGATCCCAGTGCAGCTCCACCCGGGATTCAGTCTTGTTGGCATGCTGTCCTCCCGGACCACCCGCCCGGGATGTATGATAGGTCACCTCATTCAATAACTGATCCCGCATAGTTTAAAAATAAAGATTTAAATGGGTTATACAACCATATTCTACACAACGTTCCAATCTCCGGGTGAAATTACCCGACATGGAAAATCCGGAAATACAACAATATATTGTTTAACTAAAAAGTTCAAGTATTTCCTCTTTTTGCATATTTTTCAATGGATTATTCGAAGTGACAAACGTTTTTGCCAGTTCGGATTTACGCTGCTGAAGGCGCTGAATTTTCTCCTCAATGGAGTGGTTGGAGATAAACCGGTATACAAATACATTTTTATCCTGCCCGATCCGGTGAGCCCGGTTCAGGGCCTGCATCTCCGCAGCCGGATTCCACCAGGGATCCAGGATAAATACGTAATCCGCCGCGGTAAGGTTTAACCCCACCCCGCCTGCTTTCAGCGAGATCAGGAATATGCGGCAATCCTCCTCTTCCTGGAACCGTTTTACCTGCTCTTCCCGGTCACGCGTGGATCCGGTCAGTAACGCATACCCGGTACCCTCCCGGTCAAACGCATGCGCAAAAAGCTTCAGGTGCTTTACAAACGAAGAAAAAACCAGTACCTTGTGCTTCTCCTCCAGGATACTGTCGATCCCGCGGTGCACTTCATCAAATTTCCCGGACCCGTGTTCATACTCCTCATCGACCATCAGGGGGTGATTGGATATCTGGCGAAGGCGCGTCAGCGCTTTTAACACCATCATTGTAGATTGTTCCAACCCGATCTCCTCGAAATTTTCCAGAAGACTGTTCCGTACACTCGATTTCTCCTCCTCGTACCAGCGTGCCTGCTCCTCGGTCATGTTACAATACCGGAACTGTTCATAAACAGGGGGTAACTCCTTTGCCACCTCCTCCTTGGTTCGCCGGAGGATAAACGGATTGATCAGCTCCTTCAGCCGCTGCTCCTGGCTTTTGTTCTTCTTCTTTTCAATCGGCTGAACGAATTGCTTTCGAAAGAAATGCAGGCTTCCCAGTAACCCTTCATTGACAAAATTGATCTGCGACCAGAGATCCGTCAGCGAATTCTCGATGGGCGTACCGGTAAGCACCAGTTTGTGGTCCGACTGCAACTCCTCCATGGCCCGGTAAAGCTTGGAGGAAGGATTCTTGATCATCTGGCTCTCATCGAGGATCACATAATGAAACGCAAAATCCCTGATCTGCTGAATATCCTGTCTGACTGTATGATAACTGGAAATAACCACATCGTGAGAGGAGAAATCCTTCAATGATTTATCCCGCTGGTTCCCGGCATACAGGAAAAATTCCAGTGAAGGGGCAAACCGGCTCAACTCATTGATCCAGTTATGCATCAGGGAAGCGGGTACCACAATCAGGGAGGTGGGACGCGGCTGGTCTCCGCCGAAGAGCGAGAGCTGTCCGGCCGGCAACGGATCCTGGTTGGAAGCGGATATATACTCCTCCTTGTTCTTAAGCAATATGGCCAGGGTCTGCAGGGTCTTCCCCAATCCCATATCATCGGCCAGGCAACCCCCGAATCCGTTCTGCTGAAGGTAGCAGAGCCACGAAAACCCTTCTAGCTGGTAGGTTCGCATGTCGGCTCTCAACCCTTTCGGCATATCCGGTGACGGCAGCGATTCACGGGTATTCAGCCGGTCAAGGTGCGCAATCGTACGCGCATGCTCTTTTCGCAATGCCTCATCAACCAATGAGAAATGCTGTTTGTGCACTTTCAACAGGGGGTCGCTCACTTTTCCGAACTCAAACAGGGAAGTGTACCTCGCAAACCACTCCCGGGGAATAACCGCCACCGTGCCATCCGGCAACTCATACAACCGGTTTCCATGGAGGATGTGATTCCTGAGTTTGATAAAAGGAATCTCCCAGCTACCCAGCTTTACCACGCCATGAATATCAAACCAGTCATTCCGTTCTTCAGAACTGATCTCCAACTCCATGGAACCCATGAAATACTCCCGGTCCATTTTCTGCCTCACCTCAATCCCGTTCTCCTCCAGGAATGCTGCATTTTCATTAATAAAATTAACATATTGATAAACTGCATCTTTATCAGCATCATCTGCAGTTTTCCTTAATAGATAGCTGGTTTGATCCCTTGTTTTGAGTCCGGCCTCCTGGAGGGCCATATCCAATGCTTCCTCCCATTCAACATCGCGCGTGAACCGGGTGAAGTGAAACCGGTCTCCGTCGGCATTGAAATCCACAAAGCGCACCTGGGATGAGGAGGGGAAGAGATTATACTGCTCGTAGTGCAGGCGGAGCACAAATGCGGGATGCCTGTTCATACCTGTCTCGAGGGTCAACACAGCCTTTTTCCGGGGTTTCTTTTCCCGGACCTCAAATCCTTCTGCCTGCACAAAATCGTAGGCCTTCAGCGTGTTTTTCACAAACGTATTAAAATACTTCTTCTCCGCTGAACGGGGAATAACCACTTCATCCTTGGTGAAAAAAGGGAGCAGCCGGTTTCCTTCGATATCATCCACGAAAAAGAGATCGTTGTTAAGAATTACCGCTGCGGGCTGGTTGGATACCAGGTGGGGGTGTTCCACATTCAGATTTACCGGCTCCCCTCCGCTGGTAATGGAGAGCGAATAGATCGTCTGTTCCTCCTCCCTCCTGAAATAAAAGGTGGGATTGGCCGGGCGGCGATGAAGCGTCAAAAAATCATCCCTGAAAATGTTCCGGTTGGACTTTCCCCCGACAAACACCCGCATCCGGTTCTCTGCAGCAACCTGCAACACCTTGTACAGCTGCTTCTCAATGTAGGGTCGGATATGGTGCTTGATCGTATCGCTGTCCACCGAGTCATGAAATGCTTTCACCGTCGGTTTTTTGGAGAACAACCGGTGAAGCTTCTTTTCGTTATACTGGTCGATCAGGTAGAGCACTTCGCGCTGCATGGGGGATAACCTCTGGAAAGAGAGCAGGTTCTCATCATAGATGAGATTCTCGCGGGGCACATAATAGGCTGCATTATCTTCCCGCTCCAGGACCTGGGCCAGGAAAATATTTCCCCAAAGGCGATGGGGTACATATCCAATGGCAAACAATTTACTGTTCATCGCTGCTCCGTTTCATTGCCTTAAAAGCAAACTACAATAATGCCCAATGTTGTTGAAATATCAAAGGAGTATTATAAAAAAGCAACCAGGAATTTTTCTCCTTCTCTACCTGAATTTATCCCGGTCATCGCCGATCTTCACCTCCACCTCTTCCCCTTCCCCGTTCACTGTAAACAACATGAATTTGCCGGCTTTCATCTCCCTGATCTCTCCCTCCTCTTCGGTCTCCCTTCGTTGTTTATTGGAGATCACATTCCAGGCCGTTCCCTTTACCAGCCAGACAGGAACCCTTACCAGGTAGAGAAAATCTCCTTCCAGACCCTGTTCCCCTTCGATAAGGATCTGTCCCAGGGTGGAGGAGATATTCATCAGCGGGATCACGATCTTTTTGTCGATCAGGGTAAAGTTGTTATGAAGCTCTCCGAACCGGACATCGTCCAGGTCTTTGTTCCCGGTGTAGCGGGCCATGGCATGGAGCGGGGCAAAGTTTTTCACCCGGCCCTCTTCCAGGCTCACTTTGAACATCGCCGTGCTGTTTTCCAGGTCGATCGTCATATCCGGATTCATAAAAAATTCTGCCAGTCCCGACGCATCGAGGATCCCCTCGAAATTCTGACTCAGGGAGTAGATGGAGTCATTCAGACTCATCCGGAGGTTAAAATCGGAAAGATTTACCGAGTCCAGGTTGAAATTCGCACTCAGCAGGTAGGCACTGGAATCCGAAACATTCAGCTGTCCGTCCAGCAATATGGTACCCCCGGTCTCCGCCTGCACGTTGAAACGGTCAAGGTAAAAGACCCCGGAAGAAGAAGAACGCATCTGACCATCCATCCCGTAAAGGTGGTTGTCGGCATAATGCAACTCTTTTACATCCACACTCAGCTGAAGATCAGGATAGGTAATGGCATGCAATGCCGGGGGTGCTGCATGTTCCGGGGGTTCCTTTCCGGTCTCTTGCCGGTCGGCACCCTGTTGCTTATAGTTCAGGATGTTATTAAAATCCAGGCGATCGGAGAGGAGGGTCACCTCTCCTGCTATATTCCGGGTGCTGTCCAGCAGATGGGTAATGGAAGCATTCATCTTCAGATCGCTGTCACCTGCTTTCCCTTCGAAATGGTGTACAATAAATACACTGTCTCGGTGCTCCAGGTCAAGTCTGAAATCCCTGAAATTAAGCGGATAATAACGAAACTTCCAGTGCATCTCCCCTATCCTGAACCGCATGTCGGGCAACCCCGACTTCTTCATGAGCTGATCCGTGGTAGTCTGAAGGGATGCCTCCAGGAGGAAATCCTCCATATGTTCGTTCCTGTAAGTCTCCGGGAGAATAAAAAACTGGTCACGGTACGTGAAAAGATCCCTGGCCTGCATCAGGTCGGAACGAAACCTTATGTCCAGCCTGATATCAGCCGTATCCCCATCCAGCAGGGCAATATAGTTATCCACGCGGACATCCAGGTCAAACCGGCTTTCCCCGATCTGACCCTGGAAATCGGACATCTCCACGAATCCCTCACGCAGTGAAATCCCGAACCGCATTCTCGAGATATCGGCATATCCCGGAAGCTGAAGGTGAAAATTATCCAGTTGCAGATCCATATTGGGAACCGATCCGGAAGAGAGCATCTGCCGGTACTCTTCATAGGTCAGCCCTGCCTCCACTTCGAACCCTATTCCGTGAAGGGGCTCGCGGAGGAAGTGCGCCAGGGTAGTGTCGCTAATAAACCGGTCGGCATACAACGTATCAGCCTCCAGCTGCAGACTGACCAGCGGATCCTGTTCAAAGCCGAAAAAAGTGGGAATAAGCCGGTCGACTTTACCCTCCAGTTCCAACCGGTTGCTGTCGGCATTCATCCTCATCTCCTCCATGGCTAGCCAGGTCTCTTCGAGTTTAAGTGTTCCTTCAAGTTCCTCTATGCGATGTCCGGGAAAAGAAAAAGATACGTCATCCATCCGCAACGCAATATGTCCTGCATTTTCCAGGAATGAACCCCTCTCCCGGTCGATCATCCCGTCGATGGATCCATCCATGGAGAGGGCTCCCTCCAGGTTGGAAACCACATTGGTCGTCACGATCTGTTCGAGCACAGAAAGATTGGCACTTCCCTGCATCCAGCCCGAGACAGTGGGGGTCACTGCATTTTCCACGCTGAATTCGGCATCCAGCGCCCCCGTGGGAAACGAAACATGAAAATCTTCCACGATGAGCGCCGCTTCCGACAGGTCTGTTTTCCTTCCATTGGTCGCATACCCGATGAAGGTGATATCCTCTACCTCCTTATCGATGGACCTGATATGAAACCCCACCTGGCTGGCACTGAAATTGGCTTTCACTTCGGGCAGCCGGTAGTCCAGCGACCCCTTCACCGTTCCGCTCAGGTAGATCTTTCCATCCCCCGTTTGTTCAAGCTCCTCCAGGTCGAGCACCCCCCTGAACAGAAAATTCAGCAGCTCCAGTCCGGAATTCTTCGCCCGAAAGGTGACATCCACGTAATTTCCCCGTTCCGGGATAATCTCCCCCCACACCTCCAGCAGGGCATCCGCAATCTTCAATTCACTGGGATCAATGGCTACCCTGTCTGTATTTACATCATACATCACATCGCTGCGAAACTGCAGGTTACGGGTCCTGTTCATCACCACATCCCCATACCGGGCGTTATTCAGATCCAGATCCAAATCCATTCCGGCATTGATCTTATCCGCCAGGTAGGAGAACCGGCTCCTCAATGCATTTATGCTGGCCGATACCTGCGTACCCATCGTTGCATCGCTGTAATTCAGAAGCACATTGCTGATCTCGATTCGCTTCATATCCAGCGATAATCCCGGTTTCCCGCTCTCCGGCCCCGTTTCGGTTTCCGCCCCTCCGAATCGGCTTCCAAGGGCCCGTTCCAGGTTCGAAACCGAGTCGGCAAACACATGGTAGTTGACCACCCCGTCTCCCAGTCTCAGACTGGAAACCCTGTACTCACCCTTCAGGAGATGCAGCACATCCAGCGACACAAAGAGCCGGTCCAGGGAGACAACCGGTACGGAATCCACCGGCAGCGACCCATTCGAATAATCTACATTCTTAACCCGCATAGAGATATCCGGGAAATTCAGAAACGGGATCAGATCGATCTGCCCGATACTCACCTTCCCTGGCTGGCCGGCATTCACCCGTTCCAGAACCCGTTCCTTGACCACCCCCCGCATCAGGTAAAATACCAGGGTCAGCAAAAAAATCAGTCCCGCCAGCCCCGCTACCAGCCAGCCGGTCCATTTGGCTATCCGCCGGATCGGTCCGGTTCTCACTGCACGATCACTCATCCTTTACACATTCTTTATTACCTTATCAAGATGCAATATACGCCGTCCGTCCGGTTGCTCCATGGTTCCCGTGTAAATTTTTTGTCAGAATCTGTTTACACGGAACAAAAAGTTGCGCGTAATCCCGGAAACCGGTCGCTGCACCCCGAACAGCAGGACGGCCCAACCTTGTCAAAACGTTGCTGAATATTTCCTTTTTCTGAATTAAACCGTTAAATTTATCACATATTGCAACCAATTCATAACAGATCTTGTATAAGTATATAGATCTGAGAATATACTAAATAACGAGCAAGGCCGTACAGTAAGAATCAGGCAGCAAGGCTTGCAAGAAACCGGAAAGGGAGCGCTGCGATTGGGTTCTGCCTGATCCGGGAGTTACAAACTACATATCATTTGATCGTTATATAACTACTAAATCATATTAAACCAGAGAAATCCTCAATGAAACGATTATGAAAAAACGAATACTCCGAACCGGTGCCGGCCTGCTGTTTGCCGTGGCGTTGATGATGCCCTCCTGTGATATTCTCGAAGATTGCGGAACCTGCGAACTGGTCACAGAATGGGATGACGGAACCGTAACAAGGGGAACCCCCCTGGTCTATTGCGGTGATGCATACTATGACAAGGTCAACTCTTCGGCAACTTCCATTGCCGGTGGAATCTCTTACTGGGATTGCTACTGATCCGCAGCGCCAGAAAGCGGGTCCCGTAAAACCGGACTGCAGGATGCAGATCCGGTTTTTTCAATACCGGATACCGATCACCACCACATCGTCCACCTGCTCCACATCTTTCCTGTACTCCTCGAATATCTCATCCAGCCGCCTGCCCTGGTCAATCATTGGCAAGTCCTGGATCTCCAGTAACACTTTACGGAAATTCTTTGCCAGGAATTTTTTCTGGTTGGGTCCGCCAAACTGGTCTACGTACCCGTCGGAAAACGTATAAAACGTATCTCCCTTCTGCAAATCCAGCTTGTGCAGAGTAAATGGATCCATCCGTGCATGTATGGATACCGGCATTTTGTCAGCCTTGTATTGGGTCAGTTCGCCATTACGTATGTGGTAGAGCGGATTATTCGCACCTGCATAATAGAGCGTATCGCTGTTGTAATCGATGATCGTCACCGTCATGTCCATTCCGTCCTTCACTTCGCTCTCTTTGGCCTGCTGGTTCAGGGAGTTAATGACAAAGGTTCGCAGGGTGTTGAGGATATCGTCCGCATCGGTGATCTGGCGGTTATTAATGATCTCGTTCAGCAAACTAACCCCCAGCATGCTCATAAAGGCCCCGGGAACCCCGTGACCGGTGCAGTCAGCTGCAATAATGATCTGTTTGTTGTCTATCTTGTCAACCCAGTAGAAATCACCGCTGACAATATCGCGTGGCTTGTAGAGGACAAAATGATCGATCTCATCCGAAAACAGCTCCAGCGACGGCAGGATTGCCCGCTGAATTTTCTGGGCATATTCAATGCTGTCGGTTATATGCTTTTTCTGGTACGCGATCTGGTCACGCTGCATCTCGGCCAGCTCTTTCTGCTTCTGGATCTCCACGTTCTGCGCGGTGATCTTTTTATTCTTCTCTTCCAGCAACCGGTTGGCTTTCTTTTTATTCCGGTAGTTCACGTAGATGAAATAAGCCAGTCCGGTCAACAACAACAGCGCGATCACTGCCGCGATGATCACAATTTTCTGCTTCTGCAGGGATTCCAGTTGCAGGGCGATCTTCTCCTCCTGTGCACGGATCTCTGAATCCCGGGCCTCGATCACCTCCTCCTTCTCACTTATCGCTGCCTGTTGCTGATCCAGTACCTGCTGCTGCTGTTCAACCTCCTCCTGTTGCTCGGTGATCTTTTGAGCCTGCACCCTGATCTCCTGCTCCTTCTGTTCGATCTCCCGGTCTTTCACTTCCACCTCCTGCTCCTTCTGCACCAGTGACCGTATCTTCTCTTCCAGTTCCCGCTCTTTTTGCATGATCTGCTCGCCAAGAGCTTTCAACCGTTCGAGCTGGGCCCGGATCATGGAGTCCTGCTCGGCAATCAAGATCCGCTGCTGGCGTGTGATCTCCTTCTCTTCCTCCAGTTCCACCTCGGTCACCTCGAACAGCTCTTCCCAATCCGATCGTGTCTTGATGGCGTGCGCCAGGAACAGTTCATCCACCTGGAGGTTATGTTCATTCATGAGCTCCTCATTGGCTTCAAACCGGGGCTTGCCATCCACCACCAGGAAGTTGATCATCGATTCGCGAAAAGGATACCCCTCCGAGACCATCAGTGTATTCCAGCCTTCGATCTGATCGATAATCCGGTCGATCTTATACCCGTTTTCACTGCTGAAGTAGACCACCTGGGTCGGCTTCAACATATCCGCCTTCGGATACAGGTATACGCGGATCGGTTTCCCCTGGATAAATTGCCGGGTCTGTGCCAACCGCTCCACGCTCCAGTATAACTCATCATCGACATCCAGGATCGTGATGGAAAACTCATCCTGGTCTTCAAAAGATTCATCATATTGCACGTATTTGGCAATATCAAGGATCAGGTTGGCGCGGGTATTGTCATCGATCACATCCTGGGCCTGTTGCTGTTCCTGGGCAGCGACCAGGGAGAAATAAACCGGAAGACACACCCCCAGCCAGAGAATGAAAAGACGTTTCATAGATTATCCATTAGGGTTTGTATTGCATGCATGAAGAATGAGATTGTGTCAAGTTAATGAATAATACGCTACCGGGAAAATGGTGGCAGTGAATTTTTTGTACTATTGCAGAACCAACCAAACAGGGTGGCATGATCCAATGGATTTTCTCCATAGTGTTAACCGGGGCTCTGCTCTTTGCGGTCGCCGCCGCCATAACCTCCTTTTCTGAAAGAGAAACAAGGGCTGGACTCCTGTGGATCCTGATCTGCCTCATCCCCCCGGGCATGCTGATTCTGCCTTTTTTTACCGGTAACGAAGTGGTTGAGATAGTATATATGATCACAGGCTCTCTCATGATGGGTTTCTCCCTCATCATGCTTCTTCCGCTCCGCAAAAAAAATCCCATGCAACCCGCCGAACCCAAAACACAATTCCACGAAGCCGATCATGTGCTGTCAAGGAGAAGGTTGGTACCCGGAACGACCCGTTACGAGGAGTATTACCACAGTCATCCGTCCTACCGCATCCCCGATGACAGGGCCCGGGCGAAACCGGGATTACTCTCCCCGGGATCCCGATATTATCACCCGGAACTCTTCGCATCGGCCCAATCCAACTTTGAAAAGACCGAACAGCTGCACTCTTTTTGCCGGGGAGAACCCGAGAACTCTCCCCGTGAATGGGATGTAAACGGAATCTACCGGGAAATGAAAAAAAGTCTGCTGCGTACCGGGGCTCACAGTGTCGGGGCTACCCCCCTGAAACCCTACCACCTCTATTCTCACCGGGGACGAGGAGAGCGTTTCAATGAACCGGTAGAAAATAACCACACCCATGCCATCGCTTTTACCGTTGAAATGGATCATCATGCCATGCAATTTGCCCCGGATGCCCCGACCGTCCTGGAGTCATCCGCCCGGTACCTTCAATCGGGTCAGATGGCCACCCACCTGGCCGGGTTCCTGCGACGAATGGGGTACCAGGCAACTGCCCATATCGATGGCAATTACGAAGTGATCTGCCCGACCGTAGCAGCAGATGCCGGTCTGGGTACAATCGGCCGCATGGGACTGCTCATAACCCCGCGCCTGGGACCCCGGGTCCGTATCGCAGTGGTGACCACCAATATGCCCATTCCGGTCCGAATTCATAAACCCGAACCCACCATGCTCGATTTCTGTGAAAACTGCAGTAAATGCGCCCGCGTCTGCCCGTCGCAGGCGATCCCATATGGACCGCGGAAAGAGCATAATGGGGTTAAGCGCTGGAAGATCGTAAGCGAACAGTGTTACCTGTTCTGGACGATCACGGGGACCGATTGCGGACTCTGCATGATCCATTGCCCGTTCAGTCACCCCGACAACTGGCTGCATGCCTTTATACGATGGGGAATTAAAAATAATTTGGTTTTCCGGCGTTTCGCGACTAAATTGGACGATGTTTTTTATGGCAAAAAGCCGAAGATAAGGAGCATGCCTTCCCGGCCTGCAACTAAAAAGAGGATATGACACTATCGGGTTACATTGCTCTGGCAGTTATTCTCCTGATGATCATCGCACTGGTGAAGGAGGTCATGCGTCCCGGGCTCGTGCTTTTTACCGCGCTGGTGATCTTCATGCTTACCAATATCATCTCCTCCGAGGAGGCTCTCTCCGGATTCTCCAATAAAGGGATGATCACCGTGGGTATCCTTTTCCTGGTAAGCGAAGGGTTTAAACAAACCGGCGCACTCAACAAGCTGGCTGCCCTGCTGCTTCCGAAAAAACGCAAACCCATCCCCCGCATGCTTATGCAGATCATGGCCCCCGTGGCAGGGGTTTCCGCTTTCCTGAATAACACCCCGGTCGTGATCATCTTTGCACCCATGATCAAAAAATGGGCCGAGAAGTTTAGCCTGCCCAGCCAGAAATTCCTGATTCCCCTCTCCTATGCCACTATCTTCGGCGGGGCCTGTACGCTCATAGGAACCTCCACCAACCTGGTGGTTCACGGAATGATGCTTGATCGCGGTATCGAGGGAATCGGGATGTTCGAACTGGCAAAAGTGGGCATCTTCGTGGCCATCATCGGCTTCATTTACATGAATGTATTTGCCAACCGCTTGCTCCCGGGAGAGAAAATACCCCGGCACAGTTTCCCCAATGATGTCCGTGAGTATTACTTCGACCTGATCCTTCCCGAAAACAGCTCCATGATCGGTAAAGTCATTGAGAAGCGCAGACTCCCCGGTCTGAAAGAGTTCGTGGTTAAAACAGTGATCCGCGATGGCAAGCATATCCGGATCTCCAACGCACCTTTCAAGGTGGAAGAGGGAGATGAACTGATCGTGGCGGGAAAATCTGAAGATATCGGGTACCTGACCCAGGTAAGCGGTGTTACCCTGAAACCCCTCAAGGATGTGGAACCATCCTTTATGAACAAACCCCTGAAACAGGTGGAAGTAGTCATTGCTCCACGCTTCCCGGGAATCCAGAAAACCATCGAGGAGTTTGATTTCAGGGGCCACTATAACGCCGTGGTAATGGCCGTTCACCGGAACGGGGAACGAATCACCACCAACATAGAAAAAGTGGAGCTCAAGGTGGGCGATAACCTGGTGCTGCTCACCACCGATGATTTTACACGCTACTGGGGGGAATCCAGGGTGTTTTATATGGCCTCTGAGATCGGGGATATGGACAGCAGCAAGAATAAAAGAAAACGGTGGTTTGCCATTGCACTCACCGTTTTGATGGTCATTGGAGCCACTGCCGGCAAATACCTGCCCACCTACGGGAAGCTGGAACTCGACATGTTCTTCTTCGCCGCACTCACCATGGTACTGATGGCTTCCCTGAAGATCTTCTCACCGAAAAAATATACCAAGCCCATAAACTGGGACGTGTTGATTACGGTGGCTGCGGCATTCGGACTCAGCCGCGCCCTGCAAAATTCCGGTGCAGCCGATTTTATCGCACGTACTGCAATCAATATATCCAAGGATTTCGGGCCCATCGGTGTCCTTGCAGCAATCTATATCATTACCAATATTTTCACCGAGATCATTACCAATAACGCAGCAGCCGCTCTTAGTTTTCCCATCGCCCTTTCAGCAGCAACACAGCTGGGGGTTGAACCGCGGCCTTTCTTCATTGCCATCTGCATAGCCGCTTCTGCCAGCTTCTCCACACCCATAGGGTACCAGACGAACCTGGTTGTACAGAGCATCGGTAATTATAAATTCAGTGATTACTGGAAAGTGGGATTGCCACTGAATATCCTGGCATTTATCATCTCCATGATCTTTATCCCGATCTTCTGGAGCTTCTAAAACCAGGATCTACTCCTTCAATTTGTAAACCCGGACCCAATCCACCTCCATGGCTGCGGGTAATCCGTTCCCCCCGGCAAATTCTTTGAGCGCCGAACTGAACACCATATACATCTCCTCCTGGGGTACCCCGGAAGTCTGTGTCTTGAATACCTGGTCGTTAATCTTCCAGACAAGCTTGCCCGGACTCCACTCCAGGGTGAAGATATAAAAATCGTGGCTGAACCGGCCTCCACCCAGTTTGGAAGAGGAGCGCGAAGGCTGCTGTCCGGTTCGGGCAGACCAGAAAAAATTGGTCCGGAATTTTCCCCGCTCCAGTTTGGCCACATCAATGTGGGGGACCATTGTGTCGGATACCATCCAGAAAGCCTGGGTGACTTCAGAGGGTGCCATCTTGATCTTGGCCTTGAAGATCCCGTACTTCTGCCGGAAACTTTTTGCCGTACTGATCAATCCGGATGTATAGTCAAAAGTGTGTTTAAAAAATCCCTGTTCGGGATTCCACTGTAACCCCTCTTTCTCCTCCGGGCGGGTTACAATGTGAAGCTTATTGTCATAAAACTCTATATTCCCGCCATCGGTGATGAAGCTTTTGTCATCGACCATGGCATACGGACTGTCCAAAATTTTATCTCCCCAGAAATACCGGGTCATCCATTTCTTATCATCCAGCTTATTGCCGTTGAACGACTCATCAAAGGTCTGCTCCCACCGCTCAATCTCTTTAAATGGATACTTCTTTTTGGTCCTGAAATACCAGGTGATCTTTTCAGAATTTTTCAGGTCTTCATACTCCTTCTCCCTGCGATACTCCCCGGTGGTCTCATATCGCTCCCGGGGCTTCATGGTCAGGTACTGCTTTCGCCGGACAAACTCATCTGAATTGATATACGACTCCAGCTCTTTGAACCCTTCCGGCTCATCTCCTTTCTTCGTCCGCCTGGCCATCTGTTTGTACTGCATCTCTTTGCGATACTCCTCCGAAGCCTTGTATTTCTCCTTCAGGATTTTGCGCTTTCGCATGGCAAAATCATTGGAAGTCACCTCTTTTTCAAGTTCCTGGAAATGCTTCAGTTCGTCCGAATTCTCAAACTCCCTGAATGCCTGGAAATCCGCCCTGAGTTTATCATCGGCCGATTCAACTTTTTCCGTACCGGGAATCATTCCCAGCATAAAACGTAAACTTGCCATAATGTCCTATTAAATAAGGTTTACCGGCTAAGCGGAACCATTCCGTTAAAGGAATAAAGATAAGAAAAAATGCATACCCATCAACTCTTACCTGCGATATCCTTTGCCTCGTGAATGGAAATAGTACACGGCATGCACCTGGATCACGAATGCCTTGATATCGGAAAAAACATATTTCCCGGTGACATGAAAATCCCACAGGGGGCCCATCCGCATCTCCAGCCCGGCACCCAGGTTACCCCCAACGGCAAAGTGTTCTTCATCGGTAACCGGTTCGGGAGGAGTAAACAGCAGTTCGTTCCGGGAAATGATATGCGAGTAATTCACCCCGGCAAGGGCAATGACTTTAACCGTCTTATCATGAAAGAAATTGTAGTGCACATCCAGGTCACCATGCAGGAGATAGGTGGTGGTAACATGACTGGTTTTATTTACATCCAGGGGATTGAAAACACTCACCGAGGGAACCAGGAAGAGGGTGTTTCGCTTATCCAGCTGAACCCAGGTTTTCAGGTTCAGTCCGGGGTTTCCTGTCTTGGCCCCGTTAAAACGGGTGGGCGTGGAGAAAGTCAGTCCCACCCCCAGTCGTTGCGGCTGGGCCCTGAGCAGACCCGTGGCAAGGATCATCAATGCTAACAGAATGATTACTCGTCTCATATCAGGATATTCATGAAAGCAAATTTAATAAAATAAGCAGGGTCGCAAAGTCTGCTTTGATAATCGACCGGCTGACTGTGACATTCGACCCGTTTCAGCGGGCAAAAAACGATACAGGTAAAAAAAAATCTAAATAACTGCGATCCTGCGATCAGCTAATCAAAAAATACTAAATTTGTTCATCATAAGAAAGGAAACATTCAAAAATTTAAATTTCAGGTACATGGCGCAAAAAGGTGAAATCATCCAGGTCATTGGTCCGGTTATCGATGTAGCATTCGAAGAGTCGGGCGAAGATTTGCCCAACATCCATGAAGCACTGGAGATAAAGAGGGAAGATGATACAACACTGATCATTGAATGTCAACAACATATCGGAGAACATTCCATTCGTACCATTGCAATGGATTCAACCGACGGGCTGCAACGCGGCATGAAAGTAAGTGCAACAGGGCAATCCATCAAGATGCCCGGCGGGGAACAGATCAAAGGACGGCTGCTCAACGTGGTTGGGGATGCTATCGACGGAATGGGTCAGGTCGACAGCTCCGATGGATATGAAATACATAATAAGTCTCCTGAATTCAGTGAATTATCCACGGAAACCGAAGTGTTGCTAACAGGTATCAAGGTGATCGACCTGCTCGAACCGTATATGAAAGGAGGTAAGATCGGCCTTTTCGGGGGAGCCGGCGTAGGAAAAACCGTGTTGATTATGGAGATGATCAACAATATTGCGAAAAAGTATTCCGGACTATCGGTGTTTGCAGGTGTGGGCGAGCGAACCCGTGAAGGGAACGATCTGCTGCGGGAGATGATCGAATCGGGTGTGATCAGATACGGAAAAGATTTTGAAAAAAGTATGGAAGAGGGCTCCTGGGACCTGGATAAGATCGATCACAAGCAACTTAAAGAGTCCCAGGCTACGCTGGTATTCGGCCAGATGAATGAACCTCCCGGGGCACGCGCCACCGTAGCACTCTCCGGTCTGACTGTTGCGGAATCATTCCGCGATGGCGAAGGGGAAGAGACGGGAAAAGATATTCTCTTCTTTGTCGATAATATCTTCCGCTTTACCCAGGCGGGATCCGAAGTATCCGCCCTGCTGGGCAGGATGCCTTCCGCAGTGGGTTACCAGCCCACGCTTGCCACGGAGATGGGAAAGTTGCAGGAACGGATCACCTCCACGAAAAAAGGTTCCATTACCTCGGTGCAGGCGATCTATGTGCCGGCTGATGACCTCACCGACCCGGCACCTGCCACCACCTTCAGCCACCTGGATGCTACCACGGTACTGAGCAGGAAAATTTCATCGCTGGGGATCTATCCATCGGTAGACCCGCTGGATTCCAGCTCCCGGATCCTGTCGGCTGATATTGTGGGTGACGAGCATTACAATACAGCCCAGCGTATTAAATCCCTTCTCCAGCGCTATAACGAATTACAGGATATCATTGCGATCCTCGGAATGGATGAACTCTCGGAAGAGGATAAAATGACCGTTCACCGCGCACGCCGCGTACAACGGTTCCTTTCCCAGCCCTTCTTTATGGCAGAACAGTTTACCGGAATTCCCGGGGCATTTGTCTCCATAGAAGATTCCATCAAGGGATTCAACATGATTATGGATGGTGAAGTGGATAAATACCCGGAAGCCGCCTTTAACCTGGTTGGAGATATTGACGAAGCCATTGAAAAAGGTGAAAAGCTGCTGGCAGAGTCGAAAGGGTCCTGACACAGGTTTACTGATAATCCATCAAATTAATCTGTAAAGCCTATGTTGTTAGAAATAATTTCACCGGACGAGAAAATCTTCTCAGGAGAAGTTGATATGGTTCAGGTGCCGGGTTCAAAGGGATCGTTCCAGATCCTTTATAATCATGCGCCTATCATTTCCACTCTTAAATCCGGAAAAGTGCGGATTAAAGGAACTGACGGAAAAGAGGATTTCTTCGATATTGATGGTGGAGTGGTTGAAGCAAAAAAAAATAAGATCATTGTTCTGGCAGAGAGTGCGAAATAGGAGTGCTGTAAATCATTATTTCCGGAAAGCCCTTATCATCATTGTTATTATGTTGATCCCGGGACAATTGTCCGTTTATGCCCAGACCAATACCATTACCTTCCATTCAGGCGACAGCCTGGCACTGACCGCTGACGTCTACCTGGAAGCAGATACACTGCCTTTCCTGGTTATGATCCACGAACAGGGATCCAGCCGGGGTGAATTTGAAAAGATCGCACCGCGGTTCCAGAAAATGCATTTCAACTGTATGGCTGTGGATATCAGGAACGGGGGCAATGCCAATTTCATCAGCAATGAGACTTCCCGCCGCTGCCGGAACACCGGCTGTGATTTGTCCCCGGGGGCTGTTCAGGGTGATATCATAGCAGCCGTCAGCAAAGCCCACGAACTGTCAGGCGAACAAAATGTTATCCTGCTCGGATCGGGAGCCAATGGTTCTCTTTGTCTGAAAGTGGGAAAAGAACATCCCGATGTGGCAGCAGTGATTGCCCTGAGCCCCGGCGAATTCTTCCGGCCGGCCATGCTCATGGAAGATACCCTGGCAGGAATGCAAAAGCCGGTATTTGTCACCTCCACGCAACAGGAGTATCCCTATATCGAACAGATGCTCACCGGTATCGGGGATCCCTACAAAACTATTTTTAAACCGCAGCAACAGGAGGGAGAACGTGGTACCAGGGCCCTGGAACCCGGAACACCATCCAATTCGGAATACTGGCTTGCACTGATCCTGTTCATTAAGGACCTGATGTAATGGTTAGATACCTAATTATCCGGTTCAGTTCCATAGGAGATATCATTCTCACCACCCCCGTAATAAGGTGCCTGCATGAACAGGTGGAGGGAGCAGAGATTCACTACCTCACCAAAGAGAAATTTGCCCCGGTCCTGGAAGCCAATCCGCATATCACAAAGATCCATACCCTGCAAGACTCTTTTTCGGAAACAATCAAAGCACTTAAAGCAGAGGAGTTTGACTATATCATCGACCTGCACCATAACCTCCGGTCAGCCCGCGTAAAACAGGAACTGAAACGGATGTACTTCAACGTAAATAAGCTGAACTTCCGTAAATGGCTCCTGGTGAACTGGCACATCGACCGGATGCCTGAGATGCATATCGTCGACCGTTACCTGGAAACGGTTAAGCTTTTTGATGCACACAATGACGGGAAAGGACTCGATTACTACATCGCTGAAAATGAGAAATTAGCGCCCGGACAGTTTCCAGGGGCATTCCGGCAGAGATACATCGCCCTGGTCACCGGTGCCGGTCATGCCACTAAAATGTTACCCGGGGAGCGGCTCTCCGCGTTGGTGGGACTGCTCGATTATCCCGTGGTCCTTGTCGGAGGCCCCGATGACAAGGAATCTGCTTCCCGCATTGCAACAAACCACCCCGGGAAGCCCATCTGGAATACCTGCGGAGAGTTAACCATAAACCAGTCGGCATCCGTAGTTCAGCAGGCTGCCTGCGTGGTGAGTCATGACACCGGGATGATGCACGCTGCCGCTGCTTTTAAAAAGAAGATCGTGACCATCTGGGGAAATACCGATCCGCGCTTTGGAATGTCTGCCTACCAGTCCGATCCGGATTCCGTGGATTTTGAAATTACCGGGCTCTCCTGCCGTCCATGCTCAAAGATCGGATACCGTAAATGTCCGAAAAAACACTTCCGCTGCATGCTGGACCACGACCTGCACGCCATCGCCGATGCTGCCAACCGGCTTGCGGCTTCCTGACTCATTGGGCTATAAACTGGTAGGTGATCTGGGCCCTGTGCTTCTTCGGGGCATCAAAATCGCTGTGAAACCGGGAGCTGAGAGCAGCCCTTACCGCTGCCTCGGAAAAGCAGTTGCTGTCGGTACCGGACTTTACCGATGCCACATCAGCCGACACCACCCGGCCGTCCCGGGCCACTTCAATATCCACCACCACCTCTCCCGATCCTTCGCACCGGTAAACAGGGATGGTGAAATTGATCTTCCCGCGCTGTTCGGGTTTTTCGAGAAACTTGTAGGTAATGGTGGTCGGACCGGTAAAAGGCTCCTCTTCCTCTTCCGTTTCTTCCTGCCCGGTTGTTTGATTATCCTCCTGCTCGGTAACGGCCGTAGAGAGGATCTCTTCCCATTTTTCCCGGTTTTTCAGAAACTCTTCATCCCGCTGCGATTCCAGCTCATTTTTCAACTCATCCACGTAATCTTCGGTGGAGATCTCCTTGTTCAGCCGGTCATCCAGGTTAACAGCCCGGTTACTGGCACGTTCCCGGGCGGCATAGACCTGCTCCATGAATTCGGCAGGAACCTCAACCGTCTCTTCCTCCTCCGGGATCTCGGGTTCCTCTTCTGTAAAATCAATGACCACCCCCAGTTCCCGGTCCTGCTTCAATCCTTCTACCTTTACCAATACCAGCACGATAAGGACCAGTACATGAAAGATCAGGGTGTAGAGAATGGCAACGATATTCCTCTTCACGAAATCCCGAATTCCCCTGTTCCCATATGAAAATAGATCATCACGCATCAGTCCCTTGGTTGTAGTCTTCCATCGAAGGAAGAAATTTCATACATTTACCTAAACAAAAAGGGTAGCACCAGGCATCCCACAAAGGTGAAAGGACCTTCTTCAGGCAGGTTCCGTGAGCACCAGGTTTACCCGTACCATACAAACAATACACCCGGGAAAAATCCGGAAAAAGGACCCTTCTTTTTTATAAGAGTTCAATACGCACCGTTTGTCATAAAAAAACATACAAAAAACCAATATATTGCAAAATTACCATTCAAAATTCATAACCATGAAAAAAATCGCAGCAATCATGGGATTTGCTCTCCTGTTATCGGGTTGTGCCATCCTGAACGAGCTCACAGCCCTGACAAAATGCGAGTTCAAATTTCATTCCGCTGAAAACCCGGTGATCGCAGGTATCAATGTCTCCAGGATCAACAGTTACTCCGACCTCTCCTTCATGGACGGTCAGAGGGTGGTGACCACCATCATGCAAAGGAAACTTCCCTTTGAGATCACTGCCAACGTGGAAGTGAAGAATCCCGGCATGATGACCGCCGCCGTGAACCAGATCGAGTGGATCGCCTATATCGATGATATCGAAATCTCCCGGGGCCGGGTGGACCGGCGCATCGAGATCCAGCCCAACGCCACCACCCTGGTTCCGATCCGCATCGACACCGACCTGTTCCGGTACCTGGAAGGGGACAATCCCAAAACGATGCTCAATTTCGGACTGAACCTGGTGGATGCGGGCGGGCAACCCACCCGGCTGAGCATGAAGATCAAACCGTCGGTATACATGAGCGGACAGATGATCGCCTATCCCG
The DNA here is from genome assembly GCA_964479445.1 of uncultured Bacteroidaceae bacterium. Classification (GTDB taxonomy): domain Bacteria; phylum Bacteroidota; class Bacteroidia; order Bacteroidales; genus CAYZMH01. Next base: position 11,416 of record CAYZMH010000032.1, on the reverse strand, counting down.
ACTATTTCACCATCACCCACGTCTTCAAGTCGGGAAGCTGATACCCCTCAGTTGATGGTTACCGAGTAGAGAAACTCGTAGCGACGGGTGCGTGTTGCCGGCTCATACCCGAACCGCACCCCCAGTGAGAATGGAAACTGAATGCGAAACAGGTGTAAATCGGTCACCAGGTCTGCACCCAGTGTCCGGTAAACCCGGTCCACCAGATCGGGTTCCGGTTCGGTTACCAGCACATCCAGGCCCCGCATGAAATCAGCCCACAGGTTGGCCCGGATTCGTTTCAGGTACAACACCCCGTACAGGTTCAGATCGGGATACCCCAACGGCATGGTATAATCCAGGCTCAGTTTCTGCATATCCAGCATGCGCAAGTCCTCCAGCCCCCTGGCCGGAGCAATGGCATTGGAATACATGTAGGCCCCGGGCTCCTGGTCCTGCGTTGAAACCTGCACCTTCCAGGTATGATGGGGAAAAAATCCGGGCAGGTACCCCGTCAGCGTGGCTGCCGCAACCGATCCGAATGTAAAATCATCCAGCGGGGCATGCCTAAAATAGAGGTTGCCACTCACCCCCCATCGCGGCAGAATATCGCGCATCCCCTTGCGCAGGTATGAGGTTCCATACAGCTCATAACTGAAAAAATGGTTCCCCCGCCGGTACCGGTCCCCTGAAGGTTCATAGATGTACCCCCGGTTGTAGTTCCACCTTACCACGGGTTGCACCAGGGTAATAAACTTCCCGGTATTCAGGCGAAGGGGCACGTAAACCTGCGACGAAAACCGGAAATTATCATTGCCCGTCACCACCTGGTCACCGGGATCGGCTTTATACACGGTTGGCTCCCCCCCGTACTGCAGGGTGAGATCCAAAACCGGGTATTTCCCCTTCAGGGTGATCCCCGAATGAACGTAATGGTGCCGGTCACGGTATTCATATCCCACGAGGGTCACCGCCGTGCTCAGCAGGTTCTGCGAAAGGAGGGTGACACCCGGACTCACCGGGATCTCTTCAGCACTCAGCGCATACCCCGGGTTCCGGTAATCAAAGTAGAGCGGCAACCAGGAGTGGAGATTAAACAAATTCAAAGGTTTGTGGTAGGGTTCAGGCTCCACATCCAAAGGCCCCGCGTCAGTGGCCCCTTCAATGATGCGCTTCTCTTCCGGTGTAGAAGCGTAATCCACCTGCTCCTCCGGCTCAGGGATCCCATTCACCCGCTCCCAGTCAGCACGCACCACGGGAGCCGTAACCACCCGGTACCCGCCGGCATAGTAATCGGAAAAAGCCAGCCTGCCGCCCCCCGGATCCACAGCTGGCTGAAATGCCCCGAATTCCGCCGAGGTCACCCGGTACAGTTCCCTTTCCGAAAGCGAAAAAGCATATATATTGTCAATCCCCGTAAACGTTCCCCTGAAAAAAACATGATCCCCCTGCACAACCGGCTGCGCGATCTCGGTAAACCCGGCACGGTAGATCTCCTCCCACCGTTTCGTTCCGGGGTGTACCCTGAACAGGGCCTTCCCGTTGCGATCATTCACCACGGCAAGAAGGGCTGTGTCGCCGGGCATCCAGGCGGGATGCTGAATGAAGCGGTTGCCGGGCGAGGGGATGCGCTCCAGGAGATTCCCCTTCCGGTCGAGCACCACCAGGTAGAAGGTGTGATCGGTCTGTTGCTCGGTGGCCGCTATCTTCTTCCCGTCAAACGAGACAGCCGGGGAGTAATAGCGTGTGCGGCTACCCAGCCGGCCTTTCCGACCGGTGGACAGGTCCAGGTAACGCAGCTCCGAGTAGTTGCGGTTGCTCCATCGCAAGTCGGGTACCCACTCGTCCCATACCAATAGATCTTTCCTGTAACTGAAACTCCCGGAGTTCAGGTAACCGGGAACAAACAGGCGACGCTCCCGGCCTGCCGAATCCAGGGTGATGAATTCGGGCACCTGGTCCATGCCCGTTTTCAGGGCAACCAGGGTGGTGTCATCAAGCCAGTGGGGAAACCGGTAACTGGTGTAATGCCGCCCGGGAAGTTCACTCCAGGGAGTGTTCGGGGTAATCTGCCGCTCATGCGCCTGGCGGGTCCAGTGGTCTTCAAAAAAATCCATCGTCCGCTCGTAGTAATCTTCCTTCGAACGAATCCCGTAGCTGCGCATGCTGAAATAGGTCGGACTCACCAGGTAAGGTCTCCTGGCAGCGTAATTCTCCAGGTCCACCCAGAACCGGTCGCCAAAGGTTCTTCTTCCATAACGGACCATGAGGTACCCAACCTGGTAATGGTTGGGAATAAAATCGCGATACGATCCAAGGGTGGCCTTGGTATAGGAATAACGCTCCTCCTTCTCCAGGAGAAGGGCCTTTGCCGGCATTTCGAAGGAAGGCATTCTTCCCCGGCCGGTCCGGGAAAAACGGGTCTCCGCATCCACCGCATCCCCTTCCAGGTACCACAGGGGCAAAAAACCAGTCACAGCACCCACCGCCTGCTCCCCTGCCAGCCAGGATAAGCCGCGGGTGAGCCCCTGGTTCAGCTTGGAGACCTGGAAGGCGTGCCTCCCCTCATGCAGCGCCAGCTCGGTAAGCCAGTCCTGGGGATACCCGTTGGGATCGGGATTGGTAAAGATCTCTATGCGGCGGGGAGCCCATACAAACACCCCGTTTGAAAAACTGGCTTCATTGTGAATGATAACGGGAATCTCATCATGCCGGTGATCCAGCACCCTGGCCTGGTGGGGATAAAAATATTCAAACTGCGCCGCCATATCCATGGCTACGCTGTCAATACCCCGCGGGTAAATAAACCGGTAATGGGAAGTGGTAAACTGGTTCCACCGGAGGGATCCGGCATCCTGGCCATATTCGTAAAACTGGCCCTGCAACCCGGCCCACCCTGATATGAGAGCTGAAAGGATAACAACCCTGAAAACCGGAATTATACAGAAAAACCTGATGCTGTTAACCGGCAAATTGCACCCCATACCCGTTGGAGCGCAGGTAGACGAAAGCCCTTTTCCGAACATCGCCCTTTAAAATAATGTCATACATGCGCGAGGAGCCACAGGTCCGGCACACTTTTTCAAGCTCCTGCTCAATCCCGATCAGATCCACACGCTTTCCCACAAAACCTTTCACACGGGTCGTAATCGATCCGTCAATCTTTCTTTTTTCCAGGGAAACGGTAAAATTCTGTCGGGAAGGCGGCAGGGTATCCGGTTCCTTAACATGTGCATACTCATACTCAAACTCGGGAAACGTTGAATAGACCGCATCCTCAAGGTTTCTCATATTTTTTGCAACCATAGCTTCTCATGTTAGGTGAATGACAAATATATGGCTCCCGGGGCAATCTGTCAAAAAAGTTGCAATCAAAAACACCATCTTTTTTTGCCTGCAAAGCCTAACCGGTTAATTTGAAACTGCTTATGCATCAGGTTCTCCTGATTATAGTTCCCTCTTTTTGCGGTTACTCTCCAAAAAATATTTAAATTCGGGCATCGTTTTAATGCGTAAAGACCCGACCCATGAAACCATTCAGGAAATACAATCTCATTTTTGGCTGGCTGAGCTTTGCCATAGCCATGACGGTATACATGCTCACCCTTGAACCCACTGTCAGCCTCTGGGACTGCGGAGAGTTTATAGCCAGCTCTTACAAACTTCAGGTGGGACACCCCCCGGGGGCCCCGCTTTACATGCTCCTGGGTCGCATTTTTTCGCTCTTTGCAGGCGACACCACGCGGGTAGCTTTCATGTATAACATGCTTTCGGCTGCCTCCAGCGCCTTCACCATCCTCTTCCTCTACTGGACCATCACCCACCTGCTGAGGAAGATCTACATTAAAAAACAGGAAGATCACACCTTCACCAACCTGGCAGTCGTTATGGGCAGCGCATTTGTCGGGGCGATGGCCTACGCCTTCTCCGATACGTTCTGGTTTTCTGCCGTTGAAGCGGAAGTCTATGCCACCTCATCCCTGTTTACCGCCGTGGTATTCTGGGCTATCCTCAAGTGGGAAAACATCGCCCACCAGAAATACGCCAACCGGTGGCTCATTCTGATCGCTTATCTCATCGGACTCTCCATCGGGGTGCACCTGCTCAACCTGCTCGCCATCCCTGCCATCGTGCTGGTCTACTATTTCAAGAAATTCACGGTTACCCGGAAAGGGATTATCTACGCGCTCCTGGCCTCCATGGCGATCCTGGGATCGATTATGTATATCATCATACCCGGACTGGTCAAGGTGGCTTCCTGGTTCGAACTGCTCTTTACCAACCAGTTCGGGTTGCACTACAACACCGGACTGGTCATCTACGTGGCCCTGCTGTTATCGGCACTCATCTACGGGATCTACCGCACCCAGTACGTGAAAAAGAACGTTGTACTCAATACCATCCTGGTGAGTGTTACGGTGATCATCATCGGCTACTCCTCCTATGCAACTATTGTGATCCGCTCCCTGGCCGAGCCCCCGCTGAATGAGAACCGGCCCGACAATGTGTTTGCCCTTCTATCTTACATAAACCGGGAACAGTATGGTGAACACCCGCTGCTCACCGGCGCCCAGTATAACGCCGAGGTTTCATCGGTGGAATATAACAAGAAGGTCTACTCCCTGGATAAGGAGCAGAACCGGTACGAAGTGATCAATAAAAAGCCGGAACTGGAATACAAGGAGGGCAAGGTGCTGTTTCCGCGCATGTACAGCCGGGATTCCCGGCATAAGCAGGCCTACCGGGAGTTCGGATCCATTGATGATCCGAACGATCCCACCTACCTGGACAACCTGGAATTCCTGTTCCGCTATCAGCTGGGACACATGTACATGCGGTATTTCATGTGGAATTTCGCAGGGCGGCAAAACGATGTCCAGGGACACGGGAACCTGCTGAACGGCAACTGGATCAGCGGGATCAAGTTCCTGGATGAAATGCGGCTGGGTAACCAGGACCAGCTGACCACCGAAATGAAAAACCACCCGGCCCGGAATACCTACTACTTCCTGCCGCTCATCCTGGGGATCATCGGGCTTATATTCCATTACAAAAAGGATCTCAAGGATTTCTGGGTGGTGATGCTGCTATTTGTCATGACCGGCATCGCCATTGTGATCTATCTGAACCAGACTCCCTACCAGCCCAGGGAGCGGGACTATGCCTATGCCGGTTCGTTCTATGCCTTCTCCATCTGGCTGGGATTCGGGGTGGCCGGCATTTTCAACTACGCAAGAAAATATATGAATAGAAAGATGGCCGCCGTGGTGAGTGTCCTGGTATCCCTCCTGGGGGCCCCGGCCCTCATGGCATCACAGAACTGGGATGACCACGACCGGTCGGGCCGCTACACCGCCCGGGATATTGCCCGGAACTACCTGGAATCGTGCGATGAAGATGCCATCATTTACACGGTGGGAGATAACGATACCTTCCCGCTGTGGTATGTGCAGCATGTGGAAGGGGTACGTACCGATGTGCGGGTGGTGAACATGATGCTCTTTAACACCGAATGGTACATCGACCAGAAGAAGTACAAGGCCTATGAGTCGGACCCGCTGCCCATCTCCATGCCAAACAGCAAATACCGGGACGGAACCAACAACTCCATTTATGTGCGGGAAAACAACCGGTGGGCTACGGTGGATTATGTGATCAATTTCGTGGAGAGCAACGATCCGCGCAAGAAAATGCAACTCCGTAACGGCGACCGCGTGGACTACATTCCCACGCCCAACCTGGTGCTCCAGGTGGATTCGGCCAACGTGATGGAGAACGGCATCCTTCGTCCCGACCAGGCAGACCGGATGCTCGACCAGGTCCGGTTCCGGTTACAACCGAATGAACAGATCCTGAAGGGCAACCTGGCCCAGCTGGATATCTTTGCCACCAATGACTGGAAACGGCCGGTATACTTTACCGCCGGCGGATTCGACGGGAGTCTGAACCTGGAAGATTACTACCAGTTGGAAGGTCTGGCATATAAGATCGTTCCCATTCGGACCCCCCGGGAGAGCATCCTGGTGATGGGGGAGGTCAATACCGAAAAGATGTACCAGAACCTGATGCACAAGTTTTCGTGGGGACGTATGAATGCAGAGGATGTGCAACTGGATTACTACACCAAACGAACCCTCTCGGTGATCCGTTTCAGGAATACCTACACCCGGCTGGCACTGAAACTGCTGGAGGAGGGCGACCGCGGACGGGCGGTCGAGGTGCTGGACCGCTGCATGGAGCTGGCCCCGCATGAGGTACTTCCCTACGACCGCTATGTTGCGGGAATTACCTTCCCCGACGGGCAAGGAGGTCAAACCCACCATGAGGGAATCATCGAAGCCTATTACATGTGCGGGGAGACCGATAAAGCCAACGCGATCCTGCGGGAGTATTACGGGATCCTCAGTGAGGAGATCAGCTTCTTCAATTCACTCAAGCAGAAGAGGCGCTCCAATGTGGAACAGGATTGGTACGAGGTGATGGCGCAAGTCGAAGAACTCCGGATGCTGCTCGAGAAATACGGACAGAAAGACCTGATGCTGGAGCTGGGAATCGGATAACGGGCGGGACTATTTTTCCCGCTTCATAAGGTATTCTGCAAAGGCGTATAATTCGGTTTTGCGCTCATCGGGCCGGTTGAGATTGCCCAGGTTTGCCAGGCAGGTATCGAAGTATTCGCTGATCTTCTTATCGGTCTCCCGGGATATGTCCAGGGCGTCAAAGACCTCCACCACTGACCTGACCTTCTCATCGGGATCGAAATCTTTGGCTTCCAGCCAATTCATCAGGATCTTCTCCTGTTCTCCCGATGCCTTTTCCAGGGCACGGATCATCAGGAAGGTTTTCTTGTTGTCGACAATGTCCATGCCGGGCTTCTTGCCAATCAGTTCGGGTTTCCCGTATGTATCGAGCAGGTCATCCTGGAGCTGAAAAGCTATGCCCAGGTTCTTTCCGAAGTTATAGAGATCTTCTGCATCTTTGTTGGAGGCCCCGCCGAGAATAGCACCGATCTTAAGACTGGCCGCTATGAGAACAGCCGTTTTGAGTTCGATCATCCGGATGTATTCATCCTCGCTCACGGTCGTCCGTTTTTCAAATTCCATGTCAAACTGCTGCCCTTCACACACCTGCATGGCTGTACGGGTAAATATGTCATGTACGGCATGCAGCACAGCCCCCGGTGCCTCGTTAATGAAACGCGAAGCCAGGATCGACATCACATCGCCCGAGAGAATGGCTACATTCCCATCCCAGCGGGTATGCACCGTGGAATGACCCCGGCGCAGCTCCGAACGGTCCATGATATCATCGTGCAGCAGGGTAAAATTGTGAAATACCTCCACGGCAACCGCCGGGTGCAGGGCCGATTCCACGGCTCCGGCAAAAAGATCGCATCCCATAAGCACCAGGGCCGGACGGATCCGCTTGCCCCCGATCGAGAGGATATAACGCACCGGATCATACAAATCGGCGGGCTCATCCGGAAGATGCATGGTTTTCAGGTGCTTTTCAATGATATTCTGGGCTTCACTTAAGGTATACATAATGCATTTTTTTTTGAACGGGTTGTACCCGGTAGTGCCGGATCCGAAAAGCCGGACCGGTCCGGTCATCTATCAAAATTAGGACAAATAATCGGGGTGGAACAATTCTGACTTTAAAAAATAGTGAATTTGACGGGTATTTCACAGCATCCAGGGGATCATTCTCCATTAAGCCGCCCGCACCCCTTTTACCTGGCGCTAAATGCCAGCATGTACTCCACCTAATAATATACGTATTTTTATACATATTTAAATACGTATTTAAATATGTATATTCTAATATCAAAACGGATTCCTGTACAGGGAACCTGTGCACTCATTCCGTACAGCGATCCCCGGGTGGAAATGATGGTAAAAGATGGAAAGGACTGATAAATTGACAGAAACAGATGCTGATTTTTATGGTTTTATATGTAAATTTGGGCTGTTGATGTGGAATCTGAAGCTGGAGATCATGAACAAAGTTTGGTTATTCATAGCTGCACTTCTGGCAGCGACAGTGGGAGGACAGGCACAGGGATATGAGATCAGCATCAAGGCACCCGGTTTTGCCGGTCAGCAAGCCATACTCGGCGAGCACTTCACCACCCGGATGATCCCCAAGGATACAGTCATGCTGGATGCCCGGGGAGAGGGGGCTTTTGCCTCGGATTCAGCCTTCAAGGGGGGGATGTATATTCTCTATTTCGACCCCGACTCCTACTTCGATTTTCTGATGGCAGATGACCAGCATTTCACTATTGAAACCGACCGTTCCGATTTTACAACCAATACCCGTTTCAGGGGGTCGGAGGATAACACGGTGTTTTTCCGGTACAAGCGATTCCTGGCAGAGCGTCGCAAGACCATGGAGACCCTCCAAAAAAAGCTGGAGCGCGCGGAAACGGAGAGTGATTCGCTGGAGACCAGGGAAGCGATCGATGAACTGAACAGCGAGATGGCCGGGTATGCCGAAAAGGTAATGGACAACCACCCCGACCTGTTTGTATCCACCTTCATGGAAGCGATGAAAGATGTGGAGTTACCGGATACCCTCCTGGAGGATGTTCCGGAAGCCCACCGCGATTCGGTCCGTTTTTACTACTACCGCGACCACTATTTCGATCATTTCGACTTTACCGATCCGCGGCTGCTGCATACCCCGGTCTATGATTCCAAAATCAAAACCTACCTGTCCCGGGCCGTTATTCAGCACCCCGACTCGCTGATCCGGACGGTGGATTTCCTGATGGAGGGAGCCCGTTCTGACCCGGAGATCTTCCGGTACATGCTGATCACCCTGTTCAATCATTTTGCCGACAGCAAGCGCATGGGGATGGATAAAGTCTATTTCTACATTGCGCGGGAGTATTATATTCCGGAAGCCACCTGGAGCAGTCCCGATTTTATCAAGAAACTGAAAGAGAACCTGGAGGCGAGCAAGTACACGTTTGTCGGTGATCCCGCCCCCAATTTCGTATTGAAAGAGATTCCCTCCGAACATTTCCAGCTGGCTGCCATGGATACCAGCATCAAAAAGGACCCGCATGTGGGATCTGAATTTCTCCTTTATGAAGAGCAGGCCCCGTACACGATCCTCTATTTCTGGGAGGTGGATTGCGGTCATTGCAGCAAGTCCACCCCGAAACTCTACGAAGTTTTCAAGAAGTACGAGGAGCGCGGACTCCGGGTGATGGCTGTTCACGTGATCAACTCCGTGGAGGGAAAGGAGAAGTGGGTCGATTTTATCAATGAACATGAGCTGTACGACTGGACCAACTGCTGGAGTCCATACAGCAATGATTTTCGTAAGCTTTACAACCTGAACAGTTTCCCGCAGCTTTTCCTCCTTGATGAGGAGAAGAAGATCGTTGGGAAGCAGCTTACCCCGGAACAGGCCGGTGATATCCTGGAGCGGTTCCTCCCGGAAGAATAACCGGAAACAGGGAATCGAAATACGGAACGAGCAGAGTAAGGATGACTGCCCTGGAGCGTGAATCTTTTCAAGCGGGTTCCATGCGTGCCGATTGAGAAATTATGAATGAAATTCAACGAAATGGAGTATCCTAAAATTACCCTTACCCTGGAGAATGGCGACCGGTTTGATGGTTATTCATTCGGATATGAAGGAAGTGTTGCCGGAGAGGTAGTGTTCAACACGGCCATGACCGGCTATCCCGAGAGTCTGACCGATCCCTCCTACAAAGGACAGATCCTGGTTCTCACCTATCCCATCGTGGGAAATTACGGGGTCCCCGAGGAGGCAAAGGAGCACAATCTACACCGCTTTTTCGAATCCAATGCCCTCCACATTTCAGCACTGGTAATCAGTGATTACTCGGCCAACTATTCGCACTGGAATGCCATGAAAAGCCTGGGAGACTGGCTCAACGAATACAAAATACCCGGTATCTTCGGGGTGGACACGCGGATGATCACCAAAATTTTGCGGGAGAAGGGTTCCATGCTGGGAAAGGTCGTTGCAGGGGATAATGATCCGGAATGGTACGATCCCAACAACGATCACCTGGTGAAAAAGGTGACCACTCCCAAACGGGAAGTATATGGCGAGGGGAAGCACAGGATCCTGCTGATTGACTGCGGCGTGAAGTATAACATCATCAGGTACCTGCTGCAACGCGACACGACCATCATTCGCGTTCCCTACGATCACGATCTTTCAAAGGAGGAGTATGACGGACTGTTCATCTCCAATGGTCCGGGCGACCCCAAACACTGCCCCGAGACCATTGCCCAGCTGGCCGGGGCATTCAAACGGGACACCCCGATCTTTGGCATCTGCCTGGGCAACCAGCTGATGGCCCTGGCGGCGGGAGCCGATACCTATAAACTGAAATACGGTCACCGGAGTCACAACCAGCCCGTCCTGGAGGTGGATACCGACAAAGCCTACATCACCTCGCAAAATCATGGTTTCGCCATTGATAATAAGACATTGCCGACCGACTGGAAACCACTTTTCGTGAACCTGAACGACGATACCAATGAAGGGATGGTCCATGCCACCAGGCCCTTTTTCTCCACGCAGTTCCACCCCGAGGCTTCAGGCGGGCCCACCGATACTGCCTACCTTTTTGATGCGTTCATCGGGAAGATCGAGGCACACAAGGCGGGAAAGTAGCTATTCCCTCACCTGGCCGTCTCCATAGATGATATATTTGGTAGTGGTGAGTTCCCGCAACCCCATGGGACCGCGGGCATGCAACTTCTGGGTGCTGATGCCTATCTCCGCGCCATACCCGAATTCATGCCCGTCTGTAAACCGGGTAGAGGCATTTACATAAACAGCCGCAGCATCCACCCGGTCAAGGAACATTTGTGCACTGGCATACCGGGAGGTTACAATGGCTTCTGAGTGACCCGAGCCAAAGGTATGAATGTGCGATACGGCATCCTCCAGCGAATCCACCGTTTTTGCACTGATGATCAGGGCCAGGTACTCGGCACTCCAATCCTCTTCCGTGGCGGTCTTTGCCTGTCCCAGGAGGGAACAGACCGTTTCGTCTCCCCTGATCTCCACGCCTGCATCCAGGAGGGCTTTTCCGATAAACGGAACCGCCTTTTCTGCAATATCCCGATGGATCAGCAGACTTTCCGCGGCATTGCATACACCGGGGCGGTGGGTCTTGGAATTAACGACAATGCGTGCAGCCATCTCCAGGTCGGCCGATTCATCCACATAGACATGACAGTTTCCCACCCCGGTTTCGATTACCGGAACCGTGCTGTTTTCGACCACCGTCCTTATCAGTCCGGCCCCGCCCCGCGGCACCAGGATATCCAGGTACCGGTCCATCTTCATCATCGCCCGTGCACTCTCCCTGGAGGTGTCCCCGATGAGTTGTATGCAATCGGGGTTGATCGCCATCGCCTGAAGGGTCTCCCTGAACATG
>CAYZMH010000031.1:0-32260 GCA_964479445.1 uncultured Bacteroidaceae bacterium | reverse complement strand
ATGTATTTAAATATGTATATCTTTGAGCCGAAGCCGAAGTAGTGAGAAGCAACCTGCAACGAGTCCGGTGAGAAAACGGAAGCCAAACCCGGTGCTGAAAAAACTGGCTGCGAAAAACGTATCCGCAGACCAACCTTAAACTAAAACGCCGGCCTTACCTTCAACCAAACTAACCCTGACGGATTATTTCCACAGAAGGGGAATAAAGCAACAGTCTGACAGCCCGGTTCAACAGGATTCTATACATATCGTATTATCAATGAAGAACTTACCAGGTTCTTATTGTTTTGGCACGGTTTTTTGATAGTTTTGACGAGGAGTTTTTTCGCCAGAAGCATGCCTTGCAGGTCATACCACCGGTGTACCGGGAAACTGTCCGGGGCGGATAAATCAGGGAAAGAACTCAGGTTAAGAGATTTCGTATGTATGAATGAAAAAACGGAGAAGGATGATGAAGAGGATCTCCATCATATGGGCAATCACCCTCACTACCCTGGCACCCCTGCATGCAGATGAACCGAAGGAGGAAGACATGAAAAAAACTTATACCTACACCCTGCTGCCGGCAGGGGCCATACAACCCGGAGGATGGATCAAACAACAGCTGAAACAGGACCTCACCGAGGGGTATATCGGTCAGTTCGACCAGGTACACCCCACGGTCACCCACGATGTGTTCACCCGGCCGGAGCGGAGGAGTAAACGCAAGTTTTCTATGCGCAAAGAGTGGTGGAGCGGAGAACACGAGGGATACTGGAAAGATGCGGTCACCCGGATGGCTTTTCTTACCGGCGAACAGGCCTACATTGACCGGGCCACCGGGTGGATCAACGAACTGCTCGATAGTATAAACGATGCCGGTTATATCGGGATCTACGAAGATTGCAACGAAGCGGGCTGCCGCTTTAACCATTCCCGCGGGAACGGGGAGCTGTGGGTTACCAGCCGGATGCTCATGGCCCTGCTGGCCTATTACGAATATACCGGTCGGCAGGAGGTGCTCACTGCTGCCGAAAAGGCGGTTCAGCTGGTGATGGACCATTACCGTAACCGCAACTATTTCGCGGTTACTTCCAAAGGGGGCGGCGTTTCCCACGGGATCGGCTTTTTCGAAAACCTGGAGTGGCTCTACCGGATCACCGGTAAACGGCAGTACCTCACCTTCGCCAAAAAACTGTACAGCGACTTCAATAAGGTGGATGTGCGCGACGACGATCTGCAAACCAGCAACCTGCTCAAAGAGGACCTGCTCTTTAAGAGCCACGGTGCCCACACCGCGGAAGGACTCTTCGTGCCGCAAATGATCGCCTCCCTTAAAAAAGAAGAAAAATACGATGAAGCAGCAACCCATGTGCTGGAAAAGCTCGATACCCACACCACCCCGTCGGGGGCCATGCGGTGCGATGAGTGGATCAAACAGCGCCTCGGAACGGCCGATGAGCGCTACGAGTATTGCGGCATCGCCGAAATGGTGAGTCCGCTTAACAAGATGATCTCCTTTACCGGCGATTTCTCGCTGGCCGACCGCATCGAGACCATGACCTTCAATGCGGGTCAGGGCTCCCGCCTCCCGGTACTGAAAGCCCTCTCCTACCTGACCAAAGATAACCGGATCAAAATCAACCACCGGGAGATCGTCAAACGGGAAAACTACGATGCGGCCCATATGGCTGCCGCATGCTGCGTGCTTAACGGCGGAAGGCTCATGCCCTACTACGTGGAGGGAATGTGGATGAAGGATCCGCAGAAAGACGGACTCATTGCTGCACTGTACGGTCCGAACACCCTGGATACCAAAATCGCCGGGGTTCCCGTGCAGATCAGCGAGGATACCCACTACCCCTTCAACGACACGGTTACCTTTACCATACAGCCCGGTAAACCGGTATCATTTCCCCTTACCCTCCGGAAACCCTTCGGCTGTGAGGTGAGTGCCGTCAAACTCCCGGAAAACGCAAGACTGGAAGAAAAACCGGATCGGCTCGTGCTTGAAAACACCTGGAAACCGGGTGACCAGGTTGAAATTGTTTTTAATTTCACCGTGAATAAGATTCAGCAACCGGCTTCGAAAACAGTGAAGAACAAAGGGATCTATTTTAAGCGCGGACCACTGGTTTTTGCACTGCCCTTTGACCACAGGATTAAGAAGGTCAAAGAGTACAGGAACAGCGGGTACCACCGCTACAGGATCAGGGCAACAGACCGGTCGGGCTGGAATTATACCATCCAGCCGGCCAACCCCGTGGAGTTCGTTCCGGGTACACCCGAAGAAATGAACACTCCATGGGAGAAACCCGTTTTACATATGAAAGTATGGCTGAAAAATAAAAAAGGCACCCTGGAACCGTTTAACCTGGTCCCCATGGGAAACACTGTTTTTCGGAGAGTCACCTTTTCGGTACGTTAATTTTAAAGGAACCCATCATGGAAAAGAACGTAAGCATCATTATCTGCGCCTACAACGAAGAGCCCACCATCGAGTACGTGGTCAAATCGTGCCACAGGCATGTGCCCGACGCGGAGATCGTGGTGGTGGACGACGGATCGGAGGACCTCACCCCGGAGATCCTCGCCAAACTGGAAGAGAAGATCCCCCTCAACGTGGTCACCCTGGAAGAGAACCAGGGCAAGAGCCATGCCATGGTCGTGGGGGTGCAGCACACCGCCAACGAGGTGATCCTCTTTTTCGATGCCGATGTGACCAACATCCGGAAAGAGCACTTCCACCAACTGCTGGACCCGATCCTGGCCGACGAGCCCGAGGCCGATATGGTGCTGGGATCCCCCTCCGAGACGCTGATCGATTACCGGGTCAATCCGTTTAAAAGCCTCACCGGGGAGCGCGCCCTCTACAAGAAAGACATGATCCCCATCCTGGAGAATATCCGGGATATCCGCTTCGGGGTGGAGACCTACATCAACCTCTACTTCCAGGCCCACGGGAAGAAGATCAAGTATACGCTGCTGCACGGACTCACCCATCCCACCAAGTACGCCAAAACCACATCCGGGAAAGCCACGCGGGAATTCATCTCCGAAGGGAAGGAGATCGCCCTCACCCTGCTGCAGAACTATGACCTGATCACCAAGCGGATCGGCAACTCTTTCGAGGAGCAGGGCGGCAAGATCAAAGATTCGTTCGAAAACCTCCAACAGGAAATAAACGAGAAGCTCCAGGCGTTATTGAAGAATAATGGCTAAAAAGAAAACCCTCCGCTCCATCCTCTTCCTGCTCATCGGAATCGCCCTGTTCTGGTGGGTTTTTCGCGGCACCGACCTGGGAGAGCTGGGAAATGAACTGAGCCGCGTTAACTGGTTCTGGGTATCCATATCCCTGCTGCTCAACCTGTTCAGCCAGTTTGTCCGCGCCATCCGCTGGAAAATCCTCTTCCGGCCCATGAACTATAACCCCCGCCTGACCAACCTCTTCCTGGCCAACATCATCCTGGCCTTCACCAACCAGATCATCCCCCGCGGCGGGGAGATCGCCCGCCTGGGAGTGGTTAACAAAACCGACCGGGTACCGTTCGCCAAGCTCTTCGGCACCGCGCTGGTGGAACGGCTCACCGAGTTCGTGATCCTGATGCTGATCTTCATCACCCTGGTTGTCTGGCAGTTTGACCGGTTTCAGCAGATCCTGCAACTCCCCGAGATCAGCGCCCAAAACCTGGAACCCGGGCGAATCCTGCTCATTGCCGGCATCGGGGTTGCGGTCGTATCCGGAACGTGGGTTGCTGTGAAGAAATTCGGACTCCTGGATAAGATCCGGGGCCGGCTGCAACAAATTAAAAAGGATATCGGGGAGGGATTCACCTCTATCCTCCGTATCCGGAACAAACTGCTCTATTTTATCCTGTCGGTCGCGGTGTACGGCATCTGGTTCGTCATGCTCTACCTGCTGTTTTTCGCGCTTCCGGCCACCGCACACCTCTCCTTTGCCGCGGCGGCGTTTACATTCGGACTCGCCACGCTGGCCTTTCTCCTGCCCATCCAGGCCGGCATGGGGGCCTGGCACTTCGTGGTGATCCAGTGCCTGTTGCTCTTCGGGGTGGACACCGAATCGGGGAAAGCGTTCTCCCTCATTGCCCACGCCGTCACCAACCTGGTGCATATTGTGTTCGGAGCTGTCGCCTTCGGGATCCTGGCCCTGATCAACCGTAAAAAACCATAGCCTGCGGACTGATTGTATCCGGCATTAGCCGGGGGCCTAACCCTGGTCAGCCACAAAAAAACCCAGTCCACGGATCATACCCGGTATAAAACAGAATCTGTACGCTGCACGAGCCCCCCATAAAAAAATCCCTTCACCTCGGTAAAGGGATATACGTTTCGTGGCAAACAACCTGCCGGTCCGCAACCTGTCACACAGCCCCCTGGCCAGCTATGACCCGCTGCCAGGGGGGGGCGCCGATCTGGTCACTTCGCCTCTTTCACCTGTCATTTCGCAGAGAAATGGCGAAGCTTATCCACGGTGCCGCGACGATCTGTTTACTGCGCCTCTTCCACGCCCTCGAAATAGTCAGTGTGCCGGGCTTCGATCTGCTCCATGCGCGCCTCAAACCGCTCCATCACCGCCTCCAGCGCCATCAACTCCTCTTCGCTCAACTCATCGGCCACCATGGTCCGTTTGGCCTGGTGCTCGGCCCACTTGGTCATGATCGGTGCCGACTTCATGGAGAACTCCGCCGCATGCCGGGTGAACTTCACCTTCTCGCGCATGTTCAGATCCTCGAAACTGGCCGCCTCATATCCGCCCAGCTCCTCGATCATCTCATCCATCAGCAATGCATAGGAATCGGCCACATCCGCCATTCCTTCGATGTATTCCACGATCTCCGGGTTATCCTTGAGTTCTTCCGGGATCACCACTTCCATTTCACCGAATTTCTCATCGGCGGTCTCCGTGGCATCATCGCCGCCCCGGTTACAGGAGGATACAAAAGCAATCATGACCGTTGCCAGCAGCAAAACGGTGAGGGTTCGAAAATGTCTCATGTGTTTACGTTTTTAAATTGTTGGTGATACAGTTAACGCCTCACAAATTACAAAACTCCCACCTATAAAACAATAGCGGCCCGGAAAGAACCCCGTACCCCCATCCCCCAAACAAAAACGGCCTGTCCCGCCGGAGCGGGAAGACCGTGAATATCCTGTAATACAACGGTTTCTTTTATAGTCCTGTACTGATCAGGAAGGCAGCCGCGAAAGCGATAATCGCGTACAGCTCGGGGAATACGGCAAGGATCATGGTGTTACCAAAGACATCATGTCCGGATCCGATCGCCGCAATACCGTTGGAAGTTACACCTCCCTGGCGCCAGGCCGACAGGAGTCCGACAAAACCAAGTGCCAGGCCCGCTGCAAGAACAGCACCGCCCTGCAGCATGGTCATATCCGGCTGCAATACTCCGGATGAGTTGATCACGAAGAATCCGGCAAATCCGTAAAGACCCTGGGTACCGGGTAATGCACTTAAAAGCATGTACTTACCAAAGTCGTCCGGGTTTTTCTTCAATGCACCTACCGTTGCATTCCCACCCAGTGATACACCAATGGCACTTCCAATACCTGCCAGTCCGATCATGAGGGCGAGCCCTATATAAGCCAGAATGACCGGCAAATTTCCTGCATTCGTTGCAATTGTTTCCATAATTATTGTTCCTTTCTGCTCTGTTTATGAATGATAAATGGTTTATATTTCTTTCCTCCGCCTTCAAAACCGGCGTTTTTGTAAAATTCCACGAACGTCAGACGCATGGGGTGTATAAATCCTCCCAGGCTTGCCATGAACAGGTTGATGGTATGCCCGAACAACAGCAATAACAAGAAGAACAGCCATCCGACATAGGGTACATCCAGCAACTGCATGGAGATGTCGTTAAAGACAAATCCCAGGATGGCCGATGAGATCCCCAGGGCAAACAACCGGATGTAGGAGAGCAGGTCTCCGAATACGCCGGTCACCATGTTGTAGGAATCCCAGATCGCGCTTCCGAAACGGACAAACACATTCTTGTCCGGGTTGTTCAGGAAAAAGATCATCACTCCGGCTACTCCGAGTAATGCATAGTACACATTTACCAGGATGGCTCCTTCCAGGATACCGCTAAAACGCAGGATGAGCGTAATGGCCAGGATAAACCAGCCTACCGTGGAGAGTGCGTATTTGAACCCCTGTTTCCTGGTGATGTTCATGATCTTGAGAAACTGTCCGAACAGGATCTGCAATCCCCCGATCAGTATCGAGAGGTAAAACATGCCCAGCGAATCCTGCATCAGGTGCCGGAACGAGGACAAGATGGGTACACCGGCTTCCGCCTGCTTAAGGATGGTCGTCTCGTGATCGGCCACCAGCTCTTCACCGCCATTTGCTTTTACCGCTTCCAGGAATTCGGCCCGGCTCTTGTAGTATTCACCGGCCATCGGCTCCAGCTCGTTCACTGCACCCTGCGAAACTTCCGTGGTTGCAAGGTTCCGGAGACTCGTCTCGGTGAGGGTATACCCGGTATCGATCAGGTTAATACCGAAAAAGGTCCCTGACAGTAACCCGAACAAAATGGTGGCCACACCCAGGTACTGGGTCAGACTGAGGATCGGCTTGAACTCCTTGCTTGCCTTTAGTTTAAGAATGCCGGCAAACAGGATAAAGAACACGCCATATCCTGCATCGCCCAGGCAAAACCCGAAAAAGAGCATAAAAAAGGGCGCAAAATAGGGGGTCAGGTCCAGTTCCTGGTAATCGGGCAGATCAAACAGCTTGCTGATCGGTTCAAACAAGCGGGCAAACCGGCCGTTTTTGAGCTTCACCGGCGGGGTCTCCCCCTCTTCCGGGGGGGTGACCAGGCTGATCACCTCTTCGTTTTTCACCCAATCCAATAGCTCCTCTTCCGCTGTATCGGGCACCCACCCTTCCAGAATACGCAGGGTATCGTCCGATGCTTTCTGGGTCTCCCGGTAGATGGTCTCCAACTCAAGCTCGCTTGCCACCCGGTCCCGTTCCTTCTCCAGCATCTCCTTATGATGAACCGCATAAGCAGCCATACGCTCGCGGGCACCGCCCAGTGCCTCCCGGTCCTCTTCCTGCTTTTCCTTCAGGTGTGACAATGATTGCCCGGCGGGTCTGACCTGTTCCCCATCAATGGTGATCTCCTGGTCTTTATCGGCAACCACCATGAAGAAAACGGTTCCTGCACTCTTATTGATGGTAAACAGGGAGTACTCCTCTTCCCATGAAGGATCAAACTCCTGGGAGGTACAGCGGTATAACCGCACCTGCATCCCGGCATCCCGTAATTTCCCGATATCTTCAGGCTCATAGTCTCCCCAGGGTTCCAGCCGCAGGATCTCCTTGTGCATCTCTTCCAGCCTCGTCTCCAGGGAATCAATCTCATCGTCGAGGGCTTCCACCTTCTCCATCAGGCTGACCGGATCGTTAACCTTCTCACCCGGCGTGGGCACCTCCTCTTCATCCTCCCCGGGAGTCGCTTTATTCAGCAGGCTCAGGGCCGACTCAATACGCTCCATGTGTTCGCGTTTTCCGGTAAGCGCATCGTCATCCTCCTCCACACTCTTCTGCCGCTCGATCACATGCAGCACACCCAGCTCCCCCATCTTTTCCAGGAACGCATGGTAATCCCGGTGAAAAACCAGGAATGCGTACTTTTTCATTTTAGCAATCATAACGCCGCCTCCTCTGCATTTTGTTGACGCTTCTTCACAATCTTCTGGGCTGCCTTGGCCAGGTTCTCCTCATCTTCCAGGTACCGCTTGATCTTCTGTATTGCATCCTCGTATTCGGGAATCTGCACTTTCTCGTAGAGGTTCACCTTCTGTGTGGTCTTCTTCCGGGCATACTCCAGCATCTCCATCTTCCTTTCCGCGATATCCTTCTCGATCACCAGGCGAAACAGTTCTTTCAGAACCTCGATGCCATCCAGGAACCACTTCGGTTCCGCGAATACATCGAACTCCTTCGTATCGAACACCACCTCGTCGAGCTGCGGGATCTTCTCCCCGGCGATCTTCCTGAATCCCAGTTTTACCTCTTTAACAGACACCAGGCCGGAATCAAACTCGTTCCACATTCTCAGGTTCTTGTCCTGACCGTGGATCACCTCCTCCAGGTCAGCCGCCAGCTTCTTTGTCTCCGCCTTGGCTATCTTGACCTCCATTCGCAGGGCCGACTCCTTGTTTTTGAGGGTCGGCAGGGCCCGCAACCGGATATTGAGCTGCTTGTTAAGCGCCTGGAGCGCTGTTTTATTGTATTGAAACTTTAAACTCATGGTCTACCTCATGATTTTTCTCCTTCAGGTGCATCCTGTTCCGCTTCAGCTGCGGATTCTCCCTTATCTCCGGCTTCTTCTCCTTTTTCACCGGTTTCTCCTTTCCCGTTATCCCCGGGCCAGTACTTCTCCACCAGGTCATCGCGCATCCCCACCTCTTTGCTGGTAAAGTGATCCGACAGCAGTCTCCATGCTGTGTCCAGCATCTCATCCACCTTCAGGTTCACATCCACCGCCAGCAACTCTTCCGTGTACTTGCTGGCAAATTTCAGGGCACGCTCATCGTAATCGGTCACGTCAAACCCGTTCTCCTGCTTGGTCCGTGCATTCGCCGCATCGGCATAGAGCCTGATCGAGGTGTTCATAACCTGCGGGTGATCCTCCCGGGTCTGCTTGCCGATCACCAGCTGCTTGAGTCGGGAGAGCGAGCGGAACGGATCCACCACCACTTTCCCCACATCGGTATCGCGACGCAGGAATAACTGTCCTTCTGTAATATACCCGGTGTTGTCGGGGATGGCATGGGTGATATCCCCGCCTGAAAGGGTCGTCACTGCAACAATGGTAATGGACCCCCCTTCGGGGAACTGTACCGCTTTCTCGTAAATCTTCGCCAGGTCACTGTATAACGATCCGGGCATACTGTCCTTGGAAGGGATCTGGTCCATCCGGTTGGATACAATGGCCAGGGCATCGGCATACAACGTCATGTCGGTAAGCAGCACCAGCACCTTTTCATTCTTTTCATAGGCGTAATGCTCGGCAGCAGTCAGGGCCATATCCGGCACCATGAGCCGTTCCACCGGCGGATCCTCGGTCGTGTTGACAAACGCGATGATGCGTTCCAGCGATCCTGCATTTTCAAATGTGTTCTTAAAGAAAAGGTAGTCATCGTTCGACAACCCCATCCCGCCAAGAATGATCTTATCAGCCTCCGCACGCAGGGCCAGCATCGACATGATCTGGTTGAACGGCTGGTCGGGATCGGCAAAAAACGGGATCTTTTGTCCGGTCACCAGCGTATTGTTCAGGTCAATCCCCGCGATACCGGTTGAAATAAGCTGTGATGGCTGCTCACGCCGCACCGGGTTAACAGACGGACCGCCGATCTCCTGCTCTTTACCGGTCAGCTCCGGACCCCCGTCGATGGGATCCCCGTAAGCATTCAGAAAACGGCCTTCCAGGTCCTGACCGATCCGCAGTGAAGGCGGCCTGCCCAGGAACACCACTTCGGCATTGGAAGGGATCCCCTCGGTACCGGCAAATACCTGGAGTGTCACTTCGTCGCCCATGATTTTCACCACCTGTGCCAGCTTGCCATTCACCAATGCCAGCTCATCATACCCCACATTTTCCGCCCTGAGCGCACATGTAGCTTTCGTAATCTGGTTGATCTTGGTATAGATGCGTTTAAATGCCTTTTTATCCATTATGCCACCTTCCTTTCTTTTAACATGCTTTCCAGTTGTTTTTCATAATCCCGGAACTGGTCCGATTCAAACTCCGAGTAGTTCATCTGCTTCAACAGGTTGATCACCTTCCGGAAGTAGGTGGCCACCTCTTCAAATTTCTGGAATTCAAAATCCATCTTTACGATCGAAATCACTTTCTCCAGCATATATTTTTGCCGCTCCAGGGGGGTCATCCGGTCAACCTCATCAAACGCATCCTGCTGAAGGATCACGAAGTCGATCACCTCCGATTTCCAGAACAGGATGTGGTGCTCCACCGGCACCCCGTCGTCCCCCAGGATATTGATCTGCTCCTGCGTCTCCCGTCCGCGTATCATCGTGTCGCGCGTATAATCCACCAGGTCGAGCCACTCACCGGATATCATATCGGTTAGGGTCTCCTTCAACTCATCGTACTCAAGGTACTTGGAGTAACTCTCCAGCGGATCGATTGCCGGGTATCGCTTGCTGTCAGCCCGTTGCTGCGAAAGTGCATAGAAACAGCGGGCCGTCTTTTTGGTCGATTCAGTCACCGGCTCCTTCAGGTTCCCGCCGGCCGGGGATACCGTTCCGATAAAGGTAATGGATCCCTCCTTGCCGTTGTTCAGCTTCACGTAACCGGCCCGGGAATAAAAGTTGGAGATGATCGCGGGCAGGTCCATGGGGTAGGCATCCGGACCCGGAAGTTCCTCCATGCGGTTGGACATCTCCCGCAGCGCCTGGGCCCAGCGGGAAGTGGAATCGGCCAGCAACAACACCTTCAGTCCCATGTTACGGTAATATTCGGCAAGCGTCATCGCCGTGTAAACCGATGCCTCACGGGCCGCCACCGGCATGTTGGAGGTGTTGGCAATGATCACCGTACGTTCCGACAGCTTGGCCCCGGTCCGTGCATCTTCCAGCTCCGGGAACTCCTTGAAGATCTCCACCACCTCGTTGGCCCGCTCCCCGCAGGCTGCCATGATCACAATGTCGGCTTCGGCCTGGCGTGAAATCGCGTGCTGCAACACGGTTTTCCCGCATCCAAACGGACCCGGGATAAATCCTGTTCCCCCTTCGGTGATCGGGTTCAGCGTGTCCATGGCACGCACCCCGGTTTCCAGGATCTTGAAAGGTCTGGGTTTGTCCTTAAACGACTTGAGCGGCTTTTTTACCGGCCACTTCTGCACCATATTCACCGAAACCGTTTTTCCCTCTTTATCTTTCAATACGGCAACCTCATCGGTAACCTTGTATTTTCCCTTTTTGACAATGGAATCCACGGTCCAGCTACCTTCCAGGGTGAACGGGGCCATGATCTTGTGCATGACCAGGTTCTCCTTTACCTCCCCGAGCCAGGAAGCAGCCTCCACGGTATCCCCTTTCTTCACCAGCGGTTCAAACTCCCACTCCTTCTCGTTATCCAGCGGATCGGTATACTCGCCCCGCTTTAAAAACACCCCTTCCATCGTGTCGAGGTTGTTCTGTAATCCGTCGTAGTTACGGCTCAGCAGGCCGGGTCCAAGGGTCACTTCCAGCATGTGCCCGTCAAATTCCACTTCGGCGCCGATCTTCAATCCGCGGGTGCTCTCAAAAACCTGCACATAGGCAAGCCCCTCTCCCACCTTGATCACCTCAGCCATCAACCGTGCTTCACTGTGTTGAATCATGCAAATCTCGTTCTGTCCAACCGGACCATCCACTTCAACGGTAACAAGATTGGCGACAATTCCTTTTACTTTACCACGTGTCATTCTCTATGCGTTTAATTTTATGATCATTCTGTTTGTTATACCTCCCTGTTCAGGGATTCCCATTGCCGGGCCGCCTCATTCTGCACCTCCTCGATCATCCCGCGCAACTTCTCTTCGCCGGCCTTCTTCTTCAGTCCGGCCCACCGCTCCGCTATCATCAGTTTCTCGAGGTAACCCAGGATCCAGTCCAGGGTGAACTGCTCGAAAAAGATGCGGTCGTCAATGAGGTTCCACTTCAATAAATCCAGTTTCTGCTCCGCCTCTTCGTAAGTAGCCAGGGAGAGCGCCCCCATCACCTCATCGAAATACTCAAACTCCGGATCCTTTACCAGGCTCTTTTTCAGGTGGCGCCGCAGGTGGTGCGCATGACCCGAATCCCCCGCCAGGTACTTTCCCTTATCCAGACCGTGATGCTCTGTCTTCAGGTAGGTCAGCAGGTTGGCCATATCGTATTCAATTTCTGTATAGTCCCGCAGGAAATCGCTGCCATGCTCCATGATGAACCGGTAGTACCCGTCTGCCAGCTCCTGACTGCAGGTCACCCGGTCCAGCTCCTCCTCCCCCTCTTCATTCCGTTGCAGCAAGGCGGCCATATACCCGGGCAATACATGCTCCTCGGGAAGGATCGCCGACAGCTCGTTCCTGAAATCTTCCGGGCTGTAATTACTCCCTCCGCCGGGTTCGAATTCTCCGCCCCCGATGAATTCCACCAGGTTTTTGTGATCCTCCCTGAGAAAGATGTACTTCACCTGCTCATAATCCTCCGGGTGGAGATGTTCCTCCAGCATCTCCCTGAACTCCACGACAGAAACCCATACCTTCTGGGCATCGAATGAAAGCTCGGGCAATCCTGCAATGAAATAGTGATACTGTCGCTGACTCATTATTGATCCCCTCCGAATAGAAATTCCATGGTTTTGGGCTTGAAGTGCTCACCCAGGAACGCCTCGAACGCTTCGTCGGTGATCGTGATCTTGTAATGCCCCCCCTTCGGCTGGATCTCAAATCCATTTTCCACGCCGGGGTACTCCTTCAGGGTAATCCCTTCGTTCAGCACACTGGCCGACTTCTTCTTGAAATAGGTCTCCAGCTCCTTCTTCTGATCGGCCGGCAACAACACCTCCAGCCCCTCTTCGGCCTCATCCGCCGCGTTCCAGTTCTTCACCAGGGTCGTCAGGATATCGCGCAGAAACGCCGGGTCCTTGAACGCATCCTTCAGCGGATCCTTCAGCACCCCGGCCTGCACCAGGTCGGTGATCTCCTTCTTCAGGTTCAGCAACGCCTGCTGGGAGGAGAGCCGCACCTCCGATTCAATCTTCTGGGATACATCCTCTGCTTTCTTTTCTGCATCGGCCACCCGTTTCTCCGCATCCTTCTTCGCCTTCTCCACGATCTTCTCCGCCTCTTTCTTCGCTTCGTCTACAATGCGTTTCGCCTCTTCATTGGCCTTTTCCACACCTTCGCGATGTATTTTCTCCGTGAGTTCTTTAACTTTATCATGCATTTCCATATCGATTTATGCGTAGTTACTATTGTGCATCATTCAGTTCGCAATGCCGGTTACCCGGAACGGCCCTTGAGGAAACCGCTGCAGGGTGTTGGTTCAAACGGCCACGGTGAGGGCATGCCACCGGTCTGTTCCTGCTACTGGTTTGTGAATCTGGTTTTTACTTTACCAAATTTTACCCAAAATCCCCGCTCAGGGATGCCAAAGATAGAGTTTTTCTCCAAATTTGCCGTATGGAAAACTGAAAAATGAGGGGGTCTTTGCCGGGTCCGGATAACAACCTGTAAAAGGTCAGAAAAGGCATTCCTTCAACACGTTGCAGTAAGATGCTGTAAAACATGTTTTTACCCGGATACACAGGATTCCCGCAACGAAAAAAGGCAGTCAAATGACTGCCTGTATGATTTTTATCAGGTTTCCGGAAAGCGGATCTCTGTCATGGTTCTTCACCCGGATCAACCGGTTACCCGGTGAGTTCCTCTTCCATTAACGAAACCCTGACCGCGACCCAACCGGGATGATCTACCTGTGAAAGACGTCTGCGCCCCCCGGGGTATTTCCTCCTGAGGAACGAAGCCTGTTGTAAACACCTGCTGGTTGCAGGTGGATACGCAAAAGCCCGTTGGGGTATTTCCTCTCAAGGAACGAAACCTGCTGAGGGTTCGTTCCGGGGGCCACCCTACTTCTTTTTACGCGTCGTTCGCTTTTTCCGCCGTTTGGTGGGTTTCTTCGATTGGGGGAGCTCCAGTTTATCGCGGTACTCTTTCTTCAATTTTCCGCGGCTGTCGGTCCAGTCGGTCAGACCGATATATTTTTCGCGCGTACCCAGGGCGAACGTTTTGATGTCGCCGTCCTGGCTCCGCAACCGGAACAGAACGCTGACGATTGCCTGGCGCGTGCTTGCTTTTTTGGAGTTGGGAATGTCGGAGGACGCCATGATCTCAGCCGTAAGCTGATCATAGGTCAGGGGCTGATCCTTATCCCGCAGGGCCTTCTCGATAAGAGGCTCCCATTTGGACTTGCGGCCGCCACGCTTCTTCGCGGGGGCATCGCCGGAAGAGGAGGCTGAAGGGACCAGGGGACTGGTCTTTCCTACTTCCCGGTTGGCACCGGAAACACCCGCTTCAACCTGTTTCCTGGTGAATCCGAGTTTCTGTAATACATCTTTAATGTGTTCCAGGCGCCGGACTGTTTTGTCCAGTTCCTCCTGGTAAAATTGCCGCATTTCCTCCTTTTCGGCCCTGGAGAGCTTGATTTGATCCATGTATTGATATTTAGAAACGTTATTTCAATGCCAAAAATATAAAAACTTGACAGAAAAACAATATACATTTGATAATTAGGTGAGAACAATCACATCATCGATACTTTCAATAATCTGAACATTTAATAACAACCATCCATCCCGGATAAAAAATTACGTTTTGGACCACCCATAAAAAAGGGTGCACTATGCGGCGCACCCTCTTTCTTGTAACTTATGCGGGAATCCCTAACTGTCCCATCCCCTGATGGTTCCGTCCGGGTCCCACAGGTCTTCCCAGCTTTCCGCCCCGGGCCAGAGGAAAACCTGGCCTTTAATCAGCCGGCATCCCCTGTCGATCCCGGCAATCGCCTTCATATCCTCATCGGTCAATGGTTCGGAGACAACTCCTTTCAGGTTGCTCAGCATATTCTTCCGCTTGGTAGAGAAAGGGATCGGAACCTGGCCCCTCTGCACCGCCCATTTAAGGCTTACCACTGCAGGGTGCACTCCGAGGCGTTCTGCAATGCGCACAATCACCGGATCCTCTATGTCCACGGTGTCCCCCGGTGTCCGGTCACGCTCCGGCCGTGCCGGGGAGCCAATGGGGGAGTACCCGATGGGTATGATCCCGTTATCAAGCACATAACGGAACAGTTCGGGTTGCTGGAAATGGGGATGCAACTCCATTTCGTTACAGGCTGGTTTGATCCGCGCATCGCGCAATAGCAACTTCAATTTGGGAATCGTCATGTTGGAAGTACCTATATTCCGCACCAGGCCCATCTCCACCAATTGTTCCATCTGACGCCAGGTCTTCATATACGTATCGTGGTTATACGGTACCGCATTGGGATCCCGGGAATCAATGTCCACCCCCGGTTCATGGTGATTGGGGAACGGCCAGTGCACCAGGTACAGGTCCAGGTAATCCAGTTTCAAATCGATCAGGGTCTGCTTGCAGGAAGCGATCACCTGGCCCTCTCCGTGCATGTCGTTCCATACCTTCGAGGTTATCCACAATTCCTCTCGTTCCAGTCCCTGGTCCATTACCTCCTGCAGGACGGGTCCGATCTGGTATTCATTGTCATATACCGAAGCACAATCAATATGCCGGTAGCCCAGTGATATAGCTTCTCTTACAGCTTCCGCAACTCGATCGCCCGGAACATGATCGGAGCCAAAGGTTCCAAACCCGATCCCGGGTATTCTGTCTCCTGTATACAGGGTTTTAACGGGTATCTTTTCTACGTCCACTCCATCAGGAGCGATCAAACTCTCCAGGTAACTCATATAAAAAACGCTTTTAATTCTTATTTGATCTCCTCATCGAAAACAACCGCCACTTTCCCGCATCTTCCTTCATCCATCAACTCGTAAGCCTGGTCTGCCTGGTCAAGGGTGAAGCGATGCGTTACAAGATCTTCCGGGTGAATTCCCCAGCGGGCGATACGCTCCACCAGCTCCTCCATGCGAAGGATGTTGGTCACCCACGAACCGTAAATGGTGATCTGTTTGTGAATCATATCCTGACTCGGATTGAACTCAACGGTTCCGCCTTCCCCGATAAAGACGCAGCGTCCCCAGTTTCTGGTGGCGCGGATCGCCAGCTGGCGTCCCAGGGTGTGCCCCGAGCAATCCACCGTACGTTCGCATCCTTTGCCCCCGGTCACTTCGTGTATCCTGTCCAGGGTCTGATCGTCGGAAAGGAAAAGGTGATCGGCCAGGCCTTTCTCCCGGGCTAGCTGGACGCGCTCTGCCTGTACATCCACTCCTATTAACCCGGAAGCTCCAAGCGCCCTGGCCAGCATCAGGGTGGCCAGTCCGACAGGCCCCAATCCGACCACAAGCACCACGTCATTTCCGTTCACCCCGATCTTCTCCAATCCTTCGTAAACCGTCCCGAAACCACAGGCAACCTGGGCCCCGTCGGTGTAGGTAAGGGAATCGGGTAACAACACGCAGTCCTTCTCATCAGCCAGGATATAATCCGCCATCCCGCCGTCACGCTGCCAGCCATACGCAGCCCGGTGTTCGCTGGTGCAGGAGATCATGTATCCCCTGCGGCAATCGTTGCATACCCCGCAACCTGAAATGTGGTACAGCACAACCCGGTCTCCCTCCTTGAATCGCTTCATCTCCGGCCCGCATTGCACTATTTGGCCGCATGGCTCATGGCCGGCGACCTTGTTCAGGTAAGCTTCCGGACCTTTCCCAAGGTGCTCCCGGTAAATGGCCCTGATATCGCTTCCACAAATGGTCGAAGACTTGGTCTTGATCAACACTTCACCGGGTCCGGGTGTGGGAATGTCCACCTCCCTGATTTCCACTTTGCGGTTTCCGGGAAGGTAGGCTCCCCGCATCCTGGTCTCATTTAATTCCATACGTTGTATTCTTTTTTATACGATGTTTTATATTCTTTTCTTTATCCTGAACGAGAACACTACCGGCAACCGCTCAATTCAGATTGTTCCAGCAGGCAGACTGATCAATCAGCAACTCCCGCATGCGGCAACCGGGGATTCAAAGCCAGGCTCTAATGTTGCGGTGTTACCCCTTTTTTCAGCAAAATATTGCCGTATTTTGCCGTTTCTCCGGTAATAACCACTACGAAAGCCTCTTTTGTGCGTTCATAAAAATCAAACCGTTCCACTCGTTCTATACCAGCATAAGGATAGATAGGCGCGATCTGCTCCAAATAGGATTCTTCCACTGCCGGATCCAGTTCATCTCCCGGTGCTGCAGCCATCATGGCAATGGGGTTGTCTACGTAGGTATCCAGCTCCATTAGCGGAAGGATCGCTTTGAGCAAATCGGCAATACGAAGTCCGTCCGCCCTGATCACATTCTGGTTATAACTGTATCCCGGAAAATGCGCATCGGCAAGAATGATCTCATCACCGTGACCCATCTTCAACAGATTGGTCATCAGATCCGGGGAAATAAGGGGTGATATTCCTTTTAGCATATGTACAGGTTTATTATTATTGAAATATGTGTAATGACTTGATATTGAAACTTATTATTTTTTTTGAATATAACGATGCTTAACAGGATAGACCTTGTTCGTTCAGGCGCTAAAAGTGAAGCACCTTCTTTCGAAAATTACCACTTTCAAGATCCGAAAAAAAATCTAATTAAGATATATCCTATAGATTTATGATCTGTCATACCCCGCCATATTAAAGGGTAATGAGAAAGATAGACCGGCAATGATTCTCTTTTTTATCACCCTGGATCCATTAAGCGATCGCCGATTCGGGCACTATTTGATTTTGCAAAATGAAATGTATGATTTATACGCTGCATGCAAGATCTGAAAGCTCATTTTCCTCGGATCTCAGGGATTTTTTCCATAATTTTATGATTACCGTGTCATAACACGGTATAATACAATCACCCGGTCAAAAAAAATCAACAAAACGCAGCATGAATTAAAATACCTGTACCATTGCACGGGGAAATAATCAGGGATCATATACAGCGCAAGGTTGGTCTGATAAAGCACCCGGGAATATTTTGGATATATAAAAAGAATAACAGACGAATGAAAACAAACACAATTATCTCAGCAGGCCTCTTAGCATGGACCTTATTTTCGGTAAATTCATTACCTGCTCAAACCGTATCTGAAACATACATCAGTAACTGGAATAATCCTGAAATAGAAGAAAGGATAGATCGCGGCATTGAAACCCACCGAAAAGACTGGGCAGAGATCCGGTTGGTCAATCAGAAGGGCGAAGAGATCCAATTCACCGGGAAAATTTCCATACAACAGAAATCCCATGATTTCCTTTTTGGAGCAAGTATTTTTATGTTGGATGAATACGAGGATCCCAAGCAAAATGAAACATACCAACAGGTGTTTGAAGACCTGCTCAACTTTGCCACCGTGCCACTCTACTGGAAAACCCTCGAACCGGAAAAAGGCAGGCTTAGATATCGTAAAGAGAGCAGCCATATATTCAGGCGGCCCCCGCCCGACCGCGTGGTGGAATTTTGTAACAACCATGATGTGGCTATGAAAGGACACCCGCTCTTCTGGGATAATCCGGGTTTCGCTATTCCCGCCTGGTGGCCATCCGAAGAAGACAGCATGACCATGCTTCTTGAACAACGCATCCGAGGAATCAGTGATCGCTATGGACAGGATATTCAGTACTGGGATGTGGTCAATGAAACCAATAACCGCCATGTAGAAGTGCCCGCACCACGCGATTTCCCGCTTCTCACCTTTGAGCTGGCCGATAAATACCTTGGAAAATCACACTCCCTGGCATACAATTTCACCACCCGGATCTGGAGCAACTACGCTGAAGAGTACAGCCTGGAGTACCTGCTCATTGAGAACCTGCTGCTGAAAGGGGGACGGGTGGATGCCATCGGGTTGCAATTCCACCTGATGGGGAAAGGCATATGGAACGGGGTATTGCAGGGGAGAAGTTTTACACCGCAGGAACTCTACCGTGCCCTGGACCTCTATGGCCGGTTCGGACTGCCCCTGCAGATCACTGAAGTAACCTTCCCTGCCCTGCCGGAAGGGAAAACCGGACAGCAAAACCAGGCACAGATCACCCGCGATTTTTACCGACTGTGGTTCAGCCATCCCAATGTGGAAGCAATTACATGGTGGAATGTGGCAGACGGGGGAGCTGCAAAAAGACAGAACAGATGGCGGGGTGGCTTCCTGGACGAAAACCTGGACCCAAAACCTGCATATCATGTCTTGAACGAATTGATCAACGAAGAGTGGACCACGGACCTGGAAAAATCTCTGCAGGAACAATCTTCCTTCAGGTTTAAAGGGTTTCACGGAACCTATGAAGTGGTGTTATCCCGTCAGGATGAAATACTGCATAAACAAACCATTCACCTGGACGCTGGCGGGCAAAACCACTTTATCATACCCATGCCCTGAGAAATAAAAAAGGTCCGGTTACCCGGACCTCCTTTACCTGCTTTCGCAGTGCTAACTAACCAACTAACTACTAACTAAAACTACACGTAAAATAAACTACTAACCAGCACAATTGACTTAAGTTAAGCTAATCTAATTCTCGTCGAGGTAAAACGGCAGGTACCAGTTCTCCTCGTTCATAAGCAATGAACGAATGTTTTCCGCTTCAGAGCCGCTGAACTTGGATGCCACCTTGTCTGCCAGGTATGCAGGGTCTCCTCGCCTCTTGGCTACACGCATAAGATCATAAAACCGTTCTCCTTCAAAAGCAAGCTCCCTCGCACGCTCCTCTATGATCTGGTTTTCCAGGTAGAGCTGCTTTTTTTGCAGATCACCGGCCAGGTCCAGTACCCCGGTCACCTTGTTGGAAACCGGATCCCGCTGGTAGATAATATCATTATCCACCGTGATGTATTCGAGTCCGTCATCAAAGCCTACCCTGCCTCTTACACCTAACTGATCGGGATTGAATTGATAGGTCCCGTCATTTAAAAACTTCTCCGCGGTAATTACACTTGGTTTAACCGTATTACCGCTCTCAAAGTACCAGTTGGTATAAATTTCTGCAGCGTAGAGGTGAATTCCTGCTGCCCGGTAAAGGATCACGTTGGCATCATGATCAAAAGGTTCTTTATTCAGCGAATACTTGTAGACCACCGTATCAACCCCGATCATGGCATCAAGTGCCCTCCGGGTATCCCCGATTCGTTTGTTCTCCAGCATGTCTGCCACTTCATCATTGCCCATGATATCCCCTTCCCTGCTGTATGCATACGAAACCTGGTACCCCCTGTAGTAATCGTTGGGGGTGCCCGGCTTATCCGGATTCAGGATCATTTCATCCTCATTTTCAGGATCTTCGATAATCCGGAAGTTATCCCATTCCGATTCCCAGTTCATCACACAGGTATGCGTGGGTTTGACCTGGTAGGAATTGGTCGCTTCATTGGAAAAAATAAACTGCAAATTGTGCTGCTGCCGGTCTCCTTTATTGAATTTCAGCGCAAGGATATGCTCATCCGGATCAATGCCTGTAATAATATTCTTCCAGCTGTTGTTCCTGAATTTGTTATCCAGACCAAACTTCACATTGTTCTCTCCCTCGTAGTTATAAAGGATCGATTCAAAATGTTCCATGGCTTTTACATAATCCCCGATTTCAAGGTACATATGCCCCATGAGAACATCTTTGGCATATTCATTCCAGACGGTTACATCCCAGGAAACATCGCCGTTCACAATCCGGTGATTGACACCCACTGCCTTTACCCGTTCGTTTAGTTGACGGGTCAGCGTATCCACCACCGCATCAAGGCCAATATATGCATTCTCCAACTCCACGGGCTCCTCGAGGATAATGGTATCATTATAGTATCCATCGGGTGCATAAATGATGTCAATACTGTCCATGACTGTTTTGCCTGAATTGACATACTCCTCGATCTCCGAGATGCTGGTCAGGGAAGTGGGAATATAAGGAACCTCACCATAGATCCTTACCGCATTGAAAAGGGCCCAGGAGCGCATACACCAGGCCTCCCCGTAATATCTGTCATAGTTGTCCACCGGGGCAGTCGGATCAGTGACCTCGGGATGGTTGTGCTCAATATGGCGAATAAAGCTGTTGCTTGCAGCAATCAGGGTATAAAAATTCCTGGCCGAGGCATATTTATTCCCGCGGGATATGTTGAAATTCTGAACTTCCCTCAGGTCCCGACCGGCGTTGTCTGTAATCTCCAGCAGATCTGCTCGCAGCTCTCCCAGTACAATCAATTGTTCCACAAGATCCTGCTGAAGGGCATAGAGTCCCATGGAAGCTGAACGGTATTCTGATTGGTCGATGAAATAATCATCCTCACGAATGGCATTGCCCAGCTCCGGGTTGTAAAACTCCTCGCATCCGCTTACTATCAATCCTCCGATGAAAATAAGCAGCAGGTATAGTCTCAATATGTTTATCTTACGATGCATAGCCTTTTCTGGTTCGTTAGTTTCTCTGCGGTTCATTACAATACGTGTTGCAACTATTTATAATCCAAGTTTCACGCCAAGCAAAAAAGTACGGGCCTGCGGCATCAGTCCGTAATCAACACCCTGTTGGGCGGTGTTAACTGATGCACTGAACTCCGGGTCATATCCCAGGTAACGGGTAAAAGTCAAAAGGTTTATGCCCGAGGCATAGACGCTGAAGTTCTTAAATACCAGGAAATCGGTGGTCCGCGCATAGGAGAGGGTCACTGTCTTCCACCGGATATATGATCCGTCCTCGATCCAACGCGATGAGAAATCACTGTTTCCCATGGGATCCCCCCACAACGCCCGCGGCATATCTGTATCCTGCCCCTCATAGCTCCATCGGCGCAGGGTGGTGATGCTCTGGTTGCTTATATCGGTCATTTTTTCATTCTGGTAACGTATATAATTGAACAGTTCATTCCCGTATACATACTGGAAAAGCGTTTCAAGGCTCCAATTCCCGTATGATAGCCGTAAGGTCACTCCCCCGAAAAGATCCGGACTGGCTGAACCCAGAACCGTCTTGTCGTATTCATTGATAATCCCGTCGGGTTCTCCCCCGGGACCTGACAAATCGGAATAGATCGCATCCCCTGCATCATAAGGAACGCCAATATCATTTACCAATCCGGCCCCGGATGCCTCTTCGGTGGTACTGTAAACCCCCTTGAATTCATAACCGTAATAACTGTTCATGGGATCACCCACCTGGTTCACCAACTCGTAACCGGGCATGCTTGTGACAAGTTGATCATCCTTTACCCGGGTGATGGAATTACTGCTCGTAGTGGCATTGATTAAAAAATCTAGCGAGAAATCTGAAGTCTTAATGACGCGTGCAAAAAGATCCATCTCAATCCCGCTCCGGCGCATGGAAGCATTGTTGGATGGATAGATATCATAGCCGACATAAGGATTCAATACCTCAAAAACGAGCATATCCTCCATATTCATACGGTAGTAGTTCATGCTCAGTCGATACCGGTCACCCTTGAATGCAAGGTCGAACCCTGCAGTTAACTCCCGTTTTTCTTCGTGCTTGATGGCAGGATTGCCATACCCGCCGGGCACCATACCCGAAGTTTCCCGGTACAATGCTATACGGTAGTAATCGTGCCTGCTTGTTATACCAAGATCATCATTCCCGCTGATGCTGTACTGGGCCCTGAGCTTCAAATCTTCCAGCGTGGATGCACCGGCAAGAAAAGGCTCCTCCGAAATCCTCCATGCCACACCTCCTGAATAGAAGTTACCAATGGGGATACCGTTCATGAGCCATACTCCGGTGGCTTCGTTACCGACTTTGGAGGAGAGATCACCCGAAAAGGCTGCCTCGGCGATATACTTATCCCGGAACGCGTAGTTGAATGCCCCGTATCCCGATAACCAGTTCCAGTTATACACACCCCCACCGATATTGCGGAGAACAGCCGTACCCGATTGAAGGGACTGGTACTCGTCATTGGGGTTGGAATTCTTCGTCAGGGCCAGGTCCTCCTCAAAGGAGTTGGTATACCACTTCGCCCCGGCTCTTGCACTCAGCCTGTGCTCTCCCAAACGCTCGTTGTAACTGAGATAATTGTCGTTGTATATTGCAAAAAGATTGCTGGTAAGAGACTTGGATACATTATAGGCCTCTCCCGAATAGTATAACTCCATACCCTGGTTCGGGTAAAATGCCGTTTGCCTCAGGGAGTTAATATTCAGACCCAGCAGGGAGTTGAATTTGATAGCATCAGAAACATCACCCTCAATGCGTACCGAGGTGAGAAAGCGATTGTTGGAATTGTTAGCTGTGAAAAGATCCATAACAGCCGTGGGATTGCTCACCCCAAGCTCATCCACATTGTCAATGATCGACAGCTGGTTCCCGTCATCGTCGTACTGGTAGGGAAACATCAGGGGTGACTTGAAAAGGCTGGTCAGAATCGGGTTGGTCTGTCTCGACAGGGCCGACTCTTTTATGTCAGAATTCAATGAAGCCAGGTTCGCACTCACATTGAACCGCAACCATTCAAACACATTGAAAGAACCTACAAATCGTGCTGTAAACCGGTCAAAACCGGTGTTTTTAAAGGTGCCCTTGTGGTTATAATACCCTATGGAAAGTCCGTATTTACCGACCGCGTCCCCCCCGGTAACACTGAGGTATGCATCCTGGAACACCGAATTGGTAAAGACTTCGTCCTGCCAGGTATAATCGTGGGAATACCGGATATACTCCTCGTCCTCCGGCGTGTAATACAGCCCCGGGTACTTGTCATCAAAGGTTTCATTATAAAGACCCGAGGTTGCCAGTACTTCATTGGCCAGTGTTTTGTAATGTTCAGCTCCCAGCTGGGGCAACTGCCGACCCTTCAACCGGATGCCCGTCTTGAATGAAAAATCAATGGAGGTCTGTATGTCGGTAGGTTTAAGGGTTTCAATAAGGATTACCCCGTTGGACCCTTTCATCCCGTATAATGTAGAGCCGGTACCGCCGTTAATGACCGTGATATTGGAGATATCCTGTGGATCAATACCCGAAAGCGGGGAGTATGCAGCACCGTCAATCAATGGGGTGTAAATATTGGCATTCTCCAGGGGAAGTCCGTCCACAACTACCAACGGGAAATTGTTACTGTTCAGACCGGTCATCCCCCTCAGGTAAAGCGACCCTCCTGATCCGGGCATTCCCGAATGATTGGTGTAGAAGGCCCCGGGGATCACTCCCTGGAAATACTGATCAGCAGTGATATAGGGTAACCGGTTGTAATCGCGGTCCTCCAGGGTATACAGCGGCGTGACCTGGTTCTTTCGCTTATTCTCTCCCAGGAGATTCAGGACATCGTCGTTTCCTGCTTGTATACGCTCATCCACCAGGTAAATTGTGCGTTTGGCCTGATCATCTTCCGAAATGAAGATCTCTTTGTTCTTGTAACGATCCACGGGCGCGACCAGCAGCCAGGCTTCAGAACCCGGGAAAGTCACACTGAAATACCCATCTTCCCCGGTAATATAGGGCTGGTTGGAAGATCCTTCGACGCTCACCGACACTCCCTCCACAGGCACATCCTTCGAATTCAGGACGCGGCCTTCAATATGGGTGCTGTCCTGACTGAAAACAGGAGCTATCAGACATAAAAGAATGACAGAAAGGATTAGTTGTTTGCTCGTAACACGCATGTTCTTCATTTGAGTTTTTTCCATAACTATTCACCCTCCGGTACCAATGAGATATAATCAATACTGAAACCATTAAAGGTTTGAAAACCCGGATCAATGTATTTGAGACCGATCTTCACATCCCCGTATTCATCTATATTGTCAACCCAGAAATCGACCTTGTTGATCCCTCCTTCAGGAACAAAATATTCCCCGGTAACACTGATTCGGGTCGATCGCATATCAAAGAGGTCAATATCCCCCATCAGCTCATCGTTTACATACACCTCGTAGGTTCCCGAGGGACGGTAATTGGCCCGCCAGACTAACCGGTATCGCTGAGGCAATACATCCCGGATATAGAACTCCAGCATCATATCATCTGTATAGTTGATCCCCAGTTCCAGGTTGACCAGTGTATCATTATCGGCAACGTCTGCTACCACCTTGGAAGGCGATTTGCTTGTACCCGTAATGGTAACGCCTTCCCTCCATCCATACACACCGGTGGCAATGAGTTCAACCAGCGATTCTCCCTGCACCCTGATCTCTCCTTTGTAAAGCGAATCTGCCACGGAGAAATCCTCATACCGGAAACTGACCCCGTTGCTGCAGATAAACCGGGAATTTTCATCAATATTCAGGTAGTCCATATCAATGCTGTCCCCATTGATGTTTTTCATACGCTCGTTGAAATCATCTATACGCAGCGCCTCCCCGAATACCCGGTCATCAATCAAGCGGGGAAGAAGCACATTTTTCTGCCAGTTGTAGGGAATATCTTCATAGGTTTGAAAAGCATCACCGAGGTTCAGTGCCATTTCCGAAAGGGCATCTTCATATTGTTGCTCGTCGAACAAAATCATGGTAGCTGCCTTGTTCCGGAATTCATCCTGGATGGGAAAATAGAGCGAATCAAACAGGTTGAACCGGGTAAAGACCGAATCGTAGATCGTATTCCCCTGTTCATCATACCCTATGGGAGTGCTTCGCGTTACATCCAGGTATACCGAATCAAATTGATCAATGTAATCTTTCAGGTACCGGTTGGTACTGCTGATCAATTCATACAGGGTAGGACGGGGCAGCAGGACCTCATCAATCACATAATACCGGCCGTTCAGAAACAGGGGACTGGAAGCATTCACCGGAATTCCGTCTATGAACAATTTCTCACCGCTGTTTTCCAATAATGCATACTTGCCGGTCCGGGTCTCCATCTTTTTGGACCGGTCAATGTTTTGAAGATTGACCACCGTCTCCAGGAAATGGTAATCCAGCAGGGTTTCTAAATCCAAGGTATCACTGCTCAGGTTGGCAAACGCCTCGTTATCCGGAACAAACACCGTGATGGAATTCCCGCTGGTGAACAAAGAATCGGCTCCGGTTTGCCTTGCATACTCTACGAAATCTGACAGAGCAGGATCTTCCGAAATAACTTCCCACATGTTCTGATCCACGGTAGGTTCATCATTACCGTAATAATACTCCTCCCAGTCCTTCTGGCAACCTGAGAAGAGAAGGATCAACACCCATATCCATATGCTTTTCTTTGCGTACATGATGCAAATGTTTTTATAGTTATACCGGGTCAAACTCAATAAAATCCCACATAAGGATACCCGGAATCAGGCTCCTCACTGTAACAGTATGCGTCTCATACTCGGTGAATTCCACGGTATTCTGGTTGAATCTTACATACGGATTACCGGCACTGTTCCCTGAAGAGGTAAGATTCATGATTCCCCCGGCTTTATTTCCGTCAATAAATAACTCCACCACGGCATTTTCATCCCCGTAAGCATGCGCCCTGAAATACACCTGGTATTCACCGGGCAAAATCTTTGGAATGGTATAGGTGAGCGTGAAATCACCCTCGATCTGTAAATAGTCGTTCCCCCTGGGGTCAATCTGTGTTCCTGATTTATAATAAATAATCTCCTCCGCCCCTTCCCAGGACAACATGGAAAATGTCTCCTGGTCACTGAAAATGTACTCGTTGGGAATGTTCTTCAAATCATTGATAACAGGATCATTATGAAACTGGTAGAGCTGATTGGACAGCCCGGGTTTATAAAGGTACATCACCTGGTTGATAAAGTGGATGGGGCCGTTCTGGCTCAACACATTGCTTGAGTTGTAAAACGGCTCTACGTAATCAATGTAAGTGGTATCATTGTTCTCAATGATCGTATCATACACCCTCCCGGGATCCTTATTGATCTTGATAACGAGTCCGGCAGAAATCCTCAGAGGCAGGGAGGCAAAGGTGTTGTAGTTCAGCGTGCCTTCAAAATTATCCAGGAAATACCTGCCCTCCATAATATGATAGGCACCAAACTGGTACAGCGGATTGGTCGGGGAGGTGTAATCATCCGATTCCGGCGAAATGGTGTCGATCAGGTCCTGTACCGTGTAGATACCGCTGCGATTGTATACCGAATCCGGTTCTGCAAGCAACGTATACTGGTTCTCCCGCTCTCCGGTCTCCCCGTTGATGGTCAATGCCATCTTGTCTGTCAGGCCAGTCATCTCAAACACTTCCGTTATGATGGAATAATCGGGATTGGATGCCAGCAGTTCATACCCTGTAAATACAATCGGCTCAAGCACCTTTCCAACCTCGTGTACAAACCCGTTGCTGGCTTCAAAATTATCCATGGTAACAGGCGCTTCGCTGTTAATCAGGTAGATAGTACTGTCAACGTCCTCGGTAAATCCTACGGTAAGCAAATCTCCCGACAGGGTCGTATCCGGGAAAGCGCCAAATGGAAAGTCGTTGGTCCTGATATCCATATTCAGGATATGGTATCGACCCAGGGCACGTGTGTATTCCATGTCGGCGATTAAGTCATCGATGGAGTTGTAGGTATCGTTTTCCGAATAAAACGCTTCAAATGCTGAATCGGAAGGAATAAACAGGGTATACCCGCTGCTGTATGGATTGTAAGCCTCCAGGGCATCCACCAGCTCCCCGGCTTCCATAATGGCAATAAAATTTTCGTAACGGTCTGCATGGTCATAGACGTATTCCGCGATCGTCCCCAGCTGATTTTCCATCTCAAACGCTGGGATCTCCTCCTTGCATGCTGCGAAAGCTGTAAGAAAAAGGATTATGATGTATGGTAGCGCTCTTTTCATTGTACCCGCTTTTTCGAAATTAATTTTCATAATAGGGGTTTTGCTCAATATTGGGATTGCTCTCGATCTCCGTATCTTTCACAGGGTAATACCAGCCGTTCGGATCGGTCAGTTTTGAAGCCAGGATCAGCCGGCGCGTGGAGGAAACATTCTCGATGATAATCTCAATTAGCTTCTCTTTGTTGGCATAATTGTTCCGCCTTCCCATGCGCATCAGGTCAAACCAACGCTTTCCCTCGTAAGCTAACTCTTTGGCACGTTCCAGCAGGATAGCCTCTTCAAAATCCTCCGCTGTAAAAGCAATCTCTGCAGGTGGCATCAGCGCCCGGGTACGGATATCATTGATCAGACCAAGAGCTTCTTCATATTGTCCGAGCTGAGACAATGCCTCCGCTTTCATCAGCAGAATATCTGCATACCGGTACATAATCCAGTTTGCACTGCGGTTGGATGAACCCGGACGCAATGTGCGCTGGTCGGGGGCTCCCCCGCAATATTTCCACACTTTGTACCCGATCGATTCGGTGGATATGGAACCTTTGCCCCGTACATTTTCACCCGACAGCTCTGGTAAAAGGATCTCCCGGGCATACAGACTGGCCTGGTAATAATCCCGCTGGTAGGTATTCCTGTACAGCGTGTTACCCTGGTTATTCTGCTGGTTAAACTGCAGTTCAAAGATCCCTTCATATGTATTCCCGGGGTTGTAAATCTCAAACCAGCGGATGGTGGGTTGCAGGAAATAACGACCCGAGTTGATGATGTTGTTCAGGTAGACCAGGCTCTCTTCATACTCGAAGTTCCAGAGGCAAATGTCCGCCAGAATCGCATCAGCAGCCGACTGGGTGATTCTCCCGCGGTTCTCGTTCTCATTCCCATAGTCATTCCGCAGCTTCAACCGCGCATCTTTCAGATCCTCTTTCATCCTTGTAAGAATCGTATCACCATCGGTCTTGGTAAGGAAAAAATCCACATCATCGTTGTCGGAAGGCTCCGTTACCAGCGGAACATCGTTGAATACCCTGACCAGGTAAAAGTATGCCAGTGCACGCAGGGCTTTCGCTTCAGAACGATACCCCTCCATATCAAATTCGGTGAAGGTGGGATCATTATCCATTACAGCCGGGGCATACTCTATTACATTATTGCAATAATTGATAATCTCATAGAATGGAGACCAGTCGCACATCTTATTATCCGGGAAGATATCCCCGTTTTTAACCAGCCGCTCATCCTGCACCATGTTATTATCTTCCACGATCATGTCGGC
Organism: uncultured Bacteroidaceae bacterium; assembly: GCA_964479445.1. Lineage (GTDB taxonomy): Bacteria > Bacteroidota > Bacteroidia > Bacteroidales > CAYZMH01. Next base: position 3,513 of record CAYZMH010000031.1, on the reverse strand, counting down.
CCGCAACTCCCCGTAGAGGAAAAGCAACTCGTCCATATTTGCAAACCCCTGGTAGGCACCCATCAGGGTAGACTCTACATCCTCTTTATTCTGCCAGTACTCCTCCTTAACCAATCCGTCCGGGGGCAGAGTCTCCAGCCAGTCTTCACAACCGGGAAAAATCATCACCGTCAGAAGGACAATTATTGGTAAATATGATCTGCTTATCTTCATATCTTCAGATTATTCCGCATTAAAAACTTAAGTTCAGGAATCCCGAAAAGACCATGGGAGGCGGGGTCATTCCATTGTCTGTCCCGAACCAGAACGGGTCATCCCCGATGCGCTGACTGATCTCAGGATCCTGGCCGCTATAGCCGGTCAACGTCCAGATTTTCCTCAGATTAGCCCCAAGTTCCAGGTTATCCACCCGCAATTTGGAGGCAATGGACGGATCGAATGTGTAACTGAGCGATAGGTTATTTAACCGGAGAAAACTTCCGCTTTCCACATACCTCGAGGAACCCAGGTTATTGGCAGGATGGTCAAGATATGCCCGGGGAAGCATCCCTTCAAAATCGTCCCCTTCTTTGCGCCAACGCGACAGGACCGCTTTGCTCTGGTTATTCTTGTCCAGCATACCCTCGGTTTGTGAAGCAATCTCGTTTACAATATCAAAACCGGTCCGGTAAAGGAAATGAGCCGACAGCGATAGCTGCCTCCACTTGGTATTGATGCCAAATCCCCCTGTATAATCGGGATTGGAATCCCCCAGGTAAACTACATCATTCAAATTAATCACCCCATCCTTATTGACGTCCTCATAGATCGCATCCCCGGCAGTGAACTCATATCCATTGGCATACCGCATCGGAATGGGATCACCATTGGCGTCTATCCGTACATTTCCCTCTTCATCCAAAGCATATGCATCCTCCGGGGTGGAATAGACACCCAAATAGTTGAAGCCGTAGAATGACCCGATGGGCTGACCAATCTGTGCCATTCTTGGATACACCCCGTTCCCGATATCCGTACCAACCAGGTTGTTGAAGTTATCGGGGAACTCCAGGAAAGAGTTGCGGTTCCTTGCGATATTGAAACTCAGGCTGACCCGCAGATCCTCCATGCGGATGGCAGTTATCCTCGCCGATGCCTCCCACCCCTGGTTCTGAAGCTGCCCTCCGTTAAACCATGCCAGTCGGTTAAATCCCGAGGAGGAGGGAATGTCGTAGTTACGCCATAAAATATCCTTTGTAACTTTATTGTACACGTCAGCAGAAATGTTCACCCTCCTTTTGAACATGGCCAGCTCCAAACCCAGATTCCAGGATTCCACCGTCTGCCACTTCAGGTTGGAAAGCTCGATCTGTGTGGGAATGATCACATCGTTGAAGATATACTGACTGGGATTGGCATTCTCGAAAAGACCAAACCGGTCGTAGGGGTTGCGTGGCTCTTTGCCGGTCTGACCATAACCCGCACGCAACATCCCATTATTTATAAAGTTCATTTCTTCAAGGAAGGGCTCGTTACTGAACCTCCAGCCTACAGAAAAACTGGGAAATACTCCCCAGCGCCGGTTCTCTCCAAAGCTTGAACTGGCATCTCCCCTGACGATGGCAGAAAGCAGGTATTTGTCACGATACTTGTAATTCACACTGAACATGGAACCCAGCGATCGCCGGTCAAATGACTGTGAATTCATCCCTGCAATCTGGGGGGCGGCAGAGGGATCGGTGATCTGCAGGGACGGACCATTGCGCCCGACAAACCTGGAAAAACGGGACTGGTTCTGACTGATCTGGCCCAGCAGGGTCATGGTCAAACTGTGCACAGAGGTCACAATGGGTGTCATGATCAATTGCGAACGGGAAGAGATCCGGCTGCTGTTTTTCTGGGTCTCTCCGGCCTGGTTCACCTCACCGTCCAGCCAGTCGGTTCCGATGGCCGTATAAGGTAGAAAAGTGAAGTTTTTTTGGTTGTCGTACTGGAACGATATGGTTTCAATAAAACGCATCCACTTGGTTATCCGGTAATTGATCTGGTAACTGTTCTGGAAGATATTCTTGTCCATATCGTTATCACTCAGGTTGCCGATGGCAACCGGATTAAAATAGAGATCCCCTCGTCCCTGGTAACTTTCTATGGGGGTGAAATATTCACCGGTCAATTCCCCTGTCTCATCGCGTTCCCAGATGCTCATGTTGGGGGCTTTCATATAAGCCATTCTCCGGAGATTGACCCGGTCTCTGCGGTTGTCGTTGTCAATATCGAAACGAAACATATAATTTCCGTCCCGGTGACTGTTGGTATAATCAAAGAACACCGTGAATTTTAGATTCTTGGAAAGCTCGTAGTCCAGGTTGATACGGGTAGTCAGGCGATCAAATCCTTCATTGATAGTGGTACCCTTTTCATTCGCTGCATTGAGTGAAACAAAAAAGGCCGTCTTCTCTCCTCCCCCCGAAGCTTTAAAATAGTGATCATGACTGAGCCCCGGCTGAGTTACCGCATCAATCCAGTCGGTGTTGGCTGAATAGTTGTAAAAATCCACGAAGTCGGTGTTGTAAGCGATCTCATCCGGCACCTCGAAGATCCCCTGGGCATTATGCCACTCCTCCAGTTGCATGGTGATGTATTCATCTCCGTTGAGCATGGGTATGGGATCCGGCTCCCTTTTGTGGGTGAACTTGTACCGGTAGTTGAATTTGGTCTCTCCCTGTTCTCCCCGGTAGGTCTCAATCAACAACACCCCGTCTGCCCCCTTGGATCCCCATACAGCGGTTGATGCCGCGTCTTTCAGCACCTCGATAGACTTGATATCCTGGGGGGCAATATTTAATAGCTGTCCGATATCTTCCTGGTCTGACCCGGCAAAATTGAAATCAGGATCCGGGGTAATATTCTGAGCAATCCCATTGACGACAATAAGGGGGTTGGAATTCCCCAGGGAACCCAGACCGCGAATCACGATGGAGGATCCGCTACCTGGTGAACCGCTTGACATAATATCCAGTCCGGATACCTGTCCCTGCAACGCCCCGTCAACCGATACCGAGCTGATATCCTGCAGATCATCCATATTCACCTTGCTGGTCGCCGTGGTCCTGTCCCGCAAAGATACGCCGGTGAGCGGATCGGAGTCGGTTTCAGCTGTAACAACCACCTCCTCGATCTCCGTCGAAGTGGGAACCAATTCCACGTTGATCTGACTTCTTCCGTTTACCGGAACTGTTTTGGAGTCATACCCCACATAACTGAAATGAAGCTCGGCATCCGGACCACTTGCTTTGATGGTGAAATTCCCGTTGGGGTCTGTAATAGAACCTTTGAGTATCCTCCCGTTTTCATCATACTCCACCACGGTTACCCCGATCAGGCTCATGTCATTTCCTTTTTCCGTAACCGTACCCCGCACTACGAATTGCCCGGCTGCTTCAAAGCCGCAGAAAAGAAGAATAATGCTTACGATAAGCAGGTTTCGTATTGATTGTTCCATAACTCGTTTACTCGTTTATCTACTCTGCCATT
>CAYZMH010000030.1:0-32640 GCA_964479445.1 uncultured Bacteroidaceae bacterium | reverse complement strand
CCGTACCCGTAACTCCAGCTCGGATTCAGGGTGAGATCTCCGATGTAGTGCGGACTCGTATTGGTCCAGAAGGTAGCTTCGTTGGTGATGAGTTGTTCCCAAAGGATCTGTGCCCAGACCTTGGCTTCGGGAATCGACGGGGTTTCGCTCTTCCCGTTAAAGATCGTCAGGGGATAGTTGGAGCTCTGTGTTCCGGCGTTGGAGTGGATCGAGATAAAAAGATCCACGTTGTTGTCATTGGCCATGGCCGCAATCTGGGAGAGCGGCAGATCATCTTCGGTCCGGTTTAGAACACGCGACATGATCACATCGCAGCCGCGCGCTTCCAGCAGGTCGCGTAACCAGAGTCCTTTGGTCAGGTTCCCTTCCGACTCCCAGAAACCGTTTGGCATACCACGGTCGTCCGAGTCGTGCCCGCCATGACCCGGGTTGATCATTACTTTCAAACCGGTAAAATCGGGGGACTGCCCGCTGACCGGCAGGCAGGTCCCCAGCAGGCACAGAATAAATAGTATGGCTACTCTTTTCACGATAAGGCGTATTAGGGGTTCTTGATCCTGATGTTGGCAATAAATATCTCTCCCTGCGGATTGTGGAATACAATGCGCTCGGCTTCAGGAGATGATTCGGGGTAAAGCGCAATTCCTTCAAAGTCTTCGGTCAGGTTGACCCGCGTCTCCGTGGGTACATGACGGGCCACGACGTTGGAAGAGAGCACGCGTTCGCCATCGTCCTTATCCTCCATTCCCAGCACCCACTGGTCGTTCATCCAGCCGGGATCGTTCAGCATGCCCAGGCTTGCAATGACATTGCCCTCAAGGTCTGTGACGTAGGTTCCTTTTCCCGCAGCCGTAAAGAGCATCTTCCTGCCGCCGGGGGAAAGCGATGCCCAGATGTAGTAGTGATCGCCCACGGGGGCAATCTTACGAACGACCTCCCCTTTATTTACCAGTAGCAGCTGCTTTCTGTCCACCCGCACTTCAGGTTGTCCTGAACGGGGCTTCTCTGCCTCCGCATACTCCTTATCTTTCAGGTCATAAGTCTTATAGGTATAATCAGCATCCTCCCCGGCAGGGGTGCGCTCCCTGTAAAGCAGCTCATTCTTACCGATAAACGCTACCTCTTTGCCGGCTCCCGGCTCCTGCGAAATAACGGTTTCCCGCCGCCAGAAGGTGTTGTATAAAGAAATTCCTTTATAATTTGACTGTGTAAGCACCACCTGTCGCTTATGGGTCCCGAAAGAGGGAAAGTATGCTTTATGGTCGATCGGCAGTTTTTTAATCCTTCTCACTTTAATATCCTGGGAAAATCCAGGCAGTGCAAAGAGCAAACAACCGATCAGGATAATCCATTTACTCAGAATGCTGGTTTTCATAGTATGTTAACCTTTGTATAAAAAGAGGGCGGACGTTTGAAGTCCGCCCTCGTAATCAAGAATGAAAATTGTTATTGAACTTTCACAACCTTCACAACCCTGGAAACTGCATCTCCACCCTGCAGCTTCAGGTAGTAGATTCCGTCCCTGTAGGCTTCCATCGGAATGGTTACCAGGTTCCCGGAGCGGGTGTCGATCTGCTGCATTACCTTGCCGGTAATATCAATGAGCGTTACCTGCTCGAGACCTTCGGCGTTCTCGATGGTGAGTTGATCCCTTACAGGATTCGGGTAGACGGCAACCTTGTCCATGGTGAATGCATCGACGCCGGTGGGTATAATTCTTACCCAGTCAGACATGACGGGATCACCAACCAGGTAGTCTTCGCCGCCGGTTGCGGAAACCGGGGTCACTTCGAAGGCAACGTATTTGCCCTCCACATCGGCGCTTACGACATAGTCGATGGACTCTTCCCCAAGGAGCTTGAGCATATCGGAACCGCTGTCATCGGTGGCTTCATACCACTGGTAGAGGCTGTTTCCTTCTGCATCCCCGTCGGGGTCATCAAAGGTGTAGGTTCCGGTAAGGGTCTCACCCGTTCTGAATTCAGCATCACTGGTAATGCTAACATCGGTGGCTACCGGCACGTCTGCTCCTACGATATTCTCCACGTTTTCGGGACCGAAGGCAGCCAGTGGCATACCGTTAAATGATCCCAGGGGAGCGCTACCGTCATAGGTGACCGTAACAGCCTGTCCTTCTGTAATGGCATCCAGGAGGTCAACGAAGATGGTGTCGTTAGAACTGTAGATGGTGTCGATGTTCAGACCGGTACCATCGGCTTCCAGCGTCCACGCATCGGCATTGGTTTCCGTGATCTCTTTCATGACCATGTCAAATACCATCATCACCTTATCGCCCTCGTAGGAAGTGATCGAAGAGACATACTGCGGAAGCTCGAGTTCGCCGCGGTAAGCGGCAACGGCATTCTTGGCCTGCAGCATATAGGCGTAATAGTAATCACCGTCGGTGGTTACATCCACCTCCCCGATGTACCCGTCCCAGGCCATCGAGTTCGATACATATTCTGAAGAGTCCACGATCTGGTAAGGCTCGGAAGTGATGTCCGCCACAATGATCCGTGCTCCCAGCGGTTCCTGGCGCATGGCCTGGAAGAAGGCAGCCATGGTGCGTCCCTTGTATTCAAATACATTGGGCGAGTTGGACTGGATCTTATACGCTGCATAGTTATCGATCAGCGGAACATAGCCCAGCTCATTGAGATCCTTGTCAATGATCCGCGGGGCAAGTCCCTTGCCATCGATCAACATGTTGGCGTCGGTATTGGGTTCAAACGGAACCACCGCCGGGGAAGTCTCCATGGAAGTGAGGTCATTGAGTGTAAGGATCTCTGCATCCCCTGCAATTCCGCCGGTTACGACCCACCGGACGATATTGGCACCATTGGCCTGTGCAGCCATGATGATCGCATCACCGGTCAGGTCCCCGGTTACGGAGAACTTATCACCCAGTCGCATGGATTCGGGCAGGTCTACCGTCAGCCATTTGACGGGATCGGCCAGTTCATTCTCCCATTTGTATATCCAGAATTCGGGAGCATCATTCAGGGGCGCAGCCAGTATCTGACCGTCGTCCGACACCTCGATGTCGTTGATGGGATAGATACCGCCTTCGATCCCTTCAGTACTCAGTTCTTTTACGAAGGATCCGTCGGTCTTGTCAATGGCGACCACCTTGGTGCCATTGTAACGGCTGGCAATATAGATATGATCGCTGCCCACGGCAAATCCGCGTTCAGTGGCTGATGTGGGATTGATATAGTGGGGAACTGCACCGGTCTTCGAGGATGCAAGCCATAATCTCTCAATACCGAACGTATTGGTGGAGGCGATGGTGGCATCGGCTGTATAGTCCGACATCACCGGGTCCCCTTCCAGGGCGCCGCCGCTGATGGCAACCGGGGTAACCTCGAAGGCGATGTGCTTGTCCATCTCGGCTTCGGTGACCAGGTAGGTCTGGTCGTCTGCACCGTCAATCTGGGTCTGGTTGGTGCCCGCTGCATCATCGGCCATGTACCACTTGTAGATCGATTCACCTTCCGGGTCATCGATATCGTCCGAATAGGTGTAGGTGGCACTCAATACAGCACCTACTTCAGGAGTTCCTGAAAGAACCACATCGGAAGCTACCGGGGGTACCGGGGCCGGCTCAGGTCCGATCTCACCGGTTACCGCGGTGGCGGGATCGCCGGTCTCATCATCCGCTGTGACCGGGGTTACTTCGAAGATGATAAACTTCGTTTCATCGTCTGCCACCAGGGTATAGGTAAGCGAACCGTCGGCCACTTCGGTCTGGTTGGTTCCCGATGCATCATCGGCACGGTACCACTTATAGACCGAGTTTCCTTCGTCATCCTCATTGGGATCTGAATACTCATACGTGGCAGTCAGCGTACCCCCCACCTCTTCTCTTCCGGAGATCGCTACATTCTCAGCTACCGGGGGCAGTGCAGGCAGGGCAACCGTCGTGGCAGTGGCAATGGAGACCGGATCCCCCTCCAGGAGGTAACCTGATGTGGCTACCGGTGTTACGGTAAATATCATGTATTTGCCTGCGTCATCCGAATCGGGAACGTAGGTGAGACTACCGGAGGAAACCAGCACTTTATTGGTGCCAGCGGCGTCATCCGCCCTGTACCACTCCAGGATGCTTTCGCCCTGGGGATCATTTTCCGGGTCACTGTAAGTGTATCCTGCCGATAGGGTTTCTCCCACCTGGACCGTGCCTGAAAGATTCAGGTCGGAAGCCACCGGCTTGCTCATCTCGGTCAGAACCGGTCCGAATGGAGCCGAAGTTGCCTCATGCAGCGGATCGGAAGCGGTACCTGTTGCAGCAACGGGCAGGAGTTTGAATGAGATAAATTTATCGGCATCCCCGGCCTCCAGGGTGTAGGTAAACTGACCCGCATTGGCGGTGATCTCTTCCATGTTGGTACCCTGCTCATCATCGGCCCGGTACCAGGTGATATCGGAGGTGCCTTCGGCGTCACCGTTGATATCCACGAAGGTATATTCAGCGGTCAGTACTTCACCTACCAGTGGCGACCCTGCCATTCGCAGGTTGGTGGCAAACGGGGCACCTTCGGTTCCAAACGATTTGATGTAATTACTGCCCGAGAGGGACATGACCGCGTAGGAACCATCGGGAAGACCCAGGACTGCCTGCTCCTGGCCGTCACCAAATTCGGATGGCCATCCGGGAGGGGTGGGGGCTGTGCCGGTTTCAGTATGAACGATCTCGGTAGCCGTAATGTTGCTGAAATCTGCATTGGCACCGGTGATATCCACCAGGTGGACATCGCCGGCTTCTGAAATTGCCAGGTATGTGTTGGATCCAAAGGAAAATTGCTTTACATCACCGGTGGTTTCGGTGGACAATCCTGCATCAATCGTTCCGATGACATTGCCGGATCCATCTATCTTGGTAGGCGCTTGCGCAGTATTACTGTACCAGAAGCCGTCAGTTATTTTGGTGCCCAATGCCTGGACATGCACTCCTGTTCCGGGACTTACACCGTTTAATGGGAGTACGGTGGGCTCCCCCAAAACACCTCCGATAACTTCGAAATACAAAATAGTGGCTATGTCATATATGGGAATAATGATAAGGGCTTCATCCTTGTAATCCCCATAGACACTGAAACCAGGTCCGAAATCATAAGCATCTGTATTTTGCCATAACAAAACCGGATCTTCGGATTCTGATTCCCAATAAAAGAGATTAAATGGGTTGTAGAGTTCTGGATTAGTTGTTGTAGTAGTGGCAAAAACACCACCATCCATACTCACTTCCACATCAGTTATTCCGTAACCGTTGTCGGAAACGGTCAGGGGAGCTAGTGTGAGTTGGCTTAATTCTGCGCCGGTAGAGGCATCCAGTACCCTGATGATGTTCTGGCTCGCATCATTCGCATCAGTGGATCCGGCCACATACAAATGATTGTGAAGGTGATTATAGGCGATTCCCCTATAATCCTTTCCTGTGTTCCAGGCCGGGGTCACATTCCAGTTTTCCCCGGGTTGCGCTTTCACCAGCATGTTCCCGGTGAGGAACAGACCGGCAAGCAGCAACATAAGTGTAGTTTTAATTTTCATAAAAGTGTTGATTTAGTGAAACATTGGTCATTGAATGATAAGTTTTCCATGGTCGATGTTCCGACCGTAAACCACATGGTAGAGATAGGTTCCGGCCGGGTATTGAGAGATATCCATACGGATCTCCCCGTCACCTGGCTGCGCTTTGTCGGCAATGATGCCCAGGAATTTCCCGGTGGCATCAAAGAGCTTGACCGAGACGGGGCCGTGTGCGTCTGCCGGCAAATTAAACCGGAAGATCGCCTCTTCGGAAGCCGGGTTGGGATAGACTTCAGCACCGTAGGCGTCTGTAAAGGTACGCTCCACGGAGGTGCTGTTGGGAAGACCGGAGATCGCATAGCAGGCGATCCCGTTGCTCGGTGCACAGATAAATACGTGCAGGGTATCGTCCAGGACGCCGAATTCCACGGCACCCTCGCCGTATGCGTTGTCATACCGGGTTCCGAAGGTAGGGGTGAAGCCGATCACATCGGCGTCGGTGACATTCTCTCCGTGCTTGGAGATGTCAAATATGAAGGCACTCTGATCTCCGCTGAACATTCCCATGTAAAGCTTTCCGCCAAACTCCACGGTTCGTCCGGCAAGGAGCGATGAGGGCATATTGGCAGTGGAGATGGCCACCTGGGAGAGATTTACTCCCTCGGTGGTGAAGAGCGTGGGCATTAATCCCTTTCCGCTTACATAGATCCAGTCCTCCTTGTCGGGAACATCAGCTACCGTGACGGAGGTTCCTGCAGTTGAGATATCCTCAAGGGTAATAATGGTCGGCTCTTCATCCACAACACCCTGGGTTACATTCCAGCGCAGCAGTTTATTGCTTTCACCCGGACCAGCATAAATGGTGGCCTCTGTATCCCAGTTCCCAAATACGCTGAATTTGTCGCCGAGCCGGTATCCTCCCTCTTTATAGTCGATCACCATCTGCGGGATATCCTGTTCCCAGCTCCACCGGTAGACGCGGAACGCTTTTACCGATACAAAGCCGCCGTCCAGGATGATATCCGGACCCGAAGCGAGGGTCATGTTGCACGCCAGGATGCTGCCATCCTCGGTGGTGGTCACATTGTTCAGGGGATAGCCGCCTCCGAAATTTTCATCACTGGACGTGATGCCGGTGGTCAGCAACTGGGCAAGTCCGAATGCCGGCGCTTCACCCGTTTCGGGATCCAGCACATAGACGTGCGGTTCACCCTGGTCCAGGACACCATCGTCATCGGTGTCCTCGGGATGACGACTGGATACATACACATGCCCCGAATAGTCGCTGTAAACAATCCCGCGCTCGCTTGCTGCAAATGAGGGATCACCCTCCTCCACTTCACTGCCGTCGGTAAACCATTCAGGGGCATTCTCCCCGTAATGAGCCCAGCGCTCGATGAAGGTTACCTCATCCTGCGCAAATAATGGGGCGCCAATGAACATGGATGTCAAAACTGGTAGTAATAGTCTCTTCATAACAATGTACTTTGTTGGTTTTACTTCTTATTATGGTGGAAAAGAGAACCGGGAAGCTCCGCACCCGTGGAGGGGAATCATCACAGGCTCCTTTTTCTGTTGTCGAAAACGGTTAAGAACGAATACAAACAAAATTACATTGGTATGACAAATAATTTTGCATTCTTTCTTATGCTTTATAACATAAAAATGTATGTTGAATGATGTATGACAACTATACCTAAAACTTCATATTTGTAATACAGTTGGGTTTGTGTCTCCGCGTAAGAGAATAAAAAACAGATTTTCTCGTAAGAGATACGGAACTATTAAAAGTAGTAAAGCTATGTGTGCAAGGCAATGTTTTTTCGTAAAAAAAATCGGACTGAACCTTGTGTTTCTCAGCATCTTTATTGGGTTGCACGGAGCGGTAAATCATCCGGTTAAATATGAGTTCAGGGCCGTCTGGGTGGCCACCGTGGCAAATATTGACTGGCCCTCCAGGCCCGGGCTGCCGGTGGATGTGCAGAAAAAGGAGATCCGGGATATTCTGGAAATGCACAAACGCAATGGAATGAATGCCATCATCCTTCAGGTAAGACCGAGCGCTGATGCCATCTACGCTTCTTCCCTGGAGCCGTGGTCGGTATACCTGAACGGAGAACAGGGAAAAGCACCCGAGCCTTTCTATGATCCGCTGGAATACTGGATCGAACAGGCGCACCGCCGCGGTATGGAACTACACGCCTGGTTCAATCCCTACCGGGTCAGGCAACATCCTTCCGATTCCCTGGTTCCCGGTCATGTCTTTTACCAGCACCCTGACTGGTGTTTTACCTATGGTTCAAAATCGTACCTTGCCCCGGGGCATCCTGAAGTGTGGAGCTATGTTACACAGGTGGTTGCCGATGTGGTAAAGCGGTACGACATCGATGCCGTGCATCTGGATGATTATTTCTACCCCTACAGGATCGGGGATACTCCCATACCGGATGACTCCACATTCCGTGCCTTCGGGGGATCCTATTATCCCGACCGGAAAGAGGAGTGGCGGCGGCACAACGTGGATACCGTTATACAGATGCTCGGGAAGGCTATCAAACAGGAGAAACCATGGGTTAAGTTTGGCATTAGTCCGTTTGGCGTCTGGAGAAACCGGACCGCCGACAGCCGGGGTTCGGAAACCAGCGCAGGTACAACCAATTATGATATGCTTTATGCCGATGTCCTGAAGTGGCAGAGAATGGGATGGATCGACTACCTGATGCCCCAGATTTACTGGAGAGATGACCATCCTGCTGCCGATTTCTCAACGCTGGCCTACTGGTGGAACGATTTTAATTTCGGAAGGGCTATGTACGTAGGGCTGGCTCCATATCGCCTGAGGAGGGATTCAGAGCACAGGCAATGGAAACGGGACAGGTTCCTGTTGCGCCAGGTGGAACTGGTGCAATCCCTCGAAGGGTTGGATGGATACGGCTTCTTCAGCAGCCGTCACTTTGGACGCAAAAAACTCCGCTCGCTGAACCGTAAACTGCGCCGTTCCTATACCCGGTATCATGCCATAGTCCCGCCCATGCCCTGGATCGATGCCGGGGCTCCGGATTCGCCGGTCAATTTACATGCAAAAGGGAACGAACTGCACTGGGATACTGAAGCTGCAAAAGGTGAGTTCGACAGGGCGCGCTTCTTCGTAGTATATCGATACAAAACCAGGAGCGAGCGTACCCTGAAACGACCCGAAAACATCATCGCCGTTACCGGTGAACCCCTTATTACATTTGATAAGAAGGTGCCGGGCGGAATATACCGGGTTGCTGCACTGGACCGGCTAAATAACGAAAGTCAGCTCAGCGACCCGCTGATCATTGATTGACCACCACCCGACGTAAGGGTTGGAAATTGGTGTTTTATAAAACATACGTATATAATATGTAATACAACATACATATTTTTATTTTTCGTCAATTATTTGATAAATTTGAACATTGATTTTTTTCCTGTTTTCATCGGAGATGGCCTTTTATGTAAATTGGTATGACAAATATAATGATACATCAGAGCCATCCCCGGAAGGTCAGCTAAACAGGCGATGAAACAGGAGCACAACACGTAAAAAGGTATCGCATGAAAAGAACAGACTGTTTCATTCCCTTTTCAACCCCGGAGCAGGTAACCGACTACCTGGAACACCTGTGCAACCTGGAGCCTGTTGAATCCTGCCGGTTCCTGGGTGAGGCAGAATCAGTGGCCGGACCCGCGAAAGAGAAGATTATCCCATTTCATGGAGCGTTTGGTATGGAAGTGATCCGTTCGGTTGCCCGGTACGCTCATTCAGATTACGCACTATTAATAACCGGGACAACCACAATTCGGTTCGGAATGTTTGCCCTGGAACGCATGATCGAGGTAGCCGAACAAACCGGCGCAGGAATGGTCTATTCAGACTACCTGGAAGAGAGGGAGGGAACAACCTCACCCCACCCGGTGATCGATTACCAGGAGGGAAGTTTGAGGGATGATTTTCAGTTCGGTCCGGTATTGCTGATCCGGACTTCCCTTTTAAAACGCATTGCCGGTACGATGGGGGAATGGCAATTTGCCGGGTTATATGATATGCGCCTTGCCCTTAGCCGGGAAGCAGAGATTGTTCACATCAGGGAATATCTCTATTCAGCCGTTTCAATGGATACACGTGCATCCGGGAAAAAGATGTTCGACTATGTCGACCCGAAAAACCGGCAGGTGCAGATCGAGATGGAAGAAGCCGCGACCGGCCACCTGAAAGCTATCGGCGCTTACCTGGAACCTGTATTTGAATCAGTATCCTACGAACATGACGGATTTGAGCTGGAGGCCAGTGTGATCATTCCTGTACTCAACCGCCGGAAGACCATCGGGGATGCCATCGCTTCGGTGATGAAGCAAAAGACATCGTTCCCGTTTAACCTCATTGTGGTGGATAACCACTCCACTGACGGAAGCACGGAGATCATCCGATCCTACGCCGAAAAGCATAAAAACCTGGTGCACCTGGTGCCCGGGCGCACCGACCTCGGTATCGGCGGATGCTGGAACCTGGCTGTTCACGATCCCCGGTGCGGAAGGTTCAGTGTTCAACTCGACAGCGATGATATATATCCCGATGAGCACACCCTGCAGCGGATCGTGGACCAGTTCCGCAGCGAACCCAGTGCCATGCTGATCGGCTCGTACCGGATGACCGACTTTGAACTTAATGAGATTCCGCCCGGACTGATCGATCACCGGGAGTGGACTCCCGATAACGGCAGGAATAATGCCCTGCGGATCAACGGGCTGGGAGCCCCGAGGGCATTTTATACCCCCGTCTTGCGACACCATAAGTTCCCCAATGTGAGCTACGGGGAGGATTATGGGGTCGGACTCGCTATCAGCAGGAACTACCGGATCGGGAGGATCTATGAGCCTATATACCTCTGCAGGAGATGGGAGGACAACTCCGATGCCGCGCTGGATGTAGTCAAGATGAATCGGCATAATACCTATAAGGACGGACTGCGGACCATCGAGCTGCAGGCCCGGATTAGAAAAAACCGGTCATCTCTCAACCACTAATGCCGATCCATGAATTACCAGGAACAGACCGACCGGCTTTTCGATGAACAGTTGCAAAACTGGGTACTCCTGCGAACGAATGTGCAGGGACTGGAGGAGGCCATAACCCGGAGCCTGCCGTTTGAAGGATTCACCATCAATCTGCAATTCAATCCCAGAAGGATCCGCTCCTCGGGTGCAAAAGTGGATAAAGCATCCATCGAGCAACGCCCCTGTTTCTTATGTGCAGGCAACCGCCCTCCCGGACAGGAGTCGGTTCCCTTTGAAAACGATTATGAAATCCTCTGCAACCCGTATCCTATTTTTCCAAGGCATTACACTATAGCCCACAAAGAGCATGTTCCGCAGCGTATCCGGGATTCATTCCCGCGGCTGTTGGAGCTGAGCCGGGCACTGCCCAATCTGGCGGTCTTCTATAACGGCCCGCGCTGCGGTGCATCGGCCCCCGATCATCTCCACTTCCAGGCAGGCAACCGGGGGTTTATGCCTATTGAACACAATTACCGCGCTCTGCTCGATCACTACGGGGAGGCGATTCCCGCTGCAAACGACCTCCGTCTGGTCGCTGTGGATGACGGGCTGCGCAGGTTTATCGCTGCCTGGACCCGCGACCGGCAGCAACTGGAAAACCTGTTCTCCCGGTTGTATGATGCCCTGTTGCCCTGGTATGATGACCAGGAGGAGCCCATGCTCAATATTCTCTCCTGGTACAATGAGGGATGGCGTGTATTGTTCTTTCCACGCGAGCGCCACCGCCCCTGGCAGTTTTTCGAAGAAGGCGAGAAAAACCTCCTGTTGAGCCCGGCAGCGGTGGATTTTGGGGGGACGCTCATATTTCCGCTGGAGAAGGACTTCGTTCGGGTCACCGCCAGCGAGGTCAGGGATGTTTTTGACCAGGTATCGCTCTCGCCGGAGCGATTCAGCCGCCTGAAAAGCCTGTTGAACCCCAAATCCCAGCATAAACCATGATCACCATCCGCGCATACCAACCCTCCGATTTCGGGGATGTGCTCGGACTGCTGGGTCAGACCCACGACCTGGATCAATTCACGGAGACCCTGCTGCGTGAAAAGCTGGAAAAAGATCCGGATCAATCTCCTGAAACCACCCTGGTAGCCTGCCGGCAAAATAAACTGGCGGGATTCATGCAGGGAGTGAGCCGCGATATCCGGGGCGAAACGTACGGTTATATCAAACTGATGGCTACAGCTCCCTCGGCTGGTCGGCAGGGTGTGGCCACAAAACTCCTGAAAACTCTGGAGAAACGCTTTATTCAGCGGTCGGTCGGCCGTTTGCGAATCTACGACGTGCCCATGAACTATCTCAACCCCGGGATCGATCCCCGCTACACTGCAGCAGTTTGCTTTGCCGAACGAAGGGGATTCAAAAAAACCGGGGAAGCGCTTAACATGCGGGTGTACCCGGAACGGTCCTTATGGGATACCGCGGCCGAAGAGGCCTCGATGAAGCGTGATGGAATTCTTATAGCCAGGGCGGAACCAGGGGATCGCGAAAGGGTCATGGAGTTCCTGGATCGTGAATGGGCACTCTGGAAATATGAAGCGGAAATGGCCCTCGACCAGTCACCCCCGGCCCTATTCCTGGCCACGAAGGGCAATTCGGTAGTTGCTTTTGCAGGGTATGATGGCAATAACCAGGGGACCGGGTGGTTCGGACCCATGGGGACCGATCCCTCGATGCAGGGGCGCGGAATCGGCAGGATACTGCTGTACCGGTGTTTACGAGATATGAAAGAGCAGGGCTGCCATTACATCACCATACCCTGGGTGGACCCTGTCTGTTTTTATGCCCTTCATGCCGGGGCCAGGATCGACCGGGTTTTCTGGCGGTATGAAAAGGAACTCCAACCCGGAACAAACTCAAAAAATCTCTGAAACATATGGAATCATCACCACATATTCACGTCGGAATACTCCTGGGGGAGGCTCTTCAATTTAACCTGGCCGGAAAATTTGCGGTGTGCAACCAGGGACAAAATATTTTCGGGGAGTGCCGCGCGGAGATACACAAGGATGCTATCCGCGTCTATAACGGCGATGATTACCTGGATTTCCCGGAGGAAGCCATTTTTATCCCCTGCAATCTTTCGGCCGATCACGTGGAACTTACCGGGGTAACCATCGGGATCGACTTTCACTGGGAAAGGAAGGAGACACAGCGTTTCCAGGGCGGACTTAAATTATTGAAGACGGGAGACCGGATCCGGGTGATCAACATCATCCCGGTGGAAAAATACCTTCACAGCGTGATCTCATCCGAAATGAACGCGAACAGCTCCCTGGCCCTGCTCAAGGCGCATGCCATCATCTCCCGGAGCTGGGTGCTTGCCCAGATCCGGGGAAAACGCACATCGACAGGATCTTCTCCGGATGGAAAAAAGGATCGGAAACAATCTGCAGACGAATGGATCGACTGGCAGGACCGGGAAGATCATGAGCAGTTTCATGTCTGCGCCGACGACCATTGCCAACGGTACCAGGGTATCAGCAGGGTGCAGAACGAAAAAGTGATCCGGGCGGTGAATGAGACGCACGGACAGATCCTGATGTACGGAGAGGAGATCTGTGATGCACGCTATTCAAAAGCATGCGGTGGTGTCACCGAACAGTTTGAAAACTGCTGGGAACCGGATCCCCATCCTTACCTGGTGAGTATGCAGGATAGCAAGGGTAACGGGGACGGTACACGGCTCGGTCTGAACAAAGAGCCTGCATTCCGCTCATTTCTTGCTGATCCTCCCGATGCATTCTGCAACACCACCGATGAGAAGATCCTCTCCCAGGTACTGAATACCTACGATCTGCCGACCCGGGATTTCTACCGCTGGATTGTTCGCTATACCAATAAAGAGATGTCAGATCTCATCCGGCGTCGTTCCGGTATGGATATGGGAGATATCCGCTCACTGGTTCCGCTGGAGCGGGGTGCATCCGGACGAATTACCCGGCTGGAGATCACCGGTACAAAAAAACAACTGGTCGTGGGTAAGGAACTTACTATCCGCCGCTGGTTAAGCGAGTCACACCTGTTCAGCGCTGCCTTTGCGGTTGATGCGGAGGGTGATGGGGAGATCCCCGAGCATTTTATTCTAAGCGGTGCCGGCTGGGGCCATGGTGTGGGGCTTTGCCAGATAGGTGCAGCCGTTATGGGCGAACAGGGATATACGCACGAGGAGATCCTGCAGCACTACTATAAAGATGTAAAGATTGTAAAAACCTACTCCTGAAAAACCGTGTAGAATGATCAAAACCGACAGGCAAACGAAGATCAATCCCTGGAAATGGGTGCCTACCCTCTATTTTGCGGAAGGGATCCCCTATGTGCTGGTGATGACCCTCTCCGTGGTTTTTTACAAACGCATGGGCGTGTCCAATGCCGATATTGCCCTGTATACCAGCTGGCTTTATTTGCCATGGGTCATAAAACCCCTCTGGAGTCCCATAGTGGATATCCTGAAAACCAAACGGTTGTGGATTGTGGTCATGCAACTGCTTGTGGGAGCAGGATTGGCAGGGGTTGCATTTACAGTACCGGTCGACCGGTTTTTCCAGTTCACACTGGCATTCTTCTGGTTGCTGGCCTTTAGTTCGGCTACCCATGACATTGCGGCGGATGGATTTTACATGCTGGCGCTCTCCAAGCATGACCAGGCTTTTTTCGTGGGAATCCGAAGCACATTCTACAGGTTTGCTATGCTAACCGGACAGGGTCTGCTGGTAATTCTGGCCGGCTATTTCGAATCCAATACGGGTCTGCCCGATGTGGAAGTCACGGTTAATTCAACCCCTGCGCCGGTGGAGGAGACCATGCAATTCAGACCCGGGGAGATCCGGGTCAGAACGGATACCGCTTCCCTCTACTTTGTCTCCAGGGAGGAGGTTACCATACCGGTCAAAAAGATCTCCGGTGAAAAGGCTGATTCGATTATCCGTACCGCCAACCAGTGGAATATCGATCAGGGATTCTACCAGGAGGAGGAGTCGGCCGTGGAGATCGCTGAATCACCCGGTTGGTGGCAAAAAAATATATCCACTCCGCTGGCTGCCTTCCTGGCAGATAAATTCGCACCGGAAGGACTCGATACGGGGCAGGCCACCACCGGAAACCTGGGATACACCTATTTTCACCTGAGCCGCAATCCCGGTCCCAGTAAAACGGTGGTACTGAATTTCACCCATGAAACCGGGGATAAAGATATTGCGCTGGTGCGGGATTACCGGTATACATTCAACGAGAAAAACTGGGATATACCCGCCATTGCCCTGTTCCGGCTTGACCCGCAGATGGAACGCGCCGCATCCGCCAGCTTCAGCGGGTTGTCGGGGAATATCCCCCTGGCATGGACCCTCGTCTTCGGGATCATCGCAGTGATCTTTGCAGGCTTTTTCGTTTATCACCGCTTGATCCTTCCCCGGCCAAAAGGGGATGTTCCGGCTACTTCGGGAGACGACGGATTTCTGCGTGAGTTTTTCCGGACTTTCGTGCTCTTTTTCAAAAAGAAGGAGATTGCCGTTATTCTTATTTTCCTGCTGGTTTACCGGCTGGGAGAGTCACAGCTCGTGAAACTCGCCTCCCCGTTCCTGCTCGATTCGGAGGAGGTAAACGGACTGGGGATTACCACGGGAGACCTGGGGCTGATCTACGGTACCATCGGGATGCTGGCCCTAACCATAGGTGGTATCCTGGGAGGGGTGCTGGCTTCGCGGCACGGATTGAAATACTGGCTCTGGTGGATGGTGATTGCCATGAACCTGCCTAACGTAGTGTTCGTATTTCTCTCCTATACCATGCCCTCTTCCCTCTGGATCATTGGGGCTTCGGTGGCGGTGGAACAGTTTGGTTACGGGTTTGGCTTTACAGCTTATATGCTCTATATGATCTACATTTCCGAGGGCCGGTACAAAACAGCGCATTTTGCCATTGCAACCGGATTCATGGCGCTGGGCATGATGGTTCCGGGAATGATCAGCGGATGGCTGCAGGAGATTATCGGGTACAGGCATTTCTTTATCTGGGTAATGCTCTGCACCATACCGGCTTTTGCCGTGGTTCCCTTTTTGAAAATCGACCCGGAATTCGGCAAGAAAACCAAAAAGGAGAAAGAATAACCCTTTTTAATACATAACAAGTATTTATAAAATAGCAAGCTACCATGAAATTTGAATCGAAAGTTGAACAACGGTTTTACGAGCTGTCCGGACAGGACCGCATGACAACCCGGATTCCCTATATCATCGTGGATAATTTCCCCAAGCTGGGTTTTTTTACGGCCCTGCGTTTCCTTGAATGGGTAAGTGAAAACCCGCGCGGAACCATCAGCCTGCCGACAGGGAAAACCCCGGAATTCTTTATCAAGTGGACTAAATTCATGCTGGATAACTGGGACAGCAAAAAGGTGATGGGATTCCGAAAGGAGTATGGCCTGGCAAAAACCAGGAAACCCGACCTGAGCGAACTATCCTTTGTGCAGATCGATGAGTTTTACCCCATCAGCTCGAAGCAGCATAATAGTTTCTACCATTATGTGTATAATTACTATATCAAAGAATTCGGCTTGAATCCCGATAATGCCCTGCTTATCAACAGCGATAAGATCCCCTTATATAACAATATGCACTTTTCGGAAGTGTTTCCCGATAATACCATCGACCTCTCCCTGCGTTACAGGGAGGCCAGGAACTCCGTGGAATGGGCGCAGCAGAAATCGATTTTCATGATCGATAACTGGTGCATCGAATACGAAAAGGCGGTCAGGGATAAAGGGGGAATCGGGTTCTTCCTGGGAGGAATTGGTCCGGATGGTCATATCGCATTCAATACCAGGGGATCCGATCTTTACTCCACTACCCGGCTTACGCCTACCAATTTTGAAACCCAGGCCCAGGCGGCAGGGGATCTGGGCGGTATAGAGATATCTAAAAACCGGTTGGTCATAACCATCGGCCTGGAGACCATTGTATATAATCCGGATGCCGTAGCTATTGTCTTTGCTGCCGGCGAAGCCAAAGCCGATGTGATCCGCGATGCCCTTCAGCAAGAACCGAATAATGAATACCCCGCAACCGTGCTGGGTAAACTGAAAAACAGCAGGTTTTATATCACAAGCGGGGCAGGGGTCAAATTGGATGATTCCGTAATGCAGTACTATAAAACAGGGGAATGGACTCATGAGAAAACCGAACGAGCGGTGATGGAACTGTGCAAGAGACTGAATAAATATGCCCACCACCTGACCCTGGAGGATCTCAAAGAGGATACTTACTGCCGCATGATACCCGACCTGGGACTGGATACAGTGGAGCAGGTGATAAAGAGCATCACTGAAAGACTTGAAAAGGGGTGCAGGGGGGAAAAGGACCAGATGTTCTATCATACAGGTCCCCACCACGATGATATATTGCTGGGGATCCTTCCCCATGTGCACCGGTTGTCAAGAAACGAGACCAACGATGCCCATTTCTCGGTGCTCACTTCGGGATTTACAGCGGTGACCAACTCCTTTGTTCTGGGTGTCCTTTCCGAAACGAAACAGTTTTTGCAGGAGGGACAGATCCAGATGGTCAATTACCCCGACTTCTTTGAAAGCGGCTACCGGTACAAGTGGGATAAGGATGTGTATCACTACCTGACCAGGGTAGCATCAGGAGAACCCCATGAGCGCAGGCGCGGGTTGTGTCACCGCGTGGTTAGGGCCATCGTGGATATTTACCGGGTAAAAAGCAAGAATGATCTGCGGAACAAGATTGACGATATCCTCTCCACCCTGCGAAACAGCTATGACGGGGAGAAAAACCCGCCGGATATACAACGCTTGAAAGGAATGATCCGTGAGTTTGAAGAGGAACTGGTATGGGCCCATTTTGGATACCAGGTGAAAAATGTGCATCACCTGCGGCTCGGTTTTTACACCGGGGATATCTTCACAGAACAGCCCAGCCGGGAAAGGGATGTGGCTCCCATCCTTGAACAGCTGCGGGAGTTGAAACCCACCGTGATCAGCCTGGCTTTTGACCCCGAGGGGAGCGGTCCGGACACCCACTACAAGGTGCTGCAGGCCATTGCCGAGGCCATTCGGCTCTGGGGCAAGGAGGAGGACCTCTCTGAACTGCGGATCTGGGGATACCGGAATGTCTGGTTCCGGTTTCACCCTGCAGATGCCAATGTGATGGTACCCGTTTCACTGAATGCCATGGCGGTGATGGATAATGCCTTCACAAACTGCTATATCAGCCAGGTGGATGCCTCTTTTCCCAGCTACCTCTACGATGGTAAATTCTCTGAACTGGCCATCCGCATCTGGGTGGAGCAATTGAAGGATATCCAGTTAGTGCTCGGGAAAGATTATTTCTACCAGAATGAAAGTCCCCGGATCCGCACAACGCATGGAATGCTCTTTTACAAGGAGATGGGAATGGATGAGTTCCTGCGCCATGCACGTGAACTGGAAAAGACCATGGAAGGAGTGATCAACTGAACGATTATACCTGATTATGGATACAGGTAATAGGAACCTGAACGTTCTTTGAAAGCATCTGCGGCCCCGTTCCAGTAGGAGCGAAGGGGTTCAAACCGGAAGTCACGCATCATCGACCTGCGCAGGCTGTCGGATCCGCAACCCAGGTCAAACATGCGGTAGCGG
This sequence comes from uncultured Bacteroidaceae bacterium, assembly GCA_964479445.1. Lineage (GTDB taxonomy): Bacteria > Bacteroidota > Bacteroidia > Bacteroidales > CAYZMH01. The sequence continues at coordinate 14,399 of CAYZMH010000030.1, read as the reverse complement.
TGTTCCTTACCCCGGAAAAAAGTAAATCCGGGATGCAGTTTGCGGGCCTCCTGCAGAAAGCAGAACTGGATTTCGGTAAGGGGTGCGGTGGATGGATCGGTAAGATGGATCTGTACACCGCGCAGTTCATGCCCTGTTTTTTCCTTGTAGTAGGGTTTGAAATAGATCGGACGAAAAAGGACTCCCTCCAGGTTCAGCGCGTTCATGGCATCTGCCAGTTTTTCTGCATCCAGCTCTTCGCCGGCGAGGGTTTGAAAGGGCAGGGTGTATCCGATCCCGATCATATTGGGATCGATCTCCCCGATGATGCCGGTACAGGCATAATAGAAAGCGGTCTGGGCATTAGGAATGTGAGGTGAGGTGGGAACCCAGGGCAACCCGGTCTCCTTAAAGGTCATCTCCCTCTGCCACCCCTCCATCTTTACAACTTCAAGGGAGCATTGCACAGCGTTTTCCAGCATCTTTTCGCCATTCAGGAACAGGGCCAGTTCACCGCAGGTGAGTCCGTAAACATACGGGATATTGTACTGGCTGATAAAGGAGCGGAATCCCTCTTCCACCATCGGACCCTCCACCCGTTCTCCTCCCAGGGGATTGGGACGGTCCAGGATGATCACCTCCTTACCGGCCCCGGCAGCTGCCTCCATTACCAAACCCATGGTACTGATATAGGTGTAGGAGCGTACCCCGATATCCTGAATGTCATAGACCAGGGCATCTACACGATCCAGGGCGTCTGCATCAGGTTTGCGATTGGCCCCGTAGAGTGAGAAGACGGGCAACCCCGTTTTTTCATCCCGCTGGTTTTCCACGTGATCGCCTGCGGAGAAGTTGCCTCGTACGCCGTGTTCCGGACCAAAAAGGGCAACGAGTTCCACATTCTCTGCCTCATGCAGAATGTCAACGGTGGATTCCAGTCGGCTGTTTACTCCGGTGGGATTGGTAACCAGTCCGATTCGCTTATCCTCCAGGATACGGAATCCTGTATGTTGTATGACCTCCAGTCCGGTTTTAACTTTCGGGATATTATCTCTGACCGGTTGGTCCTGCGCGGAAGAAGGAGAAGGGTTGCAGTTAATAAGGGCAAAAAGGAAGGCGAGGGGAACATATAGTGTCTTCATATTACGATGTTTTCAGATGCCGGTAAAATTAAATAATATCTGTAAATTTAAAAGGTATATTATGTCATACCAACCGTTTTATAAGCAAATGAGATCATGAGCAAGAATAAGTGGCAACTATTTCTGCGTAAGGCCCGGAAGGTGTTGGGAGATGACCGGGTAATCACCGGGGATATCTGGCGGATAGCTTTCGGGGCTGATGCCGGATGCTATGCAAAACAACCTGGGGTCGTGATCAGACCGGATACCGAGGCTGAGGTTTCGGATATATTGCAGCAGCTGAATACGCTGGGAATTCCCCTGACATTCAGAGCTGCCGGGACCAGTCTGTCGGGCCAGTCGGTTACCGATTCGGTGCTGTTGCTGGCTGCAGGTGACCGTTGGGAGAGGACAGAAATCCTGGAGGAGGGTGAACTGGTTCGTACCCGTCCCGGCATTACAGGAAGCCGTCTTAATCAGCGGCTTAAACGCTTTAACCGGCAATTCGGACCAGATCCTGCATCCATCAATTCTGCCATGGTGGGTGGGATCATTGCCAATAACGCCAGCGGTATGAGTTGCGGAACCCATGCCAACAGCTATGCAACCATACAATCGGCACGCATTCTCATGTGCAACGGAGCCATACTGGATACAGCCAATCCCGCAAGCCGAAGGGAATTTGAAAAAACACACGGATCGCTCCTTCAGGAATTGACTTCTGTGAGAGATTTCATTCGGGCCAATCCCGAACATCACTCCTTTATCAGGGAGAAATATGCAATCAAGAATACCACGGGTTATGCATTGAATGCGTTCCTTGACTATGATGATCCGTTTGACATCCTGCTTCACCTGATGGTAGGGTCGGAAGGGACCCTGGCCTTTATTTCGGAGGCTACCTTCCGTACGGTTCCCTTAACCCGGGAAAGAGCCAGCTCCCTGCTCTATTTTGACACCATGGAGGCTGCATGTGAAGCAGTGCCTGTGCTGAAAAGTGCAGGGGTATCGGCTATTGAGCTGATGGACCGGCAGGCTTTGCGGTCGGTGGAGGATAAACCCGGGATCCCCGGTTTCATAAAGGAGTTTGATGACCGTGTGGCCGCGTTGCTGATCGACCTGGAAGCGGCCGGTGAGAAAGAGATGGATACTCTGATTGCCCAAACCCGGGAGGCGCTGGAAGAGATTCTCCTGGTGCGTGAATTTGATCTCACCAGGGATCCCCGGGAGATCCAGGAGATCTGGAAGATCCGCAAAGGAGTTTTTCCCTCGGTGGGTGGTATGAGGCCCCCGGGGACATCGGTGATCATTGAAGATGTGGCTGTCAGACTGGAATACCTGACATCGGCTGTAAAGGATATCCGTTCCCTGTTGGATGAGTTGGGCTATACCGAAGCAGTGATTTATGGTCATGCCCTGGATGGGAACCTGCACTTTATCTTCTCCCAGGATTTTGAAAAGGAGGAGGAGCTCTTCCGCTATGAGCAATTGATTGACCGGCTGGTAACCCTGGTGGTTGATAAATACAACGGTTCCCTCAAAGCGGAACACGGAACCGGGATCAACATGGCCCCCTTCGTTGAATACGAATGGGGAGGGGAACTCTATTCCCTGATGGTGCGCATCAAAAAGGCATTTGATCCGGGAAACATTCTGAACCCGGGTGTCCTGGTAAACCCGGATCACCGTGCCCATCTGCAGGGACTGAAATCGCTGCCGGTGGTGGACCAGATCATCGACAAATGCATTGAATGCGGGTTCTGCGAGATCAATTGCCTCTCCACGGGTTTTACCCTGTCGGCCCGGCAACGGATCGTGGTGCAGCGGGAGATCAAAAAGCTTGATTCGCAACCCGGAACGGCCAGGCAGGTTCGACGCCTACACCGGCAGTTTCGCTATGCAGGGGATCAGACCTGTGCCGTGGACGGATTGTGTGCGATATCCTGTCCGGTTGAGATCGATACAGGCGAATACATCAAGAAATACAGGCAGCAGCAACGGGATCGCAGGATGTCCCACCTTCTTTCAAACTGGGTGGCCGGGCATTTTAAGACGGTTAAGGGTGCGATGCGGGTCGGACTGGGAAGCATCAGCGGGCTGCATGCAGTTCTCGGCAGCCGGGTTTTCGGATTCCTGGCACGAGGTGCAAGAGCCATCTCTTTTTCCGGGATTCCCCGCTGGACAAAGTACATGCCCCGACCTGCAACGGTGCGTGTGCGACAACAGGAGATCCCTCTGAATGGGATACCGGGGGTAGTGTACTTTCCCAGTTGTATCAACCAGGTGATGGGACCGGCCCGTTTCAACAACCATAACAGGTCATTGATTGATGTAACAGAGCGTGTGTTGCGTAAAGCCGGTTATGAAGTGATCTATCCGGATAACATGAACCATCTCTGCTGTGGTATGCCATGGGAGAGCAAGGGTTTTCGTGAAACAGCCGATAAGAAATCCGGTGAACTGGAGGGCGCCCTGCTGCGGGCAAGCTCAAACGGTAAATACCCTGTACTCTGCGATAACAGTCCGTGCATCCACCGCATGCGAAAAGTAATGGATCCAGGGTTAAGACTCTATGAACCGGTGGAGTTTATCCATGACTTCCTGCTGGATATCCTTCCGGTGAAAAAACTGGATGACCCCCTGGCATTCCATATTACCTGCAGCAGTACAAAAATGGGATTGGAGGAGAAATTCAAAAGGGTGGCCGGGGCCTGCACCTCACGGCCTGTTTTTCCCGAAGAGGTGGGGTGCTGCGGTTTTGCCGGTGACCGGGGCTTTTCTCACCCGGAACTGAACGATTGGTCACTGCGGAAACTAGGACCTGCAGTGGGTTCCAGCCAAAAGGGCTATTCCAACAGCCGCACCTGTGAAATCGGCCTGTCTCATAACAGCGGAATTCACTATGAATCAATTATGTACCTGCTGGATGACCGCACAGGTTAATAACTCTTTATGTGATCAGGGATAAATGATGTATCTTTGTCCGAATTATTTTGAAAGCTTTTAAAGGATTAAACCATTGATCGATAAGTAACAAACAGCATGGACGATATTTTTCAAAACCTGGGAAACCGGCAGACACTGAGCCAGAAAATCGAACGCACGATCGAGAACGCGATCCGTGAGAAAAAACTGGCCGTAGGTTCAAAATTACCCACCGAGCGGGAAATGTGCGCCTCGTTTGGCGTGAGCCGGACGGCTCTCCGGGAAGCGTTGAGGAGGTTGAGCGCCCGCGGATTGATTCGTATTCAGAAAGGAAGCGGAATGTACGTATCCGATATCAATATCGAGGATGCTATTAATTCACTGAATCTTTATTACGATCTGAAATTTGATAAAAACCTCCTGACCCAGATCATCGAGGTTCGGCGCCTCTTTGAACCGGAAATTGCCCGCCTTGCAGCTCAAAACCGGTCGGATGAAAACCTGGTTGAACTGCGAAAGAACCTCAAGGAGTTCGAGGAGTGCAATCCGGATAACACCCAGAAAGAGTCAGATCTTGATAACCGGTTCCACCTGTTTGTTACAAAAGCGACCCGGAATCCGATCATGCAGATTACCATGGAGCCCATTTACTCGCTTCTGCCTCGCATGCGCAATTATATTTACGCCAATATTGAGGGCGAAAAAGAGCACACCCTGGCGTCCCACCGGAATCTGCTGGACTGCATGGAGCGTCAGGATGAGCAGGGAGCTTATGATGTAATGAAGGACCACCTGGACCGTACGCAGGAGATCTACGAGAAGTACCTCAATTTCTTTTAAACATAACGCGCCTCCTTCTGTTTAATCCCTACAACCGAATGGAGCGATGAGTAAAAAGTTTTGCAAGGATAAAAAGAAACTCAGAAAGAAAGCGAAAAGAAGCACTCCCCGCTATACCTGCAAAAAGTGCGATGCCGACTCCCCGAAGGAGAAATGGCTGTGCAAACCCAGACCCCTCCCTTAATTTTTGTCCATAAATAGTATATTTGTCGTGTAAACCCAAGTGTATGAATAAGGAGAAGATCGCACGGTGGAACGAGGAGCTCAGTGAAGCATCTGCACAGGAAACAATTCGATATTTCCTGGATGAATTCGGAGATACCATCACACTCTCAACCAGTATGGGGGCGGAAGACCAGGTGATCACCGATATGGTAGTACAGATCGACCCGTCGGTGCGCATATTTACCCTGGATACCGGCAGGTTGTTCCAGGAGACCTACGACCTGATTGATCAGACCAACGAGAAGTACGGGATACAGATCGAGGTTATTTTCCCCGACTACAAACAGGTGGAGAAGATGGTGAAGGAGAAGGGAATGAACCTCTTCTACCACAGTGTGGAAAACCGGAAACGATGCTGCGGGATCCGGAAGGTGGAACCCCTGAAGCGGGCATTTAAAGGTATGGATGCCTGGATTTGCGGACTCCGGAAGGATCAATCGGTCAGCCGTTTTTTCTCGCAGAAAGTGGAGTGGGATGAGCAGAACCAGCTGGTGAAGATCAACCCGCTTATTGACTGGACTGAGAAGGATACATGGAATTATATACACGAAAACCAGGTTCCGTACAATTCGCTCCACGACAAGGGGTATGCCAGTATCGGCTGCCTTCCCTGTACGCGCCCCATCAAGCCCGGTGAAGACTTCAGGGCCGGTCGCTGGTGGTGGGAAGATGAGGAGCAGAAAGAGTGCGGACTGCATAAAAGATAACCCATATGGATTTTAAAGCACTGGCCGGAAAACGCTATTCATGCAGAAAGTATGCCCCCGAAGTTCCCAAACGAGAAACCATGGATGAACTGCTGGAAACGGTGCGTCTTGCACCCTCGGCGGTAAATTTCCAACCGTGGAAATTTATTGTGATCGAGGAGAAGACGCTGCTTGAGAGGATCAAGCTGTGCTACGGCAGTGCATGGATCCAGTCGGCTCCCGTGATCATCGCTGCCTGTGTGAACCGGGATGAAGCCTGGACCCGGGAGGATGGGAAGAATCATGCCGATATTGATGCAGCCATCGCCATTGATCACCTCACCCTGGCAGCCGCCGAGAAAGAGCTGGGCACCTGCTGGGTGTGTAAATTTGATGCCCGTGAAGCTGAATCTATCCTGGAGCTTCCTCATCACTGGGAGGTTGTGGCCCTGATCCCCATCGGGCACCCACGGGATGACCAACCCTCGGCCCGGCATCAACAGCGCAAATCCATGGATGAGATCCGCTCCTATGACGGGTTTTAGCATATCATGGAAAGGTGACCAGGATTTGTAAAAGTAAACCGTTGTATCAAAGAGAGCTTTTGAACGATATGGGCTTTCGCCTCCTTATTGTAAGTAGCAGAGGCTATTGGTGAATTACCCCCGAGCCAAGCAACTCCCCATCGCTGTACCAAGCTGCAAATTGTCCGGCTGCCACTCCCCGCTGGGGCTGGTCAAAGACAATATAGAGCCCCTCCTGCCTGCGGTGCAGGGTGGCCGGTTGCAATGACTGGCGGTAGCGGATCCGGGTGGGGTAGGAGCGCACCTCGCCCGGCTGCATGGCCAGGTCCTCCCGTATCCAGTGGATCTCCTCGCTGCGGATAAACAGTCCTTTCCGGTAGAGTCCGGGGTGCTGCTGACCCTGTCCTGTGAACACCCGGTTGTAGTGTATGTCGGTGGAAATTACGAATAAAGGCTCCTCTTTACCCCCGACATTGAGTCCTTTGCGCTGACCGATCGTGAAGAAGTGGGCTCCGCTGTGTTTGCCCACCCATTCGCCATCCCGGTTGGTATAGGTGACAGGTGTGCATTGCTCCTCCAGTGACTGGTCGGAAGGGGTGCGGGAGTAGAGCGGACTCCCGGCCGGGATCTCGAATATGTTGCCCTCCCGGGGTTTGAGCTTTTGCTGGAGGAACTCCGGCAAGTGAACCTTCCCAACGAAACAGATCCCCTGGGAGTCTTTCTTCTCCGCCGAAGCAAGTTTCTGATCCCGGGCGAGCATTCGCACCTCCTCCTTGCGCATATGGCCTATGGGAAAGAGGGTGCGGGAAAGCTGCTCCTGGTTGAGCTGGCAGAGGAAATAGCTCTGCTCTTTATTGGGATCGTCCCCGGCAAGGAGGCGATACACCTTTTTCCCGCCCGACTCAGTCTCTGCTTTTTTACAGTAATGACCGGTGGCTACATAATCGGGTGCAAACTGCTCTGACTCTTTGAAGAATTCGTCAAACTTGATCTCCCGGTTGCAGAGCACATCGGGATTGGGAGTGCGACCCTTTTCGTACTCCGAGAACATGTAGTCGATCACCCGCTTTTTGTAAGATTTGCTCAGGTCAACCACGTGGAAGGGGATCCCGATCTTGCGAGCCACCATCTCGGCGAACACTACATCTTCATCCCACGGACAATCGGCATCCAGGACCCCGGTTTTATCGTGCCAGTTCACCATGAACACGGCAATCACCTCATACCCCTGCTCTTTCAGCAGGTATGCCGCCACACTGGAGTCAACGCCCCCCGACAATCCGACAACAACGCGCTTGCTCACAACCGTCTCCTTTTGAGGGCAAAATTAGGAAAAAACAGGCAATCTTACTCGTCTGTTTTCAGTTTTGCAAGCCGGGCCGTCACGGTAACCGTGGTCTCTTTGTAAATGAGGCCAATTCCCACCGGCCTGAAATGGGTGCTTTCTATCTGCGGGTAGTAAACCACATCGTAGCCGGGATTTTCGGTCATCATCTTGAAAAGCGCTATGTTGGCCGTCTGATCCACCACGACCTGTCCGATCACAGGAACACTGGCAAAGCTGATGGCCGGCATATTACCCGCCTGTACGGTGGCGGTCCGACTGTTAAAGAGCCGGTTCCAGTCCACCCCGAGGATCCGCGTGGCGCTGGCGGTGGCGGTGAACTGCTCTGAGAGAATAAAGTCATCCCTGTTCATCTCAACGTACGTGTTGGGTTCCCGCATCAGTTTGTTGGTGGAGGTACAGCCTGTAACAAACAATAACGCGGTTACCACTAATACAATCGGTGTTGTTTTCATATCATGTTTCATTTATGGAGGTTAAAAGTGTAATGCAAAATGGTTCGAACAACGTGCAAGTAAAAAACGAGTGGTTGACCGGAAAGAACCAGTCAACCTTCTATGTACGTCTGCAGATCGTTCCGGTTAAAACTCAAAAAAGGTAATGGAAGGGAAAAAAACCGATATTCCCATTTCGAAAAAGAAACGGTGGATATTGTGCGATCCGCCCATCTCCGGGTTCCACTGATGTTTGAACATGTAAGTAAGGCGGGCATCGAAAGCCACGCGCTCGCTGAGGAAGTAGTTGACTCCGGGTCCGACAGTGAATCCATAGAGCTGGTGATTGGACCCTTCAAATCCTGTAGGCTCCTGGGTGAACCCGTAGAAAAGGAATCCATATCCATACACCTGCCAGTCGTCTTCTCGGGGCAGGTAATACCGTACATTGGGTCCCAGGTAGACTTCAAAGGTGGCATCGGTAAACTCGGAATACTCGCCCACCGGGAGGCTGAAATCGGTATGAATTCCTCCTCCGATTCCCAGCCGGTTCATGATGAAATAGCCCCCTTCGGGATGGAAACCCGCAAGGATTGAGCTGTATCCTTCATCGACTTCGAGACCAAAATTCAGGTCCGTTGCGCCTGTAAAATAAAAACTGCCCGAATTAAATTGGGCCGTCAGCCCGAGGGATGAAGAGAGAAGCAAGAGTACGAATAGCTTTTTCATAGGATTAGAATTTAGTGTGATCTGAAAATACGGAAATTTTGGAAAAACCGGATTTTTTTTTGTTGGAAAAGCGCGATTGTTCTGTAAAATGCGGCCACCTATCCACGAAAAATTGGAGCAGGGAGCGAAAACGGAGCAATCTTATACAATTACGATCGAGGTTTTATACCTTTATCACATGCCTTTGACGATCTACAAAGCTTCCGCGGGATCGGGTAAAACGTTCCGGCTTACCTATGAATACCTGGAATTGCTGTTCCGGGACCCGGTAAGGTACCGATATATTCTCGCGGTAACCTTTACCAACAAGGCAGCGCGGGAGATGAAGTCGCGCATCCTGCTGCGGCTCCACCGTCTCTCGGTGTTAAAAGAGGATGAGACATCCGACGATCTGGAACAACTTACAAAAACGCTCGGAGTCGGGAGAAACCGGATTATAGAACAGGCGGGGGATCTGTTGGTTCGTATGCTGAACGACTATTCCCGGTTCTCGGTGGGGACCATCGACCGCTTTTTCCAGCAGGTGATCAGGGCCTTTACGCGGGAGATCGGGTTGCAGTCGGGTTTCAACCTGGAACTGGATACCGACCGGGTGCTGGGTGAATCGGTGGACCGGATGTTCACGGATCTTTCGGAAGATGAACAGCTGCGCAACTGGTTCATTCTTATGGCGGAATACCGTATCCGGAACGACAAGTCCTGGAACTTCCGTACCGATATGGAAAACCTGGGCAGGAACCTGTTCCGGGAGAAGTTCCAGGCGCTTACTGCCGGAAGTGAGTGGGTTTCCAGGGAGGGACTGAAGACGTTCATGGAACAGCTGGACCACACCCGGGAGGAGGCTGCCTCGAAGATGCGCGATGAAGCACGCAGGGCAGTCGAACAGGTTAGGGAGAACGGGTATAATATGATCGATTTTCATCGTAAATCGCAATCACTCGCGGTGGTGATGGATAAGATCGCATCGGGGGAGAAGGAGGAGCTTACCGATGCGCAGAAAAAAGGGAGAGACGATATTTCCAAATGGCTTTCGGGGAAAAACAGTGACTCAGCCAAAGAGGCACTGGTTACCGGCTTCCTCATGCCGGCCCTGGGTAAAGTGTATGAATACTCGGTGGTGATCACCTCGGTCGACAGCGTGCGTCCTCACCTCTATGCCCTCGGGATACTGAACGACCTGGGCAAACGGATCCGGGAAGTGACCAGCGAGAAGAACCTGTTTATGCTCAGCGACGCTTCGCGCTTTCTGCGCGGACTGATCGGAGACAATCCCACCCCGTTTGTCTATGAAAAGATCGGGCATGTGTTCGATCATATCATGCTGGATGAGTTCCAGGATACCTCCTGGTTCCAGTGGGAAAATTTCAGGCCGTTGCTTGAACATACCCTGGCCGGGGGACATGACAATCTGCTGGTGGGAGACGTAAAGCAGTCCATCTACCGGTGGCGGAACTCCGATTGGAAAATCCTTGCCGAAAAGGCGGCAACTGCTTTTCCCGGACAACACGTGGATGTTGAAACCCTCCGGCAGAACTGGCGGAGTTTTGAGAATATCGTACGGTTTAACAACGCACTGTTCGATACCGTTCCCGGAATCGTGCGGGAGCTGGCTGCTGCCGAAATTGCAAACTCCCGGGTAGACAGGGAGTTCAGCGATCAATGGCTGAACCTGCTGGAAAAAGCGTATGGAGATACCCGCCAGGAGGTGGCCCAGCCATTCAGGGAGAGCGGGGGGTATATCCAAACCGAACTACTGGAGGAGGAGGGATCCGACTTCAAAGAGCTGGCCCTCAACCGCCTGTCCGGATGGATTGATACGGTCCTGGCTGCCGGTTACCGTCCGGGCGATATCGCCATACTGGTCAGGAAGAACCAGGAGGGAGCCCGGGTTGCCAGCACCCTCATGGAGCACCGGGTCCCTTTTGTCTCCAACGATTCGCTCTTCCTCTACAAGAATGTGGCGGTTAAATTCCTGGTATCGGTACTGAGGTGGCTGAACCAGCCGGATGATGAACTGAATAACCTGCATGTGAAGTACTTCCATAACCTGGTCACCGGTGGGGAACCCGGCGATTCCCTGCACGGAATCCTGGAACCGGGTACCCCCGTAAACCGGTTTATATCCGCTGAAAAAACGGCCCACTACCGGAGACTGCCCCTGTTTGAACTGGTGGAGCAACTGATTGATGATTTCAGACTTGATAAACGTCCGTCCGATCTTCCATACCTCCAGGCCATGCAGGATATGATATTGGATATGCAGCGAAGGGACTCGCTTTCCCTGCACCAGTTCCTGGTGTACTGGGATGAGCACGGACACAAAAAGGCGATCCAGGTTTCGGAAGGTCAGGATGCCATACGCATTATGACCCTGCACAAAGCAAAGGGGCTGGAGTTCAAAGCAGTGATCGTTCCGTTTTGTGACTGGGACCTGGGACCCTCCGGCAGGAACGACGACATGATCTGGGTGGACACCACCGGGACCCCATTCCATGCCATCCCCATCCTGCCGGTTCGTATCGGACGAAAACTGAATGACACCTTTTTTGCAACCGAGTTTATGGAGGAGCTGATGATGACCTTTATGGACAACCTGAACCTTCTCTATGTGGCCATGACCCGTGCTGAAGAGCTGCTTATTACCGGCATCCCGGGTCCTCCCAAAAAAACACCCACGAAAGCCGGTCACCTGGTGGCTGCCTTCCTGGAAAACGGACCCGCGGACCATCAGCCGGAACTGCAGAAGACCGAAGAGAACGGGCACGATGTTTATACACTGGGAACGTTACCGGATAAAAAGGCAGAGAAGGTTCCGGTCGATTCTTCCTGGCAACTTGATGACTATCCGGTTGTGATCCGGAACGACCGGTTGCGGCTGCACCTCAAAAGCGATGTTTATTTCCTTGAAAAAGAGGAAGAGCACCCGTCACGGCTTGATTATGGCAATATGATGCATGAGATATTCAGCCGGATAGAGACCGAAGAGGATGTTCCGAAGGTACTTGCTTCCATGAAGAGAGAGGGATTGCTCCGGGAAGAGGATCGCGACCGCCTGCAGGACATGGTCACCCGGAAACTGGAAACTGCCGGGGCACAGCGGTGGTTTTCAGGGGAAGGGGCCGTTATCAATGAGCGGGATATCTTTATGGCCGGGGGGGAGGCTTACCGTCCCGACCGGGTGGTATGCTTGCCCGGAAAGACGGTGGTGATCGACTACAAATTCGGGGAGCGAAAACTAAAAAGTCACCGCGACCAGGTGATGCACTATATGAAATTGCTGGAAGAGATGCACTATCCCTCCCTGGAAGGATATGTATGGTATATGTCACTGGACGAACTGGAAAAAGTGGGTTGATATGACATTTCCGTGGGAAACGAATAGAAGGTTCAACGCGTACTCCGACTATTTTAAAAAGATGGTGGGAGAACGGGTGCAGAAAATCACCATTGATGCAGGGTTTACCTGTCCGAACCGCGATGGCACCGTGGGACGGGGCGGTTGCACATTCTGCAATAACCGGGCCTTCAATCCCTCCTATAACCAGGATTGTAAATCGGTTACAGAGCAGATCGACCGGGGAATCCGGTTTCACCGCACCCGCTACCGGAAAGCAACCCGATACCTGGCCTATTTCCAGGCGTACAGCAATACCTATGCCCCCCTGGAAGAGCTTAAAAGGATCTATGAGCCGGCACTGGAACACCCCGGTATCATGGGGATTGTAATCGGAACCCGGCCCGATTGCGTGGACAGTGAAAAGCTGGATTATTTTAAATCCCTGGCATCGGAAACCTACCTGACCATTGAATACGGGATCGAATCGGTCTTTGACCGCACCCTGAAGATCATAAACAGGGGACATACCATGGCCGCTTCCAAGAGAGCGATCAACGAAACCGCCCTCCGGGGTATCCGCACCGGCGGTCACCTGATCATCGGTCTGCCCGGAGAGGAGAAAGAGGATTGGATGGAGAGCATCAAAGTGGTCTCCCGCCTGCCCCTGAATAACATCAAGTTTCACCAGTTGCAGATTGTAAAAGGTACCGTTATGGCCGGTCAATACCAGGAGAACCCGGCATGGTTCAGGGAGTTCACCCTGGAGGAGTACCTGGATATCATGGCCGGACTGCTGGAGCGGCTCAATCCCTCCATCGTGGTGGAACGCATCGCCGGGGAGGTGAACCCGGAACTGAATATGAGGCAGGGCTGGGGGGTGCGCTACGACCAGGTGCTTCGCAGGTTCGAAGAGATCCTCGAGGAGCGCGATACCTGGCAGGGCAGGTTATACATGTCGTAAGAGAAGGTGATCAGGTCCATGCATTAGCGGGATGCGGTAGCGGGTTGCCCCGACGATCAAAAAGAAGCGCAATGAAAGCATTTTTAGACAGTGTTGCAGGGTATTTACTGGAGACCCAAGGGAAGGGTTTGAGTGAGGCCTGTATGGTCTTTCCCAACCGGCGTTCGGGACTTTTCTTTAACCGGTACCTTTCGGCCCGCACTCCACAGACCATGTGGGCGCCCCGGGTGATTACCATCAATGAGCTGATGCAGGAGCTGAGCGGACTGGAAACGGCAGACCCGCTGGATATCCTTTTTGAGCTCTACGGGCACTACTGTAAACAGACCGGCTCGCCGGAGACATTTGACGAGTTCTATCACTGGGGAGAGGTCATGGTGAGCGACTTCGATACCATCGATAAATACCTGGTGAATGCCGGTATGCTTTTCAGCAACATTACCGACCTGAAAGAGATTGATGAGCGTTTCGGGGGGCTGGAACCCGAACAGGTGGAGTTTATCCGCCGGTTCTGGGAGCACTTTCATATTGGCGGGGAGTCGCGGGAGAAAGAGCTATTCCTCTCCACCTGGAAGATGCTGCCCGGACTCTATCGGCAGCTGCGGCAATCCCTGGAGCAAACCGGAACCGGTTACGAGGGGATGATCTACCGCCAGGTAGCCGAAACCGGGATGGAGCGGCTTGATGAAAAACTGAAAAACAGCTGGTATATTTTCGTAGGATTCAATGCCCTGAGCAATGCCGAACGCCGGTTGATGCAAAAGATGCAGAAAAAAGGAGTCGCCACGTTCTTCTGGGACTATGATGTGCATTATCTGCATGACGCAAAAACCGAGGCAGGCCGTTTTATCAGGGAGAACCTGGCAGAGTTCCCGCCACCGGAAGACCTGCAGGAATTCAGCAACCTGGACCGGCAACGTTCCATCCGTATCTTTGATCTGCCCACCGATATTCTGCAGGCCAAAACCGTCCACCGGATCCTTTCCCGGAGGCAGGAGCCTATCGAGGAGGTTAACGATACGGCCATTATTGCCTGTGACGAAGAGTTGCTGATGCCCCTTGTCGTATCCCTGCCGGAGCAGGTGGAAAAGGTAAATATTACCATGGGCTATCCATTTCACCATACACCGCTTTTCAGCATGGTGGACCAGGTACTCGGCATGCAGGTGAATGCCCGCCGCCAGGAAACAGGAAAAGTTCGCTTCTATTACCGGGATGTTCTTTCGGTGCTCAACCACCATTATTACAAAATGATTGCAGGGGAGGAAGCGCAGGACCTCCGGGACCAGATCA
>CAYZMH010000029.1:30047-33232 GCA_964479445.1 uncultured Bacteroidaceae bacterium | reverse complement strand
GCTGAAATACTGCTGCGGTGCTGCAGAAATGGATCTTAAAAACCAGGTAGCGCACCGCCGTAGCCACAACGGAATGCCGTTTGAATCAGATATGCAATACATTAAGGGTCGTTTGGTGGGGAAAGTGATTGCTAACAATTTATCAAATCAATTGCACATATTTTAGTTATCCATAAAATTTGAGTATGCTTTATTGATGCTGTTTTTGTTGCTTATGAATATTATCTTTTAGAATTATATCTTTTAATTGTTTTATATTACTCTATTTTGGATATATAACAATTGATCTTTATTTCTACATTATTCAATATTTCGGAAGTTCTCATACCTTTTCTGGATATACTCTTTTCCTGGTCTATTAATTGTATTTCATGGTATAATAGAGCTTCTGGTGATGCAATCCCTGCAGGCCAACCTTTAACATGGGACTGTCAATCTCTTCCAGGATGTCCTGGCGGCCTTCAACACAGTAGACCTCGTTGATTCCCTGTATGTTTTTATCACAGGCTGCGTGGTGGATTTTGCAAAGAGATAGTCTGTTGGATGCCCCGGTTCTGCCTCCTTCACTGGCCGGGACAGCCTGGTCGGCATCCAGCAGTTCATGATGCCTTAACCGCTGTGTGCGGAGGGTTGCAGAGGTTGGGTCTTCCATGACGGGGGTGTTGAGATACCTCAAGTTACAAAGAGTGTTCAAGAAATCAAAAAAAGTGATGGGGGGTGTGTCACTTCAACCTCCGGTGCAGGAATAGGCTGTAATGAATTATACAAGCATCAATTGGTTAAATGGGGATGTCAATCAACCCCGTGTTTGTACATGCCCCCATAATCACAACTGAACCAACTGCATGGCAGGCCGGACCGCTGGTACAGGATATGGGCGTATTGCAATAAATGGTGAATAGTTGGTCATTGGCGATCGCAAAGACTATCTTTGCACCAAATTGTTTGTGATGGATTTATTCAGACCTGATCGACCAAAAGCACAATATCCTCCGAAAAAATGAACTACCTCTCTGCGGAAAATATTTCGAAATCCTATGGCGACCAGGTGTTGTTCGAGGGACTAACTTTTGGTCTCAGCAGGGGGGATAAAACCGCGCTGATTGCCCGGAACGGGGCAGGAAAGACCACGTTGCTCAGGATCCTCGGCGGACTGGAATCGACCGATACCGGCGAGTATACTTTTCGCAACGGCATTGAAGTAGCCTTCCTCGACCAGTCGCCGGTGCTGGATGCATCCTTATCGGTTAAAGATCTTATCTCCACGGCAAGTACCCGCGTACTCGATGCGATTCAGCGCTATGAAACGGCCATGAAAGCGCATGCAGCCAAAAACTCCCCTGAAACAGAAGGCGCACTGCAACAGGCTACCAATGAAATGGACCATTTGCAGGGATGGGACTACGACAACAGATTGATCCAGCTGCTCGACCTGTTCAGGATAACCGACACATCACAACGCGTGGGGAGCCTTTCCGGGGGAGAGAAAAAGCGCCTGGCCCTGGCCCTCGTCTTGCTTGATGAACCGGAATTCCTCATTCTCGATGAGCCCACAAACCACCTCGATATTGATATGATCGAATGGCTGGAAGAGTACCTGTCAAAAGCAAATCTCACGGTATTGATGGTGACACATGACCGGTACTTTCTCGATCGCGTATGCAATCATATTCTCGAGCTGGATCAGAACCAGCTTTACAGGTACCAGGGCAATTACGATTACTTTCTTGAAAAGCGCGCTGAACGATACGGACAGCAGCAAACTGAGGCAAACCGCGCTGCTCAGCTGATGAAAAAGGAGCTGGAGTGGCTGCGAAAGATGCCGAAGGCACGGACCCATAAATCGAAATCGCGCATCGATGCTTTTGATGATATCAGGGATAAGGCCACGCTCGATTCCGGACCCGGCGAATTGAATTTGCAGGTGGATACACCGCGTATAGGAGGAAAGATCCTGGAGCTTAAGAAACTATCAAAATCCTATGAAAACGTTCAACTTATAAAAAAATTCAGTTATAAATTCGGGAAATCTGACCGGATTGGCGTGATTGGAAGGAATGGAACCGGTAAAACGACTTTTTTAAACCTTTTATCAGGTGCCGGGCAGCCAGACAGCGGAAACAGGATTGCCGGGGAAACCATAAAGATCGGGTATTACAGACAGATGGGAGTTGATTGGAAAGAAGATGCCCGGGTGATCGATGCGGTGAAAGAGATTGCCGAGGTGGTTCGGTTAAAGGATGGGAAAACGGTTTCTGCTTCAAAATTCCTTGAGCATTTTATGTTTCCCCCGAAAGATCAATACAAGATGATCGCTAAGCTGAGCGGAGGAGAAAAACGAAGACTTCACCTGTTAACCGTGCTCATCCGTAACCCCAATTTTCTATTGCTTGATGAGCCCACCAATGATCTCGACCTCTTTGCACTGAATAAGCTGGAGGAATTTTTAATGTCCTTCGAGGGGAACCTGGTCATCGTCTCACACGACCGGTATCTCCTCGATAAACTCACCGATCATATTTTTATTTTTGACGGCAAAGGTGGGATACAGGATTATTATGGTACCTATTCCAGCTACAGGAATCGCAGGGTTACATCCGCCACAGGTAAAACACAGGCAGGGAAGAATCTGAGTATTGCCGGTCAGGAAGAAGGAACAGCACAACCAGGAAAAGCAAATGCCCGCAAAGGAAAAGCTCCATCCCGGACTCAACATTCCGGCAATGCTTCCCAAAAACCAGTCAAAAAACGGCTCAGTTACAAGGAGAAAATCGAATACGAAAAGCTGGAGCCTGAAATCGAGTTGCTCGAAAATGAAAAAGCGGCATTGGAGCAGGAAATCTCCTCCGGTCAGCTGGGTTTCGAAGACCTGAACAACAAATCAGCCCGGGTGGCAGAGTTGATGCAACTCATCGAGGAGAAAACCCTCCGGTGGATCGAACTGGGAGAATGGATGTAATCGCTTCCAGGGAGCCCAGAAAGTTCAAACGATCTTTGAAGAAGGTTGTATCGCCAGGTATCTCCCGGAACAAATTACAAACCGGACCTTCGGTTCAGGGGTACTGGAAAGGATGAATTCCGCACCTGTCTGACTCTTTTTTTAGGCTGTTTTACCAGCTGTAAAGCTGAAATTCACTATCTTGAGAAGGATAATCAATAACAATCCTATACCTCCAACCTATGAA
>CAYZMH010000029.1:0-29947 GCA_964479445.1 uncultured Bacteroidaceae bacterium | reverse complement strand
ATCAGGTTGTACTCGCCCTGACCGATGATTGCTGCCGAGAGTCCGGCCGACCCCAAGATAAAACTGAACTCACCGATCTGGGCCAGCATGGCCCCGCTGTAGATGCTGGTCCGCCAGCTATTACCAAACGCCTTGATGATCAGCATATTGATCACATGGTTGGTAAAGAATACCGCCACCACCAGCAGGGCAATGAGCAGGTAGTTTTCCACGATGTACTCCAGGTCGATGATGAGTCCGATCGACACAAAAAACAAGGCCACGAAGAGCACCTTGAATGACAACAGGTTGTCGGATATCCAGCGGGTAGCCCGTGTGGCAGAGATCAGCATCCCGGCCACGAAAGCGCCGAGCGCCTCGGAGATCCCCAGGAACCCGGTCAGGTAAGCAAGTCCGAAACAGGAGGTAAACGCGATAAAGACCTGCAGTTCGTGGTCGCGCATGATCTGCTTCATAAAGGGAATCTTCACCTCTTTCTTCCACAGGATCAACAGGATGATCCCCACCATGAGCACCGCGCCGATCACCTGCTTGAGCATATCAATCCCCGAGGGGATATCTCCTCCCATGTAATTGATGCTGATCAGCATGAGCACCACCAGGACATCCTGTACCAGCAGGATGCCCAGTACATTCTGCCCCACCCGGGTGTTGATAATACCCTTCTCATCCAGCATCTTCACGATCACCGCCGTACTGCTGATGCTGATCACGAATCCGAAAAAGACCGTATAGGCGAGTCCGAAATCAAAATAGATCCCTATCAGCGCTACCACCCCGATGCTCACCGCCACCTGGAGCAGCGTACCCAGGATGGAGATGCGCCAGTTGGCAATCAGCTGGGGCAAGTGGATCTCCATGCCGATAAAAAACAGGAGCAACACCAGTCCCAGGTTACCCAGGTTGGTGATCAGCTGTTCGTTGGTAACCAGGTCGAAACCAAACGGTCCGACGATCACCCCCACCAGGATGTAGGTGATTACCGAAGGCTGGTTGAGCAACCGCAGCAGGAAACCCACCACGATGATCACCAGGGACAGGATCACAAACTGGTTGACAATACCACCCGAACCAACGGCAAGAAGGGTCATAGCGCGTCATTTTAGCTCCCTAAAAATACACAGAAAATCCGACAATAAGAAAGCGGTGAACCAGAATGCATCAACCGGGGATGGTACAATTACCTCAACCGCTGCAGCAGGGCCGAGGCCTGTTCTGATGACAGGGATTCTTCCCTGACCGGCGTTCCCCTGAACTGCTCGTTTTTGAAAAAGGTGTAATAGGAAGTGCCGGGCGATTCGGTCCCGATATCAAACAGCACCTGCCTGACCAGGAGGCTCCGGAGGTGGCGGTTGAACGGGATCCAGCAAACGGCATCCTCTCCCGGATCGTGATCCGGTTCCATCCCGGGTTCCAACCCCAGCGGCGCGATGGCAACCGGCCACACCTCCCCGCCGGTCCGTAACTGCACAAAGAGGTATGCATCACCCTCCCGGTCCCGAATGGATTCCCGGGTCTCATCCGTGGTCAATCTGCCCGAAAAGCTTCCATTTTCCATCGTTCGGTACCCCCTTGCCTTTCCTTTCCCCGCGGCTGAAATCAGCAGATCCGAAAGATTGGTAAACCCGTTCTCCTGCCACCCGGGGTAATAAAGCGGGAAATTGGCCGGGGGATCCAGTGCTTCTATGTCAGAAAGGGGATCCTGCTCGCTAAACGATTCGATCCTCTCCCGGTATCGCTGCCAGCGATCCGCTGCCTGGTCGGGAGCGATCCTGATCCACTCCAGCGAAACCTGCCGGTTCTTCTCCAGGTCCCGGGCCTCCGGGTAAACCGGGGGTTCCCGCTCCGGCGTCTCATAGCGAAGATCACTGAGCCGGGCGGCATACGCCACCGTTGCAAAACCCGAGTGGTGGATGGTATCGTGGTATCGGTCATCTTCCAGGAAAGACAGGCAGGATACCGGTTCTCCGGGGGCAAATTGTGTAATGAAACGACCCGGGAGGTACCCGCGCAATCCCGCATCCCGCAGAGACAGGTTGAAGGTCTTCTCTGTAACCGGTCTACCCTCATACTCCCGGTAATACTTACGGAGGGGCGAAAGAAGCACGTATTCCGAACGGATGCTTTGTCCATTGCGGTCATAGAATATCACC
This sequence comes from uncultured Bacteroidaceae bacterium, assembly GCA_964479445.1. Taxonomy (GTDB): domain Bacteria; phylum Bacteroidota; class Bacteroidia; order Bacteroidales; genus CAYZMH01. The sequence goes on along the minus strand of CAYZMH010000029.1, from coordinate 27,794 downwards.
TCCCGCAGCAGGTATCCCCGGATTTCCGATGGCTTGAAAGGATATGTTACCAGCGTATCCCGGTTATCCATCGTCTTTACCATCATCTTTTCAGCCCCCAGCCTGGTCTCCACCTCCTCCACGGTCAGTCTTCGCGCAAACAGATCTTCCCTTCCCGGTTCGAAGGCCTGGTAGCGATTCTGCCTGATCCCCTCCAGCAGGGTATGAATAAGATTGGTCTGACCCAGCGTAGGATCCACGGGTACAAAAAGGGGGGCGTTCCCTGCATGGGAAATGCCGATGATGTGGTCCACATACCGGGCGTAAACGACCCCGCGGTCCAGCGAGCGCCCGGCACCAGGTCCGGGTCCCTTGGGCCGTTTCACCTTCTTTTCCGGGGTACCCTGGTACATGGTATTCCAGGGATCGCCAAAGACACCCTTCTCAAGCCGGCTGATAATCCATTTCCAGTTCCCTTCCACATCACGGGGGCTCATCGCTTCCTCCTCCGTGTTCATTTCAAAGGGCAGATAATTGAGAAGCAACTCCGTGGTTATGTTTTCGCCCCGGTAATGACCCTCCGTGAAAAAATCCAGGGTACTCCCGTATTCAGCGTCACCGGGAAACCGGTGAGCCTCCAGCAGGTGCATGATATCCGGAAAGTAATACCAGCAGGTAACCACATCCATGGTATCCACGATGCCCACATCCATCCGGGCAATCACCGAATTTACAGGCATCAGTCCGATCACCCGCCGCTCCAGTACCTGGTTGTTATGCCCGTAAAGGGTTGATTCCAGTAGAAGGTACTTTCCGGTTCGCTGTTGAAGCACGCTGTCCACGTTCGACCAGCTGCCCAGGTCAGTCTGCCTGGAAACCTCCTCCCGGGAAATGCGCTTTTTAAAGGGATCCCTGGCATCATATGCATACATGGGAAGGTCATGCTCCCGGGCCGCCCAATCCAGCAGGTCTTCCAGGTTGATATACCCGCTGTCGCTCTCCCCGGGCTGAAAAAGGGGAAGGTTCCGGGGATCGGAGTCCGTGACGGCCCGGTAGACCAGGTGCACCCCGGTGATTTTCGACTGGGGGATCCCGGGGTAGAGATTCTCTATCGTAAACTCATAATCTGCAAAATCAAACACCGCTTTCGGGGGAGTATCCCGGATATCCTGCGATAAAGCACTGATCATAAAACATACCAGGAACGGGACGAAAAGTACGGTCTTTTTAAGCATGGGGTCAATGATATATGAAGGAATTCGTATTTGCAACTACCAGGAAGGTGCATATCCCAAACGCTTCCATCACTCCTCTTCCCATCTTCTCTAAAAATAATCAGAAAAAGTGAGAATCAAAAAGATCCCGCCGGGTCGTTATAAGGTTTTCCCGCTATTTTGTCTATATTAGACGCATCCATAAACCGGTATCTATGTTTGAAACGCTCTCCTCCATTGATCATATCCGGCTGAATTTCAGTGAGGGCGGACTCCTGTACATGAATATCACCCTGGCGGCCATCATGTTTGGTGTGGCCCTGGAGATCCGCATCGATAACTTTAAACGCCTCCTTTTGAATCCCAAATCGGCCCTGCTGGGGATCTTCTCCCAGTTTTTGCTGCTGCCGGCGCTGACATTCGGACTGGTCATCCTGCTGAATCCGCCTGCCAGCATTGCCATGGGGATGATCCTCATCGCCGCATGTCCGGGCGGCAACGTCTCCAATTTCATCTCCGCCCTGGCCAAAGCCAACATCGAACTGTCGGTAAGTCTGACCGCCTTTGCCACCCTGGCTGCCACTTTCCTTACTCCCATTAACTTCGCTTTCTGGGGCGGACTCTACGTGAACTACTACGAGAAGGCACGCCACCTGAACATCCCCATCCAGATCGATTTCCTGGAGATGGCCAAAACCGTCTTTATCCTGCTGGGGATCCCCCTGATCGCAGGGATCATCTTTGCCCACAAGTTCCCGGAATTCACCAGGAAATACAAGCGGCATGTCAAGATCGCCTCCATCTTTATTTACATGACCTTCATCGTGGGAGCCCTCTGGGCCAACGTGGAGTACATGCCGGGGTATATACTGCCCATTGGTGTGATCGTCCTGTTACTGAATATCCAGACCCTCTCCACCGGATACCTGGTGGGAACGGCAGGCAGGGTGCCGATCCGCGACCGGCGGACCCTGAGCATCGAGACGGGAATACAAAATTCAGGTCTCGCCCTGGTGCTGATCTTTAACCCGAAGCTATTCGACGCCAACGGCGGGATGGCCTTCATGGCTGCCTGGTGGGGCATCTGGCAAATGGTGTCGGGAATCGGGATCGCGGGCATACTCAACCGGATCACCGTACCGAAATTCGCCTACGCCACACTTTTCAGCAAGCGGGGCCGGTAGGTTGAATCAATTATTTCACCGTAAAGGTCTTTTCAGCAGCGACCGGAATTGTACCCGCCACTCCTTCGATGCGGATCACGTAGGTTCCCGCAATGTCGGGTGTATAAAACTCCAGGGAGCCCATGGCACCCTCCTCCAGGACCAAATTCGGGTTCCAGTAAAGAAGCGGACGCTTGTCCTCCGCCACGTTCACGGCATCTTTCTCCTTGCGGTAATCGGGATACCCCTTCATGTATCCCCGCTCCTTTTCTGCAATCCGGGTATCCCGGTCGGAAGTCTGGTTAAGCCGGTTCATCATCCCGGACCCCTTGGTCTCGATAACGATCACCCCCACGGTATTGAGTCCGGTATATTGCTGGATATCTCCCGGATTGGTGGAAACGGTTATGGATTCCACGTCAGCCGGTGGGATCTGGTCCAGGATACCGGCATCTTCGCCCATCTGCTGGTCATCAATGATGATCAATGCCCCCTGCTGGAAATTGATCGAGTTGGTGGTTCCGGGGAATACGATTCGGTTACCGTACATCTGGTAGGGTTTGATACTTTTCAACACCTCTTTTAACGGGACCCCGTTCTCAAGCTGCTGCTTGTAAGCCGGTTCATCCACACCCGGCATCCGCTTATCCAGGATCCCACGGGAGTAGTCCAGGATCCGGTCATAGGCCGGCAGGGCCGGGTAATAACTATCGGCGGCAACCAACTCTTCCGCGGAGAGCGTATCCAGGGCACCCGGGTCCTTCTCCCCGTTCACATCCTCTCCGCCCGGCTCACCGAGCACCTCTTTCCACTCATACCCGTTCCACGGGTAGCTCAGCAGGTACGCCTCCAGGAGGTCACCACCGGGGATCGCACCCGGCTCCCCGGTCCATTCACTGCCCAGGGAAGCATCCAGATCGGTATCCACCAGCAGGTAATCCTCCACCCACATTTTATCCTGCAGGGAAAGCGCCTTCGGAACCACCGACACAGCGAGTTGCACTGCGTCAACACCCGATGGCAATCCATCGATCTCCACCGTGGCATCCACCAGTTTGCGTGACCCGTACTCCTCCCGGTCGGTCTGCACGCTGATATCCACCGATGATTTCCGCCCGATGTATATCATCCGTTCACTGAGCACCCTGCCATCCTCGTTGAACATCACCAGGCGCGCCACCCCTTCCGGGGTCCGCTTGAGGGAAACCGTCAGCTCTTCGGTCTGCTCCAGGGTTCCCGGTGCCGCCCAGTAGATCAATCCTTTCCTGAAAAGCACCAGCCTTACCCTCGTTCCGGGATCCATCCCGGTATGCGCGGTTCGCACCTTCATACTTACCGGCGATTGTTCCACCACCCGCAGGGCAGCCCCTTTTTCAACAGGCTCCGGCAACGGGAACCGGCTCCCGTCATCGCTCTCCAGCACATAAGAAACGTCCGCCTCCGGGGTAAACCGGAACATCCCGGTCCCGTCCTCCAGGGTTGATGTCTGCAACACCTCCCGCTCCCCGGCTATCAATACACCGGAGAGCTCTTTGCTGCGGCCTTCCCGGTCTTGTACCCGGTATGCCACAACCTGGGATGTACCCGGAACGACCTTCCCTCCTTCGGGAAAAAAGGTCACCTTTCCAATAGCAGACTCACGCGAAACCGCGATCGTAAACCGTTTTTTCTCCTTCCTTTTCTCCACCAGCAGGTCAAGCTTCACGGGACCATCCTCGCTGTCCGGCATGGTAAACTCCAGGAGGGCACGACCCTCGCGGCCGGCCCGTTCCCGGTCATCCGCCCGGCTCTCTCCACCCGATATCACTTCATAACGGGCCGTATATCGCTTGAAGGGTCTTCCCCCGTACTGCGCGGCTTCAAGCTCCAGGTTAACGGTCTCACCAGCTTCATAAGCCGGTTTGTCAAAACTGTAATTCAGCAGGAAAGAGGGTTCGGGATTGGCAATGAAAATCTTCTTTTGATACACCTTTGCCGCGGTAACCCGGTTGTCAGAAGCAGGAACGGCAGCCAGGTAGTAGGTACCGTCGGAAAGATTGGAAGGCAGCTTCACGGTGCCCCAGGATCGTCCCTCATTGAGTTCAAACGAGGTGGTGATCAGTTCGCGACCCCGGTCATCGACCAGTAGCAGGTTCGCCTTGCTGCTGCGCTCCGACGGTCTGAGGTTGGCCGCATCATGGTTAAACATCGCCACGTGCATTGCATCGCCCGGGAAATACACCTCCCGGTCGGTATGCACATAGAGGTTATCATGAGCCTCATCGGTGTAAAACTGGTTAATGTTCCCCGTGAGCTGATTGATAAAAGCGTCGTATGACTGTCCCTTTACCATGCTTATACCCGCTACAAGCATAGCGGCTATTGCGATCTGTATCCAATACGTTCTTCGTTTCATGCCCTGTTCTTTTTTAATTCCGGATATCCCGGCGGATGAATGCTTCGTCCATCAAATATCGTAATAAAAACAATCGCACCCCCCTTTCTGTTCCCGAAAACGACCACGAAACCAGCGGATAATGTAGAATCATTCTAAATATGTAAAGAAATTGTTAAGAGTTTGAATATAATTATATTCTTTTATATACTTACTTTCTAATTTTTTTCGCTAATAATTTTTTGAAATAGATTTTATTTTTTATTGCATCCCTTATGACAGAAAAAGCCTATTTTTCGATCCTCTCCGGAGCCGTTGCCGAAACAAAAAAGATTCCCCCCGATAAAATGGAGCAGATCCCCGAGATCATCCGGGACTCGTTTTCCAGGGTCAACCGGCACCTTCCCCGTGAAAAAGAGCTGGAATTTGAGATCATCCGCATGGACGAATTCCTGGCACGTTCTGAAACACCCCGATTTGCATTGCATGCCGCGCTCATGGTGTGCAGTTATTTCCGGTACCACTCCTACCGTGAACTGGGCATCCGTGCCGATCTCCGGATCTCCATGGGGATCGGTCCGGTCGAGTTCCAGCAAAAGGACATCCGCGAGTCGGACGGAACCGCCTACCGGCTGGCTGCTACCGGAATGGAGCAGATGAAACGGAACCAGCGGCTGGTCATCCACTCCACCGACGAAAACCTCAACAGCGAACTGGCTGTCGCTACCGGCTTCATGGATATTCTCATCCATGACTGGTCTGACGAGCAGGCCGAAGCCCTATACTATTCTCTCACCGGGATGAACCAGGTTGACATCAGCAAAAGACTGGACATCTCACAACCAGCTGTGAACAGGAGACTCAAAGCCGCTCACTGGGACGCAACCGAACGTTTCATCAAACGCTACGAACACCTGTTGAAATAGCTAAAACTGATCCTATGAGACCCTACCAATGGCTTTTACTGGTGGTCCTGGTTGCACTGACAACCTTTTTTATTTACCGTACCAGCGACACCTCGCCCCGGGAAAAGCGCGGCATTGACCTGAACTGGCGTTTCACCCTCTCCGATCCGTCCGGCGCCCACCGGGTGGATTTCGATGACACCGGCTGGCGGATGGTCTCCCTGCCCCACGACTGGATGATCGAACAACCGGTGGCGAGGGATAACCCATCGGGTGCTGCCAGCGGATATTACCCGGGGGGCATAGCCTGGTACCGCAAGACTCTTTCCCCGGTCAGTTTTGAGGAAGGTCAGCGTTACTACCTGGTATTTGACGGCGTCTATATGAACAGCGACGTGTGGTTCAACGGGGTATCCCTGGGCAGTCATGCCTACGGCTACATCGGGTTTCACTACGACATCACTTCCCACATCCGCACCGATACAGCCAATGTGATTGCCGTGCGTACCGACTGCAGCAGGCTGCCGGTCGACCGCTGGTACTCCGGTGCCGGGATCTACCGCCACGTTCACCTGGTAAGCACCCACCACCTGCATTTTCCCCTGCAGAGCAGCACCATTGAAACTACCGTGGAGGAAGAGACCGCCACCGTTTCGGTCTCCATCGGCATTGCCAATGAAGGGGAGCGCTCCAGGCGTTTCAAACTAAAATCCGACCTCCTGGACCCCGACGGCAACCTGCTGAGCAGCCAGGTCACATCCCGTTTCCTGGAAGCCGGCGAACGCATGGAGGTGAGCGAATCCCACACCGTGGAACAACCACTCAGATGGTCCCCCGATCACCCCCATCGATACCGGGTGGAGAACTACCTGGTAAGCAACAAGCGGGTACTCGACAACCAGTCCACCGCGTTTGGTATCCGCACCGTGCAATTTAAACCCGACAGCGGGTTGATCCTCAATGGGGAGAAGGTCTTCATGAAAGGGGTTTGCATCCACCACGACGGCGGCGGTTTCGGGGCAGCCGTACCCGAAGCCACCTGGGAACGCCGCCTGGTCAGGCTGAAAAAACTCGGCGTCAACGCCCTCCGCCTGGCCCATAATCCGCATGCCCCGGAAGTCCTCGATATGTGCGACAGCCTTGGATTCCTGGTCATCAACGAAATGTACGACACCTGGGAACTCCCCTGGGAGGATCAGAACGGTGATTTTGATTTCGCGGAGACCTGGCGGGAAGACCTCACCCGGTTCATCCGGCGCGACATCAACCACCCGTCCGTAATCCTCTGGAGCCTGGGGAATGAGACCATCGAACAGCTGGAAGCCCCCCAGCGGGGCATCCGCTGGTACCGCGATCTCATAGAGCTCACCCGCTCCCTGGATCCCACCCGCGAGGTAACCTGCGCAATGCACCCGGGTAAGGCCTCCGAGGGCCACGAGATCCCGTCCAGCATGATCTTCCTCTCCCCGGTGGTATCTTACAACTACCGCACCGACTCCTTTGCCTCGTGGCAGGAACAATACCCCAACATGGTCTGGATCGCTTCAGAGACCAAACCATACAACGAAAACCGCACGGATAACTTCGAATCGATCAGTTACCTTGACAACTCCTGGCAGGATATGACCTCCGCCTTAGCAGGTCAGTTTATCTGGGCGGGGATCGACTACCTGGGTGAATCCATGGGATGGCCCGACCGGGGATATCGCCACGGACTGCTCAATACCACAGGCAGCATCAAACCCCACGCATGGTATACAGCAAGCATCTATTCCGAAGAGCCCATGGTCAAACTGGCCGTGGTGGACCGCCACCTGGCCGATTCCCTCAACCGGCTCGATCACAACCAGCTGCGATGGGCGGCACCCCCGGTGGCCAGGCATTGGACCTTCCCCCACGACACCCTGGAAAAGCAGATCCTTGTATACACCAATTGCCAGGAGGTGGAGCTTACGCTGAACGAAAACCATCTGCAAAGCCTGGGCAGGGAAAATTTTCCCGACGGGGTCATCCGCACCCGCATACCCTATGTTCCGGGCACCCTTACAGTAACCGGCCGTTACCAGGCCGATGACGGAACAGTGACCCTGGTCAGGGACACCCTGGAAACCGCCGGGAAACCGGCGTCGCTGGCCATGGAGCCAGACAAATCAGGGATGAAGGCCGACGGGAAGGACGTGGTGCACATCACAACCCGCGTGGTGGATGCCTCGGGGGTTCAAAACCCATGGTCCAACCACCGGGTGGACTACCAGGTCGACGGTCCGGCCCGCCTCGAACTTATCGACAACGGCGACCCCGCCGATCACACCCCGTACCGGGCATCATCGAGACGCGTCCTGGGAGGAGAACACATGGTGGTGATCCGGTCCATGCCCGAACCGGGTGACCTGATCATCAGTGCCACCGCCGAGGGACTGGAATCGGCCCGTCTGAAAATACAGGCAGGTAAATAGCCCTGAATTCAGCCGGCCTGTGTTGCATGAAGTGCAGCCGGCCTGTACTATATGAAGTGCCGTCGAACTGTGCTATATGAAGTTCATCCGACTTGTGCTATATTTGGCATCAAAAACACATACATATGAACGTACTTACCATCAAATCGAAAGAGGAAATTCCCTCCGACAGGCAACTGGATGTCCACTACGACCTGGGAATGGAAAAATATACCGATTACGTGATCCGCTACCGGAAAGCCCCCATTTATTCGGCTACCATCTCCTGTGAAGAGACAAAAGAAATCATCGAATCGATCGTTGCTGCAACCGCTGAATTCCCCGAATACCATTTTGTCATCGATGACCTGGATATGGAACAGAACAAAGGGAGACGCTACGAAATTCACAGAGGAGAAATTATCGAAGAACGCACCACGGGCTGGGAGTGGTAGCGGCTTAAGCTTTGCCTGCGGCGGCCGGTAGCCCGAACCGGAAAGCCGATCCTTTGCCGGGCTCACTGTCCAGGGTAATCCATCCGTTGTTCATCTGCAGGATCTCGCGGCTCAATGAGAGTCCGATCCCCGACCCCTTTTCCCGGTGAGTGCCCTCGGTGGTAAAGAACCGGTCGGGCTGAAAGATCACCTCCCGGAGGTGGGTGGGAACCCCCATGCCGGTATCACTGACCTCCACAATGATCTCCCTCCTGTCTGGATTAGCATAGGCCCTTACTTCTACTTTTCCCTGGCGGGGGGTGAATTTTATGGCATTGCTCAACAGGTTGCGCAGAACGATCTTAACCTGTTCGGGGTCGGCATATATTTCCTGGTCGCCGTTAATCTCTTCCACCAGTTCAATATTCTTTTCGGATAGCTGGGGCGCAAGCAGGGACATGGTATCATGACTGATCTCTGATAACCGGAAGGTAACGGGTTTGGGTTCCAGTCTGCCCATCTGTGAACGACCCCAGAGCAGCAGGTTTTCCAGCAGGTTGTAGGAAGCATCGGTGGAGTTAACGAGCATCGTCAGTGTCTCCCTGAACTCCTTCTTTGTAAGCTCCCCTTCCAGCAGCAGTTCCAGCATCTGCCGGATGTAGCCTATGGGAGCCCGTATATCGTGGCTGATAATAGTAAAGATTTTGTTGCGGGCCTGGTTCATGCTCTCCAGCTGCTTGTTCTTCTCCTCCAGCTCCTCCTGGTTTTTCATCAACTCGAACGATTTCTGTTCCAGTTCATGGGTACGCTTTTCCACCAGGTTTTCCAGGTTTTCGTTCACCTCCGTGATCTCCTTTGCCAGTCGTTCAGACTCCCCTACCAGGTAGTTGGATTTCATGGCAAAGATAAATGCATAGATCAGCAGGAAGATAAACATGGTGTACTGGGTCATATACCCCGTATAGATCACATCATAGACGAAAAGCATATCGTTGATGGCGCCGGCCACCACCAGCATGATCCCGATAGAGAAACCGGGTGCATAAGTCCTTCCCCGGATCCATGCCAGGACCAGGACATAGAAGATCACCCCGGCGGTGATAAAAACAAAGACCATGAAGAACGGATAGACCCTTGTAAAGAGGCTCATCGGGGCCACTACCACCATGGCAATAAAGAATGCACTGATCCACAGGATAACCCGGAAGAGGGTCCGGTTAAACTCGTAAGGAAACAGGTGCCTGATCATCAGTACGAAGAAAGGTACAAGCAGGTCGAAGCTAAGGTATTCCAGCCGCAGTCTCCCGAGACCGTTCAGCCAGTCGGGTCCGAATAGCTCCGCGTTACCGGTAATCGCGATCCGAAAGGTCATTAGCAGGCAGATCACAGAGAAATAGAGCCGGTAATCTTCCCTTCTCAACAGGTAGAGTCCCAGGAAAAATATTCCCATGATCAAAAAAGCCCCTATGAGGAAATAGTCTGTAAAAAGCCGGTCGGAATGATCTTCCATGATCTGAACCGGCGTACCCAGCTCCACCTCCCCACGGATACCCCCCGAGCGGTGTTCATAACTGGAGACATGTATTACCAGGTTGGCCACGGTATCCTTCGACTCAAATATAAAAAAGTTGGTCCACGGGCGAAAAACAGTCTGGTACCTATTGCTCCCGGGAAAACCGTTAAACCCGATATTGCGGCCGTTAACATAATAACCCGATCCTGAAAAGACCTCATTTACGCGAAGAGCAAGACGCAATTCCGGTTCCGGCAAAAGGATCCTGAGGTGGTAGGAGGCGTACCCCTCACTGGCGATCCCGGGCACCTCTTCTGTGAGCTTGTTCCAGGGAACGGGTACCGGTACATAGGCAGCACCGCTGTCTGACACCCTGAACGGATCGGTAAACTCCTGCCAGAAAAAAGCCCACTCCCCTTCTATTTCCAGGATCCCGTTCCGGCTGAAATCATATTCCCGAAGATCCAGCACCCCCTTCTCGGCCCGGGGCTGTGCCTGGCTAGCAGCAGCCAGGGATACCAGGAGAAGCAGAAGCGAAATGATTCTTGTCTGGGGCACAGCTTTCTTTTTTTCTACATCAAAATTAAGGAATATGCAAGTAATAATGAAGGAACGGATCATGAATTCCTTCTCATGGCTCTGCGATTCAGTATATTCAGGAGTACCAGGGCACTGCCTGTGATAAGCATCCCGGCAATGGATACCGCATCGGGTTGTTCACCGGGCAGGATGAGCCAGGCCAGCATCGCGCCTGAAACGGGAATAAGAAATTTCCACAGGTTAAGATCGGAAACCAGGACGCCGGGTCTTTTCAACAGGGTGATCCAGACAGAGATTGCCACGGCTGAGAGCATGCTGAGCCATCCCAGCGAGAGATAATAGGGCAACGGTTTGGGCTCCGGGTTGAATCCTTCCACGGGTACCGAAAAGAGGATCAGCATGGCTCCCCCGAAGATCATGGATGCCGAGCTGAGCACCAGCGGGGGGATCTTTCTTCGCTCCCGGGCTACCAGGACATTGGTAAATCCCGATATGATGTTATTTCCCACCAGGATCAGGACACCGGCCAGGGCAATGGCTTCTCCATCGATCCCGTTGTTCCTTCCCAGGCTCACCAGGACCACCCCGGTGAGACCGAACAGGATCACCAGCAACTTCCTGGGGGTAATGCGGTCGTTCGGCATAAAGGTATGCGCCACCAGGGCAACAAATAGCGGCCCCGAACCAATCACAATGGCTCCAACCGCCCCCGGTACCTTACTGATCCCTGTATAGAAAAGGGCGTACTGCAGGAAGGTCTGCAATGCCCCCAGTGCAAGAATAAAGCGGAAATTCTTTCGGAAGACAGACAGGTAATGCGGATTGTACCGGAATGCCAGGGGCAGCACCAGGATGCCAGCTGTAAAAAACCTTATCCCTGCAAAGCGCAGCGGGGTAGTATAGGGCAGTCCGATCTTGATCCCCACAAAAGCGGAGGACCAGAGGAGGCATGCCAGGATGGCCAGCAGCGTGGTTTGTACCTTCTTTGGATCCATTAGAAGCGACAAAGGTACAATCTTTTCCCAAACCCGGTGAAAAACTTTCCCAGCCCCGGGCCGCGCCGGCGAACTGTCAACGGAGCCGGATCATTCCTGCTATTTAGCTTTTTCCCAGTAGTTCTCACCGGGGGTGACCGGCTGCAGGATAAATGAAAACTCCAGGGGCTGGTTCCGGATGCTGTACCGTGCGTGGGTTGGCGCACCCCATGAGTTGTCGCCTCCCACTCCCATCTGTTTTTTGTCGATGGACAGGTACACCTCATCAGTTGGTTCCAGGTCGGTTGTGTGCATATTATCGCGGACTTCCCGGGTCAGGTTATCCAGGGTATAGGGTAATGCGGAGAACGAAACATGCGGGAGACCCCTGAACATGAGTCCGTACCCCTCTCCATCCTTCAGCACCAGCCATCGGACACCGGTCTTGTAGCCACTCTCCTGGGGAGAGATATAGGGTACCGCCTGCTGATCCACGGTGCTGCGGTAGTGGCCTACATGGGCAGACTTGTTCCGGTCGGTATAGTTTTCATGCGGACCCCGGCCAACGTATTCCAGGCTGTCCAGGGAAGGATCCAGCGCCATATACCAGCCGAAGCGCGGCAGCATGGGGTAATCGTTCCCGGCCGGATCCCAGGAAAGGGTCACCAGCAGCTCTCCCTGTCCGTTTACCCTGTACTGAACCTGCAACCCGCTTCCATCTTCCGGGTGCTGAAAGCTGACGACAACTTCATCTTCGCCGGTCTTCACATACTTCATTTCCAGTTCTTTCATAAAATCTTTCCACATAGCACACTTTTCCGGCATGTTGTTGCCAAAATCGTTATCGGTAGGTGCCCGCCAGAAATTGGGCCCGGGGGACGCTGCCAGGTAGTTGCGATCTCCGTGCCGGATGTCGCTGATCAACCCGTTGGACTTGTCGATGCGATACACCACATCGCCAACCGAGAGGGTGGTTCCGGATGCATCCTCTTCGATCTCCGCATTCCCCGGTTTGCTGTTCCATGTTTCAAGGATCTTTTTCCCGGTGGTTTCCGGGGTAAGGGAAAACTGTTCGCGGGCCAGGATCTCCCCGGCCTCCAGGAGTCCGTGATCATCGCGGAGGGTGGCTTCCAGTTCGAGGAAATATTCGGTGTGCACCTTCATGATCTCGCGGGCAAAATCCAGGTCGAAATCGCGAGTCTCACCGGGGGCAAGTTCCGGTGCCACGATCACCCCCCGGTCCACTGCGCGGCCTTCACTCATGAGCCGCCAGTGTATATCGAACCGGCTGAGCGGGGTAAAGAAGTAGCCGTTGGTGATGCGCACCCGGTTTTCGGTAAAAGGAACGGGGTTGAATGAGATATGCTGGTAGATGCGTTTGACCTCCTCAAGGGCCGGCTGGGGGGTGCGGTCGGGAAATACCAATCCGTTGTTACAGAAATTGCCGTCGCCGGGCACATCGGGCGGACCGAAATCACCGCCGAAGGCGTAGTAGGGTTCTCCCTCTTCCGTATGAGCGAGCAATCCCTGGTCAACCCAGTCCCATATGAATCCCCCCTGCAGCTGGTCGTGGGTCTCGATAAGCTCCCAGTAATCGGCCAGGTTGCCGGTGCTGTTGCCCATGGAGTGGGCGTACTCGCACTGGATCAGGGGTTTGTCACGCACCTGCCTGGCGTACGCTTTCATCGCGGAGATCGGGGAGTACATGGGGCAGAAGATATCGGTATTGCGACCGCCCTCGGCCCGTTCGTACTGAACGGGCCGGGTGGTGTCGTTCGCTTTGATCCAGTCGTATGTTGCGTTAAAGCAGACCCCGTCACCGGCTTCGTTGCCCAGGGACCAGATGATCACCGAGGGGTGGTTTTTATCGCGTTCCACCATGCGGACGGTGCGGTCGAGGTGGGATTTTTTAAAGACAGGATCGTTCCCCGGGGTACGATCGGGATCATACCCCATCCCGTGCGACTCGATGTTGGCCTCATCGACCACGTAGAGTCCGTATTGATCGCACAACCGGTACCAGTACGGATCATTGGGGTAGTGGCTGGTGCGCACCGCGTTGATATTATGGGCTTTCATCAGCCTTATGTCCTCCTCCATGGAGGCCCGGGAAACCACGTGTCCGTTCGCCGGGTCATGCTCATGCCGGTTCACGCCCTTGAGCAGGACCGGCTTCCCGTTTACCAGGAGCTGGCCGTACCTGATCTCTGTGGTCCGGAACCCGGTCTGCGTGTGCACGAACTCCTCCTGTCCGCTCTCCCTGTCACGCAAATGGATGAGCAGGTCGTAGAGGTTGGGGTCCTCGGCGCTCCAGAGGCGGGGTTTCTCCACCATGATGCCGGCATACTCCAGCAGCTTCTCCTCTCCCGGTTGGAGCTTCACAGTTTCGCTCTCCTGCCAGATGGGATCATCGGGGGAGTTGGGACCGGTAAGGGTAAATTCCAGCTGCACCTCCCGGTTCCGGTCCGGATCGGTATTAACCAGGGCCAGATCCAGCTCCGGTTTCCCGGTGCTGTAATCCCGTGCCAGACCGGTCCGCACAAAGAAATCACGCAGGTGCACCACCGGGCGGGCCTCCAGGTAGACATCGCGTTCGATACCGCTGATCCGCCAGAAGTCCTGGCACTCCAGCCAGGATCCGTCGGACCACCGGTAAATCTCCACGGCCACCGTGTTTTTGCCGCGTTTCACATAGGAGGTGATATCGAACTCTGCCGGGGTTTTGCTGCCCTGGCTGTAGCCCACTTTTTCCCCGTTGATCCAGAGGTAGAAAGCCGATTTGACCGCGCCGAAATGGATATAGATCTTTTTACCGGACCAATCCGCGGGGATCCTGAAATCGCGGCGAAAGCTGCCCACCGGGTTGTGTTCCGTGGGAACTTCAGGCGGCCGGGGATCGCTGGTCCATTCGTAGTCAACATTGACATAGATGGGGATGCCATACCCCTTGAGTTCCCAGTTGCAGGGGACCTGGATATCGTCCCACCTCCGTACGCTGTAGGAGGGCTTGTAGAACGTCTCCGGCCGTTCTTTCGGGGAATCGGAGTACCTGAATTTCCAGGTACCGTTGAGGGAGAGGAAGTTGTCGGACCGGGAGCGGTCCTGTTGCAGGGCCTGCTGGCGGGATTCAAACGAGAACCGGGTGGCGTGGGGTAGTTCGCGGTTAACCTCCACCACCTGGGGATCCTGCCATTCGGGCAGGGTCTGGGCACCGGCCGATGCGGTGCATCCCATGAATGCCAGCAGCATGGCCAGGTGCCGAATGGTCTGACCGGATCGGTTTACAAAGTGCCATTTCTCTGTTGCGGGTCGTGTTCGATGTCGTACTTTCATGATGTATGGTAGTTTTTATTATTCTTACATGCAGTATGTCCGGTTCGGGGTAACCATTTTCTTCTCTCAACCGGTAACCTCCTGCTGTTCATAGAAGCGTTCCATGAGTCTGAGTTGTGCCTTGGCTCGCTGCAGATTATGTTCCTGGTGTGTGGTTTCAAAATAGGTGTCGCCCTGCAGGTAGTCGGTAAGGAAGCGCACCCCCATCAGGCAGGCGAACGCACCGGGGGCCCGGTGGAGTGATTTTATCTCTGCCCCGGTGAGCTCCTCTCCGGCTGCCTCCAGGTACCCGCGTGTGAAAGCCTGGTAGATACCCGTGTCGATCCTGATCTCTTCGGGGTTCTCTGCATCTTCGGGCTTTGTAGAAGAGCAGCTTCGCAGGGCATCGCCATAGTCATAAAAAGCGTATCCGGGCATTACGGTGTCCAGGTCGATGAGGATCGCATCCTGCAGACTGCCGGAAAACAGAAGGTTGCTGAACTTGGTATCGTTGTGTACCAATCTGCGCGGGAACCCCTTCTGTTCAGCATCGCGCCATAGTGAGCGCACCTCATCGCGCCAGGCATTCACCTTTACAACCAGTTCGGATGCTCTTGCCCACCGCTCTTCCCGGGGTGTCCTGCATGCAGTCTCCAATTGTTGCAGCCGGTAGTCCAGGTCGTGGAAACGGGGTATGGTCTCCGGGACCGAACCTGGATCAAGTTCGGATAACCGGCGCATGAAGTTACCCACCGTATAGCCTCCCACCCGGGCAACGCGGGCATTGGGTGCCCGGTGAAAAGTAAGTTTTCCCTGCAGGAACCAGGTGGCGCGCCAGTAGTCGTTCTGTTCATCCAGGCTGAAGAGGGCATTTTCGAGCGTTCGGATTAGCCGGAGGTGACCGGGGGAGGATCGGTTGCTGGTATGATTCCATTGTCCGGCCAGGTGACCGGTAACCACCTCCATGTTGTGCATCAGGGCGGCCACATCGGGAAAGACGCGGGTGTTGATCTGCTGGAAGACCACGGGCAGCGGGGTTTGTCCGCCGGTATCCACCAGGATGGTGCGATGAATATGACCATCCCCCAGTTCCTGGAAAGAGCACCGTTCAGGGTGCAACCCGTAATCCTGCAGGACGCTATGGGGAACGGGATGGGTCATTTATTCCAGAGAGGGGATGGATAGGTTCCATCCTCTACCAGTTTATTGATCATATTTAGCACATTGGGACGGTCTTCCTGGTAGGTGACGCCAAACCAGGTTTCCGGGGTGCCCAGCACTTTGAAGCGACCCTGACCATTACGGATGAGATTGTCGGCCACGAAGGGAATGAAAAACTCTGCCTTGAGGTTATGGATGTTTTCGCGGATAAAGTCACGGAACTGGCGATCGAGGTGGGTAAAAATATCGGGGGTGAATCCGAACAGGTTCATGGAAACCTTCAGGTCGGGATCCAGGGTATGCCGGTCTCCCTGCTCGTCTTCGTACCAGATCTCCCGGTCGTTGCTGAAGATTTTGGTACGCTCCACGATGCGGGAGAGGTATCCCCCGTCATCCAGCTGGCAAACGCCGCGGGCCACGGAGCCGTGCCGCGACACGGTTTTGGAGAGGGTGTAACCCACCAGGCAATGCTCACCGGGTTGCGTGTCCACCAGGAAGTCGTGGATAATGCGGTAGGATTCGCGGCCGTAGAAGTCGTCGGCGTTGATCACCGCGAAGGGTTCGCGGATGGCATCGGCAGCCATGAGCACGGCGTGGGCGGTGCCCCAGGGTTTCACACGGTCGGCGGGCGCTTCGAGTCCGTCCGGAACATTGCTCACTTCCTGGATCACGTATTCAACGGGCAGATCGTCGGGGAACTTTTTCAGGTAGTTTGCTGCGAAATCATCTTCCATTTTCGGGGAGATCACAAAGACTATCTTCCCGAAACCAGCTTTGACGGCATCGTAGATGGAGTAGTCTGTGATGGTCTCCCCGGAGGGTCCAAAGGCTTCGGTCTGTTTCATTCCGCCGTAGCGGCTTCCGAGTCCGGCTGCAAGTATCAGTAATGTAGGCCTCATAAGTGAATCAATGGTTTTTTTCAGGTACTCATAAACCCTGCATGATTAAGATTCTGCATAATAAGATCTTTTAATCAATTCTGGTTCATGGGCACAAACTAAATGTTTCAATTTACAAATAATATTTATTTCAGGTCAAGATTCATACGGTTCAGTAGTTTGAAGAGGATTGCGGTTCCGGCTAAAGCCACCACTGCCAATACTGTAGCAGTAAGGGGTTCACCATAAATAAAATTCCCGATAGAGAAGAGGGAAGAGTAGACCACCACACATCCGATAAAGACCAGCAGGATCTGCACGGGCATCTCCCATTTACCGCCTGATCCGTCGGTAAGGTCGATACCCTCTTTTTTCGCCTCTTTGCGCACCTTCGCCCAGCCGGGTCCGCCTGGTCTGGTGAGGCGGTAGAACTCACGGAGTTTCTCTTTATCATCGGGAGGGGTAAGCAGCATGGTAACAATCCATGTGACCGTGGTGATAGCCACCGAGAGGAGCAGTTTCACGGTAAAGCCGTCGAGTACGTTGGTGGCCATGGTTTCGTCTTTGACGAAGATCACCAGGATCACGGCGGTGATGGTTGCCACGACCATGGCTGCAATTTCGGTCCATGCGTTGATCCGCCACCAGAACCAGCGCAGCAGGTAGATCGCACCCGAGCCGGCTCCCGAGAGCAGGAGGATATTAAATGCCTGTGTGGCGTTGTCGAGCAGGGTAAGGGCCAGTGTGCCGGAGATCACCATGAGGAGTACCGTGGTGAGGCGGCCCATCCTGACCAGCTCTTTTTCGGTGGATTCGGGTCGAACGAACCGCTTGTAAAAATCGTTGACCACATAGGAGGAGCCCCAGTTCAGGTGGGTTCCGATGGTGGACATGTAGGCACCCACCAGGGAAGCCACGATGAGTCCGAGCCACCCCGGACTGATCCTGGAGAGCATAACCGGGTAGGCGATATCGTCTTTGAGGTACTCTTCGGAGATGCCGGGGAACGCTTCCCGGATGTCGCCCAGTTCGGGGTAGATCACCAGGGAGGCGAGGGCCACGATGATCCAGGGCCAGGGGCGCAGGGCGTAGTGGGCAAAATTAAAAAAGAGGGTGGCTCCCACGGCGTTTTTTTCGTTTTTGGCCGACAGCATCCGCTGGGCGATATAGCCGCCTCCGCCGGGTTCGGCACCGGGGTACCAGACAGCCCACCACTGCACTGCGATGGGAATGATCAGCAGCGGGATAAGCACCGAGGGTTCGGAGATATCCGGGATAAAGGAGAGGCGATCCTGCAGGACGGGGTGTGACAACATATTTGCGAGTCCGTCCACCTCGGGCTGATTCACGGCAACCACCGCGGCATAGATAGCCCCGAACATAGCCAGGGAGTACTGGAAAAAGTCGGCCCAGATCACCCCGCGGAGTCCGCCCAGCACCGCATAGATCACCACGCCTATGGAGCCGCCGATGACGCACTGCAGGGGGGTAAGGCCCAGCATCACGCCGCCTATTTTGATGGCTGCCAGGGTGACCGTTCCCATGATAAGGGTATTGAACAGGATCCCCAGGTAGAGTGCCCGGAAGCCACGGAGGAAGGAGGCTGCTTTGCCGCTGTACCGCTTTTCGTAGATCTCCAGGTCGGTCATCACCCCCGACCGGCGCCAGAGTTTGGCGTAGATAAATACCGTTACCATGCCGGTGATCAGGAAGGCCCACCAGGCCCAGTTCTTGGCCACTCCTGATTCCCTTACCATGCCGGTCACCAGGTTGGGTGTATCGGCCGAGAAGGTGCAGGCCACCATGGAGATCCCCAGCAACCACCAGGGCATGCCCCGTCCGCCCAGGAAAAACTCAGCGGTACTTTTGCCGGCCTTCCGTGAAGTAATAAACCCGATGGAGAGCACCACCAGGAAGAATGCTCCCAGGATAATCCAGTCAATCTGCTGCAATAACATAGGCGATCAAATAAAGCCTGAACTTAATAGATTTTTTCGAGAATTCTGTCATTGCGACTGCGAATGATTCGGGTTGGGCGGCATCATGCCTGGTTTTTAGAGGGTGTTCAGTGAATGACTCCAGGTACTGGCCGGGGGCCGTGCCTGGAGGGATGGGCTCCGACAGGTGGGGCATCCCGTGCGATTCACCGAGATGCCATGTTTCACTGGTGGGGGTGGAAACCTGGACGAGCCTCGGTGTCCGGGGGCCTTTTCGCAGTTCGTTCCGGATAATTTGGACTCGATAAAAATATGGTTTAAGGAGAGGAACCGGGAAAAAACTTTGTATTTTTAGATTCTTTCGTGAAAAACCATTAAATAAACTGACTGATTACATGGAAACAAAGACTTTTAACCGGAGGGAGTTCCTTGCTACCACCGGACTTGCAACGGGTGCAATGATGGCAGCCCCGGCCTACAGTATGAGGGGAGCTGCCGGAGGCAAAAGGCGGGTAGCCCTGGTGGGAACGGGTATCCGGGGAATCACTTTCTGGGGCCGCCGGCTGGCGGATCAATTTGGAGATATCCTGGAGTTCGTGGGGTTGTGCGACATCAATCCCGGGCGGCTTGAGTACGGTAAGAATTATATCGGGGTCTCCTGTCCCACCTTTACCCGGTTCGAGGAGATGATGACGACCACCCGGCCCGATTTACTGATCGTGACCACGGTGGACTCCACTCACCACGAGTTTATTGTAAAAGGGCTGAATATGGGTGCGGATGTGCTCACCGAAAAACCGATGACCACCGACGAAGTCAAGTGCCGGCAGATCCTGGAAGCTGAGAGGAAGACCGGCCGGAAACTGATCGTGGGCTTTAACTACCGCTGGGCCCCGCATTTTACCAAGCTCAAGGAGTTGCTTACCACCGAGCGGGTCGGCCGTCTGACCTCGGTGGATTTCCACTGGTACCTGAACACGTACCACGGGGCATCCTATTTCCGTCGCTGGCACGGATTGAGGGACAGGGGCGGTACGCTGCTGGTGCACAAGGCAACGCACCATTTCGACCTGTTGAACTGGTGGATCGACAGCGATCCGGTGGAGGTGTATGCCTACGGGAAGCTGGAGCATTACGGTTCCAACAATGCGTTCCGTGGCGGGAAGTGCAGGGGGTGTCCGCATAAAAATAAGTGCGAATTCTTCTGGGATATTACCCAGAACAAGACCTACATGGACCTGTACGTAGCCAACGAGGAGTATGACGGGTACATCCGCGATAACTGCCTCTGGAGAAAAGAGGTCGACATTTACGACAAGATGGCGGTTCAGATCAGGTACGCCAACGATGTGCAGGTGAGTTATTCCCTGACCACCTACTCCCCGTATGAAGGATGGCGGATCGGGTTCAACGGATTCGACGGGCGCATTGATTCCTGGGAAGGCATTCCGTGGCGCAAGGATGAGAGGATCAACCAGGCTGAACTTCATGCACAGGAGATGTCCCAAAATGAGCAGGAGGAGGCATCTGATTATAACGAAGTGATGGTGATGGACAATTTCGGGGATTATGAGCTGATCAAGATACCTATGAAGGGCGGTGGTCATGGTGGAGGAGACAGGCGTCTCCAGGACAAGCTATTCCGAAACCCGGATGCCCCGGATCCGTACCGGCACAGTGCCGGGTCGCGTGACGGAGCGATGTCCATTTTAATTGGTATAGCAGCCCGGAAGAGCATCGAGGAGAAGCGGCCGGTTAAGATCGCGGAGCTGACCGACCTGGAGCCTCGCGTAAAGAGGATTTAGCCGGGTTTTCGTTACCTTATGGTTGCTGGTTTTCACCCGGTAACCGGTCGAATTTTTTCATCTCCCTGCGGGCCATCTCCGCCTGCAGGGTTTTTACGCGTATATCATCAGACACGCCGGTATAGGCGGAGATTATTTCCGGGGGAATATCCAGTCGCAGGGCATTCATTATAAAGGTATTGGGAGCCACCCCCGCGGTAAGCAGGTCATATTTGGGTATCTCCCCGGTCTGTGATTTGCTTTCGGGCATCAGCAGAGGCGTGTTGATCTCTGCCTCTTTTCCCGCTATTTTCAGGTACTTATTGAGGGTCACCAGGCTCATCTCCGGCATGGCCCGGTTGTTCCGGTAATAACGATTCCGGTAGCTGTCCAGGATGGCGTGTGAAAAGCGGTTCAGCGGCACGGTTCGCCGGGGGCCGTTCTTGCGAGGGATCCTGATATGATCTTCGCCAAGGTCGTTCCGCGTAAGCGTATCCAGCTCGGAGAATC
Organism: uncultured Bacteroidaceae bacterium; assembly: GCA_964479445.1. Lineage (GTDB taxonomy): Bacteria > Bacteroidota > Bacteroidia > Bacteroidales > CAYZMH01. Next base: position 6,681 of record CAYZMH010000029.1, on the reverse strand, counting down.
GCACACCGGTGAAGCACATGAGGCAGAAGATATCTCTTGCCCGCCGCATGCGGGGTTGTTGGACCCGGAGGTGAAACAGCCGCATCAGCTCATCCCAGTCGAGGTAAAGGGTTTCCTGCCGTGAGGTTTCCGCTGGCTCCAGGTTCCGGTAAAACTTCCTGTAGGCATAGAACACGTTATATCCCTTTTCGGTAGCCCAATTGAGGAACCAGACCAGGATGTTCACAGCTTTCCGGGTGGTAAGCGGATTATTTCCTTTGCGCCGGTAGAAGGAGGTAAACGAATCCAGGAACTCGCTATCCATGCGGTGAAATCCCAGGGTTCTGCCTGTCTCCTGTTCAAACTCCCTCATGTGGTTGTAGATTGTCCGCACCTTCCGGTAGGTCGCCATGCTCCAGCGGTTTTTTCCCTCCTCCATGAACTGGTAGAAGACCGTGAAGAAACCGGCTGAAAACCGGGGTTTTCGCTGCTCAAAAGCTTCCCTGAATTCCGCAACCCCGGGTTTTTCAGACAGGCCGGCCAATGCCTTCCAGGTAACACCGGCCGTTTCAATCAACGCGTCGAGCCAGGCATTCAATCCAACTGAATCGGGGGCGTCCCCCTTTACCCGCTGCAGGTTTTGATCCCACATCTCCAGATCAACAGTAACCCCTGTGGAGATCGAAACCCGCCTGCCATGGAAAGCGACCGTCATGATAACCGGCCGCCTGACTGTTAACAAGTTGCCCTGGGGGTCTTTTCGCTTTTCAATGTAAAACCTGACTCTCACACATACAAATTTACATTATGTTATATGTTGTTATAAATTTTTTATTAACATTTTTTATGGAGTAATTTACTCTATTTCGTTTACTCCCATATGAATTCGTATTTTTGCACTATGGATCGCCGGATCATACCAACATCGGATGGAACGCCTACGCTGTATGTGCCCGGATTGGGTGAGCATTACCACTCCATTCACGGGGCCCGCCGGGAGTCGGAGCACATTTTTATTGAATCTGCGCTGGATTACTTTCCCGGGGATCCGGTGAGGGTACTGGAGTTTGGTTTCGGAACCGGTTTGAATGCATTGTTAACCCTGCGCAGGGCGAAGGAGACGGGAAGGCAAATTTTTTACCATGCATTGGAGAAGTATCCCCTTGAAGCCGGCGAGGTGGAGGAAGTATGCTCCTATTTCAGGGATTTACACTTCGAGTGGGCGGACCTGGAGCGGATCCACTCCGTGCCCTGGGGAAGGCAGACCGTTATTGATCCTTATTTCTCGATTTTAAAGGAGCAGGTGGATTTCCGGGAAACCACCATCAGCGGAGGTCCGTATAATGTAATTTACTTTGATGCATTCGCACCGGCTGTGCAGCCGGATTTATGGAGTGAAGAAGTATTCAGGAAGATCCACTCGGCAACCGCTCCAGGCGGAGTACTGACAACCTATTCGGTAAAAGGATCGGTGAGAAGGAACCTGCAGTCGGCCGGATTCACGGTAAAAAAGATTGAAGGCCCGCCCGGCAAGCGGGAAATAACCCGTGCCACGAAGGACAGCGTGGAGTAAAAAAACAAAAATTAGCTGTTCCGACAATTTTCTTATAAATTCGCACCTCATTGCAAACCAAAATAATTCGTAAATTATGAACAACAAAACATTAACGGTCATCCTGGTAGCCCTGGTTGCCTTTGCTGCAGGATATTTTGCCAGCAGTTTTTTCGGCAGCGGCAAGATTCAGTCGGAAGACCAGGTGAATCTTCAAACAGAAAATGACTCACTGAGTTACTTCCTGGGACTGAATATTGGATACCAGAGTATTGACTACAATTTTTCTAATCTGGATCCTGCCCTGGTTGGTTCGGGAATCAATGCGGTGCTCAACGACAGCTCGGTATTTGATCAGCAAACGGCCTCCATGATCACCATGCAGCTGCAGCGCAGGATATCCCAGCGGGAATCGGCGAAAACCCAGCAGGAAGGAACTGATTTTTTGGCTCAGAACGCGCAGCGTGAAGAGGTTATTGAGACAGAATCGGGGTTACAATATGAAGTACTTAAGGAGGGTGATGGTGAAATGCCCACCGATACTTCCACTGTAACGGTGCATTATCATGGGACACTAACAAACGGAACGGTTTTTGACAGCAGCGTGGAGCGCGGTGAGCCCGCTACCTTCCCTCTTAACAGGGTTATTCCGGGCTGGACCGAAGGACTTCAGTTGATGAAGACCGGTTCCAAGTACAAATTTTACATACCCGGAGAGCTTGCTTACGGTGACCGTCCCCCTTCAAACGAGATACCGCCCAATGCGGTACTGATCTTTGAAGTGGAGCTTCTTTCGGTAGGCGGGGAATCATAGAAATTCCCTCTAATCTCCATAAAATAAAACAGGTTAGCCGATTGGCTAACCTGTTTTTTCATAAAGACTAATTTTAGGGCTTTTTCTCCATTTCAGATTGTGAATGCAATAATCTTGCACCATTTTTCCTTAGTTTTGCAGAAGCATAACTTTTAAAAAGTACATATATGAGCTTTGAAGCTTCCGGACGCATTGTTGAAATCTTTGACACCCAGCGTATTTCAGATAAATTCCAGAAAAGGGAATTTGTCCTGGAGATGAAAGAGACCAGTAACAGCGGTTTTGAATTTGTCGAAATGGTCAAATTTCAGACGGTACAGGACAAATGCTCCCTGCTGGATTCATTTAACGTGGGCGACATGGTAAAGGTCAGTTTTAACCTTCGTGGCCGCAGATGGGAGAAAGATGGAAGGGTTTCCTACTTTACCAACCTGGATGCCTGGAGGATTGAAAACGTACAATCAACAAACGAACCCTCAACTACTGATCCGGATCAGGATCAATCTATGCCACCAGGTACGGATTCCTTCCCGACGGAGGAGCCACCCTCTTCTGATCCCGGTTTTGATGATCTTCCCTTTTAAATTGTGTGTTTGAAAACGATCTACCCTTAATTACTGTAAAGGGAGGCATCTTCCACGCGGGTGATCAGATCATGATGGCTTTTACGTCTTTCACAGCTCCGTTTTTTCCGGTCATGCTCAGCTCTTTTACCGGCATGACCACCCGTAGGCCGAATCCCTTGTTCTCTGCTTCACCATTGATCATGTCAATGGTTCCACCCATGGCCGTGGTCAGGTCCCGGACCAGCACATAAGATAGTCCGGTATTGTCCAGCTGGTTAAACCAATTGTCGTCCTTCGGTTCACTATTTTCAAAGATCATTTTTGCTCGCTCACGGAGCAGGGTGTTCGCGTCGGAACGGACCGTGAACACCACCCGGTTTTTATCCGGGATTTCCAGTTTAATTTCCACCACCCCCTTATTCTGCTGGGAGAGGGCGTTTGCAACCAGGTTTTCCAACACGCGTCTGAGCCTATAACCGTCTGCCACCACCGTAACTTTCCCCAGCCTGGGAGGCAGATTCATCAGCAGCGCAACCCGTTGCTTGGTGGTTCGAACCATATCGCTGTTGTAGTAGTCGTGGACCGACTGGATCAGTTCCTTGAGGCAGACCTCTTCATGGTTCAGCTTCAGGTTCTGACTCTCCAACAGGGTCAGTTCGATAATATTATCCAGTACTTTTAAGAGCGCCTGGCTGTTGTGAGCAATATAGAAGAGATACTCTTCTTTCTCCTCCGGGCTGACTTCGTTTTGCTGGAGCAGGTTTGCGAAACCCATGATGGCATTCATGGGGGTCCGGATCTCGTGCGACACATGGGAAAGGAACCGGGTTTTTATTCCGATCGCTTCATCCTTATGGTTGCCGTACATACTCTCCAGCCATTCCACTTTCTTTCGCAGTGTTTCGTTGGCCCGCAGCAGCTCGTCATATGAGGGTTGCTCACTCATCATTACTCCTTCTCTTCGTATCTGTTTACCAATAGTATTCCGGGAACCTATTCCCGGCAGATCAGCAGGATTGTTGTAAAAAATGCATTACAGGAATTTACCTTCGCATCTTTCGTAAGATCTTCCTGGCCTCTTCGCGGTAATAGCTATTGCTGTTTGCAATATGTCCAAACTGCCGCTGTGCCAGTTTAGTCTCATCGGTTGCCAGGTAACAGAAACCAAGGTACCATTGAGCCTGGTCCACATAGAGGTTGTCGTTATGTTCGACGACCTTATTCAGTGAATTTTCGGCTTTGTGATACTTGTCCATCTCCAGGTAGGAAATACCCGTGTACAGATTGGTAGCAACCTGGTCAGGCTGATGCTCCAGCACTTTCTCAAAATACACCACGGCCTCATCGTACTCACCTTGCTGGTAAAGTTGCTGAGCGTGCCGTAACATGAGATCCAACTCTGCGTCGTTTGACCGGTTGATCAGTGCCACCTCGTAAGGTTTGTAATACTTCTTGAACAGGTCCTTATTGGATAAGGGCCGGTCAAGCACGGTGGCCAATCCGATGGCCAGCAGTAGCGCAATTGCCGCTGTAGCAGCATAATGCCAGGGCCGCGTCATGCGTATCTGCATATTGTTTCCCCGGGAGTTTTGGTCTGACTCCTTTCTCAGATCTTTCAACTGATTCCTGAAATCCAACACTTCCGTGTCGGCAAGTGCTTCATCGACCTCCTGGAAGAGGTTTACATCGGCCTGAAGCTCAGGATTCATATCCAGATCTTTCTCAAACCTGGTCATCTCTTTCTCTGAAAGCTCATGATCCAGGTACTTCTGAATAGTGTGCCTGTCTCGTTTCATATCATTACATATTAAATTAATTTCCTGGGTGCTGGTCCTTTTACAGCCTGCCAGATATCAACATGTTATAAACAGTTGACTCTTTGCCGTTCCCTGGGTTACACGGAAGGTATCCGTGTACCATTCGGTATTCGGACCGGTTATCCCGGAACCCGCCTGCACGTCTGCAAGCGTTCCAGAGGGTGCGTGAATACATCACTAAATACCCGATGTATCATCCGGACTTAATTGCCCGACATCTGTTTGCCTTCCGGCAAGTATTTCAAAGGGCACGTGAATATTCCACGTTTAGGATCGCCGTATCTGCACTATGCGCCTGTGCACATACCACCGCTAATTGCGGTCAGCTATATCTTCTCGTCCTGCAGGTTTTATCCTGCATGATCGTTGATTTCTTTTCTAAGGATGCTAAGTCTTTAATTAATTGCTCCCGTCATCTCTTTTAGGAGGATCTTCTTCTTCGTCGGGTGTAATAATGATATCTTCAGGATCAAATCCACCGCGAATAAAGTTCATCATTTCATGGGTCATTGCATCTTCTGCAAAAGCATCGAAATTTACAGTTGTCGTTTTCATGATTTCAGTAATTAAGGGTTACACAATGTTGTTTGTTGATCGTTTTCACCCCTTTATTCCGGAAATCACCCAAACGTTACCCAAAAAAATGAACTTTTTTTGTCTAAAAATTCTATATATTTGATTTTCTGACAATTAAAAAAGCAATTAGATTGCGTTTTTTTTTTAGTTTTGTATGATAGACTAGCTATTCTCCATTTTGTACTATATTAAAGTTATGATTAGAAGAACACTTTTCATACTATTTATATTTCTAGTAAACCTCTTAGGACTTTCCCTATTTGCTCAAAATTCGGAGTCTTCATTTATACAAACAATGGAAGAATATAATAGACTGGGACATCATTATTTAACTATTGGAAAATATGATAGTGCTAAGTACTATTATTTAAAAACCCTGAAAGCAAAAAACAGCATCTATGGTGCTGGCTCGTTAAGGTCTGGTTATACACATATTAATATAGCTTCCATATATAGAAGCCTTTTCGATCACCAGAAAGCACTGAATCATTTAAATAAAGCAGAAAACATAATCCTTAATAATTTTCCTAACAGCAATTATTTAGGATATGTATATCACAACAAGGGAAATATTTATTACGCATACCAAGACTATAAAGAAACCCTTCGTTATTATGAATATGCGATTAACCAAATTAGAAATGCAACTAATTCAGATCTTGGTGATTTAGTGCAAGCAACGAGAAACTATTTTTCATTGCTAGTTGAGTTAAGAAGAATTGAAGATGCTACTGAACTACTGGAAGAGATAAAAACAATTAGATCGCAAACTGACACTGCATCTTTAATAGCATATCATGTCTTTCTAACAGGAGCATACACAGAGTTAGGAGAAATAGAAAAAGCTAAACACGAAAGTAAAATAGCTTCGCAATTAATTGATAAAAGCTCAAAAAACACTATTAAGTATCAAAATAGATTAAACACACATTTAGCAAACTTAGCTATAACAATAGAAGATTATAATACTGCAAAAGAATACCTCTTTAATAATTTAAGCTTATATATAAGAGGCAACTACATTTCTATTAATTCAAAACTTATTAGCTATTATCTACTTAGCAGAGTTGAATACTCACTTGGAGATTTCAAAAAATGTCTTTCAATTATTGATAATTCCATAAATGAGTTTAATAATTTTTTACGTGAAAGAGGATTGTTCTCTGATTCGACAGAAATAAATCAGTATCAAAGCATAAATGCTTCCTTCTACATATTAAAAAGCAGATCGCTTTTAAAGCTCTATCAAAAAACTAATAATGACGAATATTTATATAGTGCTGCTGCCAACTATGATTACTCAATAGAATTGCTGAATCTTGCTAAACTCAAAATGGTCAATGAGGAGAGTAAGTTTCTGGCGGTGGAGGATCACCT
>CAYZMH010000028.1:0-33462 GCA_964479445.1 uncultured Bacteroidaceae bacterium | reverse complement strand
AAGATCAGTATCCTGGAGGGTTCCGAAACGGGAAACCCGATCTATGTGGAGACCCATGCGGTCACCACCAATGAATTCGGACTGGCCAACCTTGCTGTTGGCGAGGGTACCGCGGAGATCGGCACCTTGAGTCCGAAAGGATGGGGCAACCAGCCGCATTACCTCAAGGTGGAACTGGACCCGGAAGGCGGAACCTCTTACCAGCACCTGGGCACCTCTCCCTTGCTGGCAGTTCCCTATGCCTTTCATGCCGAGACGGTATCCCAGGATGCGGTGAATGATGCCGATGCCGATCCGGCCAACGAGATCCAGTCGTTGAGCCTGAATGGTTTGGACCTCTCCTTATCGGAGGGGGGAGGAACCGTAACATTGCCATCCGGCGGATCCGATCTCTGGATGGAGAATGGGTCCTTCCTGTATACCGAGAACAGTGTAGGGATCGGAACGGACAGTCCGACCCAGGACCTGGACGTGGTGGACAATTCTTCCAGTCTGCTTTTAAAGTCTACTGGAACGGGTACCCTGTTTGACGGGGATGCTTTCATAATGCTCGATAAGCCACTGGAAAGCAAGAATGCCAACCTGAACCTGCAGACAGCCGGGAGTACCCAGTTTTATGCAGGATTGCTGGGGAGTAATGATTTCAGGATCTCCACGGACCTGGATAATTTTAACGGACTGGAAGTGCAGCAGGACGGGGATGTGGCTGTATCCGGCGAGGTACAGACACAAGCCACAGGCGATGCCAATATGGTACCCATTGCTTATGGTACGGTAACTTCAGGCAGCCTGCAGGTAAGCTCGGGCAATGTTGCCCTTACAAAAAACAGTACCGGGCAATATCAGATCTCCATTGAAGGGGAGAGTTATATCTACAGTAATTACACGGTAAGCCTGACCCTGCTGGGAGAGATCGGCTTCATTGAAGGCGGGTCCGTAAGTGGAGCCCTGATGGTTTATACCTATGACCAGTCTGGCAATGCTGCCGATTCCAATTTCACCTTTGTTGTATATAAACCTTAAAAATAACTACCAATGCGAACCATATTATTAATAGCTCTATTTACGACCGGTATGTACGGTTATGTGTCCGCACAGGAGGTGGTTTCCCCTGCAGGGGATCATCAGAGTATCCAGGATTATGCAGTAAGCTGGACCATGGGAGAAGTGGTGACCGCCACCGGCACTGCCGGTGAAGTTAGTCTGACCCAGGGGATGCACCAGGCGGAGATTACGGTAACCCGGATTGAAAACGATGCCGTGAATTCACGGTTCCATGTGTTTCCGAATCCTGCACAGGAGTTTGTGATCATTCAGAACAGTGATCCGGAAAAGGAATTGAACTACAGTCTGTACACGGTCTCCGGGGAACGCATCCTGGAAGGACGTTTTCGCGGGAAGCAGACGCGTGTGAAACTGGAAGGCCGGGTCAGCGGAACCTATCTCCTGGAGCTGAAAGCAGAAGGGGACGCACCGCCGGAAAGTTTTCAGATAATCAAACGGTAACCAAATAATAACCCCGGGCGACTCCAAGTCCCCGGGGTTTTCTTTCTTCTGGTTTACAGGATCAATGCGATGATCCGCTCCTGTCAGGCCAGGGATGCATCCAGGGTGATCCTGACCGCACCCAGGGCCTGGGAAACCGGACAGGTCTTCTTGGTCATTTCCGCTATCTCCTTGAATTTCCCCTCCTCGGCTCCTTCGGCTGAAACCCGTGTCTTCAGGGCAATTTCACTGATCTGAAATCCACCGTCTGCCGGAGCGAGGGTTACTTCTGCGTTGGTTTCTATGTTCTCAGGTTTAGCACCTTCCTGTTCCAGGTTAAGGGATAGGGCCATGGAGAAGCAACCCGCCAGGGCTGCCCCGATCAGTTCCTCGGGATTGGTGCCGTCACCATCTTCAAACCTGCCTGCAAAAGTAAACGGTGTTTCATACCCGGTGGAGGGAAGCTTCACATTTCCCTGTCCCCCCTTTATCGTGCCACTCCATGTGGCGTTTGCGTTGGTCTTTTTCATAACGTTTCTGCTTTTTGATTCATTATACTATACAACCTGGGAGGAGGATTGTTTGCCCTTGAAATCAAAATACGACCAGGGACTCCACGAGCCGAGCATCCTTATTTTCCAGCACGATCGTATGCAGTCCGGCTGGAAGATGGGAGATATCCAGGTTTCCTTTTCCGGAGTTAAGATTACGTTGCATCAGTGCTTTTCCGGATGAATCAATGATCTGAACACGAACAGGATTTTCCGGCTCTATTTCAAGTTCGTATCGGAGCACTCCGGAGACGGGATTGGGGAACCATTTTATGGTTTCTTCCGGTTCAGGCGATGATTCCGGTGCGGTGATTGCCAGAATGGTGTCGCTGTAGAGGGTTTTCACCTCTTCAGCATTCAGCGGGCGGTTGAATATCATAAGTTCATCAATCGCACCCTGGAGATACTGGACTGTACGGTCCCAGTGTCCTTTTCCCAGCCACAGACGTTCATGTTTGACGGCATCTTCGAAAAACTGCGAGTAGGAGGAGTTTCCGAAATTGTATCGCCGATGGGTAATCTCTTCCCCGTTCAGGTAACCCGTATTGTAGTCGGGTCCCACCACTGCCACGAAGTGATACCAACGGTCTTCCTCCATCGCATCGTTGGAATCGAAGCAGAAAGAGGGATAGGTACACCCGTTTTTCCAGATGGTGAAATAGAGGCGTTCCGAACGGTATTGAACCGGACTGTGTCCCACTTCCAGGATCAGGCCTTCATTGGCAGCATCGAAGAAATCACACTTCGTGGCGCTCCCGTAGTAAAAAAGAGGAGCGATCCCATCCTCCGGGGGAATGTGTTCCACCTTAAACCATAACGAGATGGATCCCTGTCCAAGATCCTTCAGCACCCCGGGAGGATTGAACTGTTTATCTCCCAGGGTTGCGTAATCATTCACTCCATCAAAATAGAGGGCTTTTCCCCTGATACCGGGAATGAGTTCCGTACCGGCAAGGATGCCGTGGTTATTATAACCGGTATGGTCCCTTACCACCCCTTCTTCCACCTCGTTGAAACTCCAGTAGCCGACCAATCCTCCCTGCGCAAAGCTGAAAAGGGAGAAAAACAGCAGGCCGGCAATCACAAAAACACCCCTTTTGGGGCTTTTACCCCATTTACATTCATCAAAAAGCACTTTTTTCATAATCCGGTATTTTTTTCCGTTTATTTCTTTGGACGTGCTGGCTTTAAAAACCTTACAGAAGTTCTTTCCGGATTATTTAATCAAGATAATGAGACAATTAACATAAAACAATGCTAAATTTCTGGGTTCTTACAGGAATAAACTATAGTTTTGCACCCGAACCAAAAAAACCAAATGTGTATGCTTTTAAACAGAAAACTTACTATTGCAATTGTTTTAGGTTTATTTTCTCTACAGACTTTTGCACAGGATACGCCCGAAGTTAATATAGGCGGAGCCCTGCGATTCAACTACAATCATTCATCATGGAAAGACGGTCATGGCGATCGTGGCGGGGATTTCGGATATGACGTGTTCCGTGTAAATTCAACTGTATCCTACAAAGATGTCAAACTGAATGCAGAGTACCGGCACTATTCCACCGGTTTCGGCGGAGGTATGCTGAAGCAGGGATGGGTTGGTTATGATTTCAATGATGCCAATAACCTGCAACTGGGATTGACCCAGGTACCTTTTGGTATTACCCAGTACAACTCCAGTAACTGGTTCTTCAGCATGGCTTATTACGTGGGCCTGGAGGATGACCATGATATGGGGCTGAAGTACACCCACTCCGGTGAACGCCTGGAGTATGCCCTGGCCTTCTTCAAGAATGCCGAGGATATGACTTTTGGCGGTGATATTTCCGACAGCCGTTACTCCTATGATGTTTCCTCCATTGATGTGGACGGTGACGGAACCCCGGATCTGAGGAATAAAGAGACCAACCAGGTAAACGGTAAAATCGCCCTTAAGCTGGGAGGCGAATCGGTTCAGCATAAAATCGGTGTATCCGGTCAGTTTGGCGGTTTATACAATATGGACACCCAGACAACGGGTAATCATTACGCCTGGGCCGGTCACTATGAACTGAGCGCCGGAAACTTATCTGCCAAGGCACAGGTAGCCGGATATAATCATAATAATGAGAATGCGGATGCTGAACCTGCAGCAGCAGAAGGCGTGGTTGGTATGACTGCTTACGGGTATCCTTACCTCACCGCTGCAGAGGCCATGGTATATACTGTGGGACTCTCCTATTCCGTGCCTGTTGACTGGCACCCGGTTTCCAATCTCACCTTTTACAACGACTTCGGTATGCTTTCAAAGGCACATGAGGACTTTGAAGATTCCTACATGAACGTAGCAGGTGTGATGGTAACTGCCGGAAGCGTTTACACCTACATTGATTTTGCAGCGGGTAAAGACCATCCCTGGTTAGGTCCCAACTGGACCAACGGACTGGGAGCCGGTGATCCCGATGCATCCTGGGAAATGAGATTTAATGTTAACTTAGGATATTATTTCTAGGCAAGCGGCAGATTTTCAGTTCTGACGCTTGAACGCTTAAGTTCCACGTAAAAACTGGAAGTTCATGTCAGACAACAGAGATACGCCGCGTGACAGCGAAGCTCATTTGAAGAGCTCAAAGCGATATTTCGATGTGGATAGCCTGGTCTTCTGGCCTGCGGCTATCCTCATCGTCGCTTTTATAGCTATTACACTGATCATCGGGGAACCGATGGATCGTATCTTTTCCAGCATCCAGAGCAGCATTACAGGCTTTGGGGGCTGGTTTTTTGTTTTATCGGTCAATATTTTCCTGTTTTTTGTACTTTTCATCGCTTTCAGCAAGTACGGGAAGATCCGGCTGGGAGGGGAGAAAGCACGACCCGAGTTTTCAATGGGTGCCTGGTTTGCCATGCTGTTCAGCGCAGGTATGGGGATCGGGATTTTGTTCTGGAGTGTAGGGGAACCCATCAACCACTTTATCAATCCGCCCAATGCTGATCCGCGCACGGTAGAAGCAGCCCGGGAGTCGATGCAGATTACATTTTTGCACTGGGGTCTTCATGCCTGGGGCATCTATGCCCTTGTGGGCATGTCATTGGCTTTTTTTACGTTTAACAAGAAATTGCCGCTTACCATCAGCTCGGTGTTTTATCCATTGCTCGGAGAGAAAGTGCATGGCCCCTGGGGTAAGGTGATCAATGTACTGGCGGTAGTGGCTACGCTTTTCGGGTTGGCTACTTCGCTCGGACTGGGGGTTCAGCAGGTGAGTGCCGGTCTGGCCCACCTTTTCAATACCCAGGATACGGTAAAGGTTCAGGTCATTCTGATTTCCGCCATTACCCTTGCTGCTACCGGGTCGGTTGTTGCCGGTCTGAGCGGTGGGGTGAAGCGGCTGAGTCAGCTGAACATGATCCTGGGAGCAATATTCCTGGTTTTCATGTTGGTGGTTGGTCCCACGCTGTTTGTGCTGGATTCATTTATTCAGAATGTCGGCGGATATGTACAAAATTTTTTCGGTCTATCGTCCTGGACAGAGACCTACCTGCAATCGGACTGGCAGGGTGACTGGACGGTATTTTACTGGGCCTGGTGGGTGAGCTGGTCTCCCTTCGTGGGGATGTTTATTGCCCGTATTTCGAGAGGCCGGACGCTCAAAGAGTTTGTACTCGGGGTATTGATCGTTCCATCGCTGTTAACCTTTTTCTGGCTATCCACCTTCGGTGGGAGTGCTATATTCCTGGAGCTTAATTCACTGGCAGACATAACCACTGCAGTGACGGATAATGTTGCCACTTCGCTGTATGTACTTCTTGAGAATTTCCCCATCTCTGCTATCACCTCCACTGTAGGGGTTGTACTGGTAACCAGTTTTTTTGTCACCTCATCCGACTCCGGCTCACTGGTTGTCGATTCGCTGACGGCAGGGGGTAAACTGGATGCCCCGGTACCGCAACGTATTTTCTGGGCACTGACCGAGGGTGCGGTGGCAGCGGTATTGCTGATAGGTGGCGGATTGGGTGCGCTGCAGACGGCAGCGATATCAACCGGACTGCCCTTTGCCCTGCTGTTGATCGTTTTGATGTTTAGTCTGCTCAAAGGGCTGAAAAAAGAGCATTCCGGGATCATGGAGTCGCGCAGCGAGGCGGAACGGAAACAGTATGCCGATACCATAGCAAAAATGTTGCAAAAGCGGGAAAAGAAAAGGAAATCAGCATCCGGCAGCAATGATAAACAAGAGCCTAATCTTTAAAAACCGATACCATGGATCCACTTGAACACATTTTGATATCTATGGATCTGAGCGAAATGGATGATTCGCTGATCCGTTACGGTGATTTCCTGGTAGAGCAGTTCAGTCCAAAATCGGTTACCTTTCTGCATGTGATGCAATCGTATGATATTTCACCTGAGATCCTGGCTGAATTCCCACACCTGGAGGAGTCGGTTTCCCAGGTAGTGCAGGAAGAACTGGAAGAGAAGATAGGGGCATTGTTTACCAGGAAAGATGATACGAAAACCCTTGTCAGGGTGGAAGAAGGGGTTACTACCGATACCATCATCCGGTATACCCGGGAAAACCAGATCAGTCTGACCCTTATGGGAAAGAAAATCGGTTATGCGGGAAAAGGTGGTGTGGTTCGGAAGGTAATAAGCCTGATTCCCTCATCGGTTTTACTGATAAGTGAGACCACCTTTCCGCGTATCCAGCAGGTGCTGGTCAGGATGGATTTCTCAAGGATCAGCAATATGGCACTCCGGGTTGCAATGCAAATAGGCGAACGAACAGGCGCCTCGTTATCCTGTCATCATGTACATAAACTGCCCCTGAAGTATTTTCCGCAATCTTCCCCTGAGTCAGACGAAAAACTGCTGAATTACGTGGAGAAGTTTGGCCTCAGGGAGTATAACAAGTTTCTTAAACGGTATAAGTGGGAAGGCAGGGATATTCCCAACCTGTCCACATCCGTGGATCCGGGGAATGAAGAGGCAGACCTGCTCTATCGGAAGGCGGTTGCACTGGGAGTGGATCTGATTGTGATCGGCTCCAAGGTCAAGTCGGAACTGGCTGATATATTAATTGATACAACTTCTGAAAAACTGGCGTCCTCCGATAAGAACCTTCCAGTACTGATTGTCAAAGACAGGAAACAAACCCTCGGTTTTCTGACCGCCCTGTTTAAACATAAATCCTGATCCCATGAAAAGCAATCGTTATTCCGTTTTGCCCCTGTTGGTTCTGTCGGGAATCTTCCTGTTAAGTGTCTCCTGCACATCAACTCCCGGTAAGGAAGAAAACCGCACCCTCCGTATCGTTTATACGGATTGGTCGGAAAGCATAGCGATCACCCATCTTTCTGCCTATTTGCTGGAAGAGCGAATGGATTATACCGTGGAGCTGAAGTTGACCGATGTGGAGTCGGCTTACAAAGAGCTGGCCGGCGGAGAGGCGGATGTCTTTCCCGATGCATGGCTGCCTGAAACTCATAAGCCCTACATGGATCAATATCCCGGAAAGATCGAAAAGATCGGCATCACCTACCCGGAAGCTTTAACAGGTTTTGTGGTTCCGGAGTACAGTGAGCTGAAAATGGTTTCTGACCTGGAGCATTACCCTTTTGATCTGATTGGTATTGACAGCGGTGCAGGAGTAATGTTGAAAGCGCGCAAGGCCCTGGAAAAGTATACCCTGCCAAACACATTGCGGAACCTCTCCGAAGAGAAGATGGTTGATCATCTGGAAGATTCGGTCAGGCGCAGAAAAGAGGTGGTCGTAACGGGCTGGGAGCCACATTGGATATTTGCCCGGTACGATATTCGTTTCCTGGAAGATCCCGACGGGGTATTCGGTGCAAAAGAGAAGATCTATACAGTCGGAAGGAAAGGATTGCAGGAGAAGCATCCCTATGCCGTGCGGTTTTTTGAGAGAATGCAGCTCACCGAGAAACAGCTAAACAGCCTCGTTTACCAGGTCAGGTTAAACGAAGATCCGCGGATGGGAGTTAAATCATGGATTGAAAACCATGAATATATAGTGAATCAGTGGGTTAAAGATTTAAAACCGAAACGCAAAAAGATCATGTAAGGGCCAGATCATTATGAATAAACGCCGATTCACCAAAGCTGTCAAGCGGCTTACCCGTCTTCCCGGGGGGAAGTATTTTTTTCTCTATGCGGGCAATAAGGTCCGGCATTTTTACCTGAAAGCGATCCGCTCCACCCGGGTGGCGTATCCCTCTACGATCATGATCGAGCTGACCAACCACTGCAACCTCCACTGCACGACATGTCCGCGTGAATACGACTACGGAAAGGAGATGGACCTGGGTCGCATGGAGGTGGAACAGGCTAAAAGAATTATTGATGAATGCTGGCCCTACCTGGACTCCATCGGGTTGACCGGAATGGGGGAGACATTTCTTTTCAGACAGATCGGGGAGTTGGTGGATTATATCCGGGAGAAAAACAGGGGAATTATCATTTCGGTATCCACCAATGCCGTGGTGCCTGGTTTTTTGGATAAGGTGGCCCGACTGGTGGGGAAGATCGATACGATTCAGATATCCATTGACGGACTGGATGAGGTGTATGACCGGATCCGGGTGGGGTCAGATTTCCGGTTGCTGGATGAGAATATCCAAAAGCTGCGCGACCTTTCGCGAAATTCGGGAACCGACCTTATGCTGAACATGGTGGTCACAAAGGAGAATTACCACCACATGCCGGCCCTGGTCGAGTATGCTGCCAACCGGGGCATCGCCTATATGGATTTCACCCTCTTCAACCTGGCATCGGTTACAAAAATCGAAAGGGACTACTACCGGTTCTATCAAACCGATGAGTTTTTGGATGCAGTCGGCGAACTGGATAAGGCGATCCGAAGATACCCTTCTGTTACAGTTACCAACCGGAATTTCAAAACGGATAACAGTTTCCGGAAGTGCCCCTTCCCGTGGACCCATTTCTATATCTGCTGGAACGGGTTTGTGACTCCCTGCTGCGCCAAGCCTTTCCCGAAGGAGAAGCATTTTGGCAACGTGTTTGATGCGGGGGTCATGCCGGTTCTCAACAGCGGCAGCTTCCGGGAGTTCAGGCAGATGTGGTTTAACAATGAGACGCCGGACTTCTGCGACAAGTGTCACTTTATCGATATTGAACCGATCGAAACCGCTGCTTCAACTCATTAGTTTTTCCCGTATTCCAAACCTCTTACCGACCTGAATCTACAACCGGTCGGAATACAACGGTGGTTAAAACCACCGCCATTTC
This sequence comes from uncultured Bacteroidaceae bacterium, assembly GCA_964479445.1. Classification (GTDB taxonomy): domain Bacteria; phylum Bacteroidota; class Bacteroidia; order Bacteroidales; genus CAYZMH01. The sequence continues at coordinate 24,183 of CAYZMH010000028.1, read as the reverse complement.
CGGTGAATAAGTTCATGTGTTGTTTCAGGGGGAAGGTTTATGGCTGAAAGACCGCAACCCTGTGCCGATCTTTCCTTTTTCGCTCTCTGCTCAGGGCCATCAGGCAGTCGACGCAGAGGCATTCTTCGTGCCTGGCATGGATATAGGACATATCTTCTTCAATAAGCGGTACCAGGGAGCATTCGCACTCCGTCATTTGATCGTGCCTGCACTCAAACGTGCGGTTACACCTCGGACAACTCTTCAACATTCGCTTCTTCATTGGATCGTTCTACTCGGATTCATTCAACCAGGTCATCTCTTCTGCCCGATCTGGCGCGCAAAATTAAAAAAAGATCAGGGCCCGTAACAACTTTTTACCGGTAGTTTTTTAAAAAAATGAACCTGTGGATTTAAACCGGATCGACATTATTAAAAATCACAGAATCAATATATTAAAAGCTATCACACCTCAAATGCCAGGATAAAATCCGTGAGATTCTCCTCAGGATCCAGGTTCAGTTTTTTCCGCAGGCGGTAGCGGTGGTTTTCCACACCCCTGACAGATATCCGGAGCAGCGGAGCGATCTCCTTGGTCGACAGATTCATACGCAGGTAGGTGCAGAGCCGGAGATCGGAATGGGAAAGCTGGGGATACTCTTTCAGCATTTTCTGTATAAACCGGTCGTGCGCTTTCTCTATGTTGGTCTCAAAGATCTTCCAGTCGTCCCCGCTGGATATATTCTTATCGATCTTATTAAGAATGTTCCGGTAGTATTTGTCGGGATACCGTGTCCCCAGCTCATATTTTTGATTTTTCAGGATCTCTTTCAGGTCAAGCAGAAACTCATTCTTTTTTATGATCGACATGGTCGAGTTGGCCAGCTCACGGCTCTTAAAAGACAGCTCGGTACGCAGGTTTTCGTTACGCAGCTTGATCAGCTCCTGCTCTTTCAACTCCCTTTTGTGTCTCTCCCTGGTCCGGATTCGTTTCACTGAAACATACCTTACCAGCAACACCACCGAGAGCAGGAGGATGAAGTATATAATAAAGGCAATGGTTGACCGGTACCACGGGGGCACCACGCGAATCCTCATCAGGTAAGGTTTGCTGGTCTCTCCCCAGGCATTTTCAGCCCTTATGTGCACGACATAGAACCCCGTCGGGATGCGGGTAAGATCGAAGACCGGCTGATCGAGCGGGGCAGACCACCATTGATTGAGCCCTTCAATGTAGTAACGGTAGGAGAGGTTCGAAGAGGTGTAATGGGGAAATCCGAACCGGAGGGTGAGGTTGTTTTTTCCATAGGGTAACTCATAGATCATGCTGTCCAGCGGCAAGAACTTCTCCTCTCCGGTATTGCTCCTTCGAACCACTCTTTTCAGAGTGAGTTCCTGGTCCCTGATCTCTGTTTGCTGACGTATCTTTGAGGCATCGACCATGGCATACCCGTTTTCAAGGCATATAAGTGCCCTGCGGGTATCAATGGGCACCACATTTTCATACCCCTCTATGAAATGATGCCCGAACAGTTCGTGGGGAAACTCTCCTACTTTTTCGATACTGTGCGGCTGAAAATGAAAAAGGCCAAAATGGTCTTTGGTAATAAACCAGTAGTGGTGATCAGGGGCCTTGATGATCCGGTGTGCAGCGGCATAATCTTCCAGTTCACGGTTCAGCTCTTCATAGCGAACGATCGTATCATCCAGGTCATTATACGTGTAGATCGAACTTCCGCTGGTAAAGACGATCCGGTTTTCCAGTTTGAAGACATGAAGATCATTATCTTTCCCGAATACCGACTCCCTTCCGTAATAGGTGTTGCTGACCACCGAATCCTGCCTGTCGTTCAGTTCCAGCTTGAAGATCCCCCTGCGCATATGGGATGCCCAGAGGTTGTTGAGGTGATCCAGCTCGACGTATCGGATCAGGTCGTAAAAATTCCTGAACGAGTGTGAAAAGTTCCATTCGCCCTGCTCCTTGCGAAACATGTTCAGGTGCGTATAGGTGCACTGGATAAGGGTGTTGTATTGGAGCGGATTCTTGATCACCCGGAACCCCCCGGCGATATTGGATATCTTGCGGACCTCCTCCCCGTTGATCACAAACGCCCCGGTGTTGTGGTTGATAAACAACTGATCATCGATCACTTCGCAATCCCACACCTGCCCCTGGGTGTTGGGCACCAGTCGAAATTCCGTGTTTTCCGCCTCCCGGTCGCGGTAGTAAAGGCCCTGGTTCGTTGCCAGGTACAGTTGCTCGTTATAAAATGCAGCATCGTACACGGCACCCGTTTTGCGAATGGTGACGGTTCGGTATGCCGGCTCATACCTCAGGTTGATGTAACTGATTCCGCGGTCAAGGCTCAGCCAGATCGATTGATCCCCCGTTTTCATGCCCAGCACGGTATTGTTCTGCAGTCCGTTCTCCTCGTTTACACGGAACCGCACTTCACCGGATAAAGTGAGGGCCGTCATTCCATCCAGAATGGTACCAACCAGTAAAAGGCTGTCCCTGAAGATAGCACCCCGGTTAATGGTGTTTTCCGAAAAATATCCCCGTAATTCTTCAAAACGGGGTGCCAGTCTGCGTCCGTCCCACTGATATATACCGCTGGAGGCAGTGCCGATCAGTAAATTGCCTGATTTGCCGGGGAGGATGAACCGGACCAGTTTATCGTCGAATTCGGGCTGCCTGATTACCGGCTGGATGCTGTCGCCGGCCAGTTTGTATATACCCCGGCGGTATATATGCACAAATATTTCATTGTTCACCCGGGTGATGGAATTGACAAACTGGTGTGGCCTGATCAGGGTGAATGTATCCTGTTCCGGACTGTAGATGAACAGTCCCGAGAATGACTGAAAAATGACTCTGTCGGGGAGGGCTATGATCTTCCAGAATTCTTCGTTCTGATCAAATTCATGGTATACATGATGACTGAGCGATTGGTAGTTCAGGATCCCGAGCGAGTCCCGTTCCCAGTATCCCAGTTCCCGGTACCCTGCACTGTAAATGCGCCGGTTACATGAATCGACACCCACCGCACGCAGGTTGTTTCCCCACGGGGCATCATAAAAGTCCCAGTTTACCCCGTCAAATTCAAGTAAACCAGCGTTGTTTGCCACATACACCAGGTTATCCCACCCTTTATCGATGCTCCAGTTCTGGAACTCCGCGTTGTAAGATTCCTTGGAGAAATTCTCCATGTGCAGGGTGTACTCCTGGCTAAAAATGGGAAGTGAAAAGCATATCATGCCCGATATCATCATGATGCGCGAAAACCGGATGCTTTCTTTTCTCATAGGTGTTGCTGCCTTCATGTTAGGTCGGCTGTGTAAATGGATTGATTCAGTAAAGATATTCCCATTCATCAACAATTCCCAATTCAGGGCCTTCACTTTCACTTCTGTTTCACCAAAATCACTCTCCGTATATTTTATATTCGGGGAAATATAAGTAACTTATTAACAATGTCCTAAAAAAATATCCCGGTATATGATGAGGTGCTGGTGCGGTGCTGTCAAACATCTTTCGAAACCTGAGAATCCAAGGTGTATACACTTTCTTTAATTGAGCAGTAATTTTCTCGAATTTGCATAGTAAAATATCAACTAACTAAAACCATACACCTATGAAAAAACTACTGATGCTTGTTTTCATGTGTTCATCCTTTATATTCCTTTCGGCACAGGAAACTGTGACCGTCGAGGGAACGGTAACGGATGAGAACGGAGAAGCGTTACCCGGTGTGACCATCCTGGTGAAGGGAACACAATCGGGTACCGTTACCAATTACGAAGGTGTTTACTCCATTAACGTGGACCCCTCGGCCACGCTTGTTTTCAGTTTTGTGGGATATACCAACCAGGAGGTTGAAGTCGGGGACCGGCGGGTCATTGATGTAACGTTAACTCCCCAGGCGTATGATGTAGAGGAGGTCGTGGTGGTCGGATACGGCACCAGTGAGGTAAAAGACCTTACGGCGCCGGTGGCCACCGTAAAGAGTGATGAAATCTCCAAGCAACCTGTCTCCAATGTGGGTCAGGCCCTGCAGGGGAAAGTGGCCGGGGTACAGGTATCCAGCAACGGGGTTCCCGGGACATCGCCAACCTTCCGGATCCGCGGACTGGGTACGGTGAATTCCAACGCAGATCCCCTCTTTATTGTAGACGGAATGATCGTGGATGATATCAGCTTTGTGAACCCAAACGATATTGAGTCGGTGACGGTTCTCAAAGATGCCTCTTCGGCAGCTATCTACGGGGTACGTGCAGCCAACGGTGTCGTGCTCATTACCACCCAGAAGGGTTCCATTCAAAAGCCCAAGGTAAGCTATAAAGGACATGTGGGGGTTCAAACCGTGTCCAACCTCCTGCCCCTGCTGGGGACCGAGGAGTACATCACGATGATCAATGAGAAACTCTACGCCAGCTATCTCAGGGATACGGTCAACATGACCTACCAGCCGTTTGATCTCAATGAATATCCCGATGAGACCGACTGGTTCGAAGAGGTATTGAGACCGGCCCGTATGCAGAGCCATGAGTTGAGTGTGAGTGGTGGCAACGAAGTATCCACCTATCACCTCAGCCTGGGTTATACCAACCAGGAAGGATTGGTGAAGAAAAACAACTACCAGCGGCTGAACCTGAGGGCGAGACAGGATATCAGTGTTAATGATGCCATCAAGTTTGGCTACAATATGGCGCTGGTGGGTTGGGATCAGGACAATGCGCCCAATGTGCTGATGAATGCCTATAAAGCACCTCCCGCTTTTGAACCCAAAGAGAATGATACTACCTTTACCAACCCCGTAGCACTGGGATTCGGAAATTTCGGCAACCCGGCAGCTTCCATTGAATACCACAACAGCATTACACAGGGAGCCAAAACCCTGACGAACCTCTACACGGAGATCAAACCCATTCCGGAACTTAAGATCAAGAGTTCGTTCATTGTTGACGGGCAATACCAGCGTACACGGAATTACACACCCGAATACTACGTATCTACCATACAGTTTGATACGCTCTCGCCATTGAGCAAAAGCCGGAACACGGATCTCAACTATACATGGGATAACACAGCCACATTCGAGAAGAATTTCAACGATCACCGGGTGAAAGCCATGGTGGGATTTTCAGCATACCAGTACAGGAGCCACTACCTTAGCGCTTCTGCTTATGGCGTGCCCAATTTTTCCGAAGCAACACTTTACCTGTTCCAGGGAGAGGATGGCAGCTCAACGGCTACGGATAATGGCGGACTGGTCAGGGAGAATTCCTATTTCGGTCGCTTGTTTTACTCATTCAGGGACCGGTACCTGCTTACCGCCACCCTCCGCCGGGATGCCTCCTCCAATTTCCCGGCTGAAAACCGGTGGGGTACGTTCCCCTCGCTCGGACTTGGATGGGTGATATCGGATGAGGCATTTATGCTGAATGTGGCCCCGGTGGACTTCCTGAAACTGCGCGCCAGCTTCGGTGTGCTGGGGAACAGCGACATAAGCCAGAATGCCTATACACAGACCGTAAATACATACGGAGGCTATTCGGTGGTTTATGGTCCGTACGGAAGCACCAATATCAGCCAGGGGGGCAGCATTACTTCCATCGTTGAACCCCTCCTGCTCTGGGAGGTGATCCGGGAATTTAATGTGGGCCTTGATGGAATCCTGTTAGACCGGAGGCTGAATGCAGAGCTTGACTACTATTACCGCGTCACCCAGAATGCCATATTCCCGGTACCTGTAATCGGAACATCGGGTACTTCCGGCGGATCCTTTCTGGATAATAATGCCGACGTGTTGAATACCGGCCTGGAGCTGACCCTGAACTGGCAGGATAAGATCGGGGAATTCGGGTACAGCATCGGCGGGAACGCCACCACCATACGGAACGAGATTCTCAAACTGGCTGAAGGTACCCTTCCCTTTTATGACGGAGGAGTATATAACGGCAATCTTGCCACCTATAACCAGGAGGGACACCCTATCGGCGAGTTTTATGTGCTCGAAGTGGATGGCGTGTTCCAGAATTTCGAAGAGGTCAATAATTACCGCAGCAGCGACAATACAGTCATTATGCCCAATGCGGTACCGGGCGACCTCCGGTTCAAGGACCAGAATGATGATGGTTCCATTGACAATGCCGACCGCATCTCCTACGGCAGTTACACACCAAAATTGATGTATTCGCTGAACCTGGGTGTTAACTACAGGAATTTCGACTTCTCGGTGGATTTCCAGGGGGTGGCAGGCAATAAGATCTACAATGCCAAGCGCGCCAACCGGTTTGGGAACGAGAGCTATGACCATGACTTCTATGAAAACCGCTGGTACGGTGAAGGGACCAGCAGTACCTATCCCTCTGCAGATGTGGCCGGAGGTATGAATGCCTTCCCGAGTACTTTCTTTGTGGAGAGCGGTGCCTATTTCAGGATTCAGAACATACAACTCGGGTATACCCTGCCTTCCCGTATCACCGACCGGGTGAACGTGGAGCAGCTCAGGATCTATGTAACGGCACAGAACCCGTATTCCTATTTCACCTATAACGGTTTCTCACCGGAAATCCCGGGCGGTAGTCCGACTACCCAGGGAATTGACTACGGGGTCTATCCGCTATCTACCACTACCTCCTTCGGTGTGAACCTGAAATTCTAGCTAACAGAAAAAACAAACGATATGAAAAAGATAGGATTAACCATTATAGCATTCTTCGTAATATTCACAGCATGTGAAGATTACCTGGAATTTCCGCCTGAGGCAGAACTGCCGCAGGATGAGTTCTTCAAAACTGCACAGGATGCGGAAATGTCAGTCAATGCCATGTACGGATACCTGCGGAGCTGGGACATATCAGCATTTAACCATTTAATATTAAGCTCAATACCTGCCGATAACATCATTAAGGGCAGCGAACCGGGTGACGGTGCGTGGGCGTTGTCTTTCCAGGCCTATGAATACACAGTGAACAATAACCAGATCCGGGCTTTCTTTGACTCCCGTTACGAGGGGATCAACCTGAGTAACCAGGTGCTGACCAATGTACCGGATATTGATATGGATCAGGGTGTTAAAAAGAGGTACCTCGCAGAAGCCCGCTTCCTTCGGGCTTTTCACTATTTTCACCTGGTGCGGGCATTCGGAGGGGTCCCCATTGTTAAGGAAGTGCCGGTGGGTCCGGAAGGAAATGTTCGTAAATCAGCAGAGCAGACCTGGGATTTTATTCAGACCGAACTGGAGAACGTGGTGGAGTCGGGAAATCTGCCCGGCAACATACCAACCAGTGAACTGGGAAGAGCCCCCTCATGGGCGGCAAAAGCACTGCTGGCCAAAGTGTATATGTACCGTGAAAATTGGTCCGGTTGTAAGACTATGACCGACGACATTATCAATAACGGTCCGTATGACCTCTACCCCGATTTTTATGACCTGTTCCGACTCGAGCAGGAGCATTGCATAGAGTCCATCTTTGAGATCCAGGCTACCCAGGTTCCCGGAGAGAACGATCTGTCTAATAGTCAGTTCGCCCAGATACAGGGGGTGCGCGGACAATTCGGATGGGGATGGTTTGCTCCCTCCGATGACCTTGCCGACGCTTATGATGCAGCCGGGGATTCGGTTCGCAAAGAGGCTACCATCTTTTACCGCGGCTACATTACCCGGGAAGGGGATACCATCCAGGGTATTGAACAGATGGCCGGTGCCAATCCGCCCCGTTACATGGGGAAAGCGTATGTTCCATCCTACGTGGAGCGAATCTCCGGTCCTCCGGGATGTGACCAGAATGCCCGGCTGATCCGTTTTGCAGAGGTGTTACTCATGAATGCGGAGGCAGCATACCATACAGGGGGTGATGCCGCTACCCCGCTGAACCGCGTCAGGGTCAGGGCAGACCTGGATCCGATCAATGATCCCTCCCTGGAGGATATCTGGCTGGAGAGAAGACTGGAATTGGCCGGTGAGCAGGATCGCTTTTGGGATGTGGTACGTCAGGGCCGGGGTCCGGATGTCTTCGGACGCTACGGTTTCGTTGAAGGAAAACATGAGTTATATCCCATACCGCAGGCAGAAATTGATCTCAGCGGAGGATTGCTGGAACAAAATCCCGGGTGGTAATGCGATCCAAGAGAAACATACAGCTATTGAGTTATCCATTGATCGTCTTCCTTGTGCTGGGATTGGTGGTACGGACCTGCAACTCCCCGGGGAGTGGCAAAAAACAGCCGGCAACCTCACCTGAACTCTCGGATGGGGCGCTGCTGGATACCATCCAGTATTATACCTTCCGGTATTTCTGGGACGGAGCAGAGCCAAATTCCGGAATGGCAAGGGAACGGCTTCACATGAACGATAGCTATCCGCAGGATGATAAACATATTGTCACCAGCGGGGGATCGGGCTTCGGACTCATGGCGATCCTGGTGGGTATTGAGCGCGGATTTGTCAGTCGTGACGATGCCGTGGAACGGTTTGAACGGATTGCTGATTTCCTGGCTGATGCAGACCGGTTCCATGGTGCCTGGTCGCACTGGATCAACGGTGAAACCGGGGAAGTAAAGCCGTTCAGCCAATATGACGATGGCGGGGATATTGTGGAGACCGCTTACCTTGCCCAGGGACTGGTGGCAGTGAAACAATATTTCAGGGACGGAACCAAACGGGAACAGCGGCTTTCTGCCAGGATGGACAGTCTCTGGAAAGGAGTGGAGTGGAACTGGTACCAGCAGGGAGAAGAGGTCCTGTACTGGCACTGGTCTCCTAATTACGGCTGGAAGATGGATCATAAGATTACCGGTTACAATGAATGCCTGATCACGTATGTACTGGGTGCATCCTCCCCCACTCATCCCATCGCCCCGGCGGCTTACCATGAAGGATGGGCCGGCGGCGGGGCCATACGCAGCAACACAGAAGCCTATGGTATGCCGCTGGAACTGGTTCATCACAACGCTCCCCGGGGAGGCCCCCTTTTCTGGGCGCACTACTCATACCTGGGGCTGAATCCGCGCAACCTGAAAGACCGTTATGCCGATTATTGGAGGCATAACCGGAATCACGTACTGATCAACCGGAGGTATTGCATGGAGAATCCGCACGATTTCGCGGGTTACGGAACGGCCTGCTGGGGACTGACCTCCAGCTACTCCATCCGCGATTACCGGAAAATGATGGAAAAGAATGATTCCATCCCCGATTATAGCGGCAAAGATCCGGTTGTGGGATATGCAGGACACCGGCCCGGGAGGGACCGTTCGGTGATCGCTCCCACGGCGGCGCTCTCCTCTTTCCCCTATGCCCCGGAGGAGGCCATGGAGGTAGCCCGCTTCTTCTATGAGCAGCTGGGTGACAGGTTGCTGGGTCCCTATGGTTTTTATGATGCTTTTAGCCTGGAATATAACTGGTTTCCAAAAAAATACCTGGCCATCGACCAGGGTCCCATTGTGGTGATGATCGAAAATTACCGTTCAGGACTGCTCTGGGATCTGTTCATGGCCGACGAGGATGTCCAGAACGGACTTGAACGACTGGGATTTACCTATTAATAGTTAGGACTATGCGAGGAATCTTTTTATTTGTCATGATTGCCGGGATGCTCTTTTTTGGTTGTAACCGGAACGGGAGACATCTGCAGGACGGGGCTGTTGATTATACCCGGAAAGCAGATTCGGTACTCGATCTGATGACCCTGGAAGAGAAAGCGGGTCAGCTTGTACTTTTTAGTAGCAATGGAGATATCACAGGGCCCATCATGGATGATGCCTATGAACAGTATGTGAAGGAGGCCAGCTGTGGTAATATTTTCAATGCCCACTCTGCAAGCTACAACCGCAGGCTCCAGGAGATCGCTGTGAATCAGACCAGGATGGGTATCCCCCTGCTGTTTGGTTATGATGTAATACATGGCTACAAAACCATTTTCCCCATTTCACTCGGGGAAGCTGCCACCTGGGACACGGCCATGATCAGGAAGGCATCCCGCATTGCCGCCGTTGAAGCCACAGCAGCAGGGGTTAACTGGACCTTCGCCCCGATGGTCGATTTATCGGTTGATCCCAGGTGGGGGAGAGTCTCTGAATCGGCGGGCGAAGATCCTTATCTGGGCAGCGCCATTGCCCGGGTCCGTGTGCAGGGATTCCAGGGGGATAACCTGGAAGAGCACAACACCCTGTTGGCCTGCGTGAAGCATTTCGCTGCTTACGGTGCCCCGAAAGCAGGCAGGGATTATCACACAGTGGATATGTCTGACCGGCTGTTGAGGGATGTCTACCTGCCTCCTTACAAGGCTGCTGTGGATGCCGGGGTGGCATCGGTTATGACCTCGTTCAACGAATTGAATGGAGTTCCTGTCACTGCCAGCAAGTACCTGATGACCGATATCCTGCGTGAAGAGTGGGGATTTGAAGGGTTTATCGTTACCGACTACACAACAATTATGGAGCTGATGCCCCACGGGGTGGCTGGTACGGAACAACAGGCGGTGGAGCTGGCTATGGATGCAGGGGTTAACATGGATTTGCAGAGTGGTTTCTACCACGACCACCTGGTATCCATGGTGGAAAAGGGAATAATCCCTGAACAACAGGTGGACGACAGGGTGCGGGAAGTGCTGAAAGCCAAGTTTAAACTCGGTCTTTTCGAAGATCCCTTCCGATACACCGATACCGCCAGGGAGGCAAATGAAATCTATACCGAAGAGCACCTGGCGTATGCCCGGGAAGTTGCCCGGCACTCCCTGGTGTTGCTGAAGAATGAGAATGAGGTATTGCCCCTGGAAAAAGGGACGGACCTTGCCCTTATTGGTCCGCACGGTGACACACGACATGACCTGCTGGGTTCATGGTATGCTGCCGGCGACTGGACGAGGATCACCAACCTGGAGGAGGCCATTGGCCGGGCCAATGGCCCGGGAAGCGTACATTATGAAAAGGGCTGCGATTTTGACGGGGAGGATCGTTCGGGGTTTGCAGCTGCCTTGTCTGCAGCCCGCAGTGCTGATGCCGTGCTGATGGTGATGGGTGAGCGGGGTCACTGGAGCGGGGAGGCGGCCAGCAGGACAAGCATTGAGCTTCCCTTGATTCAGAAGGAGTTGATCAGGGAGGTAGCTTCCCAGGGTAAACCGGTGGTGCTGGTGCTGTTAAACGGAAGGCCGCTGGCACTTGAGGATGAGATTGGCCTGGTGGATGGCATGCTGGAAGCCTGGTTCCCGGGCAGTGCAGGAGCCGGAGCAGTGGCCGATGTGTTGTTCGGCGCACACAATCCTTCGGGGAAACTGACCATGACGTTTCCGAGGGTGACCGGACAGATTCCCATTCACTACAACATGAAAAACACCGGGCGCCCGGTTGATCCTGCCAACCCGGATTATAAATTTACATCGCGGTATCTGGACACCCCCAATGACCCGCTCTTCCCGTTCGGGTTCGGCCTGAGCTATACCACCTTCGATTATTCCGACTTAAGGCTGAGTTCCGGACAGATCGGGATGAAGGACTCCCTGGAGGTTACCGTACGGGTTTCCAACACGGGGGACCGGGCCGGACACGAAGTGGTGCAGCTTTATATCCGGGACCTGGTAGGGAGTGTTACCCGGCCTGTAAAAGAACTGAAAGGTTTCCGGAAGATCCAACTGGATTCCGGCGAGGGCAGGGATGTTACATTTACCCTCCATGCCGGTGATCTATCCTTTTACAGGAAAGATATGACATTCGGTCCGGAACCCGGTGATTTCAAGGTCTTTGTGGGAGGGGATTCGGAAACAGTCCTTGAAGAGCAGGTTACCTTGCAGCAATAGAGTGAAAGAACAACAAGAATGCGAACATCTTTCTGAACTTAGTTTTATTACCGTTCATAGGTTTCTTCCCGTTCAGCAGCTGCAGCGTCCCATGTTGGAACGATCTGCTCCAGGAACTCCTCTTTTTCCCGGTTCAGGTTATCCATATCCAGACCAATAAATGCCTGGGCTTTAGCCTTGGTGGAGATATCGGGGTAGGGTACCGGTTTGTTGTGTCCCAGGTTTGCCAGCACCCTTGAAAGCTTGATCCGCGCCTCCTGTGCAAGGGCAATCCCCGAACTGATAATACGCCCGGTCTCCACCGGGGAGTGGAATGAGTTACCGTGTCCGGCGGCCGCATAATCCCAACGCCACTGTGCATGGCGTATACCCATGAGTGCCGGATTCATCGCTTCTTCGGTTGCGCCCAGTTCCCAGGCCTTTTTGGCTTCCACGTGGGCATGAACCAGGATCTCCTCCAGCTTATCCCGGTTCTGTATGATCTTGTCCTGCCGGGAATAGACATCTTTTACCAGCCGGTCGGTCTCCTCCCTGTGGCATACCTGGCATGAGTTGGCAATGTTGTTAAGCGGACTCTGTACATGGTGATCGGTGAATTTTTGTCCGCCCTCGCTCATATACGGCATGTGACAATCGGCACAGGAGACCCCCCTGCTTGCATGGGTCCCGGTAAGGTACACTTCGTATCCCGGGTGCTGTGCTTTCAGCATGGGTGCCCTGCTGAGCTGGTGGGTCCAGTCGGAAAACTCCATGTTGTCATAATAGGTTTCCATCTCCTCTACGCTCAGTCCGTTATCCCAGGGAAACCGCAGGTAAGGAACCCCTTCCACGATGTTCTCGTTGAAGTAATACTCCACGTGACACTGGGCACATACCAGCGAGCGCATCTCCTGGTGGGTGACCGATTCGATATCGCGGCCGGTGCGCTCAAAGGCTTCCAGCAAAGCGGGACGGCTGATCTGCAGGTTCATGGTCTGGGCATCGTGGCAATCCCCGCATCCAATGGGATTGACGATCTGTTCCCCCCGGGTTTCCCAGGAGCCGCGGTAAAATTCGGCCACACCGATTTCGTTCATAACGCGGGGGACATCCGGACTCTTGCAGGTCCAGCAGGTATTAGGCATGGGGCTGGTCTGTCCATCCATGGGAGCCCCGGTGCGAAGCGTTTCCCGGATATCGTCCACGGCACGGTGGTGCCCCCTCGCCTGGGTATAATCTTTGGAAAAGCCATACCCGGCCCAAAGGACGACCATTTCCGGCTGTTCTTCCAGCATGTCGATGGGGGCTGAACCGTTGTATTTACTCCGGAAGTTGCTCTGGTGGGTTTGCAGGTAGGATTGGTACTCCCTGGGAAAATTCTGACCCCATATTTCGTTGCGGGGTTCAAACTGGGAGTATTCCACCTCCGGTGTGTAGGCAAATTGTGCTTCACTCCTTCGTTCAATGATGGAACTGGCCAGCAATCCCAGCAGGAATACGATCCCCATGGTGGCCAGGAAGAGGACCCAACCAATCCATGGTTTTGTTTTGATCTGCTCGCGGAGAGGTTTCATACGTTTATTGTTTTGGTTGAAAAAGTTTTTTGATCCATTCCGGGACCTGACTTTCGGGCAGCGGCACCCGGGCAAAAGGTACACTTGAAAGACTGTTCACCCTGCCGTGCGGTGTTTCCCTGTGGCACTCCCAGCAGCGACGGTCGGTACGATAATGGTGATAGGATTCGGTTCGCGCCAACAACTTTGAGTCCGTTAACAACTCCTCGTGGCACCGGATGCAGTTATTGTGTACCACCTTCTTTCCGGGCTCATGGATAAATATTACCTGGGGCTCTTTGCCAAGGGTAAATAGCGTGGCGTGCCGGAGTCCGTCTTTCGCCTTGAAATAGTATTTGTTGAACACATTGTTATGGGGAACGTGGCAGTCGTTGCAGTGCGCCCACTCACGATGGGAGCTGTGCGACCAGGTAGCGTACTGCGGGGCCATGATATGGCAATTGACACAGGCTTCCGGTTCGTCGGAGAGATAGGAGGGGGCATTGGAGATTTTCAGGATAAAAATGCCGAGTCCGAAAAAGATGCCCAGCAGAATGATCACGGGAACTTTCCATGGTCCGGGAGGTTCCCACTGACGTATCCATGATTTTTTCATGTAAGCATGTCTTGAGATCCTTGTCCCAATTTACCCTGTTAGCCCTGCTTTTACCATGGTAAGAAGCATTTTAAACGGCTTTTTTGCTTCCAGGGCATGGGGAATGTCAGCAGGCATAATAATGAATTCTCCTTCATGAAGCAAGTGGTCTTCCCTATTTATACTGATTTTAGCTTCTCCATCCAGTACCTGGACCATGGCATCATAGGGAGCTGTATGTTCACTCAACCCTTGCCCTTTATCAAAGGCAAAAAGTGTAATGGTGCCGGTTTCTTTGTTAATCAGGGTTTTGCTTACCACTGCATCGGGGGCATAGTCTGCCAGCGCTTTAAGGGTTGCTTTTTTGGAATGTTCAAATGTATTATTCATCGGTTGCTGTATTATTTTGTGAAGATTGGTGGTATTTAAAGACGGATCTCCTTTTTGCCACCGTTTTTGCAGAACAGATCCTTACCGAAAAAACCACGGGATAAGCGGGTTCTCCGCTCTTCCCGTGGTTAAGAAGGGGCACGCACGTGCCCCGTTCGGGGTTTACGCTTCAATCAGCTGCCGGATATCGCTGTCCACATCGTTAATTCCGGCCAGTCCGAATTTCTCCACCAGGACATGGGTGACGTTCGGGGAGAGGAAAGCCGGGAGGGTCGGACCCAGGTGAATGTTCTTCACACCCAGGGAGAGCAGTGCCAGTAACACGATTACGGCTTTCTGCTCGTACCACGCGATGTTATAGGCGATGGGCAGATCATTGATATCGTTTAGTTCAAAGACCTCTTTGAGTTTAAGAGCAATGACCGCCAGAGAATAGGAGTCGTTGCACTGCCCTGCATCAAGGATACGGGGAATACCCCCGATATCTCCCAGGGAAAGCTTATTATACCGGTACTTGGCGCATCCCGCCGTAAGGATTACGGTGTCCTGTGGCAGTTTCTCCGCGAATTGAGTATAATAGTTGCGGCTCTTCATTCGTCCGTCGCATCCGGCCATCACGACAAATTTCCGGATGGCACCGCTTTTAACGGCATCTACCACCTTATCGGCCAGTTGCATGACCTGGTTGTGGGCAAAACCACCGGTGAGTGTACCCTCTTCAAGCTGCTGTGGAGGAGCACATTTTTTTGCATGATCAATGATCTTCGAGAAATCTTTTTTCCCGGTCCTGCTTCGTTCGGGTATATGGGTACATCCTTCAAAGCCTGCAGCGCCGGTGGTGTATACCCGCTCTTTGTAGCTCTCTTTCGGGGGAACCAGGCAGTTGGTTGTCAGCAGGACCGGACCGTTAAACTTTTCAAACTCCTCTTTCTGTTTCCACCATGAGCTGCCGTAGTTCCCTACAAAATGGTCATACTTCTTGAAGGCAGGGTAGTAGTTGGCGGGCAGCATTTCGCTGTGGGTGTAGACATCGACCCCGGTCCCTTCGGTCTGTTCCAGCAGCTCTTCCATATCTTTCATGTCGTGTCCGCTGATCAGGATAGCCGGATTGGAGCGGGTGCCCAGGTTCACCTGAGTAATTTCGGGATGACCATAGCTTTCGGTGTTGGCCTTATCAAGCAGTGACATAACCTGGACTCCGAAGCTCCCGCACTCCAAAACAAGGCCGGTCAGTTCGTCCGCCGTGAGGGATTCATCGGTGGTTGCTGCAAGTCCCCTATGCATGAATGCGTATACTTCCCGGTTCTCATACCCCAGGTTAAAGGCATGTTCCGCGTAAGCGGCAATTCCCTTGATCCCGTAGATAAGCAGTTCGCGCAGGGAACGGATATCTTCGTTTTCAGTTTCGAGCACCCCCACCAGGTTGCTTTTGGCGATGATTTTATCCTCATCCTCCTCCTTCCACCTCGTGTTGGCTGGAAGGTTTCCTGGCAGGTCTATATCGTTTTCACGGATGGCTTTAAGAAGGTTATCCCTCACTTTAAAACCTTCGAGGATCTTATCGATGATCGCTCTTTTATGGAAATTGGCATTGGTGATCGTGATGAACATCGCCTCGAATACATAACGGTCGGCCTTCGGATCGGTAAGACCCGACTTTGCCGCAAGATCTGCATAGATGGAAACACCCTTGGTCACATAGACCAGCAGGTCCTGCAGATTCGCGATCTCATCGGTTTTCCCGCATACCCCCTTGATGGTACACCCGGTTCCTTTGGTAGCTTCCTGGCATTGATAGCAAAACATACTCATGGTGTCAGATAGTTTTTGGTTCAACATGGTAAAAGGTTCTGATACAAATCTAGAAGAATGGGAACGGGTGGTTCGTATCATATGTTACAACCGGCCTGTTCATATGGCCTGGCGGTGCATTCAAGGATATACATATTTTTATATGTATTTAAATATGTATATCTTCTGAAAAATGCAGATTCAGAGATTTTGCTGCCAAAGCAGGGATGGGTCAGATGCAATCCCTGGTTCGAAAAAGCAGGATTTACCTTGCAAATCCCTTCAGCATTTTACGAACCATCTCCACCGATTCGATGTAATAGGCGGCATGTGTTCTTTTTGCCCCTACCTTGACGGTATGGGCTTTTTCGGGCATCGATTCGAAAGTATACTCATCGGTCCAGTCATCCCCGACGGCAAAAATGAAATCGTAATCGGTCTCTCCCATCTTCTGGAGAGCGGCCCGTCCCTTGTTGATCCCGGAATATTTGATCTCCAGCACCTTGTCACCGTCCATGATCTCCAGGTTGAGGTTGGATGTAAGGGTTCGCAGTTCATCTTTCAGCTCCCAGGCCCGCTGGATACCCAGATCGGGGTCGGCTTTCCGGTAATGCCATACCAGGGAGAAATTCTTATGCTCGATAAAGGATCGGGGGGTCTGGTCGACATAATATTCGAGCAGCGGAAGCACTGATTCTTTCCATTTATTGTCAATTTGTTCGATCATATGCCAATCACCGCCGGGCTCCCTGAGCCAGACCCCGTGTTCCGCGATAAAATGGATGTTCCATTCGGTGCTGAACCAGCGCCCCAGGGTCTCTTTATCCCGACCGCTGATAATGGCAATGGTGTTTTTATGATCTTCGCTGAGCCTGGTAAGAATATCGTACAACTCCTCGTCGGGTTTGGCGTCTTCGGGATTTTTCTTGAATCCCGACAGGGTACCGTCGTAATCCAGGAAAAGGATCCGTTCATTCGCTTCCTTGTACTGGTTGGTGATCGATTTCATCCGGTTGGCGGATATTTTGCGCGTAAGCGAAGAGCGCTGACTCTCTATTACGTTTTCCAGGCTGTCAATAAATGCGTTGGCCCACCGCTCCACGGTATACCGTTCCAGTCGTTCCTGCATCACCTTATTCCTCCGCTTTTGTTCCTCATCGGGCATCTGGATGGCATCCCGGATGGCGTTTACAATCTCTCCCAGGTTATTGGGATTGACGATCAGCGCTTCGTGCATCTCCTTGGAAGCGCCGGTCATTTCGCTGAGTATCAGCACACCTTTCCCGTTAAACCGGGAGGCTACAAACTCCTTGGCCACCATGTTCATGCCATCCCTGAGTGGAGTGATGAGGGCAATATCGGATCGGGCATAGACATCGATCAGTTCATCCAGTGTAAACTCCTGATTGAGGTACCTGATCGGCATCCAGGTTATTGTGCCAAAGTTCCCGTTGATGCGACCGACCAGTTCATCCACCTCGCTGTTCAGCTGGTGGTAAACCTGTCCGGTTTCACCTGATCGAACAGCAAGGAGGATCAGGGTCACCTTTTCCAGGTACTCGGGGTATTCCTGGAGGAAAAGTTCATAGGCTTTCAGCCGGTAGGGTATTCCTTTGCTGTAGTCTATCTTATCAATGGAGAGGATAATCTTCTCGGTCTTCCCCGGGACCATATAGCTCTCAATGGCTTTTTCGATCTCTGATTTGTTCTTTCTCTGTTCGCCACGGAACCGTTGGGATGCCTCCTTGAATTTATCGATATGAATACCCTTGGGGAAGGCATCCACTTTAAGGGTTCGTTCCCCCACGGTAATCCGGTTAAATATTGTTTCATATCCCAGCAGGCGACGGACACAACTGAGGAAGTGCCGGACGTAATCGTAGGTGTGGAATCCCACCAGGTCGGCCCCCAGCAATCCTTCCATAATCTCGACTCTCCAGGGAAGCAACCTGAAGATCTCGAAGGATGGGAAGGGAATATGGATGAATATACCGATGGAGACATCGGGCATTTTCTCTTTGATAAGGCCCGGCAGGAGCATAAGGTGGTAGTCATGGATCCAGATGATATCATCTTCATCGATGATCTGCAGGAGCTTTTCAGCATACAGCCGGTTAATGCGTTCGTAAGCTTTCCAGGTCTGGTCGTCATAAATCACGCTCTGGGTAAAGTAATGAAACAGGGGCCAGAGGGTGTTCCGTGAGAAACCATGCTGGTACTGACTGTAATCTTCGGGGTCGGGAAAAATGGGGATAGAACGGTGATCGACCAGTTTCCGTTCCAGGTTTTGCATCTCTCTGCGATCCAGATTCTGATCATCCAGTCCGGTTAGCCCAACCCAACGGGTTTGATAGTTTTTGTAAAAACTTTGCAGTCCGGATTTTGTTAATTCCTCGGAGGGATCGATATGAAATTCATTACCGGACTTTCTAATTTGCACGGGAATGCGGTTGGATACAAGGAATAATCTTTTCATAGGGTGTTTATCGTGTTATAGTTATTGGCTTTATAAAATAATGAAAATAAAAAATTTTCCAATACCTGAAAGCTTTCGTATATTTAAATACTTTGAGAACATAGTAAATCATAAGAATAACCATAAAAAATAGTCATATGTTCAATTTCGATGCTGTTGTATTTGACCTGGACGGTGTGATCACCCAAACGGCCCTGGTCCATGGCGCTGCCTGGAAGAAGATGTTTGATGGATATTTGAAATCCAGGGAGGAACGTTTCGGGGAACCATTCAGGGAGTTCACGCATGCCAAAGACTATCTTCCCTATGTGGATGGCAAACCCCGGTACAAGGGGGTTGCTTCTTTCCTGGAGTCAAGAGGGATCGATATTCCGTTCGGGGAACCTGAAGATGACCCGGATGAGGAGACCGTTTGTGCCCTGGGTAACCGCAAGAATGTCCTTTTTAACAAGGTCCTGGAAGAGGACGGGGTAAGGGTATATGACAGCACGGTGAAACTGTTGCATGAATTGAAAGATGCCGGTATCAAGATTGCCGTAGCCTCTTCGAGTAAGAATTGCAAACCGGTACTGGAAGCTGCAGGGCTGATCGATCTGTTTGAAACCCGCGTTGACGGGGTTGTGTCGGCTGAACTGGGATTGCACGGCAAACCCGAACCTGACATTTTCACCACAGCCTGTGACAACATGGGGGTATCCTATCATCGTGCCGTAGTGGTGGAGGATGCTGTTTCCGGGGTGCAGGCAGGGAAGAACGGCAACTTTGGCCTGGTGCTGGGCGTGGCCCGGGAAGAGAATGTCCAGGAGTTGCTGGTCAATGGCGGGGACATCGTGGTGGAAGACCTGGGGGAGATCGACATCCGGGTAATCGATAACTGGTTCACGCACGGTATCGAAGAAGATGCCTGGCACCTGGATTACTATGATTATAACCCCACCAAGGAACGATCCCGTGAAGCCCTCCTGGCAGTGGGTAACGGGTATTTCGGAACACGCGGAGCCATGGAGGAGAGCAAGGCCAATGATGTCAATTATCCGGGCACCTATATTTCCGGTCTGTTTAACCGGCGAGTGAGTAAAGTAGCCGGCAGGGATATTGAGAATGAGGATTTCGTCAATATCAGCAACTGGTTGCCGATCCGGTTCAGGGTGGAGGATGAAGAGTGGTTCGGTTTTGAACCGGAACCTACCTATACGATTGAAAAGATTCACCGGCGGCTGAATATCCAGTCCGGCAGTCTGACCCGTGAAATGTTGGTAACCGATTCAAACGGCCGGACAACTCTTGTTCGTTCCGAGCGTTTTGCCAGTATGGCCGATCCGCACCGGGCGGGATTAAAATATTCTCTGACGCCCCTGAACTATTCCGCTCCCATCGAGGTGGAGTCGAAAATAACCGGGGATCATATCAATGCGGGTGTTCCGCGCTACAGCGACCTGCGGCAGGATCACCTGGAACCGGTGGATGAAAAGATCAACGAAGACCTTTTAACACTGGTGGTCCGGACCACCACATCCGATGTTACCATAGCCCTTTCAGCCCGTCACCAGGTGAAAGGGATCCGGCCCTCTGCATTTGGCCGGACCCGCTCAAGCGGAAGAGGTTGGGTAAGCGAAACCCTCGAATTCAAGGGAGAAGAGGGTCATGAGATCGTCGTGGAAAAACTCGCCACACTCTATACCTCCCAGGATCCCGATGTGAACAACCCGGTGCTGGAGACGGAGAAGATGATCGTATCCATGTCCAGTTATCAGGAGGCATTCAGCGCTTCGGCAGGCCACTGGTCGGAAATATGGAACGAGATCGATGTGCGTGTGGCGGGGGACAGGGAAGCCCAGAAACTGCTGCGGTTGCATCTCTACCACATGATGGTGACCGCATCTCCCCATCATGCAACCTTTGATGCGGGTATCCCTCCCCGCGGATTGCATGGTGAAGCATATCGCGGACACATCTTCTGGGATGAATTGTATATCCTTCCCCTGTACAACATTCATTATCCTGAAGTAGTGCGCTCAACGCTTATGTACCGTTACCGTAGGCTGGACAAAGCCCGGGAATATGCCCGGGAGTATGGCTATAAAGGGGCTATGTTCCCCTGGCAGAGTGGAAGCGATGGGCGGGAAGAGACCCAGGTGGTTCACCTGAATCCCTTATCCGGGGATTGGGGGGATGATTACAGTTCGCTGCAGCGGCATGTCTCCCTGGCCATTGCATTCAACACATGGAATTATTACAGGATAAACCAGGACCAGGAGTTTATGGATGATTACGGAGCGGAGCTCTTTTTGGATATATGCAGGTTCTGGGACAGCAAATCGGTTCTTGACGAATCTACGGGAAGGTACCACATTCACAAAGTGATGGGTCCGGACGAATTCCACGAAAAACTTCCCGGCTCCGAAGAGGGAGGGCTCACCGACAATGCCTATACCAACATCATGGTCAGCTGGATGTTAAGCAGGGCATTTGATATTCTGGATCATCTTCCGGAAAGCAGGAAAAAGGAGGTGCTGGAGAAGCTGGAACTATCCGGTGAAGACCTGGAGAGGTGGGATGTGATCCGCCACAAACTGAATCTTCATATTACCGATGAGGGGATCGTAGAGCAGTTTCACGGCTATTTCGATCTGAAGGAGCTGGATTGGGATGCGTACCGGGAGAAGTACGATGACATACACCGGATGGACCGCGTGTTGAAGGCCGAAGGCAAGTCACCCGATGCCTACAAGGTTTCAAAGCAGGCCGATTTTCTGATGACCTTCTATAACCTGGGCAGCGAAGAGGTTACACGCATGATCCATGAACTGGGTTACCAGGTGCCGGATGACTACAGACAGAAGAATTTTGATTATTACATTGCCCGCACCTCGCACGGTTCCACCCTGAGCCGCCTGGTTCATGCCCGGCTGGCATACGAAGAGGGAATGCATGAGAAAGGCTGGGAACTTTACCTGGAAGCATTGCGCAGTGACCTGGTGGATATCCAGGGGGGGACCACCGGTGAAGGGATTCATTGCGGGGTGATGGCCGGTACGGTATTTGATGCCCTGGTGGCCTTTGGCGGATTGGATCTGACCGGGGATATTCCGGGTGTGTTCCCGCACCTTCCCGGCACATGGCAGCAGATGAGTTTTAGTTTTACGTTCCGGGGTGTCCGGTATCATGTTGACCTCTGGCCCGATGAAATTGATATTCTTTCAGAATCAAGTGAAAAAGACGAAATAAAAGTTCATATTTGTGGCGAAGAACATACCATGGTTCCGGGAAAAAAGCTGGTTGTAACACGTAATTAAAACCTGAGTTATGCTGGGAGACATTTTACTGATCAACGACATGCACAAGGAGGCAGCTGCAAACCTATGTGATATCGTGCTTGAGCAGCTGGATCAAAAGGAGGATGAACGGTACCGGTTCATTATCGGGATATCCGGGGAGTCCGGTTCCGGAAAATCCGAACTTGCCCATGCCCTGGGGAAGGCCCTCAAGGAGCAACATACGCGGGTGAAGGTGATTCATACCGACAATTACTACAAAATACAGCCCCTTTTGCGGGAAGAGTGGAGACGGAATAAGGGTTTTGATAAGATCGGACTGGAGGAGTATGACTGGGTGAAGATCAAAAAGACGATCCGTGATTTCAAAGAGGAGCAGGAGTGTGTAATTCCCTGCATTGACCTGATCCCGGAGCAGGTGGATAAGCTGATTACCGATTTCAGCAAGATTGATGTGCTGATCCTGGACGGACTCTATGCGATCAATGCTCCGGATGTGGATGTGCGGGTTTTTATCGACCTGACCTATCATGAAACCAAGATCAACCAGATTATTCGCCTGAAAGAGGCCCTTACCGATTTCAGGTTAAGCATCCTGGAACATGAGCACCAGGCGGTTTCGAGCCTGATGCCGAAAGCTGACTATATTGTGGATAAATCCTACTCGGTGGTTCCGGCTGCAGAGTATACCCCGTCAGAATAGAGAGTATTGCTCTTCGAAAGAAGGGAGCCAAGAAGCATGATTGTATGGAGAAGATCCTATACGTGGATGACGAACCGATCAATTTGAAGCTTTTCGAGCTGACATTTAAATCGGAATACCATGTATTAACAGCATTATCGGCCAGAGAGGGGCTGGAGATCCTGGAAAAAGATCCCGGTATCAATATCATTGTATCCGATCTGCGCATGCCGGAGATGGACGGACTGGAATTTATCAAGGTCATTAAAGAGCGGGACCCGCATAAAATCTGTTTGCTGCTTACTGCCTACATCGAATCGGATGTGATGCTGGAAGGATTTAACAAGGATCTCCTGTTCCGGTATATTACCAAACCATGGAATAAGGAGGAGATGGCTGAAACGCTCGAAGCGGCTTTTGAAAAGGTGCAATCGGGGAGTTAAACGCAGTTGGGTTTTTCTACCGGGATACCCTGGATATTATCGGCACGATCAAAATTTACAGGGAAGGAGAAAATTAACAATTTCGAAATATCTGGATAGGTAGATACGATTATCTTTGTAAGTGTTATAGGACATTTGAATCAAACCATTTTTATGACGATATTTATAAGCTATTTTGTAAGCAAAAGGCAATCGACCTTTCAGGCTATGAGCTGTTAAGGTTCTAATTATTTGTTATTTATTCATTACAATAAAATTCGATCTATGAAAAAAATTTTTACTACAATCATTGTTAGTTTGATGCTGGTATTGACCGGCAATCTTTACGGACAGGACGGTTTGTTCATCTCGGAGGTGGCTGATCCCGGTGATGACTTCGACGGTCGTTTTGTTGAGTTATATAATCCTACAGGTACAGCCATAGACTTTGGCACAGATGTTTATCACCTGGTTCGTCAGGCGAATGGAGGAAGCTTTGGTGACATTCCTTTAACCGGAACTATAGAAGCCGGGACTACTTTCATTATTGCAAATAATGCCACTAATTTTGAAAGTTTATATGGTTTTGCGCCGGACATGGCAAGTGGAAATATTTCCGGGAATGGAGATGATGGTTACATCTTATATGCCAATGGAGATGAAACTACCGGAACCCTTGTGGATATCTATGGAGAGATTGATGTGGAAGGCACCGGGGAAGCATGGGAGTATGAAAATAGTCATGCTGTGCGTGTACCTGGCATAACAGCTCCCAATACTACCTGGACGGCTGCAGAATGGGAGATTTCATCGGCCGACATTGCTGATTGCACACCAGGTGAACATGGCGATTCCGATCCTCCTGTGGTTACGTTTACACCAGCAGATGCCACTACTGATGTGCTGCCTTATAAGAATATCACGCTTGCATTTGATGAACCGGTTTATACTTCAGGTGGCGTAGAAATTACCGATGCATCCTCTCTGGTTGAACTTCGTGAGACCGATGCTTCAGGAACGGCTGTTTCATTTTCTGCGACGATCAATGATGCAAACGACCTTATTACGATAGATCCTGATGCTGATCTGGCAAATGACCAGCAATATTATGTTGCATTAAAGGCAAACATGGTAGAAGATGCAGCTGGAAATGCAATAGATGCGGTGAAAGCTGCCACATTTACAACTATCTCTTCGGCTACACCTGTAGTGGAATTAACTTACCCGGAAGGTGGTGAA
>CAYZMH010000027.1:0-33598 GCA_964479445.1 uncultured Bacteroidaceae bacterium | reverse complement strand
AAGATCAATACACCGGAGGAGCCGGGTCCCCCCAGGAATTTATGGGGAGAAAAAAAGACGGCATCCAGCTTTTCGAGGGGATCTTCGGGATGCATATTGATATCCATGTAGGGAGCTCCGGCCGCATAGTCCACAAAGATCAGTCCCCCGTAGCGATGCATAAGCCTGGCCATTTCATGGATCGGTGTTCTGATTCCCGTTACATTGGAACAGGCTGTAAACGAACCGATCTTGAATTCCCTGTCCCTGTACTGTTCCAGTTTTGCTTCCAGGTCCTCCAGGTTGATGAGCAGGTTGTCGTCGGGTTCGAGCTGTACCAGCTCCGCCATGGTTTCGAACCAGGAAGTATGGTTGGAATGATGCTCCAT
Organism: uncultured Bacteroidaceae bacterium; assembly: GCA_964479445.1. GTDB lineage: Bacteria > Bacteroidota > Bacteroidia > Bacteroidales > CAYZMH01. Next base: position 33,230 of record CAYZMH010000027.1, on the reverse strand, counting down.
GTGGGAGACAAATACCACGGGTTTGTCGGTTTGTTTCGGACAATCTTTCCTATGTTCTGTGCATCCCTTAATGCTCAGGATGCGTTGCAATTTGTTGATCACCGCCGTCATACCGGATCCGGCGGTGATGATCACATCATTGGGACCGGCATTGACGTGTTTTTTTATATACTCATGGGAATACTGGTAGGCCTTGGTCATAAGGGTTCCGGTGGTGGTAGTTTCGGTGTGTGTGTTGGCCACATAGGGACCGAACCCTTCCACCAGGCGGTTTTCGATGGGTCGGTACAGCCTGCCGCTGGCGATCCAGTCGGCATACATGATCGGTTTTTGCCCATAGGGGGTTTCAAACCGTTCATCTATCCCGATGATCTGGTTCCTGTAAGGCAGAAAATATTGCTCCAGGTCTGTCATTACCCGCAGTTTTATAGCCTGTTAATTCCTACCGGCCAGCAGTGACAGGAGTCGTAAAAACTCGATATATAGCCAGATCAGGGTTACCATGAGTCCGAACGCCCCGTACCACTCCATAAATTTGGGAGCATTCATGGCAGCTCCCTTTTCGATAAAGTCAAAATCCAGGATCAGGTTCAGTGCAGCGACCACGATGATTACCAGGCTCACCAGGATCCCGATGGGTCCGGATGAGTGCATAAATCCAACGGAGACCCCGAACATACCGAGGATCCAGCTGATCATGTAGGCAAAGAAAACGGCTCCCGTGGCCATGATCACACCGCGCCTGAAACGGGGTGTGGCGCGGAGGCGCCCCGACCGGTAAAGGAACAGCATGGTGAAAAGGGTTCCCATGGTCAGCAGAACTGCCTGGAAAGGAATACCGGCGTATTTCTGGTTAATCAGAGCACTGATCCCTCCCAGGAAGAGTCCCTCCAGGATGGCATATATCGGTGCGCTTATGGGAGAGGCCTGGGGTTTGAACACCGTTACAAGGGCAGTGATCAGTCCGCCTATAACTCCAATCAGGATAAAGGTCTGCACCGCGGCCGGATTTTGTCCGGTTACCAGGGACCAGGTATAGGATGCCGCGGCCACCAACAGTGCCAGCATGATGGCAATCCGGGTTATTGTACCATTGATCGTCATGGCGCCGGTTCCCGTTCCGGCTACAGCCTGCTTTTCAAATATCTTGCCTGTCATGACAGGATTCGTCGATCTCATTGCTCTCATATCACTCTGCTATTTTGGGTAAATATATGGTTTTTCTTGTAACGGACATCTTCCAAACCGTATGCCAAATAATAACCGGTCAGGTTTTGTGCCATTTTTACAGGAGCGCGGTGGTACGTCTGTTCGAAAGTTTTTCACGCGGGGCTGTGGAAAATAGTTACATTTGGATCATGCGAAACCGCTTGCGTCACCTGGTACAAAGTGAGTTTTTCCGGAACGTGGCTACCCTGATGACCGGCACGTCGCTGGCCCAGGGGATCGCGCTGGCGGTATACCTGGTGCTTACCCGCATCTATACACCCGGGGAGCATGGTCTGTTTTCGCTTTATATGAGCATTATTGCCATCACGGGGATCATCGGAACCGGTCGATACCAGGTGGCGGTACTGATGCCCAAAGAGGACAAAAAGGCAGTGAACCTGGCGGCCCTGGCCATGACGATCGCATGTTGCGTCAGCCTACTGCTCCTTGTTCTGGTCGTTTTTTTCAGGCATACCGTGGCAGGCTGGCTCAATAACGAGGGGATCGTACCCTGGTTATGGTTCGTTCCGTTATCAACCCTTTTTATAGCACTCTTCCAGGTCTCCATATATTGGTCAAACCGGAAAAAGCGATTCAGAAATACGGCCGTGGGGAACCTTACACAATCCATTACCGCTTCGGGGGTGAAGGTAGCTACGTTCCGGGCGATCCCATCGGGTGGCGGGCTGATCGTGGGGGCTATAGCCGGACAGGCACTTGGGGCTCTCTATTTCCTGAACCGCTGGTTCCGGAGCTACCGGGGTTCGCTGAAGGATATCCGGCCCGCGGAGATGAGAAGAACGGGGAGGGAGTATTACCGTTTCCCGCAATTCAATCTGCCCAATAACCTGATCAATAATTTTTCCAACTCATTACCCGTGTTCCTGTTGAGCTCCTTTTTCGGGGCTTCCGAGGTGGGACTCTACAGCCTTGGGTTTACCATGATTTTTCGTCCCATGAATTTGATCACCAATTCAATGGAGCAGGTATTTGCCCAGCGCATCATCAGTAAGTACCATGAAGGGCAGGCAATATGGAGGGATGTGCGGTTATTGCTGACGCGTTCGGTCCAGGTGGGCCTGGTTCCGTTTATGCTGGTGGGGTTGTTCGGACCGGCTCTTTTCCGGGTGATCTTTGGTCCGGAGTGGGAAGAGGCGGGCCGCTATATGCAGCTGCTGATCCCCTGGTTTTTCACCGCTTTCCTGGCCAATCAACTGACGTTCATTCCGGATATGTTCTCGCTTCAGAAAAAAGCGATGTGGATCAACACCGTGAGGCTTGGCCTCCGCATTGCCGGGATGGCTGTGGGTATTTACGCCGGGAGTATTATGCTGACCCTTGCCTTGTTCAGTCTTGCCAGTCTGACTATGGTCCTTTTCACCCTTGCATGGTATGTTCGTATTCTGCGAAGACATGAGCGGATGGTAGAAGGGGGAAGTAAGGGCAACGCGGAACAGGTGGAATAATCCGGGTGATCTTCTTTTTTTACAGCGGAGTTGTTCCACGTGTAAAAAAATACTTAAATTTGCACTCCTGAAAATGGTGGGAGTAGCTCAGTAGGTCAGAGCACTGGATTGTGGTTCCAGGGGTCGTGGGTTCAAGTCCCATCTTCCACCCAAGTTGCAACGCCCCGTTCATTAATGGACGGGGTTTTTTTATGTTCAGAACGGCAGGACACAGGCTGTGTGCAACGCTCGGTGAATGCAACTATTACCTCCCTCCGGTGGTCTTTTCATATAGTCTAATATATTGAAAACTATCTCACAAAGGCTTTTCATAAAACACCCAGAATGTAACTATTTGATCAACGACTCGTTTAAGCGTATAACGAAAATTACTGATACCATGAGAGCACGATTTCCACTTCTTATTCTTTGCCTTGTTGCGATTACTTTCCAGGGGCAGGCACAGGCTCCCGCCATGGTGAATTACCAGGCGGTAGCGCGTGATGCGGAGGGGAATCTCCTGTCCGGAGCTTCTCTGACCGTGCGCATCGGTATTCTGAAAGACCAGCAGGTGGTCTGGCAGGAAGACCATGATGTAATGACCTCTTCCACCGGTCATTTTGACCTTATGATCGGTGATCCCTCTGCCACTCCGAGTGGCGGATCGCTCAACAGTTTTGCAGAAGTAGGCTGGGGCAGCAGCACCTATTACCTGAAGGTACAGGTGGATGCAGGCAATGGCTATGTCGATATGGGAGCCATGCAGTTTGTTTCGGTGCCTTATGCGCTGCATGCTGCGAACGGACCGGTAGGTCCGCCGGGTCCTGAAGGACCGGTTGGCCCCCAGGGGCTGCAAGGGCCTGCAGGTGACCAGCCCATGCACGAGTGGTCGGGTACTTCACTGAGATTTGAAAACCCCGATGGCACCTGGGGTATGTTTACCAACCTGCAGGGTGAACCGGGGGAGCCGGCTGCGGATGACCAGGTGCTGAGTGTGACGGGAACTTCGCTGAGCATCTCCGGGGGAAATACCGTGGACCTGTCTCCCATCCAGGATGGAGTGGACGATGCTGATAACGATCCTTCCAATGAGTTGAATACCAATTTCTATCTTTCAGGAAGCACCCTTTATCTGCGTGATGCAGGTGGAACCCGTTCGGCAGACCTCTCCTCGCTTGGAGGGGGATCCGGACTCTGGGTGGCGGAGGATCGATACCTCTATCCTGCCGATGACCGCATGTATGTAAGTATCGGGAAGCCCGCTGCAGATGCCAAATTTGCCATTTCGGCAGATGAAGACACGCCCGATGAGATGCCCATCTTTGAGATGAAGAATAACCTGGGCGAACCCATCTTTTCCGGATTCAATAACGGGGTCATGTTTCATATTGAAAACACCCTGGATGGAAAAGGGGTGAAAGGCGGTTTTGCCGTGGGAGGTTACCAGAGAACCAAGGCCGATGGTGTGCAGGAGTTTTTCAGGGTAACCAATGACAGCGTGCGTGTTCTGATCAACGATAAACCCGGGAAAGGGGTCAAAGGTGGTTTTGCCGTTGGTGGATACCAGCGGGGAAAAGCAGAACAATCAACACACTTTGTGGTGCTTCCATCCCAGGTAACCGTGAACGGGAACCTGGAGGTGACCGGTGATATTGTGCAAAAATCCGACAGCCGCCTGAAAGATGATGTAAGTGAGATCGATCATGCCGTGGATCGGTTGCAGCAACTGCGCGGGGTATATTTCCAATGGAACCAGGAGGCAAAAGATCAGTTCGCGGTGGGGAATGACCGCCAGATCGGGATTATTGCCCAGGAACTGGAGAGTGTCTACCCCGAACTGGTTACTACCGATGATAAGGGATACCGGATGATCGATTACTCCAAGCTCACCCCGGTGCTGCTGGAGGCGATCAAAGAGCAGCAGGAGCGAATCGAGAAGCTGGAACAGGAGAACCGGAGGCTGAAAGAGCTGGAGGAACGCATAACCCTCCTTGAAAATGCAGAATAGTGGGAAATAGGAGGAAACAAAAAAAGGGAAGTCGTTGAACGAACTCCCCTTTTTACTAACCACTTAAACCTAAAAAGAAATCTTACTGTATCACCCGTTAGTGAAATGTAAAAGGACGTAAAAATTTACTTTCAATATTAATAAAACATATTGTGTGCCAAAAATCGTAAATCGCACAAAGTCAAATACAAAAGTGCATTTATATTAAAGGCAGGTCTGCAGAAAAGTGAACGGTTTTGAAACAGGGGTGTTCGGAAATGTACGATTTTAACACCTGTCAGTAGTTCGGCGTGGTATGGGTTAGATGAGAAAAACAAAAAGCGGAATGATGAGCATCATCCCGCGAGAACCATCCGAAACGGATAGTATTTCAGTTTTAAGTGGATGGCTGTATTACCGTTTACTATCCCGGGTCCAGGTAGTGGATCTTCCCAGCCATTTCATTCCCATTACATACCCTTTTAGAAAAAGGGTATTGTAGTCTCCGTTTTCAAACCATGCATAGCAATCATAGGTCTTTCCATTGTCAGGATCGTAGATTGTTCCACCCGTCCATTGTTTCTTTCCCCTGTTGTAACTAAATCCTTTTAAAAGGTTAAGTCCCAGGAGAGAGCGTTCTCTGAGCTTGCGATCCGGATTTTCCTTGTCTTTTTTGGGCTTACCATCTTCATAAGGTTCTTCAAGCCATACGATCTTACCGTGATATTTTCCATCGGAGCCTTTAAAAATCTCCACCTGGGATGAGCCTTCGCCTGTTAACCATACACCGGTGATTTTATCTGACTGGGCATGCAGGGCGAGAGGAATAAACAGAAGGAATAGCAGTGTAGCGAGTGGTTTTTTCATAGGGGTAGTTTTTAGTTTTCCCGTCCAAATTAAGGTGTTTTTAGCAATTTTACCACCAAATAGATGAAAATCATATATTCGACCATATTGGTCGTAAAGTTAAACGTCTTTCCTTTTATAGACTGTAAAGGTGTGGGGAAACGGATTTTTCTCCGATGCTTCCACGCGCTCCAACTCAATTTCATTCCACTGGGAGAAGTCGATCTCCGGGAAGAAGATATCCGCATCAAAAGTTTCTTCCACGCGCGTAAGGTAGAGTTTGCCGGCTACCGGGAGGAGTTGCCGGTAGAGGATCCCGCCTCCCATCACAAATACTTCGGGTTCATTTTCGGTCATCTCCAGTGCCTCTTCCAGGGAGTAGGCCATGGTGCATCCCTCAAACTGTTCCCCGGGACGGTCGGTGACAACGATGTTTCTCCGGTTTGGCAGGGCCCCTTTGGGAAGTGAAAGGAATGTGTTTCTGCCCATTAGCACAGCATGACCACTTGTTATTTTTTTAAACCGCTTTAAATCTTCCGGCAGATGCCATAGCAGGCGATTTCCTTTACCGATAGCCCGATTGCTGGCAATGGCTACGATGATTGACAGGTTAGGTCTGATCTTTTTCATGTTTCCTGGTTTTAAACAGTTCAGGCAAAGAATCACCGGAGTCTCCCGGTAACTCCTTCGCCTGGTTGTTGCAATCCTGTTTTAAAGTACTCGTCTGGCATATAGTGTCTTCTCAGACAGAGATCTTTCCCTTGATATGGGGGTGCGGATCGTAGTTTTCAAGGGTAAAATCTTCAAAGGTAAAATCGAATATAGAGGTTCGCTCCGGGTTTAGTTTTATTTGAGGCAATGGCCGCGGGATACGCGTCAGTTGCAATCTGACCTGCTCCAGGTGGTTTTTATAGATATGGGCATCCCCCAGGGTATGCACGAACGTCCCTGGCCGGAGTCCGGTCACCTGCGCCATCATCATGAGCAGAAGTGAATATGAAGCGATATTGAAGGGTGCCCCGAGAAAGATATCGGCACTGCGCTGGTAGAGCTGGCAAGAAAGTTTCCCGTTGGCCACATAAAACTGGAAAAGGATGTGGCAGGGGGGTAGTGCCATCATGTCCAGGTCGCCCACGTTCCAGGCACTGACAATATGCCGGCGTGAGTCAGGATTCTCTTTAATAGACTTGATCACCCGGCTTATCTGGTCAATATGCGTTCCTTCCCCTGTGGTCCACGATCGCCACTGGTATCCGTAAATCCTTCCCAGTTCCCCGTTCTCATCTGCCCATTCATTCCAGATACGCACCCCGTTCTCATTCAGGTATCGCGTATTGGTCTCACCTTTGAGAAACCAGAGCAGTTCGTGAATAATCGACCGGAGGTGTACCTTCTTGGTTGTCAGTAACGGAAATCCCCGGGCGAGATCAAACCGCATCTGGTACCCGAACACACTTACCGTACCGGTCCCGGTACGGTCATCTTTTTCAATTCCCTCTTGTAATACATGCTCCAGTAGATCCAGGTACTGCTTCATAGTCGATCCTGTTTAACCAACACGTAAAATTACGCATTTCCATGCCGGATGGAGGCCGGTGTCCGGCTGAAATTATGAACAGGTTATCAAGGGGCTCCGTCAAATTCCCTATATTTGTCTATATTCGGATCCATGAAATCAACGATAACAACCCGTACATTGCTCATACTAGCAGGTCTGCTGATACTGGCAGCAGCCGTATGGTATTTTTCCAATATCGTTGCCTATATCCTTATCGCTTCTGTCCTCGCCCTGATGGGACGTCCGCTGATGAAGCTGCTGGAGCAAATCCGCCTGTGGAAGTGGAGATTGCCCCTCTGGTTACGCGCCCTGGTGACCCTGGTTGTCATCTGGGCCTTCTTCTTTGCCTTTTTCAGGATCTTCATTCCCCTTATAGTCAATGAAGCCCAGGATCTCTCCACGGTCAGCGTGGACGAGGTAATGGTGGAACTGGAGCCCCCCATCGAAAAGGTGATGCATTGGTATGAAAACCTGAACCTGGGCAACGAAACGTTCCGGGATTTTGAAACCTACTTGCAGGATAAGATCAGCAGTGTACTGAATATCAATGTTATAACCAATCTTATCGGAGCGGTGGCAGGCACCCTGGGCGATATTCTCTGGGCTTTCTTTGCCATTTCATTTATTACGTTTTTCCTATTGCGGGATGAACGATTGCTGGCCAATTCACTGGCACTGTTGGTACCTTCCGAATATGAATCGGCCCTTCGCCATGCGCTTGCTTCCATACGTTACCTGCTGGGACGCTATTTTCTGGGTATCCTGGTGCAGATGACCGGTATCCTTACCCTGGTCACTATCGGGATGACCATCATCGGGGTGGGATTCCGGCACGGATTGGTGATCGGACTCATGGCGGCGGTGCTTAACATCATCCCCTATATCGGTCCGTGGCTGGGCGCGGCCCTGGGAGTAGTTCTTGGTATTGCCACCAATATCGAGATGGATTTTTCCCGCGAACTGTTTCCCCTGGTGGGAATGATGGTCGCTGTTTTCCTGACGGTTCAGATCATAGACAATGTGATCTTTCAACCCGTTATTTTTTCAAACAGCGTCAATGCACACCCGCTGGAGATATTTATTGTCATTCTCATGGCCGGCAGCCTGGCCGGGGTGGCCGGAATGATCCTGGCGATCCCCACCTATACGGTGATCCGGGTGTTTGCCAAGGAATTTTTTAATAACTTTAGGGTGGTGCAAAAGCTGACCGAAAAGATATGACCCCACTGATTCAACTATGAGCAAATACCTGCTGATCATACCCGCACTACTTTTTATTCCGTTCCAGCCGGGATATTCCCAGGAGTCGATCGCAGCCGATATAACCCGGGGGTGTGATTCACTCAACGTCTCCTTTACCATTGAGAACGCAGGGCCGCAAAGCAGCTACAGCTCGATCGAGTGGGATTTTGGAGACGGCCACACCGCATCGGGAATCCTTACTCCCGTGCACAGGTTCAGCGAACCGGGAACCTACGATATCACCTGCACGCTGGACGGGGCCAACCAGCTGTTCGAACCTGCCTTTATTGAGGTAGGCATAACCCCGCGAAGTTCGTTTCGGTATACCGACTCCTCCGCCACAGATAACGGGTACAGATACCATTTCGAGGCAGATTATATCGCGGCAGATGGTTCAACGCTGAATTACCAATGGCAATTTCAGGGCGATGAAACAGCATTTACCCGGGATGCATTTTTCACCTTCCCGGAGCCGGGAATCTATGAAATTTACCTCGAGATCACCGATCCGGCCGGATGCAGCGACACCCTGGTAAAACGCATACCCGTCTCCGACGAATTGCTGGCCTCCAATGTATTTACCCCCAATGACGACGGGGTGAACGACTACTTCAGGGTCACTGCACCGTCAGAATATACGTATATATTCCGCGTGTTTACACGGAACGGAATCCAGGTGCATAAAACCAGGTCGCCTAAGATATTTTGGGACGGAAGGTCATCGGCCGGACTAAAAATGCCGGAAGGGGTCTATTATTACGTCATAGAGAGTGCCGATGCACCGGAAGAGATTACCCTCACTGGCTTTTTACACCTCTACCGGTAGTCACCCGTTTGATCAGGTATCCAAACAGGGCCGTGGAGAAGAAGGTAAATGAACCGTAAACCACCGCAACCAGTGCCATTAACCGGTTTTCCAGCAACGTGCTGGCTACGAAAATGGCCAGGGCCGAATTCTGTAACCCCACCTCGATGGAGATGGTGAACTGGTTGCGCCGGCCCAGCCGCACCAGCCGGGCGATCATCCAGCCCATGAACATGGCTGTGGCATTGAGCAGCAGCGTGTAGGGAAACAGGTTGATAAAATCACTTCGCGTGGCCGATTCACCTCCCTCATCGATGAAAATAACCCCCGCGTAAACCACCAGGAGAATAAGCGGCAGGATATACCTCAGCGGTTCTTCCAGTTTGTCGGCCAGCCGGGTGTATCGCCTGCGGATCATAATCCCCGCATAGGCGGGAACGATGGTAACCAGAAATATCTTCAGCACCGTGTTCCCCACCGGCAGCGTGATGCTGGCATCGGTGTGGATAAAGGCCAGCAGGGCCATGCTGACATAAAACGGGATCGAGATAAGGGTGACCAGGCTGTTCAGTGCCGTCATGGAGATCGACAGGGCTACGTTGCCCTTCAGTACGTAGGTGACCAGGTTGGAGGTGGCGCCGCCCGGACAGGCGGCTATGACCACCAATCCGACTTTGAAATAGGGATTGATGTTGGTCAGCGAGGCTACCGTAAAAGCAATCGCCGGAAGCAGAAGCAACTGGCAACTGATACCTGTGATCACTGCTTTGGGCCTCAGGAAAATGTTCTTAAAATCTTTGAGTGTTACAGAGAGTCCCATACCCAGGGTAATGACAGCCAGGGTGACCGGGAGGAAATATGAGGAGAATGCCGTGTTCATAAAAAGAAATTCATCCTGGATTACAGGCAATGCAAGGTATAAAAAAATTCCGGGTTGTATCCTTTTTTGAATTGGTCCAAATAATAATTGCGCAAGTTCCGTGGCCCGGACCCGAAACTTTATCAGCAAGTTGCTAATTTTCCGCAATAACGTTAAATTAGCACAAATCTGTGGTGTTTTGTGCTTTGCAGGATACCTTATCAGCAACAGACCACGGAGGTTGCAGACAGCTGACAAAGGTTTCGCTTAAAAGAACTAACCCTTAATTCCATGACAAAATTCTGTCATTCCCGGGAATACGGCCATAGCACCGCCCTTAAAGGAATCCTTCAGCATAGGCTCAGCACCCTGTTCCGAAATTACCTGTTCCATATGGTGATCCTGCTCATTGTGGGAACCCTGCTTCCCCTGTACGCGGCAGGAGAGGAGCAGCATACAAAAGGGGAAGGCGTACACTCCTCGGCCCTGATGCGCGGGGAGCGGCTTTTTTTCGGACTCGTGGAGGGGAAGCTTGAAGGAATGGCCTGCGCCAGCTGTCATAATACCGTTGAAATCGATACGTTCAACTGGAATCCCAACGCCTGGGAGATTGCACACAAATATAAAGACCGCGAACTGCAGGCTTTTACCAAAGCGGTGCTCAATCCTGCCGGGAAGACCATGTCCATGGCGCACCAGTCGTTCAACCTTACCGAGGCTGATGTGGAACTGATCAAGAACTACCTTGACCACTTCGAAAAAACCGGTCTGACCCAACGCAAGCCGGTGGTGAATAAAATTTTTCTTTTTCTTATTCTCGGGGTTATCCTGACCTGGGTTCTCCTCGATGCACTCTTCTTTAAGAAAGTACGTCCGCGATTCCTCCTGGGGATCATCTTTATCGGTGCATTCGGATGGCAGGTTTGGCTGATGGTTGAAGCAGGGACGGCACTGGGCAGGCAGGAGAGTTACGAACCCGACCAGCCGGTGAAGTTCTCACACAGGGTGCACGCCACCGATAACCAGATTGATTGCGAGTATTGTCATTATACCGTGGATTACAGTAAATCAGCCGGTTTCCCTGAAGTAAACCTCTGTATGAATTGCCATATCCTCATCCGCGAGGGTACCCATTCAGGAAAACACGAGATCGACAAGGTGGTGGAAGCCCATGAAACCGGAACACCCATTGCCTGGGTCCGCATCCATAACCTCCAGGATCACGCCTTCTTCAGTCATGCCCAGCATGTCGGGGTGGGGGGCATGGAGTGCCGGGAATGCCATGGGGATGTGGAAACCATGGATCGTGTCAGGCAGGTATCAGACCTCTCCATGGGCTGGTGCATCAACTGCCACCGTGAGTCGGAAGTGCAATTCGTGGACAATGCTTTTTATAAAACCTACGAGGAGGTGCAAAAGCGACTGGAATCCGGGGAGATCAACCGGGTGACAGCAGATATGACCGGAGCAAACGATTGCTCGAAATGCCATTACTAATGATGGATCCGGACTGTTCTGCCGGGTGCATTCATCCTCCCGTGATAAACAAAGGATGGATGCTGAACGGCGAGATCATCCGGATAAAACAAACTGCAAATTGATGAAAAAATACTGGAGAAGCCTCGAAGAGTGGAACAGGGGTCCGGAAACACCGGCCTTCCGGCCTGCTGAGGATGAACACAAAAACGCGGTGTTGAGCCTCATGGAGGATGAGAAACCCGGCGGCAAAGCCTCCCGGCGTGACTTTCTCAAGCTGGTGGGTTTCAGCTTTACCACGGCAGCCCTGGCCAGCAGTTGCGAAAAACCTGTTCACAAGGCCATCCCCTACCTCATCAAACCCGAAGAGGTGACCCCGGGGAAGGCCAGCTACTATGCCACCCACTTCTACGATGGCTCCGAATATTGTCCCGTGGTTACCAAGGTGCGGGACGGAAGACCTATCAAGATCGAGGCAAATAAACACGCTTCCGGTGCAGGGGGCGGTACCTCTGCCAGGGTTCAGGCATCGGTGCTCGGACTCTATGATGAGGCGAGGTATAAAGAGCCGGCAGCGGGTTCCGGATCCATCTCATGGGATGAACTGGATACGCGTGTAAAAAAAGCTCTGGATAAAGCCGGGGGAGGACGCCAGGTTCTTCTCACCTCCACGGTGATCAGTCCGTCCACCCGCACCCTTATCAACAACCTGCAGGATCGTTATCCCCGCCTGGAGTGGATCACCTACGATGAACTCTCCGCTTCGGGTCTGAGAGAAGCCCACCGCCGGCTTACCGGGGAAGCGGTGATCCCCGGATACCATTTTCATAAGGCCCGGCTGATCGTCTCCTTCGATGCCGATTTCCTTGGGACATGGCTCGCACCGGTGGAATTTGCCGCGGGATATGCCCGGGGCAGGGGGGTGAGCAAAGAAAACCCGTATATGTCCAGGCATGTGCAGGTTGAGTCGGTTTTCTCACTCACCGGAACCAACGCTGATGAGCGTATCCCCGTAACCCCCGATGAGAACCGCGCTATCCTGGCAAAGATCTATAACGACATAGCGCGGATCAAGGGCGCTCCGCCCATACAGGCGAATCCGTGCTCTTACGATACATCCGGACTTTCAGAGGCGCTGCTGGATCACCAGGGCTCCTCCCTGGTGGTTAACGGGTCCAACGATCCGGATATCCAGCAACTCACCGCCATGCTCAATGAGTTGCTGGGTAACTATGGAAAAACACTGGACCTGGCACATACCCTGCAGCTGAAGCAGGGGGATGACCGCCGGTTCGAAGACCTTGCCGGGGCGCTGACCTCCGGGGAGGTGGAAACGATGCTTATTTATAACGCCAACCCCGTCTATAGCTGGCCCGGGGGAGACCAGCTGGCGGAGGTCCTGGAAGACATGCCGCTCTCCGTGTATATCGGGAGTGCCATCAACGAGACCGGGAAAGCATGCACCCATGTGGCTCCCGATCATCACTTTCTTGAGGCCTGGGGCGATGCGCAACCCGTTACCGGCACCTTCAGCATCCAGCAACCCACAATCCACCCGCTCTACAACACGCGGGCTTTCCAGGATTCATTGCTTGCCTGGACAGGTCAGCAAACCGGCTATTACCACTACCTGAAAACGTTCTGGGAGGATCGTATCTACCCGGCATCCGGCGCAGATGAACCATTTACCGACTGGTGGAACAGCAAGCTGCAGGCGGGGGTATTCCGCGATAATCAAACCCGCACCCCATTGAGTGTCTCCGTGCCGCAACCCGGTTTTTCCATCGTGGAGCAGGCCCATGGTGGGTACTCGCTCCATCTCTATGCCCCGGTGGGAGTGAATGACGGACGGCATGCCAATAATCCGTGGCTGCAGGAGCTGCCCGATCCGGTGAGCAAGGTGTGCTGGGATAATTACCTGGCCGTTTCGGTGACCGATGCGGAAGAGATGGGCGTCGCCACGGAGGATGTGGTGATGCTGGCAGGTGAGGAAGTGCCCGTGCTGGTGCAGCCCGGACAGGCAAAAGGAACCATCGCACTGGCCCTGGGGTACGGCCGTAAAACCGCGGGGAAAGTGGCTGAAGAAGTGGGCGTGAACGGCTTCCGGTGGGTTACCCGGAACGGCCCGTACAGGAGCTGCGAGCATCACGGTCTGACCCCGGAAAAAACGGTAAAAACATACGAACTCGCCCTGACGCAGACGCATCACAACATGGAAGAGCGTCCCATCGTCAGGGAGACCACCCTGGAGGATTACCAGTCTGATCCCTACGCGGGGAACCATTTTCACGTGGAGACCGAGAAACACCATCAGACCCTCTACCCCGAAACCGATTTCGATGGATTTCACTGGGGACTGGTGGTGGATCTTAATAAGTGCATCGCGTGCAACAACTGCGTGGTATCCTGTATAGCCGAGAACAATATTGCCACCGTCGGCAAGCAGGAGGTACGGAACCGCCGCATCCTGCACTGGATGCGGATCGACAGGTACTACAGCGATGATCCCGAACAGCCGGATGTGCTTCACCAGCCGGTCATGTGCCAGCATTGTGATAATGCCCCGTGTGAGAATGTCTGTCCGGTCTCGGCAACCCTGCACAGCAATGAGGGATTGAACCAGGTGGCCTATGTCCGGTGCATCGGTACCAAGTATTGCATCAATAACTGTCCCTACCGCGTCCGCCGGTTCAATTGGTTCAAATATGTCAATAACGAGAAGTTCAATTACCACCTCAATAACCAGACCACCAAAATGGTGTTGAACCCCGATGTGACCGTCCGCTCACGCGGGGTGGTGGAGAAGTGCTCCTTCTGCGTGCAACGTATCCAGGAAAAGAAGCTGGAAGCCAAACTGGAGAACCGGAAACTGAGGGATGGGGAGATACAGCCGGCCTGTGTCCAGTCATGCCCCACGGGTGCCCTGGTATTCGGGGACCTCAATAACCCGGAATCACGCGTAAGTAAGCTCATGAAGGAAGAGCGCAATTACCATCTCCTGGAACAGCTCCATACCCTGCCCTCGGTGGGATACCTCACCAGGGTGCGGAACAGGAAAGCGGGAAGCAGTCAGGAGAGCGATCAGACCCGTGAAGAAGACCATAGCTAACTGAGAAAACGGAAATATTATGTATAAAACTGAGATCAGGGGACCGCTCATCCTGGGTAATAAAAACCTGGACCAGATCTCCCGGGAGATCACCTCGCCACTTTACCAGAGACCCAGGATGTGGTGGCTGATCGGAATGGGGATCAGTTCCGTGTTGATGCTGCTCGGATTCTGGGCCATCTACGTCACCGTGGCTGAAGGGATCGGAACCTGGGGTGTGAATAATACTGTAGGTTGGGGCTGGGCTATTATCAATTTTGTCTGGTGGATCGGGATCGGTCATGCCGGAACCGCCTTCTCCATCTTTCTGCTCATTCTTCGCCAGGAGTGGCGATCTTCCATCAACCGGGCAGCAGAGGCAATGACCGTGGTGGCAGTGGGATGTGCGGCCATCTTTCCCGCACTCCACATGGGTCGGGTATGGAACGCTTTCTTTATTCTTCCCTATCCCAATACCCGCGGACCCCTGTGGGTGAACTACAACTCCCCGCTGTTCTGGGACTTTATTGCCATCACAGCCTACCTGCTCATCTCAGCCTCCTTCTGGTTCCTGGGCATGGTTCCCGATTTTGCCACCATCCGTGATACCACGAAATCAAAGATCAAAAAGGTGGTGTACGGATTCTTCGCCATGGGTTGGCGCGGATCGGCAGGGGAGTGGAAACGGTACGAAGGACTGGCTTTTGTCCTGGGGGGCATTGCTGCCGTGCTGGTGGTTTCGGTACACTCCATTGTAGCCACCGACTTTGCCGTCTCGGTCGAACCCGGCTGGCATACCACCATATTCCCGCCCTACTTCGTGGTGGGGGCGATCTTCTCGGGGTTTGCCATGGTGATGACCCTGATGATACTGATCCGCAAGATCTACCGGCTCAACGATTTTATCACCGACCGCCACCTTGAGAACGTGTCAAAGATACTGATCTTTATATCCCTGATCATGGGGACGGCTTACCTGACCGAGATTTTTGTGGCCTGGTACTCGGGCAATGAGTACGAGATCTTTACCTTCTTCCATAACCGCATCACCGGCGAGTATACGGTGCAGTTCTGGATCATGATCATTTGCAATGCCCTTATCCCGCAATTGATGTGGTTTAAGAAGATCCGGCGAAACCTGACTATCGTTTTTATCATCTCCATTCTGATCAACCTCGGAATGTGGTTCGAGCGGTTTAATATTGTGATCACCTCCCTGGCCAAGGATTACCTCCCATCGGCCTGGGCCGATTACTCACCCACCTTTGTGGAGATTGCCACCTTCCTGGGTACGATCGGGATCTTTGGAGCAGGTGTCCTGCTTTTCTTCCGCTACATTCCCATGATCGCCATGCATGAGGTGAAAATGGTCAATAAATACCAGTTGAAAAACAAGAAAAAATAGGCACATGGAGCAACACTATATACTTGGCGTTTTCGGCGGGGAGGAGGAGCTGGTAAAAGCCTACCGCAGGATCCGGGAAGAGCACCTGGAGGTGTCGGATGTCTTTACCCCCTTCCCGGTACACGAAATCCTGGAGCACCAGGAGAAAAAGTCTCGCATTACCACGGTTTCCTGGTTTTACGGACTATTCACGGCAGTGGCAGTGCTGGCTTTCCTGTTTTACACGGCGGTGATCGACTGGCCGCTCAATTACGGGGGTAAACCCAGCAATGCGTTTCCTTCCTTTATGGTGGTCACGATCGTACTCACCATATTCAGCGTCACAATTCTCAGTCTGTTCACCTTCTCGGTTCGTGCCAGGATATGGCCGAACGTGGGTAAGGAACCCCTCCATGAAGGGGCAACCAATGACAAGTTTGTGATCCTGTTTGAAAAAGACAAAGTCGATGAATCCAGGCTGAACAAGCTGCTCAGGGAGCTGGGGGCCGAAGATATCGTTGAAAAATAACATTGGGAGCTATGAAACGAAACACACTATGCCAGCGGGGAAATCACCGTTTCAGGAGCGGCCCCGGCGTCCATGAACGAGTAAGAATAACAGTTCCTGCGAAAACAGTGACCGGGGTCCTGCTGGTGCTGGCATCTCTCTCGGCGTCATGCGATCGCACGCGAAGCAGCACGGGCTGGGATTACGCTCCAGACATGTACTACTCCGAAGCGTACGAAACCTATACCCCGAACGAATCGTTTGAGAACGGCATGACCATGAGAACGCCACCGGAGGGGACCGTGCCGCAGGGCATGGTACCGGTTTCATTTGAAAAGACGCTGGAGGACCGGGAACGGGCCGGAATGGAATACATTAACCCGCTGGAGGCCACCGAAGAGGTGATCCGCTCCGGCGAGGACGGATACCGGGTATTCTGCGCCACCTGTCATGGTGACAGGGGAGATGGCAAAGGCTACCTCTACACCAGCGACCGGTATACCTACCCTCCTGCCAGCCTGGTCAACGAACGCGTGAAGGAGCTTTCAGACGGGGAGATCTATCACTCCATAACCATCGGTTACGGGGTGATGGGGGCCCACGGGGCAATGATCCGTCAGTCCGACCGATGGAAGATCATTCATTACCTGCGTGAAGAACTCCAGCAATAAACGGAAGAAAAAACGAAACACATGGAAGAACGAATCAAGATACCTCTGATGTACACCGCGGGAGCGCTGGTGCTGGTGATCATTGGAATAGTGGCCTTCGTGGCCGCTTTCATAGGGGACGCCGGCCGTGGATGGGCAAACCTGCTGCTGAATAATTATTACTTCGTCTCCCTGGCTGTCGGAGCAGTGGTGTTTCTTGCTATCCAGCGTGTGACCCAGTCGGGTTGGTCAGCCGGATTCATCCGTGTGCCGGAGGCCATGGGCGCTTTCCTGCCGGTCGCAGCAATCCTGTTCCTGGTCCTTATCCCGGGTGTACACTCGCTTTACCACTGGTCTCATACCGAAGCGCTGGCCCACGATCCATTGCTGGCCCATAAATCCCCTTTCCTGAACGTTCCGTTCTGGATCGTCCGAATGGTGATCTATTTTGCCCTCTGGATTTTCCTTTTCCGGTTGCTGCGCCGCTATTCGCTGAAAGAGGACCGCGAGGGCGGACTTGAAAATTTCCGGAAACTGGAGCACTACGCGAAAATCTTTATCTTCGTCATCCTGATCACCTTCTCCATCGCAGGGATCGACTGGATTATGTCGATCGATGCGCACTGGTACAGTACCATATTTGCCGCAAAGAATTTCGTGTCAGCTTTCTACCACGGGGCAGCGGTGATCGCTTTGATCGTATTGCTGCTGAACCAGAGAGGATACTTCCCGTTCCTGAAAAAGAGCCACCTGCACGATTTCTCCAGCTACATCTTTATGCTCTGCATTATCTGGGGCTATTTCTGGTTTGCCGAATTCATGCTGATCTGGTACGGGAACATTCCCGAGGAGACTGCCTATTTCATTCCCCGGGCCCAGGGCGAAGGGTGGCCGGTTTTTTTCTATGCCAATATCCTGGTCAACTGGTTTATCCCCTTTGTGATCATGATGCCAAAAGCCTCCCGGCAAAGCAAAACAACCCTGAAGATCATCATCCCGGTCCTGCTGGTCGGACAATTTATCGATCTTTACCTGCAGATCTTCCCGGGCGCCTATGGAAAACAGGTGCTGGGATTCCCGGAGATCGGCGCTTTTTTGGGATTTGTGGGACTCTTCATGCTGGTGGTGGGATATGCCCTCTCCAGGGCAAACCTCTATCCCGTGAACCATCCCTACATGGAAGAGTGCCAGGCACATCACCTGTAAAAAGGCCCCTTTTCAGGGCACCCAACGGCAACCCCTCCTCCCGGGACGGAGTCAGCTCCTTGCATGAAAATCCCATTGGTGTTGTCCTCCGGGAATCTGCAGGGCGAAAACCCTGGCCTCTTGCATAGTATGCTTCTGTTTCGTAACTTGTTGTGAGAATTCAGGTTCAGGAGTGCATTTACCTGTTGCTCCCGTTCTTTATGATCACTAACCATGTTACATACCTAAAACCCTAACCCATGAAGTATCGTATTCTGATTGCAGCAGTTCTGCTGGCAGGGATGCTTGTACCCCTTTCAGCACAGGCACCCCAACAGTTCAATTACCAGGCGGTCGCCCGCGATGATGAGGGCAACCTGCTGGTCAATTCCCCCCTGGATATACGAATCGGCATCCTCAAGGGCAGCGAACAGGGAATTCTGCTCTGGGAGGAGATCCACCAGGTTACCACCAATGATCATGGAATGTTCACCCTCCGGATCGGGAATGAAAACGCAGCTCCGGGAGGAGGCGAACTGACCGGTTTTTCAGAGATCCCCTGGTCCGAGGATGCCTTCTACCTGAAGATTGAACTCGATGCGGGAAGCGGCTATACCAGCATCGGAACGGTCCCCTTTCTCTCCGTTCCCTACGCCCTCTATTCCGAGCAATCCTCTTCCACATTTGAAAATTTACGCATCCAGCCAGGGGAGGCCGGATCGGGGGAACCTTTGTTCCAGGTACTGCGCAGCGACGGGTATCCTGTGTTTGCCGTCTATGAAGATGGCGTGTATGCCTATACCGATACCGCCAAATCCACCAAGGGAGTGAAGGGTGGTTTCGCAGTAGGTGGTTATCAGCGAAACAAAGGCATAGCCGAGGAGTACATGCGGGTAACATCCGACTCTATCCGTTTCTATGTTCACCAGGATCCCGCCGGGAAAGGCGTCAAAGGAGGATTTGCCGTGGGCGGCTACCAGATCGATACCAAGAGTCCGGCCGATGAATTCCTGCGGGTCACCCCCGACAGCGTCCGGGTCTATATCAACGATGATCCCGATGCCAAAGGACTGAAGGGAGGATTTGCCGTGGGCGGATACCAGATCAGTACCAAGGGTCATGCAGAGTATTTCAATATATCCGGACAAAACCAGGCGGAGACCATACCGGGTGAAAACCGGATCGTCTGGTACCCATTGCGAAATGCGTTCCTATCCGGGAAAGTGCTGGTCAGTTCGGTGAACGATGTGGGGGAGAACAGCATGGCATCCGGGTACGAACCGCAGGCCAGCGGCGACTACTCCCAGGCATTCGGGTACCGGAGTGTGGCGAGCGGACTCAATTCCACGGCGATCGGGTACGAGGCTGAAGCGCAGCAGCCCAATGCGTTTGCATTCGGACAATGGGCGCAGGCAACCGGCGAGGACAGTTATGCATTTGGTCGCGGTGCCCTTGCCGAGGGATTCCGAAGTTTCGCATTCGGAAGCGCCGGGGTGGACAGTTCCGGGCAAACCACCGGGGTGACCCGCGCTACCGGCGATTACTCCTTTGCCATCGGGCAGGGCAGCCAGGCTAAAAAGCCGGGATCATTTGCTTTCGGACTGGGAAATACTTCCGATGGTCACTACAGCACCACCATCGGTCAGAACAATACCACCTCCGACTATTACGCCATCGCCATGGGCTATCAGTCTTCGGCCACAGGGAACTCTGCCGTTGCCATGGGTCGTGATGCCACGGCATCCGACTTTGCTTCGTTTGCCATGGGACACGGGGTAGTCGCTTCAGCACCTGCAGCCGTGGCATTCGGACAGGGCAATACCGCATCGGGATGGGAATCCTTTGCCGTGGGAACCGAAAACGTTGCCTCCGGGGGTCGCTCCTTTGCCGGGGGTCGCCAGTCCGTTGCAGGCCATTCAGAATCCCTTGCTTTTGGGTATAAAGCAAACTCATCTGGCTGGGCCTCCGTCGCACTGGGCAACGATGTAACAGCTAGCGGGGATAACTCCATTGTGCTGGGAGGCAATGGAGACAGCAACAACAAAGACGATTGCTTCCTTTTTTCTGATGGGTACCCGGCCAGTAATACAACAGCCGGACAGTTTATGGCGCGTGCGCGGGGCGGATTCATATTCCGCACCGATAACACGGTGAGTGAATCGGTCTATATTGAACCGGGTACCGGCTATATGGGACTGGGCATTTCCAATCCCAATGCCCGCCTTACCCTTGACGGAGGCATCAATATCGAAGGGGGATATCCGTATATTGAATTCGACAATAACCAGAACAGGATAACTCAGCTGAACAACGATATCTATATCTCTGCCGATGACGACCTCATCCTGCAACCCGATGATGATATATACATCGGAAGAGGATTATCCAACTATGCCCATTTCAACGGGGGAGCCTACAGCCTGAGCCTGCAACGAAGCTATACCAAATGTAAACTGACCGTGGACGGGTATACCGATCTGAAAACCACGTACAATTACTCCGATGCATCCGGGAGCAGCGGAACCGGGGTGCTGCAGATCGACGGGAGCCTGCGGCTCGACGGGGATGAGATCATTACTGACACCAATAAGAAACTTTATATTAATTGCGGCAACAGTGGTGACGTGGAGATTGATTACAGTACCCTGGTGGTCGATGCCTCGGCCAACCGGGTCGGGATCGGTACCACCGCACCGGGCTATCCCCTTACCGTGCAATCCAGCCGGTACCTCTCCGGTGTGAATTACGGGTACCTGAATGTCAACGGGAACACCGGCAGCACCACGGGAAGTGGCTACTACTCCATCTTCGCCCAGCGCCGAATCCGGGCCGAAGAGTTTAACGCCGATTCGGATGCCCGCATCAAAAATGCCATAGGCCGCAGCAATGCGAAAAAAGATCTCAGGCTCCTGGAACAGGTCCGCATAACCGATTACACCTATGTGGACACCATCCTTAAGGGGAACCAGTCCCACAAAAAGATCATTGCCCAGGAACTGCAGGAGATCTTCCCGGAGGCAGTCACCGCCACCACCGGATTCGTTCCGGAAATCTTCAGCAGGGTATCCAAAACAACCTTTGATGAGCAGGAGGGGACCCTCACGATCAGAGTGGACAAGGAACATGGATTGAACCGGGGAGACCGCGTAAAACTGGTCGTGCCCGGTGAAGAGCTTGTGCGGGAGGTAATCGCTGTAGACAACCCGAATGCCTTTTCCATAGCCTCGAAACAGGACCACCCTGAGATGTTTGTTTACGGCAAAAAAGTGGATGATTTCCTGACCATCGACTATGAAGCGGTCTCCATGCTCAATGTGAGCGCTACCCAGGAGCTGCATCGCATCATCCGCGGCCAGAGCCGGTCCCTGGAAGAACAGCAAACCGAGCTGGAAGCGTACCGCAAACAGGCGGCCCGGCAACAGACCCAAATCGAAGCCATGAAGGCCGAACTGGAGGAGCTTCGCTCCATGGTCACCATCCTGGCAGAGGAGTAGCTTCGCCGGATTCCTCTTTGCCGGATTCCTCTTTAGCAGGGGCATCGCTTTCATCCTCTTCCAGTCCGAGCACCGTGTAGCCGGCATCCCCGATGCGGCGGCGGATATCATCCGGATTCGTTTTATCCGGGTTAAACATGACCCGTGTCCAGCCTTCTTCATGGGATGACTCTACACTGGTAATGCCTTCCAGGGATTCCACGCTTTTTCCGACGGCATTTTCACACCCCTCACAGGTCATGCCCTCCACCCTGTATGTAATTTCTGTCATCTCCATGGCGGGAGGTTGCTCTTCCATGGGTGCCTCTTTTTCAACGGCTTGCTTATTTCCGGTGTTGTTGCAGGATACCAGCAAAGCGATCATTAAAAGAAAAAATAGTTGTTTCATGGCGATTTGTCGTTTATCGGTTATAGAACATAGTTGTATTTTATATGGGCAGCGAGCGGAATGAGTAAGGATCTTCCTGGTGGCGCACAGCAAAGGTCCGTTTTCCATTCAGCCGGTTCCGGGAACGCATCTCACCAGGGGATCGGGTCTGGGCTTCCTGTTGCAGGATCACATCGCACCCGTTCAGCGGGTCTTCCCTTCCTGTTGCATGGTCAGATTTTTACCGTGGGCATGTTGTCTGATCTGGTCCGTCCCCGAAGAATCAATAGTCGAGGGTCAGGATCCTTCCGTCGGTAAAATCAAAGAACTTCTCCTTCTTTGCCGCCATCACACCCGAACGCAGGTCACTCGGACTCTTCCCGGCCACTTCCAGGCAACCTGGACAGGCCAGCAGGGTAACCCCGGCATCAACGAGTTCGTCCAGGATGTCCTGTGATGAACCGAACGGCTCCATTTCCAGTTCAGGAGCATCTTCCAGTACCACTTCCACACCGTCAATGTCAAAATAGACCAGCACGTCATGGCTGTCGGAGAAATGGGTGGCCATCTTGAGGGCCATCATCACTTCGTGTGCATCGTCAATGCCTTTGGTGACGTGGATGAATACCCCGTCGCTGTCGGGGTCTGAACCCACATGCAACTGCGGGGTGGGAGGTTGGTTGACCCGGATACAGGAGATGCTGACAAGCAGCAGTACCGGCAGCAGAATTGTAATTTTTTTCATGGTTTGGGACTTTTAGGGTATGAATCGTGTATAAAGATACGACTCAATGATGGTATCTGCAATAAGCAACAGGATGATCAACAGGTAAAAAAGATTGACGGTCACAAAAGCTTTCTTCCAGTTCTTCATCAGCTCTCCCCTGAAAGACAAAAGGAACATCCTGACCAGGAAGAGCAGGATCAACCCTACCAGCAGGTATCCCACCCAGTTGGTGCGAATAATCTCGGCAACCGGAAACATAAGGACCGTCACAGCGGCAGCTACGATCCAGGTGAAACTGATGTTACGTAACTGGCGCGGGGGAAAAATCGATGTGATCACCGGAAGCCCTGCCTCTTTATATTCATCTCCCACTTTCATCATCAATAACCAGTAGTGAGGCATCTGTCCGATAAACAGGAAAAAACTTACCAGTACAATATCGGGGTGTAACAGCCCCCCCCCTGCAGCACTCCATCCGATCATGGGGGGAAGGGCCCCGATCACCGCTCCCGGGAAGACCGCAAAGGGTGTTACCCGCTTCAACGGGGTGTATACCAGGTTGTACCACGCCATGGTAAAGGCACCCAGGGCAACGGCCACCCAGGATCCAGTCTGAAGGATCAAAATGAGTCCGCCTGCCGCTGCAATAATGGCAACTACCGCCGCCTGGGGTACCGTAATTGCGCCGGCCGGTATGGGACGCTTCCGGGTGCGTTTCATCAGCCGGTCGATGGTGCGCTCCTGGATCTGGTTCACGGCGCTGGAGGCCATGGCCAGCATCAGAATTCCCGCCACCGTCCACAGGGCGCCGGCATCAATAACCGGTCGTACCATAAAATAACCCAAAAAGGCCGTGAGGGCTACAGGAATGGCAATGGTAATCTTCCCCAGTTGCAGCCAGGGTACAAAAAAGGATGGAAACAAGGGGTTATTCCTCATTCAGTTCTTTCAGGTAGGCAATGATCATATCGATCTCCTCCTCGGAGATCTGTCCTTTGTACGAGAGCATGAGTCCGCGGTTGAATCCGTCCACCACGTCATAATTGGGGTCATAGATCGAGCGGCGGATGTAGGCAGAATCGGCTACGATCTCGCGCTCCTCTCCGTTGGTGATAACGGTGCGTTCGGTACCCCAGCTGCCAAGGTAGGAGGGCCCCACCAGCCTGGACCCGTCACTGGAATGACAGGCATTGCACCCGTTGCCCGACAGTACCTGGAATCCCCGGTCTGCCATGCTGGCATCTTCGGCAATTACCGGTGCCGCAGCGGTTGTGTCGGCCAGCCACTCTTCAAACTCATCCTGCTCCATCACACTGACGCCCGTAAACATATAGGAGTGCTCAAGTCCGCAATATTCGGTACAGAACAGGTCATACTCCCCCGCCTGTCCGGGCGTAAACCACATCTGCTTTTCACGACCGGGAACCATATCCTCTTTGACGCGAAATGCCGGGATGTACAGACTGTGCAATACGTCCAGCGCTACCAGGTCCAGGATGACCGGTTCGTTAATGGGGACATAAAGACTGTCGGTAATCTTCCCGTTCTCATACTCAAACTGGAAGTTCCACATCCGGGCAATCGCTTTTACGCGGCGCGCATCCTCCGGCGGGTTTTTCATTGGTTTCCAGCCCATCCATCCGAAATAGAACATCACGAGCACCAGACCAAGCGGGACCACGGTCCAGAGGATCTCCATGCGGGTGCTTCCCTCATTTTGCACCGGGTTAGGATGTTTATCACGACGGTATTTGCGAATGAATACCAGCATGATGATGGTGAGGGAGACCAGGAAGAAGATGGAAATGCCCAGAATGATCATGAAGGTCAGATCCACTCCTGCGACAAAATTGGAAGCATAATCCGGGGATACACTATACATGGTTCAGGTTTTTCGGTTATCTGAATAAATAATCCAACATGGTAACGATGATGACCACCACCACCAGGGCAATGATCAGTCCGGCCATCAGCCTGTATACAGGCCGGTCAAATTTCAGGTGCATAAAGATGATCAAGACAAGAAATGACTTGATCCCTGCCAGCAGCAATGCCACTGCTGCCCCCCACCGGGTGAGTTCGATCTGGGTTACGGCCACCGAAATGAGGGTTAACCCGATGAGTGCCCCGAGCACCAGCAGGTAGGTTTTATAGGGTACGATATGATGTGTTTCGTTTTCCATAAATCATCCGGGTTAAGCAATAAGGTAAAAAAGAGGGAACAGGAAGATCCAGATCAGGTCCACCAGGTGCCAGTACAACCCGCCGTTTTCCAGCAACTGGTGATTGTCATGGGTGATCTTTCCCTTCACCAGGTAATAGAACATAAACCCGAGCACAGCCACACCAACCAGGATGTGAAAGGCATGCAGTCCGGTCATAAAGAAATAGAGTCCGAAAAACATCACATCACCGGTTCCCAACTGCTCCAGGAACTGCGATCCGGGGAAGAGTCCGTGCTCGAATTTCTCCCCCCACTCGAAATATTTATTGACCAGGAAGACCAGGGCCAGCACGATGGTGGTTCCGACCAGGATCAGCGACATCCTGCGGTCTTTCTTCTGGATGGCCGAGATGGACATGGCAATGGTGGCACTGCTGATCAGCAATATCACCGTATTGACAGTACCTATCGTTACATCCAGTTCCTGGCTTGCCAGGTGAAAAGCCGTGGGATTCAAGTACCGGTAAACCGCATATACGATAAACAGTCCCCCGAATAACAGGAGTTCGGTAAAGATGAATAACCACATGCCCAGCTTGGAGCCAATGTCATCCCTGTGTTCCTGGTGTGTGTGTTGTGACATGGTTCGTGGGTTTAGTCATATTTATAGGTCGCCTTCTCAATGGTGGGAATCTCCTCAAAATTCTCCACCGGGGGCGGAGAGGGAATTCTCCACTCCAGGTTGGTGCCACCCCAAGGATTGGCTTCCGCCTTTTCACCATGCCTGACCGCTTTGAAGAGGTTGATCACCATGATTAAGAATCCGGCTACCATCACCAGTGCGCCCAGGGAGGAGAGGATATTCGGACCATGGTATTCGGGCAGGTAATCGAAATAGCGCCGGGGCATTCCCGTAATCCCCAGGTAAAACATGGGTCCGTACAGGGTGATGAACCCGATAAAAAACATTACCCAGCCGGTGCGTGCCCAGCTTTTGTCGTACATCCGGCCGTAAATTTTCGGGAACCAGTAGTGCAGCGCCCCGAAAAATGCAAACCCGGTTCCCCCGAATACGATAAAGTGAAAATGGCCCACCACAAAAGCGGTGTCATGCACATGCACGTTGGTAGCCAGTGCCCCCAGGACCAGCCCGGTGAGTCCGCCGATCATAAAAACAAATATGAACGAGGCGGCCCACAGAAACGGTACCTCCGTTTCAATGGCCCCGCGGTGCATGGTGGCAATCCAGTTAAATACCTTGATTGCGCTGGGAATTGCCACGATAAATGTCAGGATGGAAAAGGTATAAAGTGCCGTTCCGCTCATTCCCGAGGTGAACATATGGTGTCCCCACACAAAGTAGCCCACAAACGCAATGGCCATAGTGGAGATAACGATCGCCCGGTACCCGTAGATGGTCTTCCGGGTAAAGGTGGGGATGATTTCCGAGATGGCCCCCATGGCCGGCAGGATCATAATGTAGACAGCCGGGTGGGAGTAGATCCAGAACAGGTGCTGGTAGAGGATGGGATCCCCTCCCTTGGCCGGGTCAAAGAACCCGATGCCGAAGACCCGCTCCCCCACGATCATCAGCAGGGTAATACCCACGATGGGAGTGGCCAGCAACTGGATCCACGCAGTGCCGTAAAGGGTCCAGGGGAAGAGCGGCATCTTCAGCCACGCCATTCCCGGAGCCCGCATGCGGTGGATCGTCACAATAAAGTTCAGCCCGGTGAGGATCGAGGAGAACCCCAGCACAAAAGCCCCCAACACGGCCGGAAGCATATTGGTCCCTGTTTTGAAACTGTAGGGTGCATAGAAGGTCCAGCCGGTATCGGGCGGACCGTCGCCTGCAAAAAGCGAAGCGATCACCAGGATGGAGCCGAATACGTAAATGTACCACGAAAGCAGGTTCAGCTTCGGGAAGGCCACATCCTTGGCCCCGATCTGGATCGGCAGGAAAAAGTTGCCGAACACCGCGGGCAGACCGGGTATGACGATCAGGAAGATCATGATCACCCCGTGCACGGTGAAGGTGGCATTGTACCCCTGGGCCCCGATGACGGTCTGACCGGGAGCCAGCAGCTCAAGTTTCATCAATACCCCCAGGGCGGCCCCGATGAAGAACCAGCCCATGATGGAGTAGAGGTAGAGAAGACCGATCCGTTTGTGATCGGTGGAGAGGATCCAGGCAAAAAGTCCCTTCCGGCCCCCTTTCTCCTCCAGGTAGCTCTTCTGATGGTTTTGTTGTTCGGTTGACATATGGTAGCTATTGAGTTTTCTTGCGTTTTGTCAGCACCAGCACCAGGAACACGATCAGTCCCACGAAGATGATGAGCGTTCCGGCCACCTTGGTGATATTCAGCACATACTCCTGTCCCTCCGGGTCATAGGAGTAACAGTATTGCAGTACCTTGTTGACGGTGGTACCCGTCTTCCCTTCACTGGCATCGATCACCGACATCTTCAGGTCGAATGGCAGAAAATAAATTCCGTTCATATACCGCGTGATCTTTCCCGAAGGCGAAGTGACAATCACCGTGGCCGAGTGAATAAAGTCGTTCCCGGTGGGTTTGTATTTGAACCCCGTGGCATCGGTCAGCCTCTTCACATTCACACTGTCGGCCGTGTAGAAGGTCCACCCCTCTTCAGCCTGCCCGGTCTTCTCCATCAGGTTGAGGTAATTATTCTTCTTCCGTTGGGCCAGCGTACTCGACTCGCGCGGATCAAAAGAGATGGTCAGTACCTGGTAATCCTCCCCGATCACAAGGTCCGACTTGTCAATAACCTCCGCAAGTCCGTCCATCAGAGGTGAGCAGATGCCCGGACACCGGTAGTAGACAAAGTTGATCAACGTGGGCTTGTCATACAACTCCTCCAGGTACACCGTATCCCCGTTGATATCAAACAGGTAAGCATCCAGCGGTACCGTATCGTTCAGGTGTTCCACCACGCCTACCTCCAGGTCTTCGTTCCCGGGACCCTGACCTGCGACCGTCAGAAAGGCCCCTAAAAAAACAAGCAAAATTGCAGTCTGTTTCATAGAAATATAAGGTTGAGGAAATTTACATATATCTTGTCGAACTGATCCCATTGCAGCACGCTGTTTTTATTGATCCATAAATTTATAAGTGCCTGCATATGTTGAGTATAAGCCTGTTGCAGTCCCGGGCATCCGGCTATTTAGAGGCGGTAAAAATAGCAGCAACGCAACCTATTTAGATTCAACTTGCGTAAGAACCAGTCAGCTCCCTGCAACAAATGTAGGAATTGTTTTCATACCCCCGAAAAGGGGGGAACTGTTTTTTTACCCTCAGCATGAGCAGCAGGTGATCGCGTACGCGGAACGAAACCTGCCAGGGGTTCCGGCCTTTTTCGATTGCCAATCCTTTTGTGTAACTTTCCGGCACCAAAACCGGTTCCATGAAAAAGCACATACCCAATACCATTACCCTGCTTAACCTCCTGGCCGGATGTGTGGCTATCGTGATGATCCTGGAAGATCAACCCCGGGTAGCCGTATACCTGGTGCTTGCCGCTGCCCTGTTCGATTTCCTGGACGGAACAGCCGCCCGGAAACTGGATGCCTATAGCCGCACCGGGAAGGTGCTGGACTCCCTGGCCGATATGGTGAGCTTCGGGGTGGTCCCCGCCCTGTTCGTCTACAAGATCTTTCTTCTCCAACTCGAAACGGTGGACCCCGGTTCGGTCTGCGCCCAACCCTGGGTAGCCCCCGTCATACAACTATCCCCGCTCCTTATCCCGGCCCTCGCGGCGATCCGCCTGGCACGGTTCAGTGTACACGAAACAAGAGCCGAACATTTTTCAGGCCTTCCCGTGCCGGCCCATACCCTGTTCTGGACCGGGATCTTTTACGAGATCCTGACCACCGGGGCGTTATACGGACAAACGGTCTATATCTGGTTCACCTGGGTGATCCTGGTGATGTTCTCGGTGATGATGATCATCCCCCTGCCCATGATCAGCCTGAAATTTCACCACTTCAGGTTCCGGGGCAACCGGTACCGGTATATCATCCTGGCGGTCGGACTTGCCATACTGCTGGTGGTGCAGCTGCCCGGTCTCCCCCTGGTGATTTTAACGTATATTTTGCTTTCTCTTTTCCGGATCGTGTTAACATAATCACGCGGGATTTGTTAGAACCAAGAGAGCTGCAGAGGAGCCACAAAAAAGAAGTATGAACCCGGAAACCGAAAGGAACCCATGAACAAGTTTCAGGACTTTGCCCTTAAACTGAGTGAGATCAATAAAGGATACTGCATGGAGGTGCCCTCCATGGTTAAAACCCACGAATTTGTGGATAACCTGATCCATATCCTCTTTCCCATTAAATCCAATTGCAAGGTGGATGCAGAAGAGATCGGGATCGAAATGGAACGCTGTCACGTCAAATTGAAGGAGCTGCTCTACTCACTCAAAAACTCCATGAACCGGAAGCCGGAAGAGGTGGCGGAAGCGTTTTTCAGGGAGTTGCCCGGGGTGTACGAGACCATGCTCAGCGACGCCGAGTCCATCTCAAAGTTCGATCCCGCTGCCAGTGCCGTGGAGGAGGTGATCCTCTGTTACCCGGGCTTCTATTGCATCTCGGTGTACCGGATGGCCCATATCCTCTACCAGCTGGAGGTGCCGGTGCTTCCAAGGGTGATCATGGAGTACGTGCACAGTCAGACCGGCATCGATATCCACCCAGGCGCAAAGATCGATACCCCGTTCTTTATCGACCACGGAACCGGGATCGTGATCGGGGAGACCGCCGTGATCGGGAAGAATGTGAAGATCTACCAGGGAGTGACCCTGGGTGCCCTCTCGGTGGAGAAGAAGCTGGCCAATACCAAGCGCCACCCCACCATCGAGGACAATGTGATCATCTACGCGGGGAGCACTATCCTGGGCGGAAAAACCGTGGTCGGACACGACACCATCCTGGGCGGGAACACCTGGATCACCGAATCGGTCCTTCCCCACTCGGTGGTCTACCGGCAGCACCGGGTCGTGGTCAAGGACCATAAAGATTTCCAGGCTCCCATCGATTTTGTCATATAGGTTCGTTCCGGGTACCCGGAACAAAAACAATCGAAAATCCAATACGCTTATGAAAATTCAAAACATCCTTGAAAATATCGGGGACACTCCCCATGTGAAGATCAACCGCCTGTTTCCGGCCGACTACCAGGTGTGGATGAAACTCGAACGCGCAAATCCGGGAGGGAGCATCAAAGACCGGATCGCCTTCTCCATGATCGAAGCGGCCGAACAACAGGGCAGGCTGCAAACCGACAGCGTTATTATCGAACCTACCTCGGGGAATACGGGGATCGGACTCGCCATGGTGGCGGCCGTCAAAGGATACCGCCTTATCCTGGTGATGCCCGAATCCATGTCGGTGGAACGGCGCAGCATCCTGCGCGCCTATGGCGCCGAGCTGGAACTCACCCCGCGCGAGGAGGGAATGAAGGGATCCATGGCCCGCGCGGCAGAGCTCGCTGAGAAACATGCACACGCTTTTATCCCTTCGCAGTTCGATAACCCGGCCAACCCCCATATCCACGAGGTAACCACCGCGAAAGAGATCATTCGTGATTTTCCCGGGGGGATCGACTACCTTGTTACCGGGGTGGGAACAGGCGGACATATCACCGGGGTGGCCCGGGTGCTGAGAAAAGAGTGGCCCGGTATCAAAATCTTTGCCGTGGAACCGTCCGACTCCCCGGTGATCTCGGGAGGGGAACCCGGACCCCATGGTATCATGGGTATCGGGGCCGGATTTATCCCGGAAAACCTGGAGACCGGACTCCTCGATGGAACGGTGCCCGTGGAGAAAGACGATGCCTTCCTCTATGCGCGCAGAGCAGCCAGGGAGGAGGGGATCTTCCTTGGGATCTCATCGGGCGCCTCACTGGCTGCAGTGGCCTCCAAACTGGAGTCGTTTCATAAAGGAGCAACCGTCCTCACCTTTTGCTACGATACGGGAGAAAGATATTTATCGGTGAACGATCTCTTTTAAACGGTTTTTCCTATTTTTGACAGGTGTACCATCGTTGCTGATCCGGTTGCGTCCGGCTCCCGGGTGGATGGCTCCGGAACCTGTTCAGCCTGGCCCCGTGGGGCAAGTGGAGGAGAGGCTGTCTGGCAATTAAGGGAGCGATAGCTCCCGTGCAGCTTGCGGCGATAGAATTGAACTGATTTCAAAACAGGCTTATGATCATAGCAGTTGATTTCGACGGGACCATCGTGGAGCACAAGTACCCGGCCATCGGGCGGGAAAGACTTTTCGCGTTTGATACCCTGAAGGCCCTGCAGAAGGATCACCACCAGCTGATCCTCTGGACTTACCGGAGCGGGAAGGAGCTGGAGGAGGCCGTGGAGTTCTGCCGTAAGAACGGGGTGGAGTTCTACGCGGTGAATAAGAATTACCCCGAGGAGGAGTTTGATAAAAAAACCATGAGCCGTAAGATCCATGCCGATGTCTATATCGACGACCGCAATGTGGGCGGCCTGCCCGGATGGGGAGAGATATGGCAGATGCTTAACCCCGGTCAGCAACCTACCCTGGAAAATGAAATGAGAAACCTTCCCCGCCGGAAATCCTTGCTCCGGCGGTTATTCGGACGATAACTTTTTCAATCCCATGAAACGCTATACCTTTTTTTGGCCCCTCGTGGCAGCCCTCTTCGTGATATCCTGCAATAACCGGGAGGCAACCCGGCGCACAACGGACAGGCAGGAACAGCTTCCGCAGAAAACAGCTCAGATGACGCTACCCGCACAGGACGAACAGAAAACCCTGGGCGAGGAGATCCCGGTTCACATCCAGCTGCCCGATACGGTGCAGGCAGACTCGGCTACGGTATACCTGCGGGGTAAGGCAGTGATGACCTATAACGGTACCGATACGGTCTATATCGCCACTTCGGATGCACTTCCCGGTAAGGCAAGTGTGAGGGTGAAGCTCTACCTGCAGGGTGAACGGCATGAGAATCACAGCCGCGGGGTGACCCTCCTCTCGGATATAGATCCGGTGCGCTACCGCTACCGGGTGGTGAATACCTACAACCACGATGTAAAGGCCTATACCCAGGGACTTATCTACAACGACGGGTGGCTTTACGAGGGGACCGGTCAGCCCCGGCAGTCATCCATACGCAAGGTAAAACTGGAGACCGGTGAAGTGATCAAAATCCGTAACAATTCCGCCGAGATCTTCGGGGAGGGCATCACGATCTTCCGGGATCAACTCTACCAGCTTACTTACAAGGCACAGGTCTGCTTCATCTACGATCCCAATACCTTCGAGGAGATAAAAAAGGTCTATTACCAGAACCGGGAAGGGTGGGGACTTACCCATAACGGGGAGGAGCTGATCATGAGCGACGGAACCCACGTAATCTACTTCATGGAGCCCGAACTCTTTACGGTGAAACGGCAGATCGAGGTGTACGGACCCGATGGCAGGGTGGACAACCTTAACGAACTGGAATACATCAACGGGAAGATCTATGCCAACCGCTATTTCACCGATGAGATCGTGATCATAGATCCGGTCACCGGCAAACTGGAGGGACGCATCAACCTCAAGGGAATCCTCTCGCACCGCGACCGCAACGCACGTACCGATGTGCTAAATGGCATTGCCTGGGACAGTAAAAACGACCGCATCTTTGTGACGGGAAAATACTGGCCCAAACTCTTCGAGATAGAGAAGGTGCCCCTGGGGCAGGATTAGGCGGAGATGGTATTGGTGATTACCTGGAGACTGCGCGGGATGATCCGGAACTCCAGGGGAGCGTGACCCAGCGTTTCACCGTCGGTCTCCAGGTGCAGGTCCGTGGGCGAGTTCACTGTTACATTCCTGGCCGTGTACGCTTCCACCTTGGAGTGGTTGGTGATTTTCCCGTTGTAAAGCCGCTTCAGGTTGGCAAGCACATTGAGCTTCCCCATCTTCTTGATCAGCGTTATGCTGTAGAGTCCGTCGTCGGCAATGGCATGGGGCACCTGCATCATGCCGCCCCCGTTGTATTTGCCGATGCCGATGTTCAGACTGAATACATCGCAAAGTACATCACTGTCGTCCAGCCTCAGGTGCGTTTTCACGGAACGGTACCTGAGCAGACTCGTGAAGATATTGAGCAGATAGAGGGTGGGATTGCTGATACCCCGGTCTTTCAATTTGTTGGTGCGTGCCACCACCCGTGCCCCAAAACCCATACCGGCAATG
>CAYZMH010000026.1:0-33897 GCA_964479445.1 uncultured Bacteroidaceae bacterium | reverse complement strand
AATCCTGGCGGAATCGCCCGAAGAGCCCGGTTTTCACCGGGTTCTTTGTTTTTAAGTAAACGCCTGGTAATCCCAATTAAGTGCCAGGATCACGAGCAGCAGGTGCGGTTGTCAGGCGGGAGCGAGCTAATCCTGGCGGAATCGCCCGAAGAGCCCGGTTTTCACCGGGTTTTTTGTTTTTAATCGTTTTATTCAAAAAACAAATCCATTAAATGCATTTAAAATGGCATAACATAATATATAATAAAAATAATTTATAATGTAATATATTTAAAAATATATATATTGTATAACATTATTATGTTATAGCCTTAATTATTGCCCCCGGCTCTACCTCAGGTAATCATAATCGTTTAGCTTCACTTTTTACTCAATAAATTGTAATTTGCAGCAGGTAATCCAACCAGCGATTATCATGATCCCATACAGGCAGTGCAAACAGTAAAAAAATGTATCCTGCCTGCGAATGGCTGTCAAAAAGGTTTTCTCTGGTGTACGTGGTATGGTTGCCAGTTGTTCTGTGACGTCAAAATGTTACTGAATCCACTGGCAAGTTCCACCGGCTTTAACGTTCCTGGCATAATTAATTATTAAACCCCGAATCATTATGAAACTGGAGTACCAATCCGCCGTTATTTTCTGCAACGACCTTTCCCGGCAGCGCGAGTTCTACGAGGAGTTTCTCGGTCAGCAGTTAGAACAGGACCTGGGCTCATGCCTGGTTTTTAAAAACCGTTTTGCTCTGTGGAAACTTACCGATAAATACCCGGTGGTAAAGGAGCTCGGGTACACCTACGAACACATTGGGAACCGGAACCTGGAGCTCTGCTTTGAAACAGACGAATTTGAAGACGCGGTGGAAAAAGTGCTTATGAGCGACCTTCGAATTCTTCACAATGTGGTCGAGGAACAGTGGGGACAGTACACCATCCGTTTCTACGATCCCGAAGGCAACCTGGTCGAGATTGGTGAATCCATGCGCTGTTTTGTCCGGCGAATGCATGGAGAAGGGTTGACCGAAAGCGGAATAGCCGGTAAAACCG
Source organism: uncultured Bacteroidaceae bacterium (assembly GCA_964479445.1). Taxonomy (GTDB): domain Bacteria; phylum Bacteroidota; class Bacteroidia; order Bacteroidales; genus CAYZMH01. The sequence continues at coordinate 32,854 of CAYZMH010000026.1, read as the reverse complement.
GCATCCCCGAAGAGATGGTCCGACAACTGCTTGACTGATTCCATTTCCCTTTATCTTCGACATCCCCGTTAAAAATTTCTATCTTTACAAAAACGGCGTTCTATGATTGCATCTTTTCAATTTTCTTCCCTGCCCAGAATCATTTTTGGAGCAGGTAAAAGAAACGTGCTGGCGGAGGAGGTGAAAACCTACGGGTCCTCTGTGTTGCTGGTCACAGGAACCTCGTCTATATACGACTCAGGTCACGGGGATGAACTATTGGCAGGTCTGAAAGAGGAGCATCTCCATATTCATCATGAAACAATTGGATCCGAACCTTCTCCCGGTATGGTAGACGAGATTGTGGAAAAATATAAAGGAAGAGGTATCGATATTGTGGTTGCTATAGGTGGAGGAAGCGTGATGGACACCGGGAAAGCGATATCCGCCCTGATGCTGGTGGAATACAGTGCCAGGCGCTACCTGGAGGGGGTCGGCGACCTGGAGCACCCGGGGGTTAAACTTCCCTTTATCGCTATGCCTACCACCTCGGGTACCGGAAGTGAAGTGACAAAAAATGCGGTCCTGTCCGAGGTGGGGGAAAAGGGATATAAGAAATCCCTGCGCCATGAAAATTTTATCCCCGATGTGGCAATTGTTGACCCGGAGATGACCCTGACATGCCCGCCGCGGCTAACGGCTACAAGTGGTATGGATGCATTTACCCAGCTCCTGGAATCATACCTCTCCAGGCAGGCCAATCCGCTTACCGACGCACTCGCCCTGCAGGGGCTCAAACACGTTAAAAAATACCTGCTCCGGGCTTTCCTTGAAGGGGAAAACAATCTTGAAGCCCGGGCAGGTATGGCACTGGCAGCGCTTTTTTCAGGGATTACACTGGCACATGCCGGACTGGGCCTCGTGCACGGCTTCGCATCCCCGCTCGGGGGACATTTTAACATTCCCCACGGATTGGTGTGTGGAACACTCATGGCCCCTGTTAACGCAGCTACGATCGATAAGCTCCTCGAAGACAGGGAGCACCCTGCCTTTAAAAAGTACCTCATCGTAAGCAAAGTGTTCTCCGACTTCAAATACAAGGAGGACCGGGAATACCTTCTGGCTTTCAAGGATAAACTGGAACATATCACCAAGGTGCTTGAAGTTCCCATGATGGCCACTTCCCAGTTTGACATCAATAAACTTGATGCCATCATCAGTGAGACCTCTCATAAACACCACCCGGTAACACTCTCGGATCAGACCTTGAAGGAGATTCTCCTGAGCCGCCTTGCAGAGAAGTCAGATCAAAAATGATTCTGACCGTTTTCTCGGATTATCTATTTACCGATCTGGATCCCGGTGTTGGAAATAAACAACTTAACGGCGATGGAGAGCAGGATGACTCCAAAAAATTTGCGCAAAATGTGCAATCCGTTATGGCCCAGGATTCGTTCAAACCATGCAGTTAATCTCAGTACCAGGTAGACCAGCACCATATTAAGCGTCAGGGCAATAAGGATGTTGATCATGTGGTATTCCGCACGCAGCGACAACAGGGTGGTGATCGATCCTGCACCCGCTATGAGCGGAAAGGCGATCGGAACAATGGCTCCGCTTCCCCCGTTATCGTGCTTAAAAAGCTCTATGCCCATCACCATCTCAAAGCCCATCAGCAGGAGGACAAAAGATCCGGCTATTGCGAAAGAGGAGAAATCGATACCAAAAATCCCAAGCAGTGGCTCCCCGATGAAAAGGAACAGCAGCATGATCACGAAAGCGATCAGGGTGGTCTTCATGGATCGCACCTCCCCGGTTCGCTTCTTGATATCCAGGATAATTGGTATATTCCCGAAGATGTCAATAATGGCAAACAATACCATAAATGATGCAATGATCTCTACAAAATCGATGTTCATAACAGGGCTGTTTTTTCGTGCCGCAAATATGTGTATAATAGAGAACCCGGCAAATACTTTTCACCGGGTTTTTTTATGTTGTAAAGATGATATGCGTAGTTTTAAGGGTTGAAACAGATTTTATACAGAATTCTGTCTTAGCATTACCGGGCAGCCTTAAGACAGATTCATAATTATCAGTCAAGATGGTAAAAGGATCGATCCGATGAAATTGTTGATCGTAGAAGATAAAAAGGAACTGGTTGCTGATATCTCAGCTTACCTTGCAGATAATGGCTTTATCTCTGAATCAGCCTTTACCCTGGAGGAAGCCCGAAACAAAATTTCCATGTATGAGTACGACCTGGTAATCCTTGACCTGGGATTGCCCGATGGGGACGGACTGAGTCTGATCCCCGTAATCAGGGAGAAAAAACCGGAAACCCTGATACTTATCCTCACAGCCAGGGATTCGCTGGATGCCAAAGTGGAAGGACTGAATAAAGGTGCGGATGATTATATTACCAAACCTTTTCATAAAGCGGAGTTGAATGCGCGTATCCGCTCCATGCTGAGAAGAAAAATCTCGGGGGGCAATCAAATTCTCCGGGAGGATGACCTGATCATTGACCTGGATGCACGGCAGGTAAAGGTAAATGAGAATTTGCTGGAACTGACCCGGAAAGAGTATGACCTGCTGCTTTTCTTTGTATACAACAAGGATCGCTTACTGACCAAGGAGACCATTGCCGAACATCTGTGGGGAGATCATATAGATCAGGCCGATAATTTTGATTTTATCTACAACCATATCAAAAATCTGAGACGTAAACTCAGCAAAGCAGGAGGGCGGGATAACATACGTTCCCTGTATGGTATGGGGTATACATTTGTAACCTGATAAACGATGCGTAAAAAACGATTCAACCTACTGTCGAAAGCACTATTTTTCTACCTGGTTCTCACTCTGGTTACAGTGCTTATAGGTGCACTGATCTTGCAAAGAGAAGCTGATAAACATATGCACCGGATCCTGGAAAACCGGTTTCGCCACCGCGAGCACTGGATTGAGCGGGTGCTTGAAAAAACACCTGATAAACTGCACCGATCGAAACACACATCCGTTACAGAGCTGGCGGAGATCCCATCCGGCTTTGAACCGGTCTATTCCGATACATTGCTGAATAACGAATATACACAGCGGGAGCAGATATACCGTAAAAAAATTACCTATCTGGAGGTAAACGGACGCGCCTACAAGCTGGAGATGATCAATGATGCCGATGAGCTCTACAGATTCCGGGATGATGTTTTTCACATTGTCCTTCCCGTCCTTTTTGTGCTGGTAGCAGCCCTGTTCCTGGCAAACTACCTGCTTTCAGGGTACCTTCTTGACCCTTTCAGGAAAATCCTGAAACAGATGGCCACCTATAAAATCGGACAGGCCGTTCCGGTTGAACCGATACGAACAAGCACCTATGAATTTGATAAGCTGAAGCAACTATATGAAACCATGAGGTGCAGGATTGAGAGCGACTATTTCCAGCTCAAGGAGTACACCGAGAATATGTCCCACGAACTCCAGACACCGCTTAGCATCATTCAGAATAAGTCAGAATCGTTACTTACCACGACAGACCTGGATGAGGAACACATGCGTTCCCTGAAAACCATCTATGACGAGACCGTTCAGTTGTCAAGGCTTGGAAAAGCGTTAAACCTGATCACCCGTATTGAAAACCAGGAGTTTCAAAATATACAAAACCTACCTACCGGGCCGGTTATAGAGGATCATATTGACCGGGTGAAAGAGATGGCAGATATGAAGTCCATTATCTTCGACAAAGAGCTGGATGAATCCCACAGCTTACAGATCGATCCCGGTCTTTTGGATATCATGCTGCGGAACCTCATTAAAAATGCCATACGAAACGCTCCGGGTGGCACATCCATTGAGGTTCGAACAACCGGTTCCACCATGGAATTTATCAATGAGGGGGAACCTGCGGACTTTCCTGAGGAAAAAATATTCGACCGGTTCAGAAAGGGCAGCGGGCAACACACCCTTGGACTGGGGTTGGCTATTGTCAGGCGGATATGTGAAATCAGCGGATTGGAGATCGTCTACCGCTACGTGGACGGGAAGCACCGGTTCATGATATCCGGTGAGCAATAGTTTTAATCCGAATCACTCCCGCCCTGTTTACCGGGTACCATGACCAACCCTCAGTGAATACAAAATTTCTACAGAATCATCCCCTTTTTTTACCGAACCAACTGGTAGATGATCAACGCTGGGCAGACTCAACAAAAGGCAGGGTATGTTTGTTAGGCTCTACCCGGGAGAGTGATTCTTTTTAAAATAAAGTGATTGTAGTAAAGATCCATACGAGATCGGAAAATTTAATAAACTCAAGATGAAGCGTAGTACTGCACTGTTAAGCATATTTATACTTTTCTCAATACAAACTGCATACGGCCAGCGTCCGGGTACCGGCAGCAGACCATCCTATGAAATAAATGGTACGGTGATTGAACACGGCACCGAAAAGCCCATCGAATATGCCACGATTCTTATATTATCTCCCAATGACAGCAGTCAGATAGACGGAATTTCTACGGGCACCGACGGCCATTTCACCATGAAGGTGGACAAGCCGGGTCCGTACATCCTGCAGGTCGGTTTTATCGGCTTCAAGACCTACCGGCAGAAGATCGCTTTTGGTCAACAAAACCGGACGCTTTCTGTCGGTCCGATCAGGCTTCACTCCAAAACTGAAGACCTGGAGGAGGTAACGGTCAAAGCCAATGAGCATGCCATCGAATATAAAATTGATAAAAAGGTGGTTCACGTGGCCGATCAGTATACGGCCATGTCGGGAAGCGCAGTGGACATCCTGGAAAATGTACCGAGTATCCAGGTCGATATCGAAGGCAATGTGAGTCTGCGCGGGAACAGCAATTTCACGGTGCTGATTGATGACCGCCCCACGGTGCTGGATGCCAATGACGCGCTTCAGCAGATACCTGCCGGTATGATCAAGGATATTGAGATCATTACCAATCCGTCGGCTAAATACGATCCGGAAGGCACAGCCGGGATCATCAACATCATAACCAAGAAACGCACCCTGGAGGGAATCAGCGGGATAGCACACCTGGATGTGGGTCTGGATGAAAAATACGGGGGTGATTTCCTGCTGAATTACCGTACGGAACATTTTAATTTCTTTGCCGGGGGCGATTACAGGAACCATACCTACCCCGGATTCAATGAGGAGGAGATACGCACCTACAGCGGCGACACCACGTTTTACCTTACCAATGACGGAACCCACAGGAGGGGACGTCAGTCTTATGGCGGCCGCGCCGGTATTGAGTGGTTCCCCAACGATCGCAATTCCCTCAGGGTGAGTGGAAGATATGGATCCCGAAGTCACCTGGGCACTTCTGAAAACACCTACCGGGAATGGAACTCGTTTGATACCGAAAAGATCACCTATTCAAACGAAGAGTCCGGTGAACGTTCGGGCAACTTTACCTCACTGAATACCGAGTACACCTATAAATTTGACGGGAATGATCATAAACTGGATGTACAGGTGATGCTTTTCCACCGGGATGGAGATGAGGACAATCTGAACACCCTCTACAACAGTGCCGACGAGATCGTTAACAGCCAGAGGTCGCTGGAGGGCGGTCCGGCCATGGGAACGCGTTACCGGGTCAACTACATGCAGCCCTTTTCCGATCTGTTTAACATTGAAGCGGGAGTGCAGGGCCGCACAGGAAATTCCGAAGAGTGGAATGAGATGTATTATTTTGATACCCTGAACGGGGAGTACGAGATACAACCCCTTTTCAGCCATATCTCGAACTATGCGCGGAGCATCCATGCGGGATATGGACTGGCTAACGGGGAGATCAACAATTTCGGGTACCAGGTTGGATTCCGTGCAGAATATACCTTCAGGGATATCCGCCTCCAGGAGAGTACGGAAGAGTTTAAAATTGACCGCTGGGATTTCTTCCCCACCCTGCACTTTTCCTACCAGCTGCCCAACAAACACCAGGTCATGGCAAGCTATACCCGGCGGATCGATCGCCCGAGAGGATGGTACCTGGAGCCATTCTATACCTGGTCTGACGCCTATAATATACGAAGGGGTAATCCCGGTCTGCAGCCCGAGTACATCGACTCTTACGAGATCGGGTATCAGAAAGAGTTCAACAGCAACTCCGTTTCTGCAGAGGTCTATTATCGTTCAACCGAAAACCGGATAGAGCGGGTCAGGGGGGTGTATGAAAATGATAACAACGTTATCCTCCATACCTATGAAAACGTGGGGACCGATTATTCCCTTGGATCGGAGGTCATGCTGAATCTGAACCTCACCGACTGGTGGGAAACCAGTCTGACCGGTAATTTTTACAATTACCGGGTACGGGGAGAGTTGAACGGACAGGATTTTGATCGTCAGAGTTTCACCTGGTCAACCCGGTGGAGTAACATTTTCAATATTACCGAATCCACACGTATCCAGATCAACCCCTCATACCGGAGTCCGGAGGTAGAGGCCCAGGAGCGGGAAGAGGGTTTTCTGTATGTTCACGGGGCAATCCGCCAGTCTTTCCTGGAAAACAAGCTGAATCTCACCCTCCAGGTTCGGGATATCTTCTCCACGGGGAAACGGGAATCAGTGATTGATGAACCCTACCTGTACAATTACAGTCTTTACACACACAAGTCACCTATTGTTATGCTCAATGTGACATGGAGGATCAATAATTACCGAAACGGAAATAACAGGGGCCAGGATGGAATGAATATGGATATGGAAGCTGGTGGCATGGAAGAATAAATCCTGTTTACGGGTTGAAAACCAATGATTCAGGAAAAATTCCCTGACTGCAGGGTTCCAGTATAACCGGCGGATAAATATTTTTAATTCTTTCTTTTTATCGCTATTTTCATCTAATTAACGATACCGTTATCACCATGAAAATAGTGCATCCCTTCACCATAATCCTGCTGTCGGCAGGGATAATAAATTCATGTACCTTCCGCCCGCCCGAATCCGCTATCCGCGATGAAAAGCCCAATATTCTCTGGATCACCAGCGAGGATATGAGTCCGCACCTGGGTTGCTACGGTGATGAGGTCGCCCACACCCCCGTGATCGATCAACTGGCTTCGGAAGGCATTCGTTTCACCCATGCGTTTTCGGTCTCCGGGGTGTGTGCACCTTCGAGGGCAGCGCTTATCACCGGTTTATATCCTACTTCGTTCGGGGCCATGCATATGCGTACCCTGAAACGAACCAGTGCCCTGGATCAGATCACCGATCCCGAACTGCTGGCCATTCCCACCTACGAAGCTGTACCGCCTGCAGAGGCATCCTGCTTTACCGAGTACCTCAGGGAGGCCGGGTATTACTGTACCAACAACCATAAAACCGACTACCAGTTCCGAAATCCCATCACGGCATGGGATGAGAGCAGCAGAAGTGCTCACTGGCGCAACCGGGAGGAGGGACAGCCTTTCTTTGCCGTGTTTAATATCGGTGAGTCGCATGAATCGCAGATATGGAAAAGGGAGGGGGACCCCTCTTTCACCGATCCGGAAGAGGTGAAGGTGCCACCCTATTATCCCGATACCCCCGTGGTAAGGAAAGACCTGACCAGGATGTATGATAATATCCGGCTGGCGGATCAGCGGGTGGGTGAACTGCTCCGTCAGCTGGAGGAGGATGGGTTGACGGGAGAGACTATTGTCTTTTTTTTCAGCGATCATGGAGACGGCACCCCGAGGGCCAAACGGTGGCTGTATGATTCGGGCATCCGGGTTCCCCTGATCGTAAGATTCCCTGACGGAAGCGGGGCCGGAACGGTAACCAACCGGCTGGTGAGTTTCGTTGATTTTGCACCCACGGTGCTCTCCCTTGCGCAGGTCCCCATACCTGATTACATGCACGGAAAGGCGTTCCTGGGACGAGGGGCAGCAAAGCCCCGGGATTATGTATACGGTGCCCGCGACCGGATGGATCCGGCTACCGATATGCAGCGGTTTGTCAGGGATAAACGTTACAAGTATATAAAGAACTACGAACCCTGGAAGCCCTACGTGCAGTGGATTCCATACCGCGACCAGATGGACCTGATGCAGGAGCTTTACCGGGTGAGGGATGCCGGCGGACTGGATTCCATCCAGCAATTGTGGTTCAGGGAAACCAAACCCGAAGAGGAGCTGTATGATGTAAAAAATGATCCGCACGAAATTCATAACCTGGCCGGCGATCCGGGTCATACCGGCAAACTGCAGGAGCTTCGCAGTGCCCATGAGAGGTGGGTTGAGACGTACGGTGACCTGGGGGATCTGCCCGAGCATGAACTGATCAGGCAGTTATGGCCTCCCGACGGGGAGCAACCAGTCACGCAGCCTGTGGAGGTCCGAATGGAAAACGATACCCTCACCCTGCACAGTGTAACCCCGGGAGCTTCCATTGCCTACCAGCTCCCCTCTGACACAGCAGGTGGAGAGGATCACTGGAGGCTTTACCATGAGCCCATCCACTGGTCAGACCAGCAATCGCTCAGGGCAACGGCCGTCCGGATCGGCTTCCGGCAAAGCGATACCGCGTATGTTGATTGGTAACCCGGATTGGTCCTGCAATTCACCGATTCTTATTAGCTTTATACTCCGTTCCAACAAAACCAACAACTGATGAAAAATCCGAGTCTCATGTATGTTTCGATCCTTGCAGTATTGCTCTCATCCTGCACCATTAAAAAACCGGAGGTCGAAATCGAAGGAGAACTGAAACGCTGGCACACCATCACGCTTCATGTACCTGGAAATTATGCTGCCGAGTACGATTACTGGAATCCATTCCTGGATTACCGCCTGGATGTGGCTTTCACAAAGCCGGGGGACACCCTGGTGGCGCCCGGCTATTTTGCAGCAGACGGACAGGCACTGGAAGAGGGAAGTGAGTCGGGCAATATCTGGAATGTGAAATTTGTACCCCCGGATACCGGTACCTGGCACTACCGGGTCCATTTTGAGCGCGCCCGCGGTATTGCGGTATCAGATAGCACGGGATACGGGGAACCGCTCCGGATGCATGGCGACACCGGTTCGTTCCGGGTAACCGAAACCGACAAAGAACCCCCCGATTTTCGTGCCGGGGGGAGATTGGTTAACGGCGGGAAACACTACCTGGTGCATGCCGGCACTGGAGAATCTTTTATTAAAACCGGAACCAACAGTCCGGAAAATTTCCTGGCCTATTACGGTTTTGACCAGACTGAGCCCACCCATCTTTACAAACCGCATGCAGGTGACTGGCAGGAGGGGGATCCTGACTGGAATGAGGGAGACGGGCGAAACATCGTCGGTGCAGTGAATTACCTGGCTTCGGCCGGGGTGAACTCGGTCTATATGCTTACCATGAACGTGATGGGTGACGGGGACGATGTGTGGCCCTGGATCAACAAAACTGAGCGGACGCGCTATGATGTGAGCAAGCTGGAGCAGTGGGACCGGCTGTTCAGTTACATGGAGAAAAAAGGGATCATGATCCACCTGGTTACCCAGGAACGGGAGAACCAGGTGCTGTTGGATCAGGGTGAAACCGGAACGATCCGTAAGCTCTATTACCGGGAGCTGGTGGCTCGATTTGGACACCACCTCGGTGTTATATGGAACCTGGGGGAGGAGAACGGGAGAAATTATAACACCTCACTGGCCCAGGATACCCGTATGCGGAAAGATATGCTCCGCTATATTAAAAAGATTCATCACTATGACCCGGTTGTGGTCATTCATACCCATGTGGCGGAGAAAGATCATGACCGGGTGCTGGAACCCCTGCTGGAGACTGTACTGGACGGACCTTCCCTTCAGATTGAGGGGCCGGGTCCGGTTCACGAGCATGTGCTGAAATGGAGAAAGGCCTCTGCTGCATCCGGGGCAAACTGGATCTGTACCCTGGATGAGATCGGGCATTTCAGACTGGGTGTGGTTCCGGATGATGCGGATCCGGAGCATGATACCATCAGGGATAAGTGCTTATGGGGCACCTTGATGGCAGGCGGGGCCGGGGTGGAGTGGTATTTTGGCTATGGATATCCCCATAATGATCTGACTGCAGAAGATTTCCGGACGCGTGCCAATATGTGGGAACAGAGCCGGTATGCCCGGAAATTCTTTGAAGGACTTCCGGTGGAGGAGATGATGCCTGCCGATCAGCTGGTTTCCGGGGGTGGGAGTTACTGCTTTACCTCACCCGGTGTACGGTACGTGGTCTATATGCCTCCGGGGGAACGCTCCTTTACGCTGATGCATGATGGGGACGGGGGTGAATTTGCCCTCCAGTGGTTTAATCCGCGTACCGGTGAGATGAACAGACCTGAGGCGGTGCATCTTATGGAGGGTGATAACAGGTTCTCTGTTCCGAAAGGATTTGACCGTGGAGACTGGGTGGCCAGGTTGACACTGGAATGACTGCAACAAGATGGATCCCATAGTTGTTATGCACATAAAAGAAAAGACCATGAAAAGAAAGATATGGGGTACACTCACATTACTGGTAATGTCTGTAATAGCAATGGGACAGCGAATAGAAATTGAGCAGCCGCTGAAAATGCTGGCACTTGGGGATTCTTACACCATCGGGGAGAGCGTCCCGCCAGTTGAAAGCTGGCCGGAGCAGTTCATCGATGAATTGCGCGACCTGGGGGTGGAGGCAGAAGAGCCCGACATCATCGCTGAAACAGGATGGACCACCCAGTTTTTGATCAGTGCCATTGAGAACCGGGATCCACAACCGGGCGATTACAACCTGGTCTCCCTGTTGATAGGGGTCAATAACCAGTACAGGGGACAGGACATTGAGCTTTATGAACCTCAGTTCAGACAGTTGCTGGAAACGGCATTATCGCTTGCAGGGGGTAATGCCAACCACGTTTTCGTACTCTCCATACCCGATTATTCCTACACACCTTCCCATTCAAGTGCCGAAGGAGTCAGCGAGGCGATTGATGCGTATAATGCCATCAACAGAAGGGTGTCGGAAGAGATGGGGGTGCCCTACGTGGATATTACCTTTATATCCCGCCAGGGGCTGGAACGCCCCGGACTGGTGGCATCGGATGACCTGCACCCTTCAGTCCGCCAATACAAAGAGTGGGTGGGGGAGATCCTCCGCTTTGCGGATATTCCCGGCACCACAGCGATCCTCCCCGGACAACCCGATGAATCGCGTATTCAATGGAGGCAGCAGGGGGATAACCTGGTGATCCGGTCCCGTTCTGATACAGACAAGCTCTACCGGGTATACGACCTTAGCGGAAGGGAAAAATACCGGAATACCGCTTCTGCGGGTAAACTGACTATCCCCGTCTCAACCTGGGAGCCCGGGGTGTATATGCTGGATGAGACATCGCATGAAGGAAAGCGGGTTGCCAGGATTAAGATCCACTGACAGAGGCGGCCGGGTTTACAGGTCACCGTTGCTGAATGATCGAAGAGTATGGCGATACAGTCAGTTACCACGCAGTGGTGGATAGAGGAAGGATAAATGATTGATAAACGGATCTGACCATGAGAATTCAATGGTATATTGCAGGACTCCTGCTGCTAATACCGGCCTGCCTGCGGGCGCAGAACCCGGTACTTAAGGAATACATTCAGCAGGGAATCAACTCCAACCAGGCATTAAAGCAACGACAGCTGGATTATAACCAGAGCCTGGCCAGGCTGAAAGAGGCCCGGGGATTGTTTTTCCCTGACCTGGGGATGCAGGCGCGGTATACCATTGCAGACGGGGGACGCGTAATTGAATTCCCGGTGGGAGATCTTCTTAACCCGGTCTACTCCACGCTCAATACGCTAACCGGTTCCAATCAGTTTCCCTCCATCGAGAACGAGACATTTAACTTTTACCGCCCCAGAGAACACGAAACCAAGGTAACACTGGTCCAACCGATCTTCAGCAGCGATATTCTCTACAACTACAAAATTTCCAGGGAACAGGCAGAAATCGCCCGGGTGGATATGGAGGTATATAAGCGGGAATTGGTAAGAGAGATTAAAACTGCGTATTACACCTTTCAGAAATCCCGGGAGCTTATGAAACTGTCGGATACTACCCTGCTCCTGGTAAAGGAGAACCTGAGAGTGAGTGAGCGGCTCCACGAAAACGATAAAGTGACCATTGATGAGGTTTACCGGTCGGAGGCCGAAGTTGCCAGGGTAAGGGCCAGGCAGGCAGAGGCGAAGAATATGTGGGAAGCCTCCAGGTCCTATTTCAATTTTCTGCTTAACCGATCCCTGGACTCGGCCATCGTTCTCTACCCGGAAACACCCCGTTCCCCGGTATATGTACTGGAGGAGGTTCAGGAAGAGGCGGTGGCCTCCCGGCAGGAGCTGGAGCAGATCAGGCGGTACAAGACCATGAACAGGCAGGCTGTACGACTGGAACAGGGAGATAATCTGCCCGAGTTGTTCGGAACGGTGGATTATGGTTTCCAGGGCGAAGAGTATTCCTTTACAGGGGAGGATGATTTTGTGTTGGCTTCCCTGGTGTTGCGGTGGGATCTGTTTCACGGACTCAGCAACCGTCACAAGGTTCAGCAGCGGAAGATTGAAGGGGATAAGCTGGAATCAGCCCTGCTGGAAGCCGAACAGAAGATCAGGATGCAGGTTCTGAACAGTTATTATGCCCTGGCAGCTGCCTACGAGGAGCTGGAGGCAGCCCGGAAAGAGCTTCAGTCAGCAAAACGCGCCTATGATCTTATCCGAAAACGATACAGGGAGGGACAAGCCAGCCTGCTTCAGCTCCTGGATGCACGCACCACGCTCACCGATGCATCCACGGGAAGGATCATTACCAGGAGCGAATATTTTATAGCACTGGCCGATTTTGAAAATGCCATGGGAAAATCTTTTAACCGGTAAGTATGAGAACAATCAGAACCATTTCGGGGGTGCTTCTGGCCCTTTTGCTTGTTACATCCTGTAATTCAGGTTCCGGGCAACCGGAATCCACCGACAACAAGGTAAATGTAAGGATCTACCCTGCGAAAAAAGAAAGCTACCAGGTTCCTGTGCGGGCAAGCGGGGGACTGGCTACGCGCAGGGAGATGAAGCTGAGTTTCAAAACCGGCGGGATCATCGACCGCATTTTTGTGAAGGAAGGGCAACATGTAAACGAAGGAACCGTGCTGGCACGGCTGGACCTGGCAGAGATCAGGGCCCAAAAAGAGCAGGCAAGGGTATCGCTCGATAAAGCCCGGCGGGATCTCAAGCGGGCTGAAAACCTTTACAACGACAGTGTGGCTACCCTGGAGCAGTTTCAGGATGCCCGGTCGGCTTTTGAACTGGCAAAGGCCCGAAAGCAGATAGCCGATTTTAATTACCGCCACTCTTATATCAAAGCGCCCTCACGGGGTAAGATACAGAAGGTGCTAATGGAGGCAAACGAAATGGTTTCGCCGGGATACCCGGTGTTGCTTTTTGCCACTACCGAAAACGACTGGATTGTGCGGGTGGCACTTACCGACCGGGATGTCGTGCGTCTTTTCGAGGGGGATACGGCCCACATTACCATGGATGCGTTTCCCGACCGTGTTTTTTCCTCCCGGGTTAGTGAACTGGGTGCAGTGGCAGATCCGGTCACGGGAACCTATGAGGCCGAGCTGCAGATGCAGGAGTTTGAACCGGAGTTCCGTTCAGGTTATATCGCCAGGGCAGAGATCTTTCCTTCAGATGTAAAGCAGGGGTGCTGGGTACCCATGGATGCAATTATTGAGGCAGCGGATAATTCTGCCTATGTTTATGTACTGGAAGGAATTAAGCCTGTAAAGCGGAGGGTGCGGACCGGTGCTATACGCGATGGAGGAATGATGATCCTGGATGGGATCAGCGAAGGGGAAATGGTAATTACCGACGGGGTGTCATATCTTACCCCGGAGTCAAAGATCAATATTGTAAGCTCCTTTAATTCTCAGAATCCATGAAACTCCCGAAATTTGCAGTAGAATACTCCTCTTTTACCTGGATGGTGTTTGTGTTTCTCACCATCGTTGGGATTCGGGCACTGGTGGTGATGCCCCGGACGGAAAACCCCGAGGTTAGCGTACCCGGCTCATCCATCGTGGTTACCATGCCGGGTGCCAGTCCGGTCGACATGGAAAACCTGGTGGCACTGCCTATTGAGGAAGCCCTCAACGAGCTGGAGGAGATCGACCAGATCAGCACTTCAGTGCGTGAAGGAATCGCTGCCATCTCTGTGGAATTTGACTTCAACACCGATGCCGATGAAAAATACGAAGAGGTGGTACGGCAGGTGAACAGCGTGAGGAATGAGCTTCCCGATGAGATTATGCAAACAGAGGTGTGGCAGTGGACCACCACCGATGTGGCCATGCTCCAGCTGGCGCTGGTTTCCGATTCTGCCTCCTTCAGGGAACTGGAGAAGCAGGCTGAAAAACTGCAGAAGATCATTGAGAAGAATGAGCCGGTGAAAGCAGTGGATTTTTATGCCCTTCCCGAACAGGAGGTCCATATTTCCCTGGACTTTGAGAAAATGGCCCGGGTGAACACCTCCCTCGAACAGGTTGAACAGTCGATAAAAAGCAATAACGCGAATATACCCGGGGGAGACCTGGAGATTGGTGACATGAGCCTCAGTGTTAAATCTTCGGGAGCCTATAAAGACCTGGACGAGATGCGAAATACCGTGGTAAATGCATACGAGGGGAAACTTATTTACCTGAAAAACATCGCCGAAGTACAATATGGTTATGAAAATTTAAAATATTTCGCCCGGTACGGAGGGGATTTTGCCTCGGGTGAGCGCATGTCGGGAAAGCGCGCTATATTCCTTACTATAAGTCAGAAAGAGGGATTAAATGTACTGGAGACCCATGAGATGCTGAAACCTTATCTGGCAAAATTTGATTCCGGTCTGCCCGAGGGAATCTCCCTTGAAAAGGTATTTGATCAGCCGGCCAAGGTGAGCTCGCGCATTAACGGATTTCTAGGCAACCTCCTGCAGGGTATTGTTCTTGTAGGGCTGGTTATCTTTCTCTCCCTGGGGATCCGCTCCTCACTGGTAGTGGCGCTTGCCATACCGCTTTCCATCACCATTGGACTGGGGATTGTGGATGTCTGGGGATTCGGACTTCAACAGATCTCTATTGCAGCGCTGGTGGTGGCACTTGGATTGCTGGTGGATAACTCCATTGTCATGGTGGAGAATATTAACCGGTTCAGGGAACGGGGATTTGATCGCAAAGAGGCATCCATGAAAGCTGCTTCGGAAATAGGTTGGCCTGTAATAAGCGCTACCCTGACCACCATACTGGCTTTTGTTCCCATAGCCACCATGCCCTACATGGCAGGTGCCTTTATAGAATCCCTTCCGGTAACGATCATGGTTACCCTGACCGTCTCGCTGTTAATTGCCCTGACCCTTACGCCGACCATAACCAGTCACCTGTTCCGTGAACGCAGGGCCGGTATTCCCCGTAAAGTACGGGGCGTTAAAAAGTTGCTCCGGTGGATCATTGAACATCCCTTCAGGAAAAGCCTGGCGTATGCTTTGCAGAAGCCCTGGCTGATTGTCGCAATCGCGGTTTTGATCCTCGGTATATCTGCCTGGCTGTTCCGGTACGTGGGTATAAGCTTTTTCCCCAAGGCAGAACAGCCCAACCTGATGGTCCAGGCCACTACACCCGAGGGATCCGGGATCAAGCGCTCTGATAAGGTTGCCCGGTTTATCGAACAGGTGCTGGACACCACCCCGGAGGTCAAGTATTATGCAACAAACGTTGGCCACGGGAATCCCCGGATATACTACAACGTTTTTCCCAAAAGGCTGAACCGGCAGTTTACCGATATATATGTAGAACTCTATGAGTATGATCCGGTAGCCTTCGATACCCTGCTGGCCAAACTCAGGAGGGCTTATGACACCTATCCCGGTGCGCGTATCCGGGTGAAGGAGTTTGAACAGGGCCCGCCGTTTGAGGCCCCTGTCCAGGTTTTTCTCAACGGGGAGAATCTGGATCAGCTCCGGGAGATTTCATCCGATGTGGAACAGTTTATCCGGAAGCAACCCGGGGTGATCAACCTGGAAAATCAATTTGTAAAGACCAATACTGAACTTCTATTCAGGATCAACAAGGAGAAAGCGAACATGCTGGGCGTTCCTGTTTTGGAGATTGACCGGACAATCCGTGCGGCAGTTGCAGGAATCGGGATTTCAGATTTCCGGGACCGGGCAGGAGACGAGTATCGCATGGTACTCAAAATGAAGGATGGGGAAGCGTTCAGGGTGGAGGACCTGGGCAGAGTGTTTGTATCTTCTCTCTCAGGCAAACAGATCCCGCTTAACCAGCTGGTTTCCCCGGAATTACAGCAAGCTCCAAGCACCATTAGCCGCTACAATCTTGAACGAACGGCAGAGATCCTGGCAGATATCGATCATGGATTTAACCTGGACGATGTAATGGAACCCGTGATCGACATGCTCGAAGAGTATCCCTTTCCGGAAGGATACAGCTACAAGATCGGGGGCGAACTCGAAGGCAGAAATGAATCCTTCGGGGGGATGGCCAATGCCATTATCATAGCCATCCTTTCAATTTTCGCCGTGCTGGTACTTCAGTTCCGGTCGTTCAAACAACCCCTGATCATATTTCTGGCTATTCCATTTGCGGCAATCGGAATGGTCTGGGCACTTCTTATCACCGGGTATACGTTTTCGTTCACTGCATTTGTCGGACTTACCAGCCTGGTCGGCATCGTTGTTAATAACTCCATTATCCTGGTTGATTATACCAACCGGCTTCGCACGGCAGGGAACACGCTGGATGAGGCGCTGCAAACTGCAGCCGAGACCCGTTTGACTCCCATTGTGCTGACTGCCTTTACAACTATCGGGGGACTGTTACCACTCACCCTTCGGGGAGGAACCCTTTGGGCTCCCCTGGGATGGACAATCATCGGCGGTTTGCTTGTCTCAACGCTGCTAACCCTGGTGGTGATCCCGGTCTTCTATAAGTTGCTGAACCGGGAAAACGGGTGACCATCCCGCCGTGTTATTTAATAGTACATCCAATGGCACGGGTTGTGGCGGGATCCGGCTTATTCCCCTCCATAAGTGCCTGTATGGCCGAATATATATACCTTTTGGTAACTGATTTCTCATCCATGGCATTGTCGTCAATCGCTCCGATGTATGCCACTTTAAAAGTGCCATTCTCATTATCCAACAGAAAAACATGGGGTGTCCGGGTAGCCCCGTATGCTTTGTAGACCTCCTGGGTTTCGTCTTTAAGATAAGGGAAAGGATAGTTCCGGTCTTCTGCCCGCTCTTTCATCTTCTCAAAGGTGTCATCCGGTGACGCTTTTTCATCATTCGGATTAATAGCTACTACGGGAAATCCCTTTTGAGCGAAGAATTCATGTAACCCAATGATGCGCTGTTCATAAGCTTTTGAAAACGGACAGGGATTGCAGGTGAAGACCAGGATGACACCTTTTTCCTGGCTGTAATCCGATAAACTGACCATCTTCCCGTCAACATTCTTTAAGGTGAAATCAATGGCTTCATCACCGGGTGATGCCTGGGCAGACAACAACACTGCGGTAAAGATCAGGGCTGTTGATAGTAGGATCTGTTTTTTCATAGGATTGATTATTTAAGGTTATGTATAAACTTGTTCAATTGGCTGAAGAGGGCATCCTTTTCAAACTCCTGTTCAAAAAAAATGCGGTCAGACCGGTTATATATGAGAGTGGCTGGAATAGCGCCGGACCATGAAGGGTCAACCCTTTCAATCCAGCTGTCATAATCCAGATCGGTCATTAAATAAACGGGCAGGGATATCTCTCTTTTCACAAGAAACGGATTTACCCTTTTCTCCAGCTGGTTAGGGAAATCCATACTAACCAGGATGACCTGCAGGTATTGTTCGCTGTAGGCATCCTGCAGATCCTGGAAATAGGGGATCTCCTTCACACACGGTGAACACCATGTGGCCCAGAAATTCACCACATAGGTGGTGTCATTATGCTTGTTCAGCAACTCCATGAGTTCTTCTGTCCCGACTTTAACAACCCGAACCTCTTGTGCGTGAATATGCCCCGAGAGCAAAATAAATAAAATACCGATGCGTAATCCTACCATGCTATTTGTAACAAGTGATTGGGCGCAAATGTTAGAAGTGTTCCCCTGTTAAAACAATGATAAAAACCCTGCTTTGTCATGGTGAAAGAGCGATCCAATCCATTTCCAGGTGGAATGCTTCTTCTTTATTATTGCCGATTAGTATTCCCATCTCTGCAATGGTCTTGCCCGGGAAATCAGGGATAGGCAGGTTTATTCCCCGGAAACTGGGTGTCATTTCCCCCAGGGGAATCTCCACCACTTCCCACTTCCCCGTAGTGTTAAAAGAGTAAATGTAACTGTGGCGCTGATTGGGTTTGCTTTTTACCCTGGCCTGATACCGTTTTCCGTCGCCCTTGAGTCGAATCCGGAGAGTCTGGTAAGGAGTCACATCAATTCGTTCTGAACGGTATCTCATAAGAGAGAACCCCCCGTTGTTTTCCAGGGAGACCTTTCCGGAAAAGTCCCCGTGTCCCTGTTCATTTATCTGATAGTTACCACGCGACCGTCCTCCCATCACACCATCATCAATAATCATCCATTCACCAGGATAGCTTTCAGCGGTGAAGTCATAAAGCATATGGGTTGGTTGCATAAATATAAGCAGGGTTATGGTTGTGAGTAGTTTCATTTATTTTAAACACGCGGTAAATCAAAATGGTTCAATTAATGGAGAAGTGATGATGCACCTGGTTTATACAAAAAGAACGATTCGCTTCCTGCCTGCTGCCTGTAAAGGTATCGGACTATGTAGATTCCCGGTTCCACCCGGGGCAGTTTAACAGGTTGGTCTGGTTGACACACTGTTGTTAGCAGGACTCTTCCGTATAAATCAATTACCTGTAGATGGATCACATCACGGATATCACCTGCTGTTGATTGGAACCGCAGGGAATGCGCATTTTTCATATAAGCTAACTTCAAGGGACTTCCCGGCATGGTTGCAACCCCGGTTACTTCCAGGCTGTAATCCCGCAACCCGGTAAAACCAGCCATGTCCTCTGCCACAAAGCGAAAATGAACTCCGGGAATATCAACCATCGATAGGGGATAGGTAAACAAAATCGTATCCCCCCCGGGATTCGGTGTATAGGTAGCAAGCAACTGGTTCCCGTTCTCGGGGTTCAGGAATACCAGGAGACTTTTAAGGGATCGTGTGGGATGACCGGGCTTTACTTTTAACTCAAACAGAAGCGTATCACCCGGAGTGCCTGTTAATACAGAATTTTTCCCAAAACCGACGGTAGGAGGGGAGAGGTCCTGCTGTATAGTGTAGGTAACCGGAACAGAGTCCCCGTAGGTGTCAAAATAGGTGAAATGCAGTAAAATGGGATCATGAAGGGATTTCAATGTATAAAACAACGTGTCCCTGGATTGATCTGCCGGTTCAAACGATCGATCAACCAACAATTCACGGACCCCCTTTTTTTCTTCGTAAAGTTTAAAACGTTCGATCTGGCGGTATATATTGCGACCGGATGCTTCGGTAACAAACCGAATGGTTTCATAAAGAGAATGTTTTCCAAAAGATTCACGATTTAACAGGGAAACCAGGGGTTGTCCATTGTTTGTCCGGATAAGCCGGAAGCCCGCGAGGAGAGCATCAGTATCGGGATCCAGGTTGTGCACCGTGATGCTGTCTCCTGGCCCCAATTGATAACTCCCAAGCGTATAAAAATAATCGGTTCCCGTGTTCCCCTGATCCAGGCAAAGAGTGTCTCTGAGTCCTCTCTGGCGGTGCAGTACAAATTGCAGGGAATCCGATAAAGCGGATGAATGCTCTTTGACCGGCATCTCAATCCTGTACTCAGCCGGATTGCCGGGTCCAATAAAACAGGTACCGATTTCACCGGGTGCAAAGAGATACCATGTATTGAAACCATAATAATCGTATTCCAGGCTATCGATCGGTTGGGTACCGGGCTCAAAGAACGCTCTGTCAAAGAGGTAATGTAGCATGGCTTGTTTAACCGCAACAACACTTGGTATATACCGTGTGCTTCCATCAGATGGTTGGTTGATTACCTGTTCATGGACCAACAGGCAGGAGGATCCCCCACCATCCAGGTTGATCGCTTCGACGCATCCCAGTTCTAACATAATGTCTGTGAGAACTTCGAGTGACACTCCCCTGGAATGATCCTGTCTTCCGTCCACGACGAGATTAATGAGCTTGCCGTCTGTCCTGACTCCAATGGCTGTCCTCGGTGCTTTGGAGGCTGTAATATCGGGCGGAAACAACTCCGGGGTATAATCTTCAACAGCCTGTCCGTTTTTGATCAAAAGGGGACCGCCCCCAATAGCTTCACTGACATTCCAGGGATTACCGCCCTCCGGAAACTCTGAATCGGGCTGTGGCAGGGGTGGTGCATCGGTACTGTTCTGACTTGGCCGGGGGTAGTGGTAAGTTACCCCTTCGGGGAGCGTATAAATGTACTCTGCACTGGCATATTGAGAAGGGGGTATCCCAAATGCACCCCGTGTCGGAAAATAGGCATAGGATAGATTGTTGTATGTGCGGTTTACCGCCCTGATGTTGGGAGCATGGGTATGGAAGTTGTTGTGAACCATACTGTACGATACATTCGTGCCAAAATACCCGCCATTTGTAATAATCAAGACATCTTCGCTATTCTCTTCATAAAACGACAAAGGTTTTTGATTCAATTCCGAATAGAGGGGATAAAAAACAAACTTGCCTGATTGCAAATTGGTACTCGTATAATAAGCGGTAACAGTATCTTCCCCGATTGAGCCCGCACCCCTGAAGAGTTCTATTCCTGCAGGGAGTTCCTTCACCGGAGTCAATTCAGACCAGGAAAGCAATGGCTGTCCATTCACACTTCCTGTAAGAAGCATCTGAGCTATAACCAGTAATATCAGGCGTGATCCCATCCTGCAGAAGCTCAATTCGGGGGATTTTTTATTCATCCGGTTTATCTTTTAAAATGATTATTTTTCCTGTACCCCGTTGTGTCATTCGGCCGATAATGCTAACCGGTTCGAGGCCCGACTCCTGCAGCAGTTCCAGTGCAGAGCCGGCTTCTTTGCGCGGTATAGCAATTAAGAGTCCGCCCGACGTTTGCGCATCTGTCAGTAACAGTTTCTTTCCGTGGTTAAGCTTTCCAAAATCGGTGTGTGGCTGAACATGAGACAGGTTACGCTGCGTACCACCCGGCACAACGCCGGCCGTTACCAACTTCTCTGTCTCTTCCAAAACGGGTACAGCAGAAAACCAGATTTCTGCATTGCATTCCGAGGCAAAAGCCATTTCCCTTAAATGCCCAAGGAGACCAAATCCGGTGATGTCTGTACAGGCATGAACTGAATAGGTTCTCATTAGTTCGGAGGCTTTCTTGTTGAGGTCAGACATCACGCGGGTAACACGATCAGCTCCGGCAGCAGACAAAAGCCCCCTTTTTAGTCCCGTGGTAAGTATTCCTGTCCCGATGGGCTTGGTAAGGATCAACAGGTCACCCGGGATGGCCCCGTTATTTTTCCAGATCTTACCGGGATCCACAAGACCACTGGCCACCATTCCGTATTTTGGCTCCGGGTCATCGATTGTATGTCCCCCAAGAACAGGAATGCCCGCCTCCCGGGCCTTGTCATGTGCTCCCCTGAGGATCTCATGAAGGACCTCCATGGGCAGCGTTTCTTCGGGAAATCCCACTATATTCATGGCAAAGATGGGAGAGGCTCCCATGGCATAAATATCACTTAACGCGTTGGCAGCGGCAATAGCCCCGAAATCATACGGATCATCCACAATGGGGGTAAAAAAATCCAGGGTCTGAACCAGGGCCTGTTCATGATCAATTTTATATACTGCAGCATCATCGGAGGTCTCTGTTCCTACCAGGACACGGGCATCAGGATGAAAAGGTATAGACTGCAAGACCTTTTCCAGTTTCTCAGGTGCGATCTTACATGCGCATCCCAATCCGTGAGTGTATTGCGTAAGCTTTACCTGACCATTCGATAATTTTTTCTCCCGCGGTACGTTTTCCTGGCCCGGTATAAGTTCCCGGGCTGCAGCAATTACCTCCCGGGCTGCTTTCTCAATTTCATCCTGTGTGGTTGCTCTCCCGGTAGAAAAACGAATGGTGCCCATGGCATACTCCAAAGGTATATGCATGGCTTCCAGTACAGCAGAGAGATCAATGCTTTCGGCATGACAGGCCGCTCCGGCTGATGCGGCTACTCCCTCCAGGCGCGCAAGCAGCGTGTTTGCCTCAACTCCGGGAAAAGATACACTGAGTGTATTGGGAAGATGTTTTTCGGGGTGACCGTTAAGGCGTAATTCGGGAATCCCCTCTTTTAAAAGATCGAATAACCGGTCACGGGTTTGCCGGTAATGGCTTATGTGATCCTCCAGTCTCTCGTGTGCAATCTCACAGGCTTTTCCCAATCCCACTATTTCATGGACATTCTCGGTTCCCGCACGCAGATTTTGCTCATGGTCTGCACCATGCATCATTTTTTCCAGCCTGGTGCCATGACCTATAAAGAGCGCTCCCACTCCCTTGGGCGCATAGATCTTATGACCGGCTATACTCAACAGGTCCACCCCCAGCGAATCCACCCGTGTGGGGATCTTTCCGGCTGATTGGGCAGCATCTGTATGAAATAAAATTCCCTGTCTCCCGGCAATAGCTGAAAGCTCCCCGATCGGTTGTATGGTACCGACCTCGTTGTTTGCATGCATGATAGTGACCAGGATTGTATCCGGACGCAAGGCATGTTGCAATGATGAGGGGGAAACCAATCCGTACTCATCCACCGGAAGATACGTGATATCGAAGCCCTGTTTTTCCAGGTATATGCACACTTCCGTAACCGCCGGATGCTCGATTGCCGATGTAATGATATGCTTTCCTTTATGGCGCTGCGCCATGGCCGCACCTTTGATTGCATAATTGTTGGATTCCGTCCCTCCGCTGGTAAATACCACCTCGGATGGCTCACAGCCAAGCAACATGGCTACGTGTTCCCGGGCATCCTCGATGGCTAACCTGGATTGAACTCCATAGGAATGCATACTGGATGGATTACCAAAATGGGTCTCAAGGAACGGCATCATGGCCTCGACCACCTCCCGGGATACAGGAGTGGTTGCATTATAATCAAGGTAGATTGGATTCATAGCTATTGACAAAGTTAACAAAACGCAAAATCAATTGACCCTATAAACAATTTTTCATACAAGGCGTCAAAACAAGGAGAGATCAATACGAACAAAACAAGAAAAATATGGCATTTACACTGGAAATTGGAAACAGTGCACCGGATTTTAATCTTCCGGCTACCGATGGGAATAACTACTCCCTTGACAGCTTTAAGGATGTGGATACACTGGTAATCTTCTTTACCTGCAATCATTGTCCATATGTAATAGGCTCTGATGAAACAACCCGGCAGAGTGCTGAAAAATTTGCTAAAAAAGGGGTGAAGTTTGTAGGAATCAACTCCAACAGTGCAAATACCTACCGGGAAGATGATTTTGACCACATGGTCGGGCGTATGAAAGAACACCGGTTTCCCTGGGTTTACCTCAGGGATGAAAGTCAGCAGACCGCTCTGAATTTCGGTGCCCTGCGAACTCCCCACTTCTATGTTTTCGACAAAAACCGGAAACTTATTTATACAGGTCGTGCCGTGGATAATCCGAAAAATCCGGACAGAGCTTCCTCCCATGATCTGGACAGGGCGCTTGAAGAACATACATCAGGCAAGGAAATATCGGTTCCGGTTACGAATCCTGCCGGATGCAATGTAAAGTGGGAAGGAAAAGATGCGCACTGGATGCCTGCTGATGCGTGTGATCTTGTATGATTTCAGGCGGCGGCATAGGCGTTCCTGATCCTCTTTTTACCCAGGTGAATCCTGCTTTTGACCGTTCCGATAGGGATATTCATCATAGAGGATATCTCCTTGTATGAATAGCCGGAGAGAAAAAGTTGAAGCGGCCTTGAATAGTTGGTTGGCAAAAGTTCAATCATTTCGCGGAGCTCCTTCCGGAAATAGATCCGGTCGGGATGTTCTCCCTCCGGCAATTGTGCTGTGAAGATCTGGAGGTTTGATTCGTCATTTTCCGATATGATATGTCTGCTGTGGCCGCTTCGCAGATAATTGATATAGGTATTTCGAAGTATCGTGTACATCCATGCCCGGGTGTGCTTGTTGTGTTGTAATTTACCTTTATACTTCAAAGCTTTGTAACTCGTCTCCTGAACCAGATCCTGTGCGTCGTTGTGATCTTCGGTGAGTTGCAGGGCATAATAAAACAATTGTTCTCTTAATTTCAGGATATTAGCCGAGACTACTTCCTCCTGACTCTTATTTCCTGATGGTTCCATACCTTGCTGATTTTCTGTTAAACCAGGGGATCTCAGCGCCTAGCTGTCACCTGACCGGAAAAACGTAATAGAGAATTAAACCGGTAATAGAGGGGATAAGGTACAAAATAATAAAGGGAAAATCAAGGATTCCCGGCATTGTAAAATGACTATAACCACTCTTCGCTCAACACCTTACCCGAGGTGCTCACCACTGTGCACCTGACCGGTATTTTGCGGGAAGCAGCTCGTGATGCGTGGTTTACCAGGTGCAGCAACCCGCTGCAACAGGGCACCTCCATCGTTCACGATCCGATTCCCGATTAGGCTTGTTCCCTTTTTGCTACATTTGTAGCAGCAGAACAAATGTAGAACACTCCTTTTCAGGGTCTATGTAACAATCGTTACAAAATGGAACATGCCGATACACTGGTTTGCAGCGCTATTTTCAGTGGTATTCAACCTAGCCGACTGGAAGAACTGCTTGATGGCACTCTGTATCAACTGCGAAAATTTGAGCCCGGTGATATGATCGCACAGGCTGGTTCACCCTGCAACCATATGCGGGTGATCCTGGAGGGGAATGTGCGTGGTGAGATGATGGATATCTCCGGCAAAGTATTGAAAATAGAAGATATTGAAGCACCGGGTATGATTGCACCAGCCTTCCTGTTCGGATCGAAAAGGTTTTATCCGGTCAATGTCCAGGCCAATACCAGAGTACTCCTCTGGCAAATGCACAGGGATGATTTTTCACAGTTACTGCAACAGGATCTGCAGACGCTGAATAATTACCTGAACAGCATATCAGGCAGGGCACAGTTCCTCAGTGAAAAACTCAAATTCGTCTCTTTCTCCTCCATCAGGGCTAAAATCGCAGGATTTATTCTCCATTATTCCGAAGGGGAGTCAATTGTTCGATTACCTATTACTCACCAACAGATGTCAGAGGTGTTTGGAGTTACCAGACCCTCGCTTTCACGCGAGATACGAAAAATGAACATGGATGGGATCATCCGCTCCCGGCGTGATGAAATAGAAATTCTGAACCGCGAAGAGCTGAAAAACCTGGTTCTTTCAGATTGAATGCAAGAAAAATAGAACTTATCCTGTTATATTGCAGTTATTGGTCGTAAACCTCTTGAAAAATATAAAACTTTTTAAGAAATTTAGGACCTGGTTTGATCCGTCGCTTAAAATGATGATTGAGGCGAGGTTTATGCGGTTCACGTAAACGGGAGAAATCCCGTTGAAATCAGGGCAGTAAGAAATAAGAGAGCAACGAATTATTTACCCGTTAGATGAAACGGGAATGAAAATACCATCAATGTAAAACCATAACAAGCAACACAACATGAAAAGAATGAAGAGTATTTTACCACTTGCAAGTTCAATCCTTCTTGCAGGAGTGTTTTTGATCTCCTGTAATACTGGAACAAAAAATGAAGCCCAATCTGAAGAAGAGGAAACTACCGTGAAAAAATCGGAAGAAGTGACACCGAATACCCTCTCTGAAGCGGAAAAGGAGAAGGGTTTTGTTCTGCTTTTCGACGGGGAAAGCCCTGAAGGCTGGAGAGGATACGGAAAAGACCACTTCCCGGCAGCATGGGAGGTAGTAGACGGGACTATCAAATGCAATGGGTCCGGAAGAGGAGAAGCCGGTGCCGAAGACGGTGGAGATATTATTTATGACAAGAAATTTTCCAATTTTCACCTCAAGCTGGAGTGGAAAATTTCGGAAGGTGGCAATTCCGGTATCTTCTACCTGGGACAGGAAACTCCGGAGTACGATCATATCTGGAAAACTGCCCCGGAGATGCAGGTACTGGATAACGAGCGCCATCCAGATGCCATGCTCGGTGAAAACGGAAACCGTAAAGCAGGTTCACTTTATGACCTGATTCCGGCTGATCCGCAAAATGCAAACCCTGCAGGAGAATGGAATAAGGTAGAGATCATTTGCTACAAGGGAACCGTAGTCCATAAGATGAACGGGGAAACTGTATTGGAGTACCACCTCTGGACACCCGAATGGGAAGAGATGGTTGCTGACTCCAAGTTCCCGGGGTTAAATGAAAACTGGGCTGATGTAGCAAAAGAGGGTTACATCGGGTTGCAGGATCATGGAGATGATGTCTGGTTCCGCAGCATCAAGCTCCGGGAGATGTAAGGTTATCCCGACAGAATATTAAAGGCCCGCGCATCTGTGCGGGCTTTTTTTTTAACGGCATAAAGGAATTTACAGCACCCTTTCTCTATAGCGTTCCAGAAAGAGGCAGCTTAATCAACTATCCCTGGTACCCTTTCTGAAAAGTCTCAATATTCTGTGCAATCTTCTGAACAAGCAACTCCCTGGATTCCTTCGACGTCCAGGCCATATGGGGAGTAAGGATCAGTTTGTCTTTGTCATAGATCTTAAGCAGCGGATGATCGGCCTGGATGGGTTCCTGCTCAAAAACATCCAGTCCGGCCCCACCGATTAAATTGTCGTTCAGGGCCCTTGCAAGATCTTCTTCCGGAACTATACCTCCACGTCCCAGGTTAAGCAAAATAGCACAGGGTCGCATCAATTTCATTTTTTCGTAGGTAATCAAACCGCGTGTTTTTTCATTGAGCGGCGCATGGATGGATACCACATCGGAATTTTTCAAAAGATCATCGAGCTCAAAGCGCTTGTAATTAATGTTATTATTCCGGCCGGTCGTTGAATAAAATACCACTTCCATTCCAAAGGACTCCGCTATCCTTGCTACTTGGCGACCAATTGTTCCCAACCCGATTATCCCCATGCGCTTACCACGCAATTCCCAGAAAGATTCCTGGTGATGGGTGAAAATATCGCTCCTGCTATACGCGCCGCTTTTCACATAACTGTCATAATAACCGGGCCTGGTAACCAGGTACAGCAACATGGTGAAGGTGAGTTGAGCCACTGAATCGGTGGAGTAGTTGTCTACATTTTTTACCGGGATCCCTCTTTTTTTAGCATACTCCAGGTCTACGTTATTGATACCGGTTGCTGCCACACAGATGAGTTTAAGATCCGGTAACTGCTTCATGATGTCAGCAGTGATTTCCACTTTATTGGTGATTACAATATCTTTACCCATGCAACGCTCAACGACCTGTTCGGGTGAGCTATTGTCAAAAAGATCTACCTTTCCGAGTCTCTTTATTAATTTAAAATTCTCAACCGATCCCACCGTCGCTACGTCCAGGAATACGATTTCATCCATAATATAACCTTTCAAGTTTGATTTCCAGGGGATAAGCTGTTCCGCCCGAAGTGAAAATGCGGACTGGGGATCCCCCTGTTTCCTAACAATGTATACAACACTTACATGCGTATTTAGTTCGGTTGGAAAAGAAATGTGATGATCACCGGCTTCTCTTAACAGGGAAAAAATCAACCAGGAAATTATTTTGGTATGGATTGCTTTGAGGTAGAAAATATATAACGGAAAGTGTAGATTATTTATTATCAGAAAAATATAGTTGTAAGGCAGCTGAAAAAGAGCGGTCAGGGCATGCCTTTTGCACAGATACAACTGATAACCCGAGTAATTACGTAAACCTATCCTTATGAAACCTAAAAAGAATCCGCAAAAAGATTTGGAAAGAAGACGTTTCCAGAATTTCCAGGTCGGTATGGCAATGGCGCTTGCCATCATCCTGGTTTCCCTGGAGTGGAGCAATCCACCGGAAAATTCAGTGAAAATGTCGGCCTTTTCCATCGATTATGAACCGGAGATTATCCGGCAGATTCCACGGGAGCGACCAGAGGAGAAGCGGCCCCGCCTCCCTGATATCCTGACTCCTGTTCCAGCTGAAGACCTGGATGATGTGGTGAACATGGATGAACTGTTCAGGTTTGATCATGAGTATACGGGGAAGGGGATCAATTACGTCTTTGACTTAAATAATGATCCGGAAAAAATTGATGAGGAGCCTGTACATATAAGATTTGTTTCACAGCCGGCCCGTTTCCCGGGTGGGGAAGAGGCCATGATGAAGTACATCTACAGCAATATACACTATCCCGAAGAAGCGATGGAAAATGGAATCGAGGGCAGGGTGGTTGCCCGTTTTACGATCAACAGGGAAGGCAGGGTAGAAGATATTCGAATTGACGGAAGCGTGCATCCCTCTCTCGATGACGAGGTGGTTCGTATACTCAATTCGCTGCCGGCCTTTAACCCCGCAGTGCAAAATGGAAGAAAGGTTCCTGTTTTTATGTATATACCGGTAGTCTTTGATCTTCAATGATAAAAATGCCCTGTAGCAGGGCTGCAGGGCATTTTTTCCTATCAGGAGATCTCTTCATTCTCTTTGTCCCAGTATACTTTGCGGTTTTCCCGGTAAGCGATGGTGGACATCGCCGATGTGATTCCCTCATCAAAGGCCTGGTCAATATCACAACTGGGTTGCTTGTTCTCCCTGATCCCCTGGATCCATTCAGCGATATGGAGGTGGGTAGTATCCACCCGCTTGCCTCCACGGTAGGTGTATAACAGTCCGCGCCCGGCGAAGTACTGCTCTGTAGCGCTGGCTACTGCATCCACATCTTTCCGGCCGGGGATATAGGAGTAGATTGGAACATTCGGATCGATCAATCCGTTTTCGATCTTCTCCCTGTACCGGGTACTCTCTCTCGTAGCATACACAGTAAGGTTATTGCCCAGTTCCATATGCCCGTCATGCCCCATGATCACTTTCCCGCGATCCCGGTCGTTTGCAAGGGTGGCACTGTAGAGCAGGGAGAAATCGTGTTCGGGATATTCCATCACGGCATTCCAGACATCGGGCACTTCCCGCACCTCGTTTACATAGTGTTCGGGTTGTTTATAGAAATAGACTCCGCCCGAGGATACTGCTGATTCCGGTATACCCATTCCAATAATCTGGTTTATGGCATCGTACTCATGGGTGAGCAGGTCTCCCGATAATCCGGTCCCGTAATCCCACCAGCACCTCCATCTGAAAAAACGCTCCGGACTGAAGGGATGTTTATCCTCGCAGGGCTCCTCGAAAGTTTTCCAATCGATGGTCTGCTCGGTTCCCCGGGGATCTATATTGTAAACCCAGGCTCCGTTGGGGGAATTCCTGTTGGTGGTGATCTCGATCAGGCTGATCTTTCCCAGCAACCCTTTTTCAATGGCTTCAGAGGCTTTGATGTAGCTCTCTGTTTGTCTTCCCTGGTGTCCCAGTTGGAAGATGATCCCACTCTTTTTCACCGCATCGCGAATTGCAAACACCTCTTCAAGTGTCCGGGTAAGCCCTTTTTCCACATAGACATGTTTACCTGCGCGCGCTGCATCTATAACGATTCTAGCATGCCAGTGGTCAGGAGTAGCAATGATTATAGCATCTATATCATCAGCCCGGAGCATATCCCGGTAATTTTCATAACGCCTGGCCGGTTTTCCAAACTGTCCGTTTTCTCCTTCCCGATGGATATTGGCCGATGCCTCCAGTGCACGCTCTGCCCTTATATCAAACAGATCGCAAATACCGTTGATCTCCACATTCAGATCATCCTGCTGCATGTAATCAGCATACCTCCTGTCAGTACTGTCCTGGCTGGCCCTGTCTTTCCAGCGCTGAATTATATCGGGGTGTGCAAAACCCGATCCCCGAAGAAGGTGTTCTCCGCGTATTCCATACCCGATAATTCCAAGTCGAAGGGGTTCTCCATCAAATACTTTTTTGGGCTCTGCCACCGGGCCCGGAGTCATATTCAATTCTTTGCTCAGGGTATGATCCCTGTAGTGATCCAGCTTCCTTTTCCTCCAGACACCATATGCCAATGCTCCGAGGGCAGGCACGGTGGCAAGCCCTTTCAGTACGTCACGGCGGCTGAATTTTCCCTGCTTTTTTTCGTTTCGATCTTCGTTCCGGTCTCTTGTATCCTTATCTTTCATGCCTGATGCTCTTCTAATTATTCAAACGCTTGTTCCTGAAAATAATATGATCGATACCAATGATTGATCCTGTTGGAAACAACACCAGTACGACCAGGGTGATCATTTCGATCATGGTCTTATTGACAAAAAGGTAATTTCCTTCACTGGGGATGACATAGGTCTCTCCAATCAACGGGGGATGAGATAGGTAATAGAACAGGAGCAACAGGACCCCTGCCCAGCTTGAGAGACGTGTGAACAGTCCGAGGATTAAACCCAATCCGATCAGGATGAGACCCCATATATTCAAGAAATCCACCACCTGCAATACATCCGGATTACCCGCCATCGAATGAAAAATGCCACTGAACCACCCCTTGGAATCCATCAGGTATCCAACCGATGACCAGTTAGGATTGAGCAGTTTGACAACTCCCTCGTATAATAGATGCCATCCAATTGCTACACGCAGGATGACCAACCCCCACAATTGCGCGGGTGTATAATCCGCTCTTGTCACCATGATATCTCTCGCTTTAAAAGTAAAACTTCGATTTTTTTCGAAAATCCAAATATAGAAAAAAATGAGTGTCGTTCTTCTTGAAAAAACCTTTATAACGTAAAACGAACGGTTTGTCCATTAAATTGTATCATCTGTCCATCCTGAACTTTGCATCCATGGCGTCCATGTTAACTTTTTGCCGGCCAGGACCTATGGGAAGGTTTTGCCCGTCCCATATAAACACCCCTTCAGTTCCCGGGGGCAGTGTAACACTCCCCCGCACGGAATTTTTCCTGGTAAAGGTCAGATCCACTGAAAGCTTGCCGGCAGGGTGGGGAATACTTGCCCGGATAAATTGCAGGTGCCCGGGGTTGGGTTGGATGATCACCGAGCGAAATCCAAACTCAGCCGGACGAATACCGGCCACGGTACGGAGGAGGTCGTAAAGCGGACTTGCACTCCAGGCATGGCAATCGGAACGTGTGGGATCGGGTTTCTCAGCAAAGGTTGTCAGTCCCTTTTCCACCATTCCATGCCAGGGGGCCAGGGCATCCAGGTACTTATTCCCAACTCCTGCCTGCTCCATCGCGCGGTGAAGGTAGAACCTGAAATAATAGGAGGCCTGTATAAGATCCTTCGAGCGCCATGTCCGTTCAATAAGCAATGCCTGGCGATCCTCCGGTACGGCGTTGGTTAGAACTGCCAGGATGTTGGCATGCTGACTATAGCTCTTTTTTTCAGGCGTGTCAGCCATGAATGACTCTTTTTCATCCCAGCAGTGCTTGTATGTCGATTCCACCAGTTCATCTGCCTGCTGCAGGTAGGTTCGCGCAAGCCCTTCCAGGCCAAAAAAGTTAAATATATCCGCTGCCTGATCCAGTGTATATGCATACTGCAGGGTAATTATGGATGAGTTTCCGGTGAGCCCCCCATCAGGGACACCTCCCATGTGAAACTCCCTCTCCCCGGTCCATTCATCGGTCCAGTCTACGAAAGGCCAGTATGCCAGCTTTCCCACCATACCTGTCTCAGGATCTACACGGTCTTCAAACCATTTAAGGATATGCTGCACAGAGACCAGGTACCTGGAAGCGAACATGGCATCGGGCCGGTGCCAGAGATAATCGCTGATCATCGAAATCCAGAAAAGGGAATAGGGGGGGATTACCTGGCGGGGCTCGGATGGATACCGGCTTCGGGTAAGTCCCTCGGGAATGATGGAATGATAGAAATCATTGATCGCTTTGCGCATCAAGCGTTCATCTCCGCTCATATAAAGCGAGATCAATGCTTGTATTCGGCTGTCTCCCGCATACTGCATTTGTTCATAATACGGACAGTCGAAATAGAGTTCATGGGCACAAAGCCGTGCAGTGCGCCACCCGATCTCCCAGATCGAATCAAGGCGCGGATCATCACTGGCGAACGTTGCCTTCTCTTCGAAAGGATACCCGGTGAACAGGGTGCGGAATTGATGCAGCGTCAATGCCTTGTCACTGGTTGTCACTTCCAGGAGCACATATCGATAGGTTCTGAACCACAGGGTGGTATACTCTCGCTGCTTTGCCCCGTCGGGCAGGAAGAGGTCTGAATTGCCCATAAATGATTTTCCGGTGACGGAATCGCGGTGGTGCTTCCGACCGTCGGGGGCAAACAGCGATTCAGCATACGTAACCTCCAGTCTGCTTCCTTCTCCTCCCGAAAGGGAGATATGCGGATACGCATTTGTCAGGTGTTTCTGGTCCAATAGCAGCGTTACCTTCCGGTTGGGTGGTATCTTCAGGTCTTTTATAGCCGTACCATGTGTAAGGGGCAACTCTTGCCGGCGGTATCTCCTGATTACCGGTTCCGATTCCCATTTCATCTCCATATGCGGAATGGTTCTCTGCATCAGGGCGTGAGTTATATGCGTACCTACCCCTGCGGGAGAACCCTTTACACCACTCACGGGTTTTTTCCACTCACTGCTGTTATATTCCCCCTCTTTCCAGCCCCACGGATAGGCGGCTCCCTCAATCCGGTCTCCGGGGCCTGCCACGGTTCCCACATCCCTTCC
>CAYZMH010000025.1:10828-34019 GCA_964479445.1 uncultured Bacteroidaceae bacterium | reverse complement strand
CCGGTGATTGGCATCATGCATTACAGCCATACCCACCCCGGCCATTCCCATTCCCATGAGAATCCAGCAGGCAACCAACGCTGCCGGATGGGTCACTGTCCCGGTTATCATAAGAATATACGGAACCAGGTATAACGCGAGCATGAACAGGGTCTTCACGATTATCTTCCGGTTCCCGAACCGGGTCAGATTGTTCGAAACCAGCTGCTCCTGCACTTTTTCGCGCAACTCCCGGATGAATTCAGGGTGCTTGCGCACGGGGAACGTTATACCTGGGTTAGTCATATCTATTTCTTACGGATAATAAAACTGCGGTATTCAAAGGTTCCGTCACGGAACGATTCAAACCGGCGGGAACCCTTGGTTCCGGCAAAGCTATTAAAGGATTTTTTCAACATCCCGGGTACCTTCTGCCGGATCAGTTTCTCCCTTCTCTGGTTATCCAGCTCAAGTCCCTTCGATACGTTCGGTGTGATATTTCGCTCTTCGACAATGCGGAAGCCCGTTTGGTTGAGCTTCTCACGAATCTCGCTCACCTCTTTGGTGGCGATCATATCGGCAAACAGGAATTCGCCTTCCGGCTTTAAAACCCGGTACACCTCGTTGAAAAAGGCCATAAGATCACCGTAGCAGCGGGCTGATTCCACATTGACCACGGCATGATACGCCTCATCTTCCACAGGAAGTTTCTCAGCTCGTCCCTCTTTGAAATCCAGTCCGGGCTCCTGGTAAAACCGGTTGCAGAAGTTGATTACCCCCGATGAGATGTCCACCCCTGTATAAGAAGCCGGTTTATAATATCGAGTAATGTAATGGGCTCCGCCTCCACGGCCTGATCCTACTTCCAGTACATTCTTGTCGGCAAGGTCGGATTTGTTGACCACATGGTCGTACAACTGGATGCAATACCGGTTGGCTTCATCTTCTTTTTCCAGTTCAGGTTTCGGATCCCCATTCAGACTGGCATACCCATAGTTCATAAAATTGACAGCTGTGTCTTTGTCAAACCGGATAAGCAGGTTATGCCAGATTCGCCACATCGGTCTCCTCAATGCAGAGGGAGCGGCGCAATAGTTTTCTACAAAATTGATCATACGATAGTGCATTTTGGTTCGCCTGCAAGATGGCATCGTTTATTAAGGCCATGAAAAAAATGAGGCAGAGAGCGGCTTTTGGGGAGAGAAAGCTTGAATATGGGATGAATTGACATCTTTTTGTGGTGGATGACCACCGGTTAAGGGATGGAAAGAGCCTGCTTGATACGGGCGACATAGGGCCTTGAGACCGGTATGGCATCTTCAAGGTTGTTCATTTTCAGGTAGTAAATACCATACCTGCGAAACATCTTCTCAATATGGCGCGTATTGACAATACTTGACCGGTGACATCGTACAAAGCGAGTTTTACCCTGGAGCATCTTTTCAATAGCTTTCAGTGTATAGCGCACCAGCTTCTTATCAGGCTTACCTCTTCCTGATAGGTAATGTATCTCCACGTAGTTGTCGGACGATTGCATAGAGATGATATCTTTTGCCGGAAGCTGAAGTACATCGGAACGAACACCACTGGAAAAGGTAATGGGTTCTTTGTCTGCGTTATTATCTTCGCTGTGTTCCTTTGCTGATAGTTGACTCACCTGTTGCCTAAGCAGACTTATGGTGATTTCCTGGACTCTCATGCGGTACAGAACCCACAGAACCCCGACGGGAAGCAGGCATACCAGGATGATCTTGAACAGTACGTATAATGACAGCGGGGTTTTTCCGACAAAACGGATATAAAAAGCAAATGCAGTGGAGCTTAACAGGAAGAGGAAAAAACTGAGCATGGCAGGAGGTGTATCTTCCCATATGCTAAGGGTGAACCATTTGGGCAGGGCAAGAGGGAGGAGAACCAGCACGAGCAACGCCGTCACAAAGAGTATGATTCCAAATCCGGTAACATACAGCAGGCGGTTCTCAAAGGCGAGATGCTCAAGAGGGAATGGCTGGAAAAATAGAATGAACAGGAAGATTCCGAAACTTATAACAATCAGCCGGATCAACTCCTCTTTGAGCGATTGAACGTTGTATGTCGATTTTTTCTCCAGAAGATTCTGCATTGGCTAAGGCGACTAATGTACAAAAAATATCCTGTCTGTGAGGAGGTGCCCCTTTAAAACTCTTTTTCGAATATCCGGCGATATCCTGTATACCACCGCGCTCTGGAAATGGAAAAAATTACTATTGGTTAAACCACCTGGGCCGTCTTTTTTTAACGGTTTATCGAATTCTTTTATATTTGCAGATTCGAAAACCACGAAATTCTTTCTCAGGGATCCGGAAATGTAAAAACTCCCGTTTATTTGAAGAGGGGATGTGTAAAAATAACGATTAGTTACTATGTGCTCGCCTGCTGAACAGACAAAGATTAACAGCTACAATTACAATTTAAGTTATCGCCTTCTCGATAGCTGGGACGAGATAGACTATGACCAGCTATTGCGTGATTTCTGTCAACTGACCGGTGCGAAATACGGAGTGTTCAACCTCTATTCCATGGATAGCGCAACGTTTACCAACACTGCAGTTTATGGGGTTCATGAGATGATTGATAAGGCTTATAGTCTGTTGGGATACCAACTGAATGGCAAACAATGGGATGTTAAGGAAAGCCGGTTAAATGAGATCAAAGGAGGAGAACCGGTACGGTTTGATTCGTTGTATGATCTGGCAAAGGGAGTTTTTTCGAGAAGTGTATGCAATGTGCTATCTAAGAGTTTACAACTGGGTCCGGTATATGTATTGGAAATTGCCTCAAGAGGTCAGACAATAGGCGATTTTATTGTGATGTTTCCACCGGGGAAAGAATTGCAACACCCCACAGAAGCCACCACCTATGCCAATATTCTCGGGATGGCATTATACCGCAAACGTGCCAGTGACTGCATTATACAGGAACAGAAAAGGTATAAGGAGACAAGCCGGTTTTTGACACATATTCTTGAAAGCATCCAGGATGCGATCAGTATCCATAAACCTGATTTAACAATACAACAGGCAAACTCCGTGATGCGGAGCTGGTTCCGGGATGAGGAGACACTTGAAGGCAAAAAGTGTTACGATATATGCGATAACCGGGGGATTATCTGCGATGATTGTCCGGTACTGCGATCGGTAAGGACAGGTGAGTCCCACAGGATGGTGGTGCAGGGTAAATACGGGGAACGAGATCAATTTTTCGAAATATATTCTCATCCAATGAAGGATGAAGATTCAGGTTGTGTGACAGGAGTGGTGAAAGTAGTAAGGGATATTACCGAGCATATTAAAGTAGAGCGCGAATTGCGCGATAAAGAACAAAAACGCCGGGCTCAAAGCAATCGATTGTCTGCCCTCATAAAAAACCTTCCCGGTGGAATCCTGATTGAAAATAAAAACAGGAAGATCCATGATGCTAACGTTCGTTTCTGTGAACTATTTGGGATCAATGCTTTACCGGAAACACTCATTGGAGCCGATTGCAGGGAAGCCGCAAAGTCGGTTAAAAGCATGTTCATCGAACAAGATCAATTTGTGGAACGGATTGATTCATTGATCGAAGCAAACCGGCCACAAATGAACGAAGAACTTCGACTGAAGGATGGGAGGGTGTTCCAGAGGGATTTCGTACCGGTAGATGTGGGATCAGAGGGAGGCACGGAGATCCTCTGGCATTACCGCGATATCACTACGCAGAAACAAATTCTTGAGGATCTGCAACACAGCAACTCGCAGTTGGCAGAAGCAAAAAAATGCGCTGAAGAGAGTGATCAGCTTAAATCGGCTTTCCTTGCCAATATGAGTCATGAGATCCGC
The DNA here is from genome assembly GCA_964479445.1 of uncultured Bacteroidaceae bacterium. Classification (GTDB taxonomy): domain Bacteria; phylum Bacteroidota; class Bacteroidia; order Bacteroidales; genus CAYZMH01. The sequence continues at coordinate 30,183 of CAYZMH010000025.1, read as the reverse complement.
ACCCCAATGAATGCGATCATAGGATTTGCATCATTTCTGCAAGATGACGATATCTCGATGGAAAACATTAATAATTACGCATCAATAATTTCAAACAGCGGAAACCATCTCCTCAATCTTATTAATGACATTATCGATATTTCCAAGATAGATTCCGGACAGGCAACCACAAACCCCAGACCCGTTAACCTGGCCGACCTTTTGAAGGAACTATATTATCTATTTCTATCACAATTAAAAGATTACGATAAGGATCACATCCGGTTTACCATGGATACACCGCAAACAGACAGATGGATCATAACCGATGAAACCCGGCTTAAACAGATCCTGATCAACCTGATCGGTAATGCAACAAAATTTACTTCAGAGGGTTATGTCAGGGTTACTCACGAAATATCCGGAGATAAGGTTAAATTTTCTGTGGAGGATAGCGGAATAGGAATATTACCCGGACAGAAAAACCTCATTTTTGAACGCTTCAGACAGGCTAGTTCGACTACCGAAAAGCATTATGGCGGGACCGGACTGGGATTGCCCATTGCCAAAGCGTGCGCAGAATTGTTGGGTGGTGGCATATGGCTGGAATCTCAACCTGAAAAGGGCACAACGTTCCATTTTACTATCGATTATAAGCCTTACGTTGCAGCTAGGGATGAAGTGTCAGGAACTGACTCACCGTCCGATGAGTTCGACGGTGAACATATCCTGGTTGCTGAAGATGACGATTTAAGTCATCAATACCTGGAGAAGATTTTGAAAAAATCCAACTTAAAAATATCACGTACAATCACCGGTACCGATACCCTGGATACTGTGCTGGGTGATCGCAGTATATCGCTGGTCCTGATGGATATTCAATTACCGGGCATTAACGGCTGGAACGTGACCCGTGAATTGCGGAAAAAGGGAATCTCCATCCCGATCATAGCCCAAACCGCCTATGCATTTGAAAGTGACCGCCAATCCAGCCTTGAGGCAGGTTGCAATGATTATTTATCCAAGCCTGTCAAAAAAAATGAGCTCATCAGGATTCTTCACCGGTACCTGAAGAAGCAAGCCTGACACGGGTCCGCCGGACATTTTTGTATGCCGGTTGCAATAATACCCCCTTAAGAAAGGTTTATTGTGTAAATGAATCCCTGAGATGTATGAAAATTCACAGGCTGCTTTTTCTCGTTTTGTTGTTTTTTTCTGCTGCTCTTTCCGGGCAGATAAACTCCGTTTCCCTGGTGTATGGTTTTGAGTATATCCCCGGTAATGATCGGTTTTCCTGGAGCGATCAATCCAATATAACGGTCAATGATCAATCTACCTGGGAGTTGGGTGTCCCCGGTATGGCAGTGAGCTGGAGCGGTACATCCGGAACGGACCATACCCTGGAATCCATGCCCCTTCGTTTCAGTCATGAATTACAGGAGGAGTATTTTATGCTGAATGATGAGCGTTTTGACGTGGGTGAGACAAAAACCAGCCGACTGGATAGTTATACGCAGTACCGCTTTGGGATCATCGATTATATCCCGGGTGAAGCCTCTTTCCATCTTTTACTGGACATCTCCGCCACCCTGCGCGCCGGCTGGATAGCCGGATCTCCGCTTGAAAGCTACTACTTTCCTTACCGGGAACTGGATATTTCACTTGCTCCCGGAATCGTCCCGGGGATGAGCCTGGACCTGGGTGAACGGGTATTTATTAATCTGAGCATCCCACTGGAACCTGCAGAGTTTGAATGGTCCCGTCTACACCAGGATAACCCGCAGCTTCCTGAAAATGAACGGACAACCAGTACGTTTTCTATACGCCCATTCTATCGCTGGATGGTCAGGGCAGGAGTGGGGCTCAGGTTGTAAGTCCGTGAAAGATATACATATTTAAATACGTATTTAAATATGTATATAATTAATTTACACAAAATGAATACATTAGATTGCTGATCGGCTGGATCTACTCACTTCTCTTTCCAAATGAGGCCAGCTTGGCGAAGCCATCCTTGAACGATTCAAAGCTCTGTTTGAACTCTTCGGATGCTTTTTCCCAGTTCTCATCGGTCTTTTCGCCGATCTCGTCCAGCTTGTTCCTCAGGTGTTCGATCTTCCCCTTCATCTCGTTAATCATTTCATCATACTGGGAGTGTACCTCCTCTTCCATCTGGTCTTTCTTCTCCTCCAGCATGTTGATCTCGGCGAAAAATTCATCTATACTTTTTTTGGCTTCCTGTCTGAATTGTTCTTTCTGTTCCATAATCTTGGTTTTTTCTGGTTTATGCCTATTAAAATAATCAATAATTCCCTCAAAAGCAACTGAATGTGTCCAATTTTGTCTGACCCAGCTTCCTTTGCCAGCATCATCAGTGGAACTTTTTCCATATTCGCTGGGCGTCAGCCGAATCCGGCAGACAAATCCTATTCCGTTTGCCTGTTCCAAACGGTATGCGGGGATCCAGGTTAACGGGTGCCGCCTGTATTTATACGATAAAGTGCCTCCAGACCATCATCCGGGTTTTTCTACCCCTCAGGAAACCATCAGGTAATTCTTCCCTTCCTCATAACCAAGGTCCTCCAAAAAATCCCGGGTCTCCTCCCGGGCGTCCATCTGCTTGATGTAGGTAAGAATAAAGAGTTCCCCTGCCCTCGGCAGATCCTTGTAATAAACCAGCTCATGATCCAGTTGCCGGTCTCTCCGGGTATCGATATAACACCGGAAGCGGATCCCGTAGGGTGTGAGTCGCTGTGCCCTCCTGCGGGAGATCCGGCTGGCGCCCCAGATGGCTACCTCGGGGTGAAACGGATTGTGTTCCCTGAGCCAGCCGGCCAGGTAATGGGTCTTGATGCGGTAGAACGCCGCATCGCTGTAAATATCATGAGTGCGAGTCAGGCGATCTTCCGAATCGTGCCACTCCATTACCGGCGGATCGAGCTTGTGGATCTTTATCCCCTGCTCGAGCCATCGCAGCCACATCTCGTAATCCTCGGGGAAGTCGCCGCTCCGGTAAAGTCCCAGTTCTTCACCAACCTCCCGGCGCCAGAGAGCCGAAGGGTTTACCACCGGGGATTCGATAAAGCGGCGGTTCATGATCTCCCGGTAGGTCCTGACAGAATTTACCCAGCGAACATACCGTGCAAATCCACGGGTCTCATTTTCCGAGTGGCTTACATACTTCACCGTACCGCAAACAGACCCGTAACCGGGATGCTCCTCCAAAAAAGCTACCTGGCGCCGAAGCCGGTCGGGATACGACACATCATCGGCATCCATCCTGGCCAGGTAGCGCCCCCGTGCATGCTCCGCCCCTGTATTGAATGCAAACATAACCCCCTGCTTCGGCTCATCCAACAGCCGGAAACGGGAATCCCGGAGGGTCCATTCCAGGGCAATCTCCCGGCTGCCATCGGTGGAGTTATTATTCACCAGCAGGCATTCGAAGGCATCCAGCTCCTGTTGGGCTATACTACTGACCGCCCGGTTCAGTGTGCCGGCAGCATTGTAAAAGGGCAATATTACCGATACGAGGGTTTTCATCATCTTATGATACGGTTTACCGGCTGGTTGAATAGGGTCATAACTAATCCTGAATAGCCCCTGTGATCTTCATTCCGGGTAACCGCATACAATAATACAACACCCCGGTGATTTCTGAAAACATAAGGGAGGAATTCACGCGCTTCTAAGCTCTTTCACTTTCCAGACAAGGATGATGATAAACAGGCGGGCAATGAGAAAAGCAATGATCCCCAGCAACGGGTCCACCAGTGCCATTTTCATGCCCCCGGCCAGGAGCCTCGGGGTGAGTTCACCGGCGGCTGCAATGTTGTCGAACGCCTTGATGAGTCCGATCGTGCGGCCCAGGTAGCCCCATGCAAAGGTAAACCAACCCAGGGAGGCCAGGAGGGACCGGATTTTTGGATTGTCTTTTCGTTCGATCAGGCCCTTGATAAAGAGACCGGTGATCACGAGGATCAGAACAAGGATGGGGTAACTGAAAAAAGGTCCGCCATCGTTGAGTTTGCCAATAAGTGATTCCATAATGATTGGGTTTTAATGATTACTGTACCCAACTTGCAAAAAAAAGCGATGCGAAAAAATCTTTTGCGACCGCGATCCGGGGGACTGCGATCGGTGACCGTTTTCAGGGGATAAGTTGAGCATTTTTCGGTAAATCCGCAAAAACGGGTACTGATTCGGTTATTCATCGATTTTTGGGAGGAGGAACGGGCATATTTTGTAATATTGTTTGCATGGAGTCGAAGGCATTTAAAGTGACCCGGACGATCCTGCTGCACCTGGCATTCTGGACGGCAGTGTGGTTCTTCTTTGTCTACTTCTTTAGTTACAATTCCGAAGACCGTGTGTACAACTTTTGGATATCCAGTCTTTTATTGCCGCTGACCATGGCTGCATCCTATTTCGCGGTTTACTTCCTGATCCCGCGGTTCCTCTTCGAACGGAAATACCTGAAATTCGCACTTTACAGCTTCTATACCCTGATCTTTATCGCCTATTTTATTGTGCTGATCATCTACGGGTGTTTGATCTTTTTGCTCGATTTCAATATCTCCATCATGCCGCCCATGAGTAAGAACTTTTTCTTTATCCTGATACTGGTCAACCTGGTGGTCGGACTGGTGGGGTTTGTGACGGTGCTGAACCACAATTTTAAGACCGAACACAGGAACAGGGAGTTGCAGAGCAAGATCCTGGAAACACAGCTGCAGGTAAAAGAGCAGGAGCTGCATTACCTGAAGATGCAAATCCATCCCCACTTTCTGTTCAACACCCTGAACACCATCTACGGTTTTGCCCTGAAACAGTCACAACACACTCCGGAAGTTATTCTGAAATTGTCCAACCTGTTGGATTACATCCTCTACCGGGTGGACAAACCGAAGGTGGCCCTCAACGAGGAGGTCATGCACATCAGGGAATACATGGAGTTGGAGAAGATCCGCTTTAAAGATTCCCTGAGGGTGGATATGGAAGTGGGGGAGGTGGATGAGCAGATTCAGATGGCGCCCATGCTGCTGTTGCCCTTCGTGGAGAATGCCTTCAAACACGGCAGCATCATCGACGGGTTCCTGCAAGTGAGGATGAAACTGGAGGCGGAAGGAGAAAGGATGGATTTCCGGATAAGGAATACCTGCCTGGAGGAGGAGGCAGAAGAGCGGGGCGGGGGGATCGGACTGGAAAATATCCGGAAGCGATTGGAGCTGCATTACGCTGGAAATTATACTTTGCAATCGAACCAGGAGGGCAACTGGTATACCGCGCACTTAATAATTGAAAAACTGGAGGGAGGTACGCAATGAAAAAGCGGATACGATGTCTCATCGTGGACGATGAACCGGTGGCCAGGGAGGTGTTGGAGAAGCACCTGGGATCGGTTCCGCAGGTGGAGATCGTGGCAAGCTGCAAAAATGCCATGGATGCATTCTCCATGATCAACTCCGCTGCGGTGGACCTTGTTTTTCTGGACATCAATATGCCGGGGGTGTCCGGACTCTCATTTGCGCGTTCGATAACCAGGGATATAAAGGTGATCTTTACCACGGCTTACCGGGAGTATGCGGTGGACGGATTCGACCTGAGAGCGGTGGATTACCTGCTGAAACCAATCTCCTTTGAGCGGCTGATGCAGGCGATCACGAAATACCTTGATGAGCAGGTGCCGGCGCATTCGGTTAAGCCCGCGGATATTACGGATGATGCCGGTAGCTCGTTTTTTGTGCGTTCAGACCGGAAGATGATCCGGGTTGACTACGATGCGATTACCGTTATAGAGAGCCTGGGTGATTACCTGAAGATTCACCTGGATGACCGGACGGTGGTGACGCGGGAAACCCTGTCAAATATCGAAGCGCGGTTGCCGTCGTCGGGATTCCTGCGGGTACACCGCTCCTTTATCGTGGCGATCGGGTGCATCGACAGTTTTACCAGCGAATACCTGGAGGTGGGAAGGCGGGAGATCCCCATCAGCCGCAGCTACCGCGATCAGGTGACGCGGAGACTGGATCCTGGCGAACATTCCGTATAATGCATGGGGGCATGACAGGTGATGATTTTTACAGTCATTTTAAATGAAATTAACTGATCTTAGCTATGAGAAAATTGATATATATTTCAGGCATCGCCGGCGGACTATTCGTGGTGGTTTACCTGGTGGGTATTATGGCCGAATTTTCCAACAACGGGGGGTACCTGGTAACCGGACTCATCCTGCTGACGGGGGTGTTTTTGCCGCTGGTGTTGGTCGACCGCAGGCGGCAGCAACGCAGGATCCGGCAGATCATCGAATCCTACAAAGGCAAAATCAGTGAGAAAAAGGAAGAGGATGAAACCCGCTCCGGGGAACAATCAAATGCAAAGGGGTGGAACATGAACACCTCCCCGTTCCGCGAACGAAAAGGAGGACTTACCTGGGGCGGAGGGAACATCAAGGGAGCCAACGCCACGCGGGGAACCAGGCGCAGCTTTCTCAAGTGATCGAACACGGATGCATTACGCTGCACCATCCCCGGTATGCTTCCTGCGAAAACCCCATGCAGGTATGCCGGACCCCGGAACTTATAAAATGCTACCTATCCCTTACGCTTATTGAGATAGTTTAACAATCCCCCGTCCAGCAGCACTTCCCGCTGTCTTTCGGATAGCTCGCACCGAAGCTCTATCTCGCTGTGGCGTGTCCGGTTCTGTATCGTCACATTCTCTCCTTCACCGATCTGCTTTCGCAGGTCATGGAATGCCAGTTCATCATTTTCATCGATGCGGTCGTAATCGGCCGGATCGGTAAACAGGAGCGGGATGATCCCGAAATTAACCAGGTTCTGGTAGCCGATACGTGCATAGCTTTTGGCGATGACAGCATGCTGACCAAGGTAACGCGGGGCCAGGGCGGCATGTTCGCGGCTTGATCCCTGGGCATAGTTGTCGCCCCCGATCACCACGTGTCCGCCAGACTCTTTGTGGCTTTTGGATGCGCGTGCCGGGAAGTCGTCCACCAGTACCTGGTAGGCATACTGACTGATCGCCTGGATGTTGCTTCGCAGGGGCAGCACTTCGGCGCCTGCTTTCAGGATCTCGTCGGTGGAGATGTTGTCCCCCATTTTAAGAATGACCGGTACCCTGAACCGGTCGGGCATCGCCTCGAAATCGGGGAGGGTTTTGATGTTCGGACCTTTTTTCAGTTCGATGCCGGTGCCGTCGTCGGGCGGACCGATCAGCATCCGGTTATTGACCGCTCCCTCTTCGGGTTCGGGGTATACGGGGTAGTCCATCTCTTTTGCCATATTGCGCGGATCGGTAATTTCTCCTTTCAGGGCTGATACGGTGGCGGTTTCCGGACTGCAGAGGTAAACCCGGTCGTCCAGGGTCCCGGAACGGCCGGGGAAATTGCGGGGCATGGTCCGAAGGCTGATGGTATTACTGGCCGGGGCCTGTCCCATCCCGATGCAGCCCATGCAACCGGTCTGGTGGTACCGTGCACCCGCCTGCATCAGGTTGGCAATGCTTCCCATGCGGCTCAGTGCCTCGATCTTCTGACGGGATGAAGGATTGATATCCAGCGACACCTCCGGGTCGATCATTTTTCCGGCCACGATCTCGCCCACCATCCAGAAATCGCGCAGGGCCGGGTTGGCCGAGGAGCCGATGACGGATTGGGCGATTTTTTTCCCGGCTACTTCACGTACCGGGACTACGTTACCCGGACTGCTCGGGGTGGCGATAAGAGGCTCCAGTTCGGAGAGGTTGATGGTGACATACCGGTCGTATTCCGCCCCATCATCGGCAACGATCTCCTGCCAGTCCTCTTCACGCAGCTCCTGGGCCAGGTACTGCCGGGTCCGGTCATCCGACGGAAACACGGTGGTAGTGGCACCCAGCTCGGCACCCATGTTGGCGATCACGTGGCGGTCCCATGCACTCAGGTGCTTCAGTCCGTCCCCGTAGTATTCATAAATGCAATTCACCCCGCCCTTTACATCATAGCGGCGCAGCATCTCGAGTATGATATCCTTGGCGCTTACCCAGTCGGGCAGTTTCCCGGTGAGTTTCACCCCTACGATCTCCGGCATCCGTATGTGATAGGGTTCTCCCACGGCCGCCGTTGCCACATCCAGTCCGCCCGCCCCGAAGGCGAGCATCCCGGCACTTCCTGCAGAGCAGGTATGGCTGTCGGATCCGATCATGGTGAGGCCGGGTTTCCCGAACCGCTCCATGTGAACCACATGGGAGATTCCGTTGCCGGGCCGGCTAAACCAGTACCCGAACCGGGATGCAGCCGACTTCAGGAATGCGTGGTCGTCGGCATTCCGGTAATCGGCCTGGAGCAGGTTATGATCTACATATTGCACACCCTTCTCCACGGATATTTTTTCAATGCCGATCTTTTCCAGCTCCAGCATGATCATGGTACCGGTCGCATCCTGCTGCAGGACGTGGTCAATCTTCAGGGCAATCTCTTTACCGGGGGCCATCTCTCCGCTCACCAGGTGTTCTTCAATTAGTTTCTGCGTTACATTGCGTTTATTGGTCATATAGTGATCCTTCTTTTTTTAAGGGATTAACCTGCCTGCATCGCTTCGGTGATCTCCTCGCTGATCAGGTTCTTATTCTTGCTTGACGGCCTCAGGATAAGGCGGATCCCACGGTCGAAGGTGAAATAGTTCCATATCCAGTTGGCAAAAACAACCGCTTTGCTTCGGAATCCCACCAGGAAAAGCAGGTGTACCAGCATCCAGACGAACCAGCCGGCAAATCCGGCCAGGCGCATGCGCGGCAGGTCTGCCACAGCTTTGTTCCTTCCCACGGTAGCCAGCACCCCTTTATTTTTATAGGTAAACGGAACCGGGCCTTTTTCGCGGGCAATGAACGAGAGGTTTTTACCCAGGTGCTTTCCCTGCTGAATGGCCACCTGGGCCACACCGGGCAATCCTGCTGGATAACCTTCCTGCTCCATCCAGGCTACATCTCCCAGGGCGAATATGTGCTGGTAATGAATCTCCTCCTCTTTTTTCTTGATCACCTGGTTCATTCGATTCACCAGGTACTGTCCTTTGTGGATGCTGTTCTCACTGAAGCCTTTCACCAGGTTCCCCTGCACTCCGGCTGCCCAGATCAGCGTGCCGGCCCGGATCTGTTCCCCGGTATCCAGGGTTACAGTCTCTCCATCGTACCCTTTGGTCATTCGCTTTAGCCGGATGGTGACCCCCATGTTCTCCAGGTAGGTGCGGGTTTTCTCGCTGGTCTTTTCCGACATACCAGGCAATACCCGGTCCACTCCCTCGATCAGGGTAATATCCATCTGTTGCAGGTCCAGAGTGGGATAGTCTTTCTGCAATACATGATTACGGAGTTCGGCCAGTGCCCCGCACAGTTCGACCCCGGTCGGACCAGCACCCACGACAGTGACGCTCATCATCTCTTTCTGCTTCTGCGGATCTCTGGTAATCAATGCCTCCTCGAACTGCTGAAACAGGTGGCTTCGAAGGTCCAGGGCGTGGGTGATCTGTTTGAGGGGAAATGCATTTTGCTCAATGCTTTCGATGTTGAAGTAGTTGATCTTTGCCCCTGTGGCAATCACCAGGTAGTCGAAGTGCAGGTTCCCGGCCACGGTTTTTACTAGCTGCTTCTCCGGGTCCACCTCCAGTAGCTTGAGCATCCGGAAATGGAACCGGTCGTTATTTTGCAGGACCTTTCGAAGCGGTCCGGCCACCGAATCCGGCTCCAGTCCGGCCGTCGCAACCTGGTAGAGCAGCGGCTGAAAGGTGTGGTAGTTATAGCGGTCAAGCATCACTACCTGGAATCTGTTTTTTACCAGTTTCCTGGCCAGGTTGATCCCTCCGAAACCACCGCCGGCGATCACCACACGGGGCAGGTCGGTTTTCGGTATATTTAAATCCAGTTGTTCCCGGGTCATAATAAAGCTGTTTCACAGGCTGTGGTCCGGATGCAGGGTATGCCTTTTGAATCCCTGCCCAGCTTGTCGGTTTCTATTGTAATAACAGCACACCTGCCGAAATGTTGGTTGAAAATGAATGCGAATGACAGGGCAGGAGATACATCAACCCGCTGACTTGCTCAATCTCACTATTTTTTCTAATTTAGTTTCTAAGTTGAGCCGTGGAAGACCACAGTCCCTGTTTTCAGGAAATGCATGTTTTCTTCATTTATGTATCGGCTATCAGAGGAAGGAGTTTTTACGGACCGAAAACCGGAGCCGCATGATTAGCAGTATATCCCGATTCCTCCATAAGCACAGCAATCCGAGACGGATGCTGGGATTGCTTGTGTTGAATATCCTGATGTTTGCGATCGTCCTGCCCCTCATGTACCGGTATTACCCCGATGTAAAAAGCATGGTATCCATGGATGCGCCGGTTTTCTATGACCCTATCCAGATCCATACCATCCTTGATGGATGGGAAGCGCAGGGCAGATCCCTGCAGTTCTGGTTTCATCTTATCTGGGATACGGTCCTCCCCCTGGCGTATGGCCTGCTCTTCGGGTTTACGATTTCATGGTTTACGCGGCGGGGCTTCGCTTCGAAAAGCCGATGGCAACGAGCCAATGCCCTGGCGATTGGATCCGCATTTGATTTACTGGAGAACGCCTGCATCATGATACTCATCGCCGGATACCCCGTAACAATGCCTCTGGCTGTATGGTTCCGGAATGTCTTTACATTTTTGAAATATTCGGTGGGCATTATCCTGGTTATAATTATGCTGGTATCTTTCATTGCTGCCTGGAAAAACAGGTTTCGTATCATGGGCGAAGAGTTCATGGATGCATAGGTGTCCGGATACCATTTTTCCTGGTCAGACCCTTTACCATGGAATACCATTTCCGGGCGACCTGCTGAAAAGATCTTAACGGAAAAAGAAAAATATACCGGGCAACCTGATTTTAAAAATACAGAGGATGGGGAGTATTCGGCATTATTTATTATATTGCAACTACCTAATAATGAACTTAAAAACCTCCTGGTGAAACGATTTTCACCGTCGCAGCTGATTTTGACCCTCCTTTACTCTGTAAACAACGATATATGAGAAAAAAAGACGCAGAGAATCAACCGGCAAAACTACTCATTAAGACCATCCAGGAGCTTTCTCTAGCCAGGGACCTGGAAACAATGAGAACTATTGTTAAAAATGCTGCCCGGAAGATCACGGAGGCCGACGGGGTTACCTTTATCCTTAGAGAGAATGACCGGTGTTACTACATGGATGAGGACGCGATAAGCCCGTTATGGAAAGGGAAGAGATTCCCGCAGGAAAGTTGCATCAGCGGCTGGGTGATGCAACATCGAAAGCCGGCAATTATTAAAGATATTGAAGCAGATGGCCGCATCCCCATGGATGTTTATAAATCCACTTTTGTGAAAAGCCTGGCGATGGTTCCGATCCGCAGTGAAGATCCGCTTGGAGCTATTGGTATTTATTGGGCCGATAAAAGGAGTGCCGGAGCAGAAGAGATGGAGTTTCTTCAATCCCTGGCAGACAGCACGGCGATTGCCATGGAAAATATAGAGCACCTCAATGAGTTGCATCAAACAATGGAAGAGCTTCGGGTTCATTATACCGAGAAAGAGAAGACCCTTGCATCCCTGCAGAAAGAAAAATCCCGTGCTGCGGCCAGTGAGCGCAAAGTCAATGATATCATCAAGCACGCGAATATCGGCATAGCTATGGCAGATCCGCATGGAAATATCATGGATGCGAACCCGGTATTTGTAAACCTGTTGGGCTACGGGAAAAAAGAGCTGATTTCAAAGAATTTTTCAGATTTTACACACCCGGAAGACCTTGAAAAGGAGCAGGAAATGATTGAAGAAGTAAAGCGGAAAGAGCGGGAGTATTACCGGGTTGAAAAACGATATATCACGAAAGATGAAAGGATCAAATGGGTGGATCTAGTAGTGGCTGCCCACAGGAATCTGCAGGAGAATATCGAGCTTTTCATAGGTATGGTGTTTGATATCACGGAAACCAGGCTGGCCCGGGAGTCCCTTCTTGAAAGCGAGGCCCTTTACCGTCACTATTTTGAAGCAGCTCCCTATGCCATTTTCATAGCAGACCCCCACACATTGAGTGATCCGAACCCCAGGGCTTCAGAACTCTTTGGATATTCAGCCGAAGAACTGGAAAAATTGACTCCCTATGATCTCTCTCCTCCAACCCAGCCTGATGGTTCTTCATCGAAGGAGAAGGCCATATGTTACCTTAATGAAGCGATGGCAGGTAAGATGCAATCCTTTGAATGGGTTCATAAACGCAAGAACGGATCGCTGTTCGATGCCCAGGTCAGCTTGAGGCGCGTGGAGAAAGACGGAAAACCAAAGATAATGGCTATTCTACTGGACATCACAGATAGAAAAGAATATGTAAGGGAACTGCAACAGAAAAATAGGTTTATTCAAACCATACTGGATAATCTTCCCATTGGATTGGCACTTAATAAATTCAATGAGGGAAGCACTACATATATGAATAAGAGATTTACGGAGATCTATGGATGGCAGGAGGAAGAATTAACAGATATTTCTAATTTTTTCAACAAAGTGTATCCTGATAAAAAATACCGGGAAGAGATTACCAATCGTATCATGAAGGATATGAACTCGGGAGACCCTGCACAAATGCATTGGGAGAATATCACCATCACGCGAAAGGATGGTCAGAAGCGTATTATTAATGCCGTTAATATTCCTATGGTGGAACAGAATACTATGGTTTCCACGGTGATGGATGTAACCGAACTGAAACAGGCTGAACATGATCTGCTGGAAAAAAACAGGGAATATGAGTCATTGAATGAAGAGTTACAGCAAACAAACGAGGAGGTGCTTTTGGCCAAGGAACAGGCAGAAAAAAGTGACCAGCTAAAAACAGTTTTTCTAAATAATATGTCCCATGAGATACGCACTCCCATGAATGGTATCATGGGGTTTTCCCGGCTATTGGAGAACCCTGATCTGGAAGACGATAAACGCAATTACTATATCCGGATCATTCGTAATAGTGGTGAACAGCTGCTGAGGGTAATCGATGACATCCTGAAGATTTCTGAACTGGAGACCAAACAGGTGACCATGGATGAATCGGAAGTGTGTCTCAATGATCTGATGATGGAAGTGTTTTCAGTTTTTGAACTTCAATCAAAAGAACGCAACCTGCACCTGCAACTGAATAAAGCATTATCTGATGCAGATAGTACCATTATGATCGATAGGGGAAAACTGCTTAATGTAATCAATAACCTGGTTGAGAATGCATTGAAATATACCCCGGAAGGTTTCGTGGAGATTGGTTATACCCTGGATCAAAATACGTTAATCCTCTATGTAAAAGACACAGGCATAGGGATCTCTCCGGAAAACCAGGAAAAAATATTTGAACGGTTTGTACAGGAAGAAACAGAGCTCACCAGGCATACCGGTGGATTGGGTATTGGTCTCTCCATAGCTAAGGAAAATATTGAGTTGTTGGGCGGAGCACTCACCATAGAATCTGCCAAGGGGGACGGATCAACATTCTGTGTACGGCTACCCTATAAACCTGCTTCTGGAAAAAGACGAGGTGATAGGGCCGGGCGAAGCGGCACGACCCGAAAAAAGAACCGGGCAACCATCCTGGTGGTGGAGGATGAAGAGATGAATTATCTCTACATCGAGGAACTCCTCAAAGAAGATACTTTTTGTTCCTATCACCTGCTGCATGCCCGTACCGGCGAAGAGGCATTGAACAGGTGTCGCAATGACCGGTCAATAGACCTGGTGCTGCTCGATATCAAACTCCCAGGTATGAGTGGTCATGATGTAGTCCGGGAGATCAGGACCTTCGACGAGAAAATTCTCGTCATTGCTCAAACAGCATATTCAACTCCGGGAGACAAAAAGTTGGCCCTGGAAGCAGGCTGCAATGAATTTCTTACAAAGCCAATCAGCAAGGAATCACTCATGGCCGCTATTAGAGAATACTTTCCCCATGCGTAGAAGATGTTAAAGGGATCTCTTCTCCCGGGAATGGATCAGATCATCCAGGATCTTCCGGTCGTGATCCGATATTCTCCCGTCTTTTGATTTCAGACTGGATGCTACGGGTATCTCTTTGTGATCGAGTTGCTTTGCCATTTTTCTGAACATGGATCCCGTCCTGATCTTGTAAGTGGTAAACAGGGCCACCTTCGAATTCCCCGGAACGGCCAGGTTGCGGGCAAACCGGTTCCAATCACTATCCGGATGCTGCATTACCACCATTAATCCCTTGGTCCAGCAACCTGCCAGGATAAGATCTGTATCTGCATCAGGTTGCGGCTGATGCTCTGAAATATCATGCCACGCTGCATCCAGGTTTTTAGATTGCAGATAACTGCCTATCGCTTCGGCATATGCCTTTGTTGTTCCCGTTTTACTCTGGTAATAAATGATTGCCTTTTTCATAATGTAAACATTTAATTGGTTCGTGAATGTTCATTTCTTCAGCAAAGAAAAAGGGATATTACGGGAATCTATTTGACATATGACAAATAATCAATCACTCTGCCTTCGAATTCGACTCAGGGAGCTCTGGGTGATCTGAAGGTATGCAGCAATGTATTTTAACGGGACTTGCCGTGCTAAATGGGGATAGGTATGTACAAAATAGTGATACTTTTCCCCGGAATCTCCCAATGAAAGAAACTCCCTGTTGCGGATCATAGTGTTCATGGCATTCACAGCTTCACTTTTCATGATGGAATCCCACTTCGGGATCAATTCTGAGAGTTCATCGGAGGCGGAACGGGAGAGCAGATCCAACCTGCACGTGGTTACCGCTGTGATATTGAAAGCAGCAGGTTTTCCATGTTCAAAACTATCGATTTCAGAGAAAAAATCTCCTTCCGATATGAAATGCTTTACGATCTCTTCCCCTTCATCATCATAAATATGAGAACGCAATATCCCTTCCGCTGCGAATACAATAAAAGGAAATCGTTCTCCTTTTTTAAAAAGGGCCTCTTCTTTTTGCAGTCGCTTACCGTGAAAATAGCAGCATATGGTATCAAGTTCAGAACCTGATAAAAAGGAGTTTTTCTGGAGGCGTTCCCGGAGGAGTTCAGAGGATTCCATAAACTGGTATTTGCAGTATTTCAAAGGATGCAGACCCTGGTCTGACAAAGAATCCTTTCCGGATAAAAATAACCATTTTTTTAAGCCAAACCAGCATTTACATTACCTGCAATTTGGATAAACATAATTATCAGAAAGATTTCAAACAATCAGCCGGCCAGCATGAGCGAGATCGAAGCCTTACTATCCGATGTCTCCGGGGTGTGGATCCGGGGTGAGTATCAGACCGGACCCGATACAGGCGGGCTGGACCGCTTCCAATTGATGGAATAGAATCCCGCGCCATACCATTCAGGGTGTCTGTCCCGGCCATAAGGTTCCTTACTCAAAAAGTTCTTCCCTGTGGATACCCCGTATAGCGTGCCTGCGGGTTACGAGGTAGATGATAAAATGAACCAGCAGGGCGAGGCCCCAGAACAGGGCAGTCAGGTGAACGCTCCGGATTTGCTCAAACTGCGACTGGAAACCCAGTAAAAACCATCCTTCTGCTATGGCATTGCAAATAATATAAGTAGCCAGGTGAAACCTGAACCCAATGTCAAACAGAGGCAGGTTCTCATTATCCTTTCTGCCGAACTGATAACCCGCCACAAAAACAATAATGGCATACCCGGCAGCCAGAAACCATACTGCGGTAAACATGCGGTCGGCAAGCATTGTGCTTAATCCGTACCGCAAACCGATGGTCAGGATGAACAGGCAAATGCTGAACCATATGAGATTTTTAGTAAAGAATTTCATGATACCTCCTTTTTTGTGATTAATTGTTTGATGCGTTCGTTGAAAAACAGGTTGATATTCCGCGCCAGGAATTGGTCCAGCAAGTCCCGGCCAAGCGATGTGAGATAATAGTATTTTCGTTCCGGACCGCGATGCCCTTTGCGGGATTCAAAGTCAACCACTCCCACGTGCTTGTATTTGCGCAGGTTACGATATAAACTCTGGTCTTCCGCGGTCATGGTCCGCTCCGATTGCTCTTCCACAAAGGATTTGATCTCATCGACATATTTCTTCCCATCTTTAAGGGCAAGGAAAATCCAGAGCGTTAATTGACCTTTCTTATAGGTCTCCTCCCACGCGAGCAGCAATTCACTGACCTGTTTGTTTTTTATGTATTCCATATGTATTAAACAAGATGTATAGTACAAATGTAATAACAAATATTCTTTCGATGCAAATTTCCGGGTGAAAATTTGCGGAAATATGGATTATTGCTTTGTAATGCTAAAATGAAGTACTGTATTTGTATTTTCTAAGTTGAATCTCCCGGACCCAATGGGAAAGGTTCGCCGGATTCGTTCCTGAACCGGGTACTTTTACAGGTTTTTTTTATCTTTATTTATTGAATTCAACCAAAACCCTTGATCCATTGCAACATGAAACGTCTTTATTTCCTGTCCGCACTGGTCTTCCTTCTTGGGATATTCTCCTGCGAGGAGAACGTGGATCCCGCGGAAGACGACCTCAATCCCGGCGATACCCTTTCAATCGAAAACCCCTCCGATACCCTTAATAACGATACCTCCGGTGTGAATACCGGGCTGGACACCACTGTAACCATCAGCGGGGTCGTTCAAAAGGGTCCGTTTATAAACGGAACAGGCATTATCGTTACCGAATTGAGTCCGGGCCTGATACAGACCGGCAAAACCTTCAGCTCACAGATTCTGGATAACCAGGGCAAATTCGAGCTGAACCAGCTTGTGCTGAACTCCCGTTTTATCGAACTTCGTGCCGATGGCTTCTATTTTAACGAGACCCTGGGAAGGAAATCCGATGCCCAGCTTACACTTTATGCCCTTTCTGATCTCTCGGAAGAGGCTGTAAATGTGAACCTGTTATCGCACCTGGAAAAACAACGGATCCATTACCTTATGTCGGAGGGGGCCATCTTTTCCCAGGCCAAAGAGCAGGCTCAGGAAGAGATCCTGGATATTTTTGGTTTCTATCTCAACCACAGGAGAAGATCCGAGTCGCTTGATATCTCTATCTCAGGAAGGGACAATGCCGTATTGCTGGCCGCATCTCTCATCATCCAGGGTTACCGCGACGATGCCACCCTGTCAGAATTACTGGCCAACATGAGTACCGACCTGCGGGAGGACGGGAAGCTGGACAGCGAGGTGATCGGTACCCGGTTGATCCAGGATGCCGTGCTGCTCCGGCCGGAGATCATCCGGCAAAACCTTGAAGAGCGGTATGCTGCCATGGGCATCGATGCAGATATCCCCGACTTTGAATATTACCTGCAGAAATTTATTGATGAAACGGAATTTGAGATTGAAGATACCATCCAATACCCGGCTACCGGTGAATATGGACAGAATGTTCTTCATCAAGACAGTGCTGTCTATACGCAACATACAAATTACAGCCTTACAGCCCTTCTGCCTCCCAATCAAACAGTGAAGGTGAAACTGACCGGCGGGAAGTACGTTTACGGGGGATATCCTTCCCCGGAGAACCTCGAGGTAACCAGGTACGATGAAGACACCTATGAACAAACCTACACAGCCATCGAACCCGGTAAGAAATGCGAAGCGTTGGTTAGGTTCAAATTGCGATCCCGTCCGGTGATCATAGGTGACTCCCTCACCTATATGCAGGGGACACGCGATACGGTCAAGATCAAGTTCTATGAGAACTATGCAGAGCCCCCTACCCGGGAGATTACCGTTTTTGTGGAGGACGATTGACGGACCGTCCTTAATGCTGCTGTGCGGGAATATCGTTTCCTTTTACTATTTTCGGCGGTAATAAACGTACGATTATATGATAGGTACCCTTGTTAATGTGGGAACGGTCATCATCGGCAGCACCCTGGGCCTGGTGATCCGATCCCGACTCCCTGAAAAATACACCCGGATCATGTTCCAGGTGTTCGGACTCTTCACCATTTTCCTGGGCATCAAGATGGCCCTGGAGACCAATAATATAATGGTTATGATCTTCAGCCTGCTGATCGGTTCCCTGCTGGGAACCTGGTGGAAGCTGGAGGAGAATATGCACCGTTTCGGTGACTACCTCAAAAAAAAGGTTCGTTCCAATAACGAGCGGTTTGCCGAAGGACTCGTCACCGCCTTCCTGGTGTTCTGCATGGGTTCCATGACCGTACTGGGTGCGGTGGAGGAGGGACTGGGAAACCGGCCTAATCTCCTGCTCACCAAATCGCTTATGGACGGATTCTCATCCATGGCGCTGGCTTCAGCCCTGGGGGCCGGGGTGTTGTTTTCCGCGGTGCCTTTGCTGGTATACCAGGGCGGTCTGACCCTCTTTGCGGGGTATATCAGCGATACACTATCCCCCGATATTGTGGCTGAACTCTCTGCCGTGGGAGGTATCCTGCTGATCGGACTGGGGTTTACCCTGATGGATGTGAAAAAGGTGAAGGTAATGAATATGTTACCGGCCCTGGTGGTGGTTATATTCCTGGCAATGTGGCTTCCTCCTCTGCTGGACCGGATTATCTGATTTTCGTGTAGGTCTCAAGTACATTCCTGACCGAGCCGTTTAATAACAAAAGGCGCCGTGCCTCCTCGAATCCGATTCCCAGCTCCTCCTGGATCATTTTGGTGCCCCGTTCAATCAGTTTCTGGTTGGTGAGTTGCATATCAATCATTTTATTACCCTTTACCCGACCCAGTTTGATCATCGTGGTTGTGGTAAGCATGTTGAGGATCAGTTTCTGGGCGGTACCCGCCTTCATCCGGGTGCTTCCCGTGACAAACTCGGGGCCCACCAGTGCCTCAAGGGGAATCTCCACGGAACGGGCCAGCTCGGTGCCGGGATTACAGGTAATACAGGAGGTAAAAAGGCCGTTTTTGCGTGCATCCTGCACGGCGCCAATCACGTAGGGGGTCCTTCCCGAAGCGGCGATGCCCATGACCGTATCGTTTTGTGTAGGCGTGTACTTTGCCAGGTCTCTCCAGGCCCCGTTGATGTCATCTTCTGCAGACTCGATAGCTTTCCTGATCGCCTGGTCACCGCCGGCAATAAGGCCAATCACTATATCGTAGGGAACGCCAAATGTGGGAGGGATCTCGGAGGCATCCAGGATTCCCAGTCTTCCGCTGGTACCTGCACCCACATAAAACAGGCGTCCACCTACCAGCATGCGGGGTACGATCTCTTCGATCACCAGTTCCAGTTGGGGTATGATTTTTTGTACTGCTATGTGGACCGTGCCATCCTCCTTGTTGATGTTTTGCAGTATCAGACTGAGACGCACTGTCTGCTCTATCTGAAA
>CAYZMH010000025.1:0-10818 GCA_964479445.1 uncultured Bacteroidaceae bacterium | reverse complement strand
TGTTGATGTTTTGCAGTAACTCTTTTACCGACATATCTTCCAGATTGTCGTAGTTGGAGGAGGCCTCCGTCAGATATTTTATCTTCTTCTCGTTCATCTTAATTTTACAGGTTATTTCTATGGTATTCCACCAGGTGATCGATAGGTGAAATGACAATTTTTTTAATCCTAAGTTTATTCTCCCGCATGGCAGATTCCAGGATATCGCGGAAGTGATAGGCAACCGATCCGGTAAATCCGATCGGAAGGGTTTCCACTTCCCTGTACTTCATGACATTTTTTTCAAGGAAATCAATAAAAGCCTCCTTAATAATATCCTGTACAGCAAGATGTTCCCTGTATTTATTCATCAAAAGGGTCATGGAGGCCAGGTACCGGTTGGGCAATGCTTCACGGTATACTTTCTGCAATGCGGTCTCCATATCCATTCCTTGCTCTTTTGCGATCTCCCGGCACAGATCCTCCGGGAAATCACGTTTCAGGATTGCATTGAGAAAGCGCTTCCCGAGGTCGGCGCCGCTCCCTTCATCTCCAAGGATATACCCCAGGGCTGGTATGGATTCTATAATCTCTCCCTGTTTGTAGAGACCCGAATTAGATCCTGTACCCAGTATGCAGGCAATCCCATCATCGTCTCCGAAAAGCGCTTTTGCTGCCCCCAGGAGATCGTCACCCACAACCACCCGGCACGATCCGCCGAAACGATCCAGAAGTCCACGCTCCATGATCTGCCGGGCCCTGTCAGAGGCAATGCCGGCCCCGTAAAAGCACACTTCGGTTACTGCTTCATTTTCCGGGAAATCTATGGCATTCAGTTCCCTGTCGATCTGTTCACGGGTGAGATGATACGGATTGATGCCCTTCGTCTGAAGAGCATTCACACCATCCTTACCGGAAATGATTCTCCAGTCTATTTTCGTCGATCCGCCGTCTGCTACTATCTTCATCTTTCGCAAAGATAAAATATATCATTTCATTACTCTTAATTACAGGACCAGGATGCGTTGTGTGCGCCTCTTCTGATGATCGCTGGCCACCAGGATGTAAATCCCGGGTTTTCCGAATGTTTCCCGTTCAATTTCCGCATTCCATCCTTTCAGGGAATTTCCCGCGTTCATCTCCGCGTTATGAACCAGCCGTCCATGGATATCGTAAAAATGCACGGTGGTTTTGCCAACTGAGAAACCATGAAGAGTTATTTGCAGGACGCCTTGTTTCAGCACGGTTGGATATACTTCCATTCCTTTGGAAAGATCGGTTTTGTTAATGCCGGAAGGCTCACCGGTTTTAAAATAGCGGTTTGCACTGTATACGCTGCCGCCATATTCATTTTCTGCACGAAGACGCAAGAAATACCAGGTATAGGGCCGGAGCGATATGGACAGTTGCGCTGAAGCGGGATTAACCGGGAAACGTTCTTCATGAACCAGTGTTTCATAACTCCCCTCTTCGGAGAATTCTACATATACCGAATCGGTATTGCCATCGGTCTCCCAGGAGACCGTGGGCTTGGCTGACACTCCCTCGGCAAGGTGAGGAGGAGCGGTAATATCAGGACGGGTTGGATACCCGGCCGTGAATGTCCGGTAAGTACTATAGTCACTCTCCCCGAATTCACTCTTTCCCCTGACACGCCAGTAGTAGGTCCTTGCGCCTTCAAGCTGAAGATCGCCGATAAGCATGTGGGTTGCTTCGATCCAGTCAGACTGGTACATGACATTGGAAAAAGAAGCATCCAGTGCCACCTGGAGCTTGTAGAGTACTGTGCCCTCCGATGCCGAGGTTTCCCATTGCAACTGGTCGAAAGAGGCAGCGGTTACCTCGTCACCGGGCGCTGTAAGATTTACATAGGGGATCTCCCCGGAAGTGGTCTTAAAGGTAACGAACTCGCTGAACCCGCTTTCTCCATAGTCGTTTTCCCCGGAAATCCTGGCATAATACCAGGTGTCCTTATCCAGTTCCATGGATAAAGTACCCTGACCCTGACCGGCCGGAAAGGATTCGGTGGTGACCAGGGCATCGAATGAACTGTTCTCAGAAATCTGGATATGCACGTTTTCAGTCAGTTTGGAGGCATCCCACCGGAAAGCAGGATAGGTAGAGACATTCTGTGCCAGGTTTACGGGAGAAACCCATAGCGGTACTTCCGGGAAACCAACAACGAATGAACGATAGCTGGAGTAAGGACCCTCTGCACCATCCCTGGCGCGTACCCGCCAGTAATACCGGGTTTCCCCCTCCAGCGGTGCATCCATAATATTGAAGGCGGTGTTGGTTATCCAATCCGATGCATAAATGACATTGCTGAACGTGCTGTTTTGTGAGATCTGCATTTTATACACTGGATCTGAAAAAGAGGATGACCAGGATAGCAGGGCGGAGGAAGCAAGCGTATCTGATTCGGCAGGAGAGACAAGGTCAACGAACGGAATCTCACTGCCCGGTTGCAACACTTCACCGGGGACACTCTCTTTTCCCCCGGGGGAAAGGGTAGTGACCACCATATAGGAGTTCTCCGTGATGACCAGGTCAGATAATGCGATGGAGGTTTCGAAGGTAACTCCCTGAAGATTTAAGGGGTCGTCAATAATATCCGATGCGGGAAGCGCGGCATCCGAGGCGTATACAGCAAACCGCTCATTAGGTTGTACAGCGTGATCCCACGCCAGGTGATATGCATTGTTGATGATCTCTGTACGAAGATTGGTGGGTGAAGCAGGGATCGAACCGCTTTTCCAGGTCATCTCAGGAATCAATGCCGGGTGGGTATACTTGTTCTGGGCCAGGTACTCCTTCAATCCCTCCACACGGTCCAGGTCTTTTGCACTGAAAAAAACACTTCCCAGTCCGTTCTTATCCCTGTTGGCACGTATAAGGTCGATCTGTAAACCGATCTGCCCCAGGGTCCATTCAGCCACCGGATCACCGGTTCCTTTCAGCCTGGAGGATTCAAGATGGGATAATGCAAGGTCATCCCCGCTTTCTCCGGGAAGATCCATGTATTGCTTGTATTCATGCAACATGGGGTCTTCGGGGAGCGATTTTTTCTCGCCCGGTGAATCGGATAGACGGTAGGTACCCTGACCGGGGTAGAGGTGTCGCCCGTAGTGGTTCAGCGAATCTGCCCACCAGTTAACCAGGGTTTCGAAATCCTGGCTGCCACCCGTGGGCCAGTAAGTCTGGGGGGTCAGGTAATCCAGGTTCCCTGCCCTGAGCCAGGCTAGCGGGTCGCAATAGATCCGGGCATAGGCGTTCAATCCGGATATCCCTGCAGGTACCCCGTCTTTATATATGCCAAACGGACTTACCCCGAAACGTACGGTCGGGTCCTCCTCCTGGATTACCCGGTAGACGGTGTCGATCATCCGGTTTACATTATCCCGGCGCCAGTCATCGCGGTTCATTCCGTTCCCGTAGAGGGCATATTCATCATCGTCCAGGGAAGAAGGAGTGCCTCCATAGGCATAGAAGTAGTCGTCAAAATGGACCCCGTCCACCTCGTAATTTAACACCACATCGCGTACCACGGTGCCAATGTAGGTCATCACCTCCGGGAGACCCGGATTCAGAATTTTTTTACCCGACGAGTACTCCAGGGCCCATTCGGGATGTTCCCTGTATACATGTCCGTCATCGTAATAATCCCCGCCGTCGTTGGTGGATGCATTGATGCGATAGGGATTCATCCAGGCATGTACTTCAATTCCGCGCTTATGGGCCTCCTCGATGGCAAATTGCAACGGGTCGTACCCGGGATCCGTTCCCTGTGCCCATGTCAGGTAGCGCGACCAGGGTTCATAGGCCGACTGGTAGAAGGCGTCACACTCAGCCCTTATCTGGAGGAAGATAGCATTCATATTGGTCTGGCGGAATGTTTCCAGCATACGTATGAGCTCCTCTTTCTGGGCGGCCGGATTGTTCCGGTGTTCGTACTTGGGCCAGTCGATATTTGCCACGCTGGCAACCCATGTGCTTCGCATTTCCCGTTTGGGTTCACCCTGTCCCCATAATCCGGTTACAAGGAAGAGAATTATAATGCAGCTGATCACTCGTTTTTCCATCGTTATCTCTGCTTCTTTTAATAATCTATGGTTCCGAACTGTTCTGACCACCATACCTGTTGGTAGTACGAATCGCCTCCCATCCGGTCAACGGCATTGTTGTAGTTTTCTTTGTTGAGGTCAACCTCGTCGTCAGGATAGGGGAGCCTGCCCGGCAGGTAGTTCCTCGGAACGTCCACCCATTCGGCATCCTCGATCCTGATCCCATCAAGTTCCAGTTCCCATTTTTTCAGCCGGGGGAACCCCGTTCTCCTGTAATCGGCATAAGCTTCCCAGCCATTTAAAAACAGGGATACCCATTTTTGCACCATAATTTGTTCCAGGGTATTGTTGAAAGCTCCTCCATTGGCCAGGAAATCATCAATTTCGGATGTTTCTACGCCGTAATACTCCAGGGAACTGCGCACCCCTTCTTCATACCAGGTTTGTGCATCTTCGGAGGTCCAGTCCCTGAATGCCGCCTCTGCGCGTAGGAAACATACCTCGGAATAGGAGAGTACCTGCTTCTGCCAGGTGGGATTCCCTGAAAAATAGGTCCCAATGTACGAGGTTGATGATACACCCATACCCATGGCCTGGTTCTCTTTTTTGCTGGCATTCATCAGGTTGGGAACACCGATATAGGTGGTGTTGTCCAGCTCAATGGGCTGGGCATACACCTCGAGCCGTGGGTCGTCGGTTCCCTGTAATTGCCGCAGCATCAGCTCGCTGATCTTGGGAGTGCTGGTTCCGGTCAGATCCGGACTGGTGGGGTTCTTGGAATCGCTATTGAGTTCGTAATAGGGATTCCACCAATCCTGGGACTCAATGTAACTGAAAAGGGCACCCTCACTGTTGGAGGAGATCAACTCCCCACTGGTGACAATTTCATTGACCACGGTTTCGTTTCCACTTCGCACGGCAAGCCTGAGGCGAAGGGAGCGGGCAAAGCGCTTCCATTTATCCAGGTCCCCGCTGAAAATCATGTCATTTGTAAAGAACCCCTTTTCCTGGTCAATTTTGGATACAGCATCTTCCAGGGTCTCCATCATATCGTTGTAGATGAACTCCTGCTCGTCATAGGAGGGGCGGATCGTCTCCCCGGTGTAATCATCAAGGAGTCTCCATGCATCGGAGTAGGGGACATCCCCCCACAGATCAGTAACCCGGTGGAAACAGAATACTTTCCATATCCGGGCAACCTGGTGCTTATTGATATCATCGGGATCCTCTGCCGTCATGCGCTCAAGGATGGTGCAATTCAGCAGCAGGTTGGAGTAGAAATACTGCCACAGGTTCTGGATCCGGTACTGATCGAACAGGGTGTACGGCGGCATAGTGGAATTGCCCCAAACTGCTGCGGTGTGCATGATCCACCGTTGAACATACGAGTAGTTATAGGTGGAGTAGATCCGGCCCTCCCCGGATCCGCCATACTCTCCTGCTGCCTCTTTAACGACGTAGTTGAAGATGTAATTGACATCACTGGTGGATGGATTATTGGGATTGGTATTGATATCCTCGAAGTTTTTCGTACATGCACCGAGCAGGGTGCCGGCCAGCAGTACGATAATGATCTTTCTGATTTTCATAATAACTGCACAGTTTTAAAATACAATTCGTACATTGAATCCAACGGACCGCGTTGGCGGCATAGCGGCATACTCCTGTCCGATCCCGTTGTTATTGGATGTAAACGAAGATTCAGGATCAATGTTGGGAACCCCGCTGTAGATCAGCCAGAGGTTTTTCCCCACCAGTGATACCGAGGCACTGCTTACAAAATTATTCTCAAACCAGCCCACCGGCAGGTCATAGTTGATGGTCAGGTCCCGTAGCTTGACATAGCTGGCATCGTACACATCCAGTTCGGCAATTCCACCCCATTTGCGCTGGTGGAAGTAAACCTGCGGATCAATGCCGCGTGTGTTCTCTGTCCCGTCTGTCAGGACCCCGTCTGCCACATACCCGACAGATTCGGAGCCATCAGGGTCAAACATCTGGTCTTCATTTTCATCCAGCATAGGAGTGCCGTCCGGATTGTACAATCCACGCCGTCCCATCTGCTGCTCATCGCTGGTTGCATTGTACCAGGATTCGCGGCCTTCCAGGGTTTCTTTATACTGACCGTTATCCAGTCCGTACTTGTTGGTCTTGGAGAAGATGTCGCCTCCTTTGGAAACGCCGATGGAGAAGGAGAGGGACAGCCCCTTGTATTGCATCATGCTGGTCACACCCCCAGTCCAGTCGGGGGTAACATTGCCGATTACTCCCCGCTCTTCCTGGATGTATAACCCGTCATCGCCGATCAATGGCCGGCCATTGTTGGGATCATCCACCACATTACCTTCCCCGTCTCTCTTGTAAAACCGTTTAATTCTTGTTCCGATGATCTCCCCGTAGGGTCGCCCGGGGATGGCTACGATATTGATCTGACTCTCATTGGTGATGGTTAGCTGGGACAAACCGCCAGCCAGGTAAACTACTTCGTTCTGGTTTTTGGCAAAATTCACATTCATCTCCCAGGTAAAATCCGATGTTTTCACCGGCGAGAGGGTCATCTGAGCTTCCACCCCTTTGTTGGAGATTTCCCCTCCGTTTGTCACGATGTTGCTGAATCCCGATGCTTTGGATATTTCAGCAGTTACGATCTGGTCAAAGGTGGTCTCGTTGTAGTAGGTCAGATCGAGTCCGATCCGGTTCATGAAAAAGCGCAGGTCGGTCCCCACCTCCCAGGATCCGGTTCGTTCGGGCTTGAGATCGGGATTAAATCCGCTGCTGCTCAGATAAACAGCAGGCACTTCACCGTACTGCTGGTTCATGTATTCGTTGGAGAGCTGGTAAGGATCCGTGTCATTCCCGACAAAGGCGTAAGAGAACCGTACTTTCCCGAAGCTCAGGATATCCTTGTTCAGACCAAAGGCGTCGGAGAAGACGAGGCTGGTATTTACAGACGGATAAAAATAGGAGTTGTTGTTCAGGGGGAGGGTAGAGGACCAGTCGTTCCGACCGGTCAGTTCCAGGAACAACCAGGAGTCGTAAACCAGTTGGGCAGAACCATAGAATGATTGTATAATTTTCTCTCTCCGGGAAGAACCTACCGAGGTCTCGGCGGGATATTTGGGATTATTGATGGAGAAAAAATTTGGCACTGCTAACCCGTTAATTGTTGTGGACTGGTAATCAACTTCATAGTTGTAATAATTACCTCCCAGGTTCATATTCATATTCCAGTTACCCACGTTTTTGTCGGCGGTCAGCAGGAAATCGTGGTTCAGGGAGCGGTAATTCACCCACCGTTCGGTAAAGGATCCTTCCCCGTTGGCGCGAAGCGCATTGTTGGCCACCCTCAGATAACGTTTGGATTTGTATGTATCCATGCTGGAGCGGACAAACCCCTTCAGCCATGGTGTAAACTGGAGGTCCACCTTGGCATACCCGATAAACTGGTCTTTGTTGTCATTGTTATAGTTTTCGAAAGCTTCCCAGTAGGGATTGGTGTGCCAGTCGCTGGTGAAGTACCAGTTTTGTTCATAGCCGTTTTCGCTCATGTAATCGGAACGAAGCCGGTCAATGTTAATGGATCGGGGCATCCAGATAAAGGTTCGTGCACCGGTGCGGGAATCACCCTGCCCCACACGGTTAAAAGCGTCTTCCCGGATGTAATTCCCTTTGAAACTGAAGCTCACCACATCGTTCAGTTTCGAGTTCATGTTGTAGTTGATATTCTTCCGGTTGTAATTGCTGTTGGGCTTCAATCCCTTATTATGCACGGTCCCGGCTGAAAAACGCCAGTTATACTTTTCATCCCCGTTTTCCAGGGCGATGGAGTTGGTAAGGGTATACCCGTCTTCGAAATAGTCCCTTACATTATTGGGCTGCGGGGTGAGCGTGACAAATTCATCGTTCCAGTTCAGTACCTCCATGATCCCGTCCAGTTTCGGTCCCCAGCTGCCTGTGGAGTAGTAATAATAGGCTGAATCCATTCCATAGCGGTTCTGTTGCTCCTCGGTGAGGGCCTGCTTCTGTATCGCGCCCCCGAAGCCGGCCCCGTATTCGTTCTGGTAGTTGGTATGAATATAGGGCCGGTCGAACATGAAATTGGAATTTACCGTAACGCGCATCTTTTCCCGTTTCGTCCCTTTTTTGGTGGTGATCAGGATCACCCCCGTCGCAGCTCTTGATCCGTAAAGGGCGGCTGCATTGGGACCTTTCAGGACAGACATGGTCTCAATATCATCAGGCGAAATTCCCATCAGGCTGTTCCCGTAATCGAGTCCACCCAGCCAGCTCGCTCCGTCGGAGGAGTTGTCGATGGGGACCCCGTCGACCACGATCAGGGGCTGACTCTCGGTGGAGAGGGACTTGACTCCCCGGATGATGATCCGGGAGGAGGTCCCGGCACCCCCGGCTGTCTGTGAAATATTCACTCCCGCGATCTTGTTACTGATTGAGTTGATAAAGTTAACATCCCGGTTCTTGGTTAGTTCCTCCCCGTCCACATCCGAAAAGGCATACCCCAGGGCTTTTTTCTCTTTTCTGATGCCCAGTGCGGTTACCACCACATCCTCCAGTTCCATGGCGGAAGGGTTGAGTTGCACCAGCAGATCATTCTTCCCTGCAATATCCACCTCTCTGCTCTGGAAGCCCACGTAGGAAACCAGGATCCGCTGGATTCCCGCGGGTAGATCCAGGGTGAAATGGCCATCGATATCGGTGGAGGTGCCGCTCTTTGATGTGCCGTCCGGACCCAGTGCCACCACGGTTGCACTGATCAGGGGCATATTGTTGTCATCTACCACCTTCCCGGTGATGGTTCGGTCCTGACCATAAACCCCGGCAGCCAGGAACAGGATGATGAGCAGTATGGTTAGTTTATTCATGAAAGAGGTATTCATAGTGTGTAGTTGTTAATTCTTGACTTGTGTAATGAGGGTTGAATGGAGGACCGCTCCCTGTTTTACCTGTACTATAAAACCCGGCAGGTTTGTTATGCTCTCCTTCAGGATGATCGCTGTTTCCCCTGTTTCCAGGGCACCCTCCTGCATCAGCTCTCCGGTTATGCTGATGATCCTGTAGCCTGTTTTCCCTGCGGAGGGTCCTTCAACATGCAGGGTATTGCCGCTAAGCGGATTGGGATACACCTTCCAGGGATTGTTCCGTGTAAACGGATTGACTCCTGTGGTCTCGGGCTGACTGAGTGCATCGAAATAGATGTCCCCGGTGAGCGCTCCTCCGTCTGCATGGGATATGCTCAGGGATACCAGGCTGTCGGCTTCCTCCGGAATTTCAGCGCTGCAGTAATTCCACCCGGCAAAGGAGATGGTGGATAATTCACGGGAGTCTTCGTTGTCAAACACGGCTTCGAGTGTATTGCCGCTGAGATCACCCCAGAGCCATACGCCTACCTCGGATTTGACACTTTCAAGGGCTATCTTTTCCACTGGTTTCAGCACACAGCTGGCCTGATCGTTCAGGAACTGGTAGCGGAGCAGGGTGGAGAAATCACCAGAACGGTAGTTTTTTGACCATTTATAAAGGAAACTGTTCCCGTCAATGCCCTGGCTCGAGGCAAAATCGATCTCCCAGCGTGCGGGATCATCAAATTCGTCCAGTATCGCAAGGGGAGGCAATTTTTCCCTGGTGGAGAAGGCGATCCTGAGGGTGTCCACCAACGGGATATTATCTTCATCTTTTACCGATCCGAGGATCTCCAGTTCGTAGTCTTCGTTCCAGGTGAGCGGCTCGTCCGGTGAAAAGTAATAGTGCCCTTCGCCGTCAATGGTATAGATCGAGGCACCCCTGGTGCCGATGCGGGTTTGATCGCCGGTGACGATGTGTACGGCATCGATCAGCGATGTATTGTTGATCGGTGCGTCAAAGAAGAGCCGGAACTGCAGGTACGGGTTCACCTCCTGCTGCGTGCTGGCCGGAAAACTCCCGGTTAACTGGTACCGGTTCCTGTCACCACTTGTAAAGGTGAAAGTCAGTGCCGAATCTAACGAAACTCCCCATTGGTGCTGTGCGGTGGTATCTATGGTGACGGTGTAGCTGGTGGAAATATCGTACGGAATAGCCGGTTGGAAGGATACGGACAGGTAGTCCTCATCCCAGTGAAAGGTTCCCGCGGTTTCAGGCTCAATGGAGAACGCTTCGGCCACGGAGGCAGAGTCCATATTCATATTGAATGTGACCTGTACGGGGTCGTTGCACGGCAGGGTGACTCCTTCACCGGGAAGGTGCCCCACTACTTTGGGCGCCATCGATTTGTCGGCTTTCAGCCAGTGATTGTGATAGGTAAACTGGTGTTCTGTTACCTCCACGGTTACCGTGTCGGTATAGTAATCGGTGGCTGAAAAACGGAGGTTGTAGGTACCCGAGGGAATGCTGTCGAACATGTAAAATCCTGTATTCAGGGAATCCACCTGGTAGGTCATACCGGTCTCCTGCAATTCAACCACGGTGCCGTTTACATTCATGTACCCATCGGGCGAGTTTTCGATGGAGTAGTTGTCTTTTTCCAGCAGGGAATCGCGTACAATACCTGAAATGTTGCCAAATGGCTCCGATCCCGGCAGGTTGAAATACGTTACCATGGCCAGGAGCATGTTGTAGGCCTCCTGCCTGCGGTAATCCAGGTTCAGTAACCGGTCCATTTCAGGCCGGTAATCGTGGAAGCTGCCTTCGGAGATGATCCCCGGCACCTCCAGCGGGTAGAGCACACCGTACCCGTAACTCCAGCTCGGATTCAGGGTGAGATCTCCGATGTAGTGCGGAC
>CAYZMH010000024.1:21904-34338 GCA_964479445.1 uncultured Bacteroidaceae bacterium | reverse complement strand
TACCAATCCCATCGCCGTTGCCGTGCCGGCCGCCTCCTATCCCCCGTTCGTGGCCGATTTTTCCACCACTCCCATCGCACGGGGAAAGCTGGCGGTGGCAGCTAAGAAAGGGGAGAAAGTGCCCTACGGATACGTCCAGGATGCAAGCGGAAATCCCTCCGATGATCCCGATATCATCAAACAGGGTGGTTCCATGCTTACCCTCGGGGGATCAACAAAACACGGCGGACATAAAGGATATTGTATGAGCTCGGTGGTGGACATCCTCTCTGCCGTACTCTCCGGAGCCAATTTCGGTCCGTTCTGTCCGCCTTCGGTAGCCTACCTCCCGGTGAAAGAGGAGAAAGTGGGCGAGGGAACCGGTCACTTTTTCGGTGCCATGCGAATCGATGCGTTCCAGCCCGGTGATGCCTTTAAAAAACAGATGGATAAATGGATCGAAACGTTCAGGGATGCCACCCCCGCGGAAGGACACGAAAGGGTCCTTATCCCCGGTGACCCGGAACGGGAACAGGAGGAGAAGATCAGAAAGGAAGGCATCCATGTGATCAAACCCATTCAGCAGGAGATGAAGGAGATAGCAAACGAGCTGGGCATCGGTTTTGAAATGAGATAGCATCCCGGTTGGTACATCATCCCGCTTTCCACTGCCAAAGCGAGTTCGGAACGTTTGTCCTGTAGTTAATGCCCCTGCCGCGCAAACCCATAAAATAACCCCGCCTCAACAAGACGGGGTTATTTTACATGGCCAGGAAATGCTTAATTCATGCTGGGTACGGAACCCGGGGTCCAGGGTGCCCCCAGCTCATCCAATTCGGCCTGGATCAACTCAAGTTCGTCATGACCCTCCTTGAAATCATTCAGCATCGGCGGGAATAACCCGGCAAGAATTTCATACTGCTTCTGAACCGTACCGGTCAGACCGGCTGTGTTGTTCCAGTGCGTGCGAATCATCACACTGAGCCTGCGGGAAAGCGGCATGTCCATGGGGGGTAACTCCTCCCAGCTCGCTTTCGCAGAAGGCCCATCATACCTGAATTTCAGGTCTTTCATCTTCTGCTCCAGCTTCGCTACGCGATCCAGCATCGCCAAGTCCGCCTCCGGCGTCTCCATAATAGCATGCTTGATTGACTGGATCGTCTCAATATCCTTACTGAGCTGACGGTCAAAGCCCATCATCGTCCGGGCCAGCCTGGTCATCTTCTCCTGGAATGCAACAACCTCCTCGCGATCCTCCGCGGGAAGCGTGGCTAGTCCCAGGACGGATGCACTGAATGGCTCAGAGTCCACCAGGCGTGTGATTTCACCCCGGACCACCAGGTCCATGGAAACCGTGTAATCACCGGGGAGGGCCAGGATACCGGAACTCTCTACCCGGGTAGGATTAAAATCCCTTCCGTTCAGGTCAACCGGACCCGGGAAATTGTAACGGAGGTCCCAGTTCAACCGGTTAATCCCTTTCCTCGGTGATTCGGTAAGCCTCCGGACAGGTGTTCCGGTCTCATCATATACGGTGAATACCAGGTAGGGTGAAAGTTCATTCTCCTCTGCACGCAGCTCCTCACGCGATGGCATGGGAATCGGTTCCTTGTTCTCAAACAACTCTTTCTCCTTTTCATGGCGCATGGAACGCAATGTTTTGGGAACTTCATCCAGGTAGTAGGTGAATAGTGCACCAAACGGGGGATTATCGGCCGTGAAGAACATGGAACCCTGTCCGTATTTACCCCCCTCCATGATATACATATCTGCTTCCGGGATATCGAAAATGTGCGCTTTCTTCTCTGTGATTCCCTCCTCCTGCGCCATCTCACGCAGCGGCGTGTAATCATCCAGGATGTAAAATCCGCGGCCGAATGTGGCCAGCACCAGGTCGTTTTCACGCTCCTGGATCACCATATCACGTACGGCAATGGAAGGAAGTCCTGATTTCAGCCCGGTCCAGTCTGACCCCCCGTCCATGGAGAAGTAAAAACCAAGCTCGGTACCCGCAAACAGCAGTCCGGACACCTCGGGATCCTGCTCCAGCGTATGTACGGTCTCATCCTCGGGAAGATCGCCGGCGATGGATTCCCAGCTTCTTCCCTTGTCATCGCTCTTCAGTACATAAGGAGTGAAATCGTCACGCTTCCGGTTGTCAAAGGTTACGTAGACCACGTTTTCATAAAATTTATCAGCCTGTATATCACTAATATAGGTGTATTCGGGAACACCGGGAAACTCCGTTACCTTCCTCCAATTCTTACCTCCGTCTTCGGTGATGGATAGCACCCCGTCGTCGGTTCCTGCATACAAAAGATCTTCATTCAGCGGGGACTCACAGAAAGAGACCCCCGTGCCGAACAAACTGGTGGATACATCCTTCACCACGGCATCATAACTCCAGTAATGCTCCATGGCGGGCCAGCTGTTTCGATCCATGCCCGAGGTGAGGTCCGGACTGATCACTTCCCAGGTGTTACCCCGGTCGTCGGAACGGAATACCTTGTTGGCCATGGCATAAAGACGCGTATGGGAGTGCTTGCTGATCACCAGCGGTGCATTCCAGTTCCATTTGTAGGTCTCTTCACCCTTGCGCGGACGGGGCTTGATCAGTACCTCCTCACCGCTTCTCTTATCATACCGGTAACTATTCCCGTACTGGTATTCGGTGTAGATGATGTTGGGATCTTCCGGGTCAATGGCTACCCAGAATCCGTCCCCTCCTCGGATCGCTTTCCAGTCCTCGTTGCTTATCCCCTGCCGGCTCAGTGTCTGGGACGGACCCATCAGGGTGTTGTTGTCCTGGGTGCCTCCAAATACATTGTAAAACGGGAATTCGTTATCCACGTTGACCCGGTAGAACTGGGTCACAGGCAGGTTCGTTCTGAAGATGTAGTTCTCACCGCCATCATAACTTTCATACACACCGCCATCCCCGCCAATCAGAAAATGATCGGTATCCCGGGGATCAATCCACATGGCATGGTCATCCACGTGACGGGCCTTAAGGCCTACCCGTTCCCATGTTTTACCGCCGTCCAGGGTAACATGGGAAACCGTCTCCATGGAGTATACCTTATTCACATCGTGCGGATCACAATAAATCTCGTTGTAATACTGTCCGCTGGCATGATGATCGCTCATCTTCTGCCAGGAGGCACCGCGGTCGGTGGAACGGAAAAATCCACCCTTGTCCATGGCCGCTTCCACGATCAGGTAAACCACGTTGTGGTCGGCCGGGGAGACCGCAATGCCCATTCCCCCGATATGTACACCCGGCAGTCCTTTCATAGACTTCTCCCATGTTTCACCGCCATCTGTTGACCGGTATACAGCAGATTCAGGTCCGCCCCCGATCTTGGTGTGTACATGCCTGCGGCGCTGCTCGCTGGTAGCATACATCATGTCGGGATTCACCGGGTCAATGACTACATTGTTGATCCCGGTGTGATCGCTTATCTCCAGGACCTTTTCCCAATTCTCACCCCCGTCTTCGGTTTTGTATAATCCACGATCCCCACCGGGACCCCAGGCCGAACCCTCTGCCGCTACAAATACTACATCCGAATTCCGGGGATCTACTACAATACCGCCAATCTGCCGGGAATCTTTAAGCCCCGTATTGGTAAAACTCTTGCCCCCGTCTTCCGACTTGTAGACCCCGTTACCGTAACCGAGTGCCCGCTGGTGGTTGTTTTCGCCGGTACCTACCCAGATGATGTTGTGATTCTGCGGATCCATGGTAACCACCCCGATGGAATAGGCGCCGTAATTATCGAATACCGGACTGAAGGTAGTTCCGTTGTTGGTGGTCTTCCAAACATGTCCGCTCGCTACACCCACATACCACTCATGGGGATTATCAGGGTTAACGGCAAAATCGGCAATCCTGCCGGAAGTCATGGCCGGACCAATGCTCCGCCATTTCAATCCGCTGAAAACCGCCGAAGAAACTCCGTCCTCTTTCTCTTCATCTTTCTTTTTTCCATGAACATCTGCAATGGCCACGCTCAGGAAAAGTAAAGCCAGGCCCAGAAGAGAGACCTGGAAAATCGTGTTCATCTTTTTCGTCATAATACTATTTTTGAATGGGTATAAAAGGTAAATCAACCGACTAAGATAAAAACTTTCTATTTCCCCGGGCATGTTATAGACAACCCTCCGGACTGAAAGGCTTTTTTCATGGCCGAACCGCCACTTTTCATTACTTTTGGCAAAAATTTGACATCATGATGAATGCCATAACCCAACACCGGTCAGTCCGTAAATATTCTCAGAAACCGGTCTCCGATGAACTGTTGAACCAGGTCCTGCACGCCGGTACCCGGGCCTCCACAACGGGGAACATGCAGGTATATTCCATGGTGGTTACGCGCGATACAGAGGTGAAAGAGCAACTCGCCCCATCCCATTTCAATCAGCCCATGGTAAAAGAAGCACCAGTGGTGATCACCTTCTGCGCCGACTTCAACCGGTTCAATAAATGGTGCCTGCAACGCGATGCAGAACCCGGGTACGACAACTTCCTTTCGTTTATGACCGCTGCCATCGATGCCCTGCTCGTGGCACAGAACGTGTGTATTGCCGCCGAGGATAACAAACTGGGAATCTGCTACCTGGGAACAACCACCTATATGGCCGATAAGATAATAGATACTTTGAACCTGCCTGCAGGGGTCGTTCCGGTTACAACCGTAACACTGGGATACCCGGCCGAGGAACCGCCGCTTACCGACCGGCTGCCAATGGAAGCGGTGGTGCACTATGAAAAATATAAAGAGTATACCTCGGAAGATATCGACCGGCTATACGCAGAAAAAGAGGGACTGGAAGAGAACCTTCAGTTTGTGAAAGAAAACAATAAAACATCTCTGGCACAGGTTTTTACTGATGTGCGGTACAAGAAGGCGGATAACCTGCAGTTTTCCGGCAATTTGCTGAAGGTGCTGGAGAAACAGGGGTTCATGAACCAGTAGGCTGGTTAGTGGATTGATAATCGAAGCGTTCCGTATTAAATTAAGATCAATTTGATAGTCCGGCCCGGGAGCTATTTTTTTGAATTTCAATGCAAACAAACCAACGATTCAGTTGTAATAACAGGGAACAATTTTTTTCTTTACATTTATCTTATATATTTGTAAATGTAATGGTCAGGAACAAAATCTTAATGTCATGAAAAGAGCAGCGATTATTATAGTGGTAGTATTTGCACTGGGTCTTGTGCTGAGCTCCTGCAACAAGGAAGTGTGTCCCGCCTATTCAAAGGCCGACACCGAGCAGGTAGAGCAGCGGGGATAATGGTTGCACCATACCCGAGCGGATAAAAGATTTACCTGGTGTAAATCTTTTTTTTTATCCGGAAACTTCCCCGTCTCTTTTTTCGTTATACCTTTCGGAAGGAATTAGCACGGAACGATACGCATGAGGAGATTATTTATCATACCGGTTATTGCTCTCCTTTTGACACCGGCGGTGCGCGGACAGGGAGAGATCGACGAGGAACTCAAAATGCTCTTCACCGATGAAAGTTCCTTTGGAGCCTTCCTGCAAAGCAACGGCCTGGGTGTAAATTACCGGTATACGAGGTTTATCAACGCCCGCAATAACTGGATTCTGGATGCAGACTTCAACTACCTGAAAGACCCCAAGGAGATGAAGAGCATGGTCATCTACGACTACTTCACCAAGCGGTTCGTATACGGCAAAAAAAACCTCTTCTGGGAACTTAAGGCATTCGGAGGCAGGCAACACGAACTCTTCAGCAAATATGACCGCTCCTCGATCTCCGTACGCGCTTTCTATTCGGGCGGAATCACCCTGGGCTTCGAAAAACCGATCTACTACGAAATCCTCACCGTGGGCAGCCTGGGAGAAATTATTGATACCGAAGAGAAGAAATTCGATCCCAGTATTCATGAGACTAACTACGGGGGCCGTGCTTCGTTCTTCAAGGGATTCAATGAACTGCGGGTGATGCCCGGACTCTCGGTGAAAGCAGGATTCAGCTTCGAATACAGCGAACGCCAACAGGTGATCAACGCGCTGGAAGCCGGCATTGGCGCCAGCATATACCCAAGGAAAATCGAGATCATGGCGTCCGAACAGAATCAGTTCTATTACTTCCATCTCTACGTGGGATACCGATTCGGGACGGTAATCGATATCAGCGAAAGCGCCCGTGCCAAGAGCTGGCTGGAACGGCGCAGGGAGAGACAGGAAGCTATGGACCAATTACCCCCCGCTGGCATTCAATAAAAAGCCGGCTGATATTCCTTTCTTCTCTTTGATGAATGATTAGAATTCCTTACATTTGCACTCCTAAAAATTGCGAAATAAAATTGATGTTCAACAAATAAAAGAGAATCATGGGAAAAATTAAAGTTGCCATTAACGGATTTGGCAGAATCGGACGAAATGTATTCAAACTTGCATTGGAAAGAGACGACGTGACAGTGGTAGGTATCAATGACCTGACCGACACCAAAACGCTGGCTCACCTTCTCAAATACGACTCCACTCAGGGACGTTACGAGGGTGTTTCATTCGACGATGACAACATTATCGTTAAAGGAACCAAATACAGGGTGACCGCAGAAACCAACCCGGCAAGCATTCCGTGGGTGGAAACTCCGGATGTGGTAGTGGAATCCACCGGCGTATTCAGGAACAAAGAGAGCGCCAAGGGAGGCTACGGTGACCACCTTAAAAATGGTGCCAAGAAGGTTATTCTTACCGTTCCCTCCAAGGACGAAATCGACAATACCATCGTACTGGGTGTAAACGACGATGCACTTCGGAGCGAAGACCAGACGGTATCCAACGCATCCTGCACCACCAACTGCCTTGCCCCTGTGGCAAAAGTTCTTAATGACAGCTTTGGTATTGAGAACGGTCTCATGACGACCATTCACTCCTACACCAACGACCAGCGGATCCTTGACCTTCCGCACAGCGACCTTCGCCGTGCCAGGTCAGCGGCTGTTTCACAGATCCCGACCACCACGGGTGCTGCAAAAGCCGTTGGAAAAGTGATCCCCGAACTGAAAGGAAAGATGGACGGAATGGCCGTAAGGGTACCCACCCCCACCGGATCACTGGTTGACCTTGTAGCCAACCTGAAAACCGAAGCCACCGTGGAAGAGATCAATGCTGCTATGAAAAAAGCAGCTGAAGGTCCCATGAAAGGGATCCTGGAATACACCGAAGATCCGATCGTTTCTGTGGATGTGATCCACAATCCGCACTCCTCGATCTTCGACGCCCAGGCAACAATTGCCAACGGAAAAACCGTTAAGGTACTCTCCTGGTACGATAACGAATGGGGGTATTCAGCCAGGGTGGTTGACCTTGTTCCCAAACTGTTTGCATAACAAGATCCCCTATAAACAGAAAGCCGCTTCAAATGAGGCGGCTTTTTTTATGTATCCGGGAAGAATTACCGGCTAATAGTATTCAATAAGCTCAAATGGCAACTGGGTAGTCTGCTGGTAGTGCTGTCCCAGCTCCTCGATCGACTCATCTCCCTCTTCATAATACCACTTGATCAGCACATCACGACCCTTTTCGTAATTCACCTTCATAATACGCAGCAACTCGAGCATATATTTGGAAGAGCCGCTGTTGATATACTCCAGCTTGATATTCATGACCGTGCGGTCGGTAGGATTCAAAAAATACTCGTTCACCCAGTTGATCAGGCGGTCGAAGAACTCCCCGGGATCTTCGGGAATGGACCGTCCCTCCATGCTGAGCTCTCCGGTCTCCGCAATAAACTCCACTTCAGGGGAATTGAACGTCTTTTCTAAATATAGATCCTGCATAACCTTTCTTCAATATTTATTCATGCCGCAGCGCAATGATCGGATCAAGCCGCGAACCCTTCACTGCGGGGAAATAGCCCGATACAACCCCTACGATAAAACAGAGAAATACCCCCAGCAACATCCACTTCCAGGGCAACAAAAAGGCTGAACCGATAGATAAAGATACGGCATTTCCTATTAAAATTCCTAATAATATGCCAACAACCCCGCCGATCTGACCAATAACCACTGCCTCGTAGAGAAATTGCCGGCGGATCATCAGGGGCTTCGCTCCCAGTGCCTTTCTGATCCCGATCTCCCGTGTTCGCTCGGTCACAGACACCAGCATGATGTTCATTAATCCAACCACGGCTCCCAGCAGTGTGATGATCCCGATGATCGTAGCAGCATAGGTCACATATTTAAGATTCTCAAGCAACATGTTGGCGAATTGATCACTCTTCATGATGTTGAAATCACTCTGGTCAATGGCCTCAAGACCGCGGACAACCCTGAAAAGCCCTTCCGCTTCCGAGGCGGCAATGTCAAGCAGCTTGGTATCAAAAACGCGTACCGTGATCGAGTAACTCATCTGCGGCCTGGAAAAGTATTGCCGCACGCTGGTGTAGGGAACCAGGCAAATATTGTCGGAACCAAAACCAAATGAGTTACCCCTGGGTTTGAGCAACCCGATCACCCGGTACCTCCCGCCACCGATGGTGATAAACTCATTAATCGGATCAACCCCTTTTCCAAAAGCCTTATCCGCGAGAATGTCCCCAATAATCACTACGTTCTCGTTCTGCTCAATATCACTGGGGGTGAGATTCCGGCCCGAAGCCAGCTCATATCCGGCAGTGAAAAGAAAATTCTCATCACCCCCCTGTACCTGGACATTGGGGTTGGATTGATACGATCTATTCTTGACCACCGCGGTTCCAGTACCCTGGATGCGAATGGATACCACAGCGGGAAACTGAAATCGCTCCTTGAACTCCCGGGCCTCTTTGAATCCTATGTAGGGGTGATTTTTTCGACGGAATGATTCATTCCCAATATTAACCTGCATCCCCGATGATTCAATGGAAAAGGAGTTGGCACCCATCACGCTGAACTGCTCCGACAGGCTTCCCTTGATCGCATCGATGGCCGTGAGGATCCCCACCAGGGCCATAATGCCAAAGGCAATGATCAACACCGTCAGAATGGTCCGTAACAAATTGGTCCGGATGGCATTCAGGGCAATTTTCAGGTTCTCACGAAACAGCGCAAGGGTCCGCATAATATCACGTTGATAGAATGCGTAAAGGTAATAAAAACTGAACAATTGTATTTTATTTACGTCTGTGTAACAGATATTATTACAATTTTTGCCAAATTCGCGCTGGACTATAACACAATCACATAAACCGACCCTTATGGCTTTCGATTTTGACCTGATCACAAAGAAATATGCGCAACTACCGGGGAAGATCCTGCAGGTGAGAAAGGTGCTCAACCGTCCCCTGACTCTCACCGAAAAGATCCTCTACACCCACCTGGCCGGTGATTCGGAAATCAGGGAATTTGCCCGGGGGAAAGACTACGCTTCGTTTGCCCCCGACCGGGTTGCCATGCAGGATGCAACTGCCCAGATGGCCCTGCTGCAGTTCATGCAGGCAGGTAAAGAGAAGGTCGCCGTACCCAGCACCGTGCATTGTGACCACCTTATCCTGGCAAAATCGGGAGCAGCACACGACCTGGAAGCAGCCCTGCATACCAACAAAGAGGTGTTCGATTTTCTCTCCCAGGTATCCAACAAGTACGGGATCGGCTTCTGGAAGCCCGGTGCCGGGATTATCCATCAGGTGATTTTAGAAAACTACGCCTTCCCGGGCGCAATGATGATCGGTACCGATTCACATACGGTCAATGCAGGCGGACTTGGCATGGTAGCCATTGGTGTGGGAGGGGCCGACGCGGTGGATGTCATGGCCGGCATGCCCTGGGAATTGCGCTTCCCCAAACTGGTGGGGGTAAAACTCACCGGTAAACTCAGCGGCTGGACCTCCGCAAAAGATGTGATCCTGAAGGTGGCCGGAATCCTCAGCGTTAAAGGCGGAACCGGTAAGATCCTGGAATATTTCGGTGAAGGAGCAGAACATATATCCGGAACGGGAAAAGGAACCATCTGCAACATGGGCGCAGAGATTGGTGCAACCACGTCCCTTTTCGGGTACGATGAGAAAATGAAAGAATACCTGGCGGGAACCGGACGTACCGATGTGGCAGAAGCCGCGGAAAAGGTGGCCGAACACCTGAAGGGCGATGACGAAGTGTATGCTCATCCGGAACAGTACTTCGACGAGGTGATCGAAATCAACCTCTCCGAACTGGAACCTCATATCAACGGACCCTTCAGTCCGGATAAAGCCTGGCCCATCTCCGAATTTGGCAGGGCCGTGACCGAGAACGGCTACCCCCGCGACCTGGAGGTCGGTCTGATCGGATCCTGTACCAACTCCTCCTATGAAGATATCACCCGGGCGGCTTCTGTCGCAAAACAGGCCGTGGATAAAAAGTTGAAGGTGGCTACCGAGTTTACCGTCACACCGGGCTCCGAGCAGGTGCGTTATACCATAGAGAGGGACGGACTCATCCGGGATTTTGAAAAGATTGGAGGGGTGGTGCTGGCCAATGCATGCGGACCCTGCATCGGGCAGTGGGCAAGACACAATGCCGACAAAGAGGAGAAAAACTCCATCATTACTTCCTTCAACCGGAATTTCGCCAAGCGGAACGACGGGAACCCCAATACCCACTCATTCGTGGCCTCCCCGGAGATCGTAACAGCGATGACCATCGCAGGAGACCTTACCTTTAATCCGCTTGCCGACACCCTGGAGAACGAAGACGGCCAGCAGGTGAAACTGGATGAACCCCACGGGATCGAACTGCCGTTGAAAGGGTTTTCCGTGCAAGATAACGGATACCAGGAACCTGCCGCAGATGGTAGCAATATTGAAATCCGGGTGGATCCGGAATCCAGGCGCCTGCAGCTGTTGGAACCCTTCGACCCGTGGGATGGAAGCGACCTGGAACACCTCAGGTTACTCATTAAAGCAAAAGGCAAATGCACCACCGACCATATTTCAATGGCCGGCCCCTGGCTGCGATACCGCGGACACCTGGATAACATTTCGGAAAACCTCCTGATCGGTGCCGTCAACGCATTCAACGATGAAACCAACAAGGTGCTCAATCCGGTTACCTCACAGTACGATGCGGTCCCGTCCACGGCACGCACCCTGAAAGAGAAAGGCCTTCAGTCGGTCGTTGTGGGGGATGAAAACTATGGAGAGGGCTCCTCCCGCGAACACGCAGCCATGGAACCCCGCCACCTGGGCGTACGGGTAGTGCTTGTGAAATCATTTGCACGGATCCACGAAACCAACCTGAAAAAACAGGGAGTACTGGCCCTCACCTTTGCCGATAAAGATGATTACGAGAAGATCCGTGAAGATGACGAGCTCAGCATCCGGGGCCTGAAAGAGTTTCGCCCCGATCAACCCCTTACCATCATGCTGCACCACGCCGACGGCAGTGAAGAACAAATCAAAGCCAACCACTCGTTTAACGAGAACCAGATCGAGTGGTTCCGCGCCGGTTCGGCCCTTAACCTGATCCGCCGCATAAACCAATAAATACGACACGATCCCTTTGAAACAAGGTACCGCACAACTTGCCAACACATTTGCCAGGGCCGGAGCCTACCTTGCCCAGCATGCCCGAAGCGAACGCTCGGAATCCCGGGAGCTGGAAACGCTCAACAACCGGTATTACGACACATTTGAAGAGGTGATCCGGAACGAACACCTTCACAACCCCTGGTTCACAGAACGATTCGTGCGCCTGGCCCTGGAAGGCATCGCCCGTATGCTGCAACCCGAAACACTGCGGGACTGGCTCAAAAATTATCCCGGTGCAGGAAGCCAGCCACCGAAAAAGATCGGGGTCGTCATGGCCGGCAACATACCCCTGGTAGGCTTCCACGATTTTCTCTGCGTGCTCCTCTCCGGGAACCGCTTCGTTGGAAAAACCTCCTCCAAAGACGACCGACTGCTCAGGAAAGTTGCTGAATTGCTGATCCATCTCCGGCCAGGACTGGAAGAACACATCCTCTTTACCGATCAGTACCTGAAGGATGTGGATGCCGTTATCGCAACAGGATCCGATAACACCGCCCGGTACTTTGAATACTACTTTCGGAATACCCCCCACATCATACGCAAAAACCGCAATGGCGTGGCCGTGCTCAACGGATCCGAGAACAGGGAAGATCTCCGCCTGCTCGGTCAGGATGTATTCACCTATTTCGGACTGGGATGCAGGAACGTGACCAAACTCTATGTGCCCGAAAATTTTGACCTTACCCGCATAATGGAGGTCTGGGAACCGGACGACGAAATCGCCCTGCACCACAAATACCAGAACAACATTGAATACCA
The DNA here is from genome assembly GCA_964479445.1 of uncultured Bacteroidaceae bacterium. Classification (GTDB taxonomy): domain Bacteria; phylum Bacteroidota; class Bacteroidia; order Bacteroidales; genus CAYZMH01. Next base: position 22,067 of record CAYZMH010000024.1, on the reverse strand, counting down.
CCGGGCCGTTTACCTGATGAACAGCATCCCATTCCTCGACAACGGCGGAGTGCTGCTCAAAGAAGACCCGGGCCTGTCAAGCCCCATAGGGGTTGTGTATTATGAAAAATATTCCGAACTTGAAAGGGTATGATTTGGCGTTTGCCAATGGAATAACAGAAAT
>CAYZMH010000024.1:11365-21894 GCA_964479445.1 uncultured Bacteroidaceae bacterium | reverse complement strand
AATAAACCGGGAGCAGATCCAGTGCACCGTCTCGGTGGACGAGACGGTTGAGAACCGCGTGAAACCGGGTCAGTCCCAGTTCCCCTCTCCCGGGGATTACGCCGACGGGATTGATACCATGCAATTTTTAATTGAAATGTCCCACAACCATGCTATTTAAATTTCGCATCTTATCGGATGAATCAAAAGATTTTGCCAGGGAGATCGTAGCCGGTGAAGGAAACACCTTCCTGGACCTGCATACAGCCATACAACATGACCTGGATTACGATCCCAACCAGCTGGCCTCCTTTTTTCTCACCAACCAGCAGTGGGAAAAAGAACTGGAAATCACCCTGATCGACATGATGGATGAAAATGCCGACAACTGCATCACCATGGACGAGGCCGGATTGGGACAATATCTCTGCAATGCCGGTGACCGCATGCTCTATGTCTATGATTTTTTCTCCGAACGCGCATTCTTTATCGAGCTCACCGAGATCATCAAAAACGAGGAAAAGAAGATTAAACCCAAAGTGATCTTCCACAATGGGGAACCACCGGTTCAGACCGAACTCGGGCTCGACCTGGATATTGAGCCCGGAACCTCCCTGCTGGATGACCTGGAAAACGGAACAGGGAACAGCGACGACGAAGATCTTACCGACGATTCGATCGATCCCGACAATGTCTCCGATGAATAACACGCTGGTCGTCCTGGGAGGTCCCACTGCCTCGGGGAAAACCGAAACGGGGATCCGCCTGGCACAATACTACGAAAGCGAAATTATTTCGGCCGATTCACGACAGATCTACAGGGAACCTGTCATCGGAACCGCAAAACCCCACCCCGCACAACTAGCAGCCGTTCCCCACCATTTCATCGGCCACATATCGGTAAAAGAGTACTACAACGCCAGCCTCTACGAAACCCAGGTCCTGGAACTGCTGAACCAACTCTTCCAAAAAAACCGCCTGGTGTTCATGGCCGGCGGATCCGGACTCTACATTGATGCAGTCTGCTCCGGCATCGACGACCTTCCCACTATTGATCCCGTCATCCGGGAGAAACTCTGGAATACCTTCCGTGAAGAGGGAATCGAATCCCTTCAGCGTATGCTTGAAGAACGCGATCCCGAATCGTACCGCAGGATCGATCTGAATAACCATTACCGGGTACTCAAGGCCCTGGAGGTGTGTACACAAACCGGCCGGCCATACTCATCCTTCCTGAGCGGGAAAGAGCGGGAAAGAGACTTCCGGGTAATCCGGATGGCCCTGCACCTTGACAGGGACCTGCTTTACGACAGGATCAACCGGAGGGTCGATCATATGATCAGCCTCGGACTGGTGGAGGAGGTCCGGGACCTGGCGCACCTGAGATCCTTCAACGCCATGAAAACGGTAGGATACCGCGAGATCTTCCGGTACCTGGACGGAGCTTACGACCTGGAAGAAGCAGTCGATCGCATCCGCCGAAACACCCGGAAATACGCCCGGAAACAGATCACCTGGTTCCGGAAAAATAATCGCTACCGCTGGTTTGATCCCGGCGATACAGATGCGATGATCCGGTATATCGAAACCAAACGGAAGGAGCACGATTCACGCCCGGGAATTTAATCCCATTCGTTATCTTTGTAAAAACCGTGCATTTTGAAAAAACCGACCATCATTATCATCGGAACCGCCTGGCCCTACCGGGGAGGTATCGCCGCTTTCAACGAAAGACTGGCCCGGGAGTTCAGTACAAAAGGGTGTACGGTCATCATGGAGAATTTCAAACTGCAATATCCCGGTTTTCTCTTCCCGGGAAAGTCCCAGTACGTGAACTCACCGGCCCCTCCCGGACTCACCATCAGGCGAACGGTGAACTCGGTGAATCCCCTTAACTGGATCCGGACAGGAAACAGGATTCGCAGACAACAACCCGACCTGGTGCTGATAAGGTTCTGGCTTCCTTTTATGGGACCCTGCTTTGGTACCCTGGCAAGGAGGATAAAAAGAAACCGCAATATCCCGGTGATCGCAGTTATTGATAACATCATCCCCCACGAGAAACGGATAGGCGACCGCCTCTTTACACGCTACTTTGTCAAACCGGTGGATGCCTTTGTCACCATGTCCCGACAGGTGCTGGAAGACACCCGACGATTCGATACAAAGAAACCTCGCATCCTCTCCCCTCACCCGCTTTACGACCAATTCGGCGAAGCGGTACCCCCCGGGATGGCTAAAAGACACCTGCAACTCGATCCGCAGACACATTATGTCATGTTTTTCGGATTTATCAGGGAATACAAGGGCCTGGACCTGCTTTTAAAAGCCTTTGCCGAAGAACCGGTAAAACAACTGCCCGTTAAACTGCTGGTGGCCGGCGAATTCTACGCCGATCAAAAAACTTACCTGGATATGGTGAAGCAATACCGGCTGGAAGACCGGGTGGTATGGCGCTCCGAATTCATCCCCGATGAGCAGGTGCGCTACTATTTCTCAGCCTGCGACCTGGTGGTGCAACCCTATAAAACAGCCACGCAGAGCGGCATTTCGCAAATCGCTTACCATTTCGAAAAACCGATGATCGTTACCCGGGTAGGGGGATTGCCCGAAATTGTACCCGATGGCAAAGCAGGATACGTTACCGAAAAGGATCCCGGGGAGATCGCCGGTGCCATCGCCAGGTTTTACAGGGAAGAAAAAATGGACTGCTTTATCTCAGGGGCCAGGGAAGAGAAGAAAAAATACTCATGGACACGGCTGGTGGAAAACATCCTGACTATGTGGAGAGCATCCATCTGAATCCCCTAGATCTCCTCCTCCACTTCGTAATGATTGCGGTCGGTGGCAGTGCGCGATACCAGCTCTCCCAGGAACCCGCCTATGAAAAGCTGGGCCCCGATGATCATACAGGTCAGAGATATATAGAAAAGAATATTATCAGCCATCAAACCCGACGGTATGTGATTCCGGAGTGCGATCCATTTCTGGATCCCAATCACAATCAGTGCCGCAACACCAAGAAAAAAGACCATCATACCAAAGGTCCCGAACAAATGCATGGGCCGCTTTCCAAACCGGGTGACAAAGGTTACCGTTAACAGGTCAAGGAATCCCTTCATAAACCGCTCCATCCCGAATTTGGTCGCCCCGTATTTACGCTCCTGGTGCCGCACCACTTTTTCCCCGATATGGGTAAAGCCGCTGCTCTTGGCCAATACAGGGATGTACCGGTGCATCTCACCGAAAATCTCTATGCTGTGTACCACACTGGCACGGTACGCCTTGAGCCCGCAGTTGAAATCGTGCAGCCGTATTCCGCTCAACCTGCGGGCAGCCCAGTTAAACAGCTTGCTGGGCAAATTCTTGGATAATACCGGATCATACCGCTTCTTCTTCCAGCCCGATACCAGGTCGTATCCCTCATCAACGATCATCTTGCGCATTTCGGGAATCTCTTCCGGACTATCCTGCAGGTCGGCATCCATGGTAACCACAATATCACCGCGCGTAGCCCTGAATCCCACATGCAGGGCAGCCGATTTCCCGTAATTCCTGCGGAACCGGATCCCCCTGACACCCGGATAATCCCGGGAGAGCACCCGGATCTTCTCCCACGAACCATCCGAACTTCCGTCATCCACCATGATCACCTCGTACCGCAATTCATGTGCTTTCATCACCCGGTCGATCCAGGCAACCAGCTCATCCAGCGACTCCTCTTCATTCAGCAGAGGTATTACGACAGATACATCCATAGGCTAATACTAAACGTTTTCAGGTCCGGCTTCCGGCTCTTTCTTGATAAAGGCAGAAGCGATCAAACCAACAATCAGCGGAGTAAAGATACCGCCAAGGAATCCCTGCAGAATGATCCGGTTTTTCGTAAACCGCTTCTCCATCTGCTCCATCATTCCGTCGATCATATCTTCAGGTATGCGCGGATTGTTCAGCATTCGCTCATATACCATGTTGAACATCTTCTGCGTCGCTTCCGGATCAATGTATGTGAAAAAGATAAAGTTGTAAATGGTAACAATCACACTGCTCACAATCGATATATACACGGTCATCAGCACCAGTTGCCCGTAACCTGCAAATCCGCCCATGTACTCCTGCCTGTAAGCATACAAACAGTAGGTGATAACACCAATGGTTACTACAAAAGATACGATACCGGTCCAGGTCTCCATGGTCAGGCCCATGACATGGAAGATAACACTCAAGAAAACGGAAACCAATCCAAGGATAGCCCCGTAGATCAGTGCTGCCCTAAACTGCTTATTCTTTGCTTGTTGTTCCATTTTTTAATGATTTATTGGTTGAAATGTGACGATTCAGCAAATGAATTTACGGAAAAATGAGCATTCCCGGAAAGAACCGTTCAGAGAATCGTCCATTTTCCCCTGAAATGAGGAAAAAAAGGACAAAAAAAGGGCAAGCTACTTATATCGCACCGCTACAACCGCCTACCCTTGCTACCTTCCGGTCCTGGGGGAATTCAGCAGGAGCTGGTCGTATAAGACTTGCCCAGAGTGCAAAGGTAGGAAGAATTTTCTAATTGACAAGATGAATGCCCGCTGACGGAAGTTTTCCCGGATTAACCTTACCTGGTGATCTCTTCTCATTCATACAAACCAGGCAGGCAATCCACAATGCATCGTTCAGTTTTTCCCGTGGCATGGAATTGCTCCATCTGTCGTGGCATAATAATTACGTAGTAAATTACGTAGTTAAATACGTAATTAATTATGCTCATCCAGTTCACTGTGTTGGTGTTGCATCCGATATTTGAGCCCAGGCTTGTCCCTGAAACGATAATGGAGATGGAACAGGAGCCCAATACCGGAACAAAGCCGAAGATCAGGTACCTGGAAGTGGCTGGCAAAAAAAGGGCCGTGGTACCCACGACCCTTCGATAAAACATGAATCATACAACCTCAGGTATTCTCAGGCCGTAGTTTTCTTACGGTAGCCCCGGTCTTCCAGAGTTCCGATTCGTGGAGTTCGTTCAGCTCCTCCTCCAGGCGGACGCGGTAGTCATCCTGGCTATTTGCATCGATGGCTACCTGGGCCTCTTCACCCGCCTTCACCCGGCCATAAAGCTCGGAGAACACGGGCGATACGGCATCACGGAACTTTTTCCACCAGTCCAGGGCTCCCCGCTGGGCGGTGGTGGAACAGTTGGCATACATCCAGTCCATCCCGTTCTCTGCCACCAGGGGCATCAAACTCTGGGTGAGTTCTTCCACTGTCTCATTGAACGCCTCCGAGGGAGAGTGGCCATTCTGCCGCAGGCAGTCGTACTGTGCGGCAAACAGACCCTGGATCGCTCCCATCAGCGTCCCGCGCTCACCGGTGAGATCCGAAAACACCTCCTTCTCAAAGGTGGTCTCAAACAGGTACCCACTACCAACCCCGATTCCCAGGGAGACTACCCGGTTCCATGCATTGCCGGTGGCATCCTGGAAAATAGCAAAACTGGAATTGAGTCCGCGGCCCTCGACAAACAGCCGCCGCAGGCTGGTACCCGATCCCTTGGGCGCCACCAGGATCACATCCACATCCCCGGGCGGTACAATGCCGGTCCGCTCCTTGTAGGTGATCCCGAATCCATGGGAGAAATAGAGTGCCTTCCCTGGGGTCAGATATTTTTTAACCGTGGGCCATACGGCAATCTGACCTGCATCCGATAAGAGGTACTGGATGATGGTCGCCCGCTCCAGCGCCTCTTCAATACCGAACAGGTCAACCCCCTCTTTCCAGCCATCCTTCACCGCTTTCTCCCAGGAGGAGGAGTTTTTACGCTGCCCCACAATGACGTTAAATCCGTTATCCTTCAGGTTCAGTGATTGTCCGGGTCCCTGGACCCCATACCCGATAATGGCTATGGTCTCATCCTTGAGGGTCTCCTGTGCTTTTTTCAATGGAAATTCTTCGCGGGTGACAACATTCTCGTCCACCCCGCCAAAATTAATTACTGCCATGGTTGTTTATTCACTTTTAATTATACGTAAGTACTTCTTCCTGTGCCTGGTCGTGATGCTGTTCAAGATCCTTCAGGTAACTGGTAAACTCCTTGATCTGCTTGGTCATGGCAATCCGCCCCGACCTGGCAAACTGCAGGATCCCGTAAGGCTCCAGCTCTTCAAAAAGACGGGTGGTCTCCCCCTTGTGCCCCGCCTTCTCCACGACGATATACTCCGGCTCAATGGTGAGGATCCGGGCGTTGTGCTTCCTGATCAGGCTCTCCACATCGTCGCCGTGCGCAAAAGCCGTGGTGGGCACCTTGTAAAGCGCCAGCTCCTGGTAAACGATCTCGTCCACCGTATGGTAAAACGCCTTGAGCACACCAATCTGCTTTTCCAACGCCTTGACCACCTTCCTTACCTGGTCTTCACTGATATTGACCACGATTGTGAACCGGTAGATCCCGGCCACCTCCGATTCCGAGGTATTCAGGCTGTCAATATTGATCTTCCTCCGTGTAAACGTAACGGTAAGCCGGTGCAACAGTCCGATCTTGTTCTCTGTAAATATGGTGATGGTAAATTCCTTTTTCATGATTCCTTTGTGTTAATGGTGTCTGTTCCAATGTTCTGTACCGGTTACCCGGAACCTTACTCCAGGCGCATTTCAGAGACAGTCCCTCCGGCCGGTATCATCGGGAAGATATTTCCTTCTTTCTGGACCGAAACTTCCAGCAGGGACGGACCCTCGGCTGCAAGAAGCTCGTCCAGAGAGATATCCAGCTCGTTCCTCTCGGTGATCTTCTTTCCGGGTACACCGAAACCATCGGCAATACGGAGGAAATCGGGATTGACCAGCTCGGTGGAGGCATACCGGCTCTTGAAGAAGAGCTCCTGCCACTGCCGCACCATCCCCAGGAAGTTGTTGTTCAGCAACACGATCTTCACCGGGAGGTTGTATTGCGCGATGGTACCAAGCTCCTGGAGCGTCATCTGGAACCCCCCGTCGCCCACGAAACAGATGATGGGCCGTCCGGGATAGGCCAGGGCAGCCCCCATGGCCGCCGGGATACCGAATCCCATGGTCCCCAGTCCGCCCGAAGAGATCCACGAATTATTCTTGTTGTACTCATAGTACCGGGCAGCCGCCATCTGGTGCTGACCCACATCGGTTACGATGATGGCTTCTCCATCGGTCTTCTGGGAAATGCGGTGCACCACCTCTCCCATGTGCATCTTATCATCCGCCGGGTGAACATCATGGGAGATCACCTTCTCCTGCTCCACCTGGTGCAGCTCATCGAAACTCTCCAGCCACTCGGTGTGTGAGGCCTCGTTGACTTTCGGAATGAGCAATTCAAGTGCCTGGCGGGCATCCGCTATAATGGCCACATCGGTCTTTACGTTTTTGTCAATCTCCGCGGGATCAATCTCAATATGGATCACCCTGGCCTGTTTGGCGTAGGTCTCCAGGTTGCCGGTCACCCGGTCGTCGAACCGCATCCCTATGGCAATGAGCAGGTCGCACCGGTTGGTGTTGATATTGGGCGCATAGTTTCCGTGCATCCCGAGCATCCCGGTGAAGAGGGGATGACTGGAAGGAAAGGAGGAGAGTCCGTGCAGGGTGCTTCCCACAGGGAGACCCGCTTTCTCCACCAGCTCCCTGAACTGCTGCTCGGCACCGGAAATCGAAACACCCTGTCCGACCAGTACAAACGGCTTTTCGGATGTGTTGATCAACTCGGCCGCACGGTCGATGGCCGGGAGATCCGGAATAGGCTTGGGCACATAACTGGTAAACCGGTTGATTTTTTTGTACTCGAAATCCACCTCCTCAAACTGGGCGTTTTTTGTGATGTCGATCAGGACCGGACCCGGACGTCCCGAGTTTGCAAAAAAGAAGGCCTTGGCAATGGTTTCCGGGATCTCCTCCGCCGAAGTGATCTGGAAATTCCACTTGGTGATGGGCATGGAAACACTCACCACATCGGTCTCCTGGAACGCATCCGATCCCAGCAGCGATGCGCCGACCTGACCGGTGATGCATACAAGCGGGGTGGAATCGAGCATCGCATCGGCCAGTCCGGTCACCAGGTTGGTGGCACCCGGACCAGAAGTGGTAAAACAAATACCGGGCTTCCGGGTCGTGCGCGCATATCCCTGCGCGGCATGCACCGCACCCTGCTCGTGGCGTACCATTACATGATTGACCCTGTCTTCATACCCATACAGGGCATCGTAAACAGGCATGATGGCTCCCCCGATATAACCGAATATCGTGTCTACTTTCTCTTCCATCAGGGAACGCATCAGTGCTTCGGCTCCTGTGATTCGTTCGGTGCCGTTCACATCTTTTTTCTTGGCGGTTTTAGTTTGTGTTTGCATAACATTGCCATTTAAGTGGTTCCATTCTTCCAATTGTTATTCAATAACCCGCACCGCACCCCGGTCTGCCGAGGTAACCATGCTGGCATACATTTTTAATGCTTTGGTAACGACCCTGTCCCTCTCCGGGCGCCAGCCGCCAGATTTCTTATCTTCCGCATCCCTGCGCTCCTGCAACTCGTTGTCGCTCACATCCAGCCGGATGCTTCGCATGGGAATGTCAATGGTGATCCGGTCACCGTCCTGTACCAGGGCGATCGCACCACCGGCTGCAGCTTCCGGGGAAACATGTCCGATCGACAACCCGGAAGTACCCCCCGAGAACCGGCCGTCGGTCACAAGGGCACACGCTTCACCCAGTTTCTTTGCTTTGATGTAGGAGGTCGGGTACAACATCTCCTGCATACCCGGACCGCCTTTCGGACCTTCATAACGGATCAGCACCACATCCCCCGAATTCACCCGGTTGTGAAGGATAGCATCCACCGCATCGTCCTGGGAATCAAATACACGCGCATTTCCACTGAATTTCAGAACCTTATCCGATACACCGGCAGTCTTAACGATACACCCCTTCTCCGCAATGTTTCCATACAGGATGGCCAGTCCGCCATCTTCACTGTAGGCATGCTCCAGGCTGCGGATGCATCCCCCGGCCCGGTCCAGGTCAAATGCCTCAAACCGTTTCTCCTGGGATCCCATGAAAAGATTGAATCCTCCCCCGGGGGCGGCCGAATAGATCTGCAGGGCATCTTCCCCGGGCTCACCCGTCAGGTCATACTCTTCAATTGCCTCCGACAGGGACAGCCCGTCCGCACGGTTCACATCGCCATGCAACAATCCGCCCCGGTGCAGCTCCGCCAGGATCCCCATGATCCCGCCTGCACGGTTCACATCTTCAATATGGTAGGAGGAGTTGGGTGCCACTTTACTGAGCACCGGAGTCTCCCGGGATAGCGCATCAATATCCTTCATGGTGAAATCCACCCCGGCCTCCTCGGCCATGGCCAGGATATGAAGTACCGTGTTGGTCGATCCCCCCATGGCAATGTCAAGCCGCATGGCATTCTCAAAGGCTTGCCGTGTGGCTATGCCGCGGGGAAGGACCGACTCGTTGCCGTTCTCGTAATAATCCCCGGTATTTTCGATCAGCCGGTCCACCGCCTTTGCAAAAAGATTCGTCCGCTCCTTGTGGGTGGCCACGATCGTGCCGTTCCCCGGCAGGGCCAGGCCAATTGCTTCGTTCAGACAATTCATGGAGTTGGCAGTGAACATCCCCGAACAGGAACCGCAGGTAGGACAGGCCAGCTTTTCAACCTCCGAGAGCCGCTGATCACTCACCTCCGGATCGGCGGCCATCACCATGGAATCAATCAGGTCATAGGACTCGTCCCCGTCCCGACCCGCCTCCATGGGGCCTCCCGATACAAAAACCGCCGGAATATTCAACCGCAACGCTGCCAGCAGCATGCCCGGGGTGATCTTGTCGCAATTGCTGATGCAAAACAGGGCATCCACCTTGTGGGCATTGGCCATGTATTCAATGCTGTCGGCAATCAGGTCACGTGACGGCAGCGAATAAAGCATCCCGTCATGCCCCATGGCAATCCCGTCATCCACCGCGATGGTATTGAATTCGGCAGCAAAGTATCCCCTGCGGTCAAACAATCGCCTCACCTGCTGGCCGATCTGGTGGAGATGGGCATGACCGGGGACAAACTGACTGAACGAGTTGACAATGGCAAATACCGGTTTGTCCATCTGGGACTCCTTCATCCCGTTGGCGCGCCAGAGGCTTCTTGCTCCGGCCATCCGGCGACCCTGCGTAGTTGTGTTGCTGCGATACGTGTGTTTCATAACCCCTCTATTAAAAGCGAAAAACCATCCTCCGGGCTGAGAATGGTTTTTTATTCATGTACCTATATACCATCCTCAGGTCGTTCGATCAAGAATGACCACCACCACGAGAAGAAGAATGGTATGAAGGTTTTTCATCATTATTATGTTCTTAAACATGGGTCAAATATAGAGATAAAAACAATGCACCAAAACTTTTTAAGTAAAATTTTACAAAAAATTAAGATTTGTAAGCCAGGGGGTGCTTTTAGTTCCTGTTTATTAATACGGAGAGGTGCATGGGGACGCTTCCGGATGGGTTGAAGGAATGGTTGACAGGTTGGTTGGAGGATGGGGTGA
>CAYZMH010000024.1:0-11265 GCA_964479445.1 uncultured Bacteroidaceae bacterium | reverse complement strand
GTTGGAGGATGGGGTGAAAGACAGCTTGCCGGACCGGCCGGGGATTAATCATCAGATCGAACAGGGTTTGTAGATGCCGGCTGGAAAAAGTGCGCGGTTCCCGGGGTAAACCATGGATTCGCAGGTGTGTCGAACGGCGGTGGTGGCTGCCTGATCGTAGGGTCGGGTGAATCACTCTTCTTCTTCGGGTTCCTCCTCCCCCGGCGGGGCCAGGAGATTGCCCTGTTCGGTGTTGGGAAGGTCCTCCACATCTTTCAGTTTGCGCTGGATCTGGCGCGTTCGGGTACCCACCAGCGTATCGATATTCCCGCTGGCCTGATTGATCTGCGACTGCGCCTTTTTCAGCACTACCTCGAATTTGCCGAACTCGTTCTTCACCGCACCCAGGATCTTCCACACCTCGCTGGACCGGCGTTGCACGGCCAGGGTGCGGAATCCCATCTGGAGACTGTTTAAAAATGCGACCAGGTTGGACGGACCCACCACGGTGATCCCGTACTCCCGCTGGAGCTGCTCAAACAGACCGGTAATCCGCAGGATCTGGGCATAGAGTCCTTCGGTGGGCACAAACATGAGGGCAAAGTTGGTGGTCGCGGGAGGCTGAACATATTTTTCGCCGATAAGCCTGGCCGATTTCCTTACAATCGATATAAAATGGTTTTCCCCGCGCTGCACCTCTTCCCGGGTGTAGTCGTCGATAGACTCGTACATCTCCAGCAACCGCTGGTAATCCTCCACCGGGAATTTGGAGTCGATGGGAAGCAGCACCTCCCTGTCCTCCTGGTCCTTTCCGGGCAGCTTCACGGCAAATTCCACGCTTTCGGTGCTTCCCGGTTTGATCTGCGCGTTCTTGATATATTGTTCGGGAGAGAGGAACTGCTCCAGGATATGCTCCAGCTGCACCTCGCCCAGGATCCCCCGGGTTTTTACATTGCTCAGCACCTTCTTCAGATCACCCACTCCGGTGGCCAGCTTCTGCATATCTCCAAGTCCTTCATAGACACGCTTCAACTGATCATTCACCATCTTGAACGACTCTCCCAGCCGGGTCTTGAGCGTCTCCTGCAACTTCTCGTCCACGGTCTGGCGCATCTTCTCGAGCTTCTGGTTGTTATCCGACTGGATATCCTTCAACTGCTTCTCAACGGTCTCGCGCAACTTCTCCAGGCGCTCTTCCACCGAACGGTTCTGTTGCAACTGTCTTCCCAGCAGGTCATCGAATTTTTGTTTCTGCAGTTCGTTGAACTCCTTGACACTTGATTCAAAGCGCTTCTCAAATGACTCCAGCGAGCGTGATAACTCCTTCCTGTTATCCAGTGATATTTTGGAGTTCTCTTCCCTGCTCCGCTGAAACTCAGTATTGATGCTTTTAGTTAACTGCTCCAGCAGTATTTCAGAACGCCTCAGCGACTGATCCAGCTCCGTAAAAAGAGCACGTTCACCGGAGTCCCTCCGCCTGAAAATCAGCACCAGCAGATTCGCTGCACCCAGCAATATCAATACACCCAGGAGTAGATCACTCATAGTTTTCCGTTTGGGTTAAAGGTAGTAAAAATCAGGCTCCGTCCGAAACTGCTATGCTTACTGCCCCCGTCAGACAACTGGCCGGAGCCGATCATTTCATTACCTTTGCAACAGGTATGGAAAAGAAGCGGTTCATATACAGCCTCGTATTCCCGGCCTTCTTCCTCTTCCTGCTGTGGCTGATCAAATTTTTTGAAGTCTCCATGGAGTGGTCGTTCGTCCAGGGTGGTATATTTCCCCGGCACCTGAGGGGACTGCCCGGTATTCTCTTCTCACCGCTTATCCATGCCGACTGGAAACACCTGTTCGACAATTCGGTCCCGGTATTCATCCTGAGCCTGGCGGTATTTTATTTCTACCGGGAGATATCCTATAAAATATTCTTTTTTATCTACCTGGTATCCAACAGCTTGGTATGGATTATGGCACGGGAAGCCTATCATATAGGGGCAAGCGGACTCATATACGGACTGGCTGCTTTTCTTTTCGTGAGCGGGGTCATTCGCGGGGTCCGGCACCTGATGGCCATCTCCCTGCTGGTGGTATTCCTCTACGGCAGCCTCATCTGGGGATTGCTCCCATACGACTACACCATTTCCTGGGAGGGCCACCTCATGGGGGCTCTCACCGGTATCGCCATTGCCATACTCTACCGGGACAAGGGACCAGAACCCTATAAACCCAGCTGGGAGCTGGAAGAGGAAGAGGAACCCGATGATCAGTTCCCCTACTGGAAAACCGGCGATGAGGAAGAAGAGACCCCGCCATAACCCCTGTTCCGGCTAACTGTTTATCCCTGCTTCCGGGGAGGTCACTCAATCAATGATTCAACCTTCAGGACATATGCACGCGACACGCTGCTTAACACAACCGCACATAGCGGCAATTATCCCCTCCGCCTTTTCCAGTCCTTTTTAAGCAGGGCATATACCAGCTCATCCAGGTACTCCCCCTCTTTCTTTACCGCCCCGCGGTGAATAGCCTCCCTGGTGAATCCGTTTTTCTCCAGCACGCGCATGGAACCAGCATTGCTGCTGAAAACCCCCGCAAAAAGGCGTGTCCACGAGTGGTATCGAAACGCCAGGTCCGCCATCCTTCCCACCGCATCGGTCATGATCCCCCTTCCCCAGTGCGCCTCCGACAACCAGTAGCCGATCTCGGCATTGAACCGGTAGACATCTTTCATCCCGGTTATGGCAATCCCCCCGCACGCCTCCCCATGAATATCAAAAGTGAATATGATATCATGCATTTTCTGTGAAGTACGCTCAATAAACATCCGGGCATCTTTGAGCGTGTATGGATGGGGAAATTCATCCCGCAACTGGCGGGCAATGGCCGCATTGTTGGCATGACGTGCCAGGCTCTCCGCATCGTCCGGCTTAAAGGGCCTCAACAGGTAGCCATTTCCTTCTATTCTATGGGGAGCTAATGCCATAGCAGGGGATTCCAGGTGAACATACGTATCAATGATGCATGCTGGTTAACTTTTCAAACTCTTCCGGTTACCAGCATGGTAAAAATTATCCCTCAATGTACGGTGCATGCTCCAATCATACAAGTTATTTGCCATTGCATAAATGAGAATCCCTTCTTTCCAAACGAATGAACACCATGAAATCGCCATCCATTAATCTGATTAAACCGTGTTAGACCTCTGAATGTAACCCAACTACGCCTGTAATAAGATTTCATATGCGCGTTTTGTTTTGAATTCTGCTAAAAAAATTGCTTTTTCAAGTACATTTACAAGCTGGCACCCCGACCCGAACAGTTCAGAAAACCAGAATGTCAAAGGAGGAAGCGATATGATGCTGAAATTGTATGATGAGAATCCCAACCCGAAACAGGTGGAAAAAGTGATCGAGGTTCTCCAAAGCGGGGGAGTGATCATCTATCCCACCGACACGGTCTACGGGATCGGATGCGACATTTTTAAACCGAGGGCTATTGAGCGGGTGGCACGGATCAAGGGGATCAAGCCTGAAAAAGCCAATTTTGCTTTTATCTGTTCCGATTTGAGCCATCTCTCTGATTATGCACGGCCTCTGAAAAACGAGGTTTTCAAAATGATGAAGGCCTACCTGCCCGGACCCTACACCTTTATCCTGGACGCCAACTCCAATGTGCCCGGGTTACTTAAAAACAAGAAGAAAACGGTGGGGATCCGGATTCCGGACAATAACATCATCCTGGAGATCGTAAGACGACTGGGACACCCCATCCTCACCACTTCACTCAAGGAGGAGGATGAGATCCTGGAATATCCCACCGATCCCGAGCTGATCCATGAAGAGTACGAAAACCTGGTGGACCTGGTGATCGACGGCGGGTATGGAGGCATTAAACCCTCCACGATCCTGGATTGCACCGGGGACGAGATCTGGATGGTCCGCGAAGGCCTCGGCGAAGTGGATTAACCATAACAAGACACATCCAGCTCCCGGCAGCAGCTTTGCATATCCTGTCCCTTGCCGGAACACTCCCTGCCCTTCTGCATCCAGCGGCCGGAGAGCTGCCTGGCTCATCCCCGGGGTATTATGAACCGGTTGCACCATTCAGCCCTTTGTAGGACCGGTAGCCATAAATACTGATCACCAGGAAACAGATAAACGGCAGAATGAAGGAAGCGTTTTCCGCCGGAAGCGGACCCACGCGGCCCAGGTCAATAATGGCACCCTGCAGCGGCGGCATAAGTGCCCCGCCAACAATAGCCATTACCAGTCCGGCCGCCCCAAGGCTGGCGTCCTGGGGCCGTATATCCCGCAGCGCAATCCCGTAAATGGTCGGGAACATCAAGGACATGAATGCCGAGGTAAGCACCAGGCAGTAAAGTCCGACCATCCCCTGCAGCAGCATCACCCCGGTAATGGTCAGCATCCCGCCAAACGCAAAAAACATGAGCAGTTGCCGCGGATTGATGTATTTCATCAGCAGGGTGCTCAGAAAACGACTGGACAGGAACAGGCCCATGGCCACCATATTGTAGAGCTGTGCCGTGGCCTTGTCAATTCCCAGTCGCTCGGCGTACTGGATGATAAAGGTCCAGCACATAATCTGTGTCGCTACATAAAACACCTGGGCCACCACCCCTTCCCGGTAAACCTTCGTACGCCCCAGCCGTTTGAACGACTCCCCGGGCCTGATCCGTTCGGCATGACCGGTGGAGGGCATTTTTACCACTGCAATGAGGATGAACATGGCAATCACTACCAGTCCAAGGATCACGTAAGGATCCCGGATAATCATCAGGTCATTGGTCCGGATAGCAGCCTTGGCAGCTTCGTCCAGCCTGGGGAAGATCAATTCACCGGCCGCATTGCGCTCATCCGACCCCAGGGCATCCAGGATCACCCGCGATGCCACGAACATTCCCAGCAACGATCCCACCGGGTTGAAAGCCTGGGCCAGGTTGAGCCGCTGGGTGGCATTCTTCCGGCTTCCCAGGGAGAGAATAAACGGATTGGCTGTAGTCTCTAAAAACGCCAGTCCGAACGTCAATATATAGAGCGATACCAGGAAAAAACCAAACTCCTCATACCGGGCTGCCGGCCAGAAAAGCAGCGCGCCCACCGCATAGAGGGCCAACCCCAGCAGGATCCCCTTCTTGTAGTTATACCGTTGCACAAAAAGTGCAGCCGGAATGGCCATGGTAGCATACCCCCCGTAAAAGGCAAGCTGGATCAGCGCCGCCCGGGCATTGGATATCTCCAGTACGGTCCGGAATGCCGCCACCATGGGATTGGTGATGTCATTTGCAAAACCCCATAGGGCAAACAAACTGGTAACCAAAATAAAAGGGAGAAGATTCTTTCGCTCCACCAGGGGCGTTTTGTGATCTGTCATCGCTGTTCAGTTAATGTTTACAGGTTCGAAGCTTAACTTCACGTGGTCTCCGGGATCTCGCCGTACCTTCTCGTGTTTCTAAATGCCACTGCGCAAAAACCCAAAAATAATCCAATCCAACCACTCCTGAAATGTACAAATCATGCATTTATGGGTCATATCACTTACGCGGAACGAAAAATCACCGCCCTGCCCGCCTTGTTTAATCCGGTAAACCAGGATCCGGTCAATTTTTCCAGAAAGCAGGCGAGAAAAGGATCAGCACGGTGAACAACTCCAACCGGCCCACGAGCATCAACAGCGAAAGAAACCACTTGGCCACACCACCCAGGTCGGCGTAGTTCTCAACCGGACCCACTCCGCCGATACCCGGACCAATATTGCCCAGGGTGGCTGCCACCGATCCGATGGAGGTTTCAAAATCACACCCCAGCGCCGACATGATGATCATACTGATAATGGCTATCACCCCGTAAAGCGCGATAAACGCCAGCACATTGGTGACCACTTCTCCCTCCACCGCCGACTTGTTGATCCGCACCGGGATTACCGCATTGGGATGGATCAGCCTTTTTAACTCCTGGGTGCTGTTCTTCAACAGGATCATTATGCGCATGATCTTGGGTCCGCCCCCGGTTGAACCTCCCGATCCCCCGAAAAACATCAGCACGAAGATCAACACGGTAAGTGCCGGTACCCACGCCATGTAATCCGCGGTTACATACCCGGTGGTGGTTATAATCGATACCACCTGGAAGATCGATTCCCTGAACGACCGTTCCGGGCCCAGCCCTTCATGGAAATACAATCCCAGGGAGATCAGCAATGTGAATCCCACCACGAACCCCAGGTAATACTTGAACTCCTCGTTCCTGAATACCTTTTGGAAACGCAGGTGAAGGGCAAAGTAGGAGAGCGAGAAATTGGTTCCGGCCAGGAACATGAACAGCGTGATCACGTAATGAATATAGGGAGAATCCCAGTAAGCAATGCTGGCCTGTTTGGTGGAATACCCGCCGGTGGCCATGGTGGTGAACGAGTGACACACCGCATCAAACAGGTTCATATCCCCCAGCCAGAGCAACAGGATCTCCGCCGCGGTAAAAATCACGTAAATGCTCCAGAGCCGCTTGGCGGTCTCCTTGACACGCGGATGCAGCTTATCCGGAGTGGGTCCGGGTACCTCGGCAACAAAAAGCTGCATGCCGCCTATCCCCAGCACCGGCAGGATCACCAACGAAAGGACGATGATCCCCATTCCCCCCAGCCACTGGGTCAGACTCCGCCAAAACAGGATTCCGTGCGACAGCGACTCAATGTCGTTCAATATGGAGGCCCCGGTGGTGGTGAACCCCGATATGGTCTCAAAAAATGCGTTGGTGAAATTGGGGATCGCTCCGCTGATCAGAAATGGCAGGGTTCCGAACAATGAGAACAGCGTCCATCCCGAGGTAACGATCACATAGGCATCCCGCTTGGTCACCTCCAGGTGCGCCTTCCGGGTGAAAAAGTAACCGGTAAACCCGGTAAGCGCGGTGATCCCCCCGGAAACCAGGAAGGCAAAAAGACCGGACTCCCGGTAGATCAGGGTCACCGGGATGGTCAGCCACATACAGAAGCCCTCGATCATCAGCAGCAGACTCAGGATCCGTATGGTTGTCTTGGGATTCGGCATCCGGTATTCTTAATTAAAGAATTTTCCGATGGTATGGATCTCCGACGGCAGGGCAAACACCACTACCCGGTCGTAAGGCTTGATCTGACTCTCGCCGTGGACAATGAAACTGTTCTTTCCACGCACCACCCCGCCGATGATCGCCGCATCAGGAAATTTAATTTCTTTCACCTTCCCCTTGGTGGCCCGCGAACCGGGCTTCACTACGAACTCCATCACCTCGGCGTCGGTTCCGGTCAGACACTTGATCGAGGATACCTCCTCGCTCATGGTAAAACGGAAAATCCGGCTGGCGGTGATCAGCTTCTTATTAATAATGGTATCCACCCCGATATTCTCCGCCAGGTGAATGTAATCCATATTCTCCACCTCGGCAATGGTACGCTTCACCCCCATGTGCTTGGCCAGCAGGCACGACAGGATGTTGGTGTCCGACTTCCCGGTCACCGCGATGAACGCATCCATCTTCTCCAGCCCCTCCTGTTTGAGCAACTCCATGTCGGTTCCGTCCCCGTTGATCACCAGGGTATTATTGAGAATATTGGAAAGCTTGTAACTCTTGTGCCGGTCAATCTCCACCATCTTAACGTAGTGCTGGTTCCCCAGGTCCTTGGCCGTTCGCATCCCGATCCGGCTCCCGCCCAGGATCATGATATTCCGCACCTCGAACTGCTGCTTGCCCGAATACTTGAACAGATCCTTCATCCCGGCCTTGCTGCTGATCACATATACCAGGTCGCCCTGCTTGAACACATCATCCCCGCTGGGAATGATGGTCAGACCACCCCGCGTGATGGCCACCGCCCGGAACTCTAAAAACTCTTTCCTCGGATCGATCTCCTTGAGCGATTTATTGATGATGGGAGCATCGGCATCCAGCCTGATCACATACATGTGCAGCTTCCCGCCTGAAAACTCCACCACCTCGGTACTGCCGGTCTGTGCCAGCAACCCCACGATCTCCCGGGCCGCGATCTTCTCAGGGTAGATCATGTAATCGATCCCCAGCGTGGAGAAGATCTCCTTGTTGGCCGGCAGCAAGTACTCCTGGTTATCAATCCGCGCAATGGTCTTTCGCGCCCCCAGCTTCTTCGAGAGGATCGCGCTGTTGATATTCACATCCTCCGAATAGGTCACCGCAATGAACAGGTCCGCCTTGCTCACCTTCGACTCCTTCAATATACTGATCGAGTTGGCGTTCCCCTCCATGGGCATGATATCCAGGCTGCCCCCCACCGCCTTCAGGCGGTCCGGATCATTATCGATCACAATGATATCGTGATTCTCATTGCTGAGCATCTTGGCCAGATGCCCTCCCACTTCACCTGCTCCGGCAATAATGATTCTCATATCGGATCATGTAGAATGAAAAGGTAAAATAACAGATAATCTTTCAAACAGACGAAACCTTTCTCAACTTTTTCCACCCATCGCTTCAATCATTCCCCCGGTTACCCGGAACGGACCCATTGCGGTGGAAATCACTTCATCGCCTGTTCGTTCCTTTCCCTGTAAACCCGGTACGGACCCGAAACTGCGGTGCGGTGCAGCATTTCGGTAAGATCTATCCAGTTTTTTTCATACCCCTCGTATCCCGATCCGTCGGAAAGGAACAACATCCCGGAAACCTCCTCTCCTTCCAGGGTCCATTCCAGCGGGTGGTGATCCGCCACCACGATCATATCCCACTCCCCCATTGCGGTCAGTTCCCGGGCCGCCGGGTCATACCCGTAGGAAAGCACCAGCACCTCCCCGGCACCGGTCTCCACACTCCAGCAGGATTCACTCAGCCGCTCTGCCCGCCCATGCCGGGTGCCGACAGTGTCGGATTTGGTCATTACATGCACCAACGGCGGATCGCGCCTGCCCCGCCGCAGATCATGCTCCCGGATATACTGTTCAAGATAGGGCTGCTCCTTCCCGCTCCAATTGAAATGGTAGAACCGGAGCACCCCCTCTCCGCGCTCCGAAATCAACGTGCTGCCCCGGAAATGGTAAAGCTGCACCATGCACTCCCCCTGTAATCCCACCTCCAGCCTGGCACTGTTCAGCAAAAGCAGTGAACCCGTCGCGATCATGGCCGCGTAGTACTTGATCCGCCGGTAGGAGAGCGAGAGGATAACCAGCAGAAGCAGCAATCCCCATAACACCGCCCCCGAAGGCGAGAGGGCGACCGGATCCAGCACCGCACCGGGCAACCGGGCAATTGCCTCCACAATGCGCGTCAGGAGCGCTGCCGGGATGCGGAGCAAACCGGAGAAAAATTCCGGTTCAAGCTCCAGGATCAGGGCCGGGGAAAAGAGCACGAATCCGGCAAGCAACAGAGTGACCAGGGGAATTACCAGCAGATTGGTAAGGATAAAATAGACCGGAAACTGGTGAAAATAGAGCAGGGTGAGCGAAAAGGTAGCCAGCTGGGCGGCAACCGATACCCCAACCAGGTCAACCACCCAGCGGAGCAGCCTGCTGCGTGGCCGCAGCCGGCGGGTAAGGTACGGATGGAGGGTGACGATCCCGGTTACTGCGGCATAGGAGAGCTGGAAACCTGGCTCATGGATGCGGCCCGGATCAAGCCACAGCAACACCAGCGCCGAGAGAAAGAGCGTATTGAGCACCTGGCTGTCGCGCCCTGTGAGCCTGGCAAGAGTGAGAAGCGAGAACATGAATACCGAGCGTGTGACCGAGGCACTGAACCCGGTGATACCGGCGTAAAACCAGAGCACCCCGATAACCATAAGGGGTTTCAGGATCCGGAAAAAAGGCAGGTGAACCGGTAACCTGATCAGCAGGGTCATTACATACCAGATAATGCCCACGTGCAATCCCGATACGGCCAGAATATGCATCGCCCCAGCCCCGGCAAAATGATCGCGGATGCGGTCGGGAAGCGCCGTCTTATTGCCCAGGGTAATCGCCCTCAGCACCGCATACTCCGGTACATCAGCGGGCCAGTGCGACTGGATCCGGGCCGCGATCTTTCTCGCAGCAAAGGTAAAGTTGGACGAAGGCCCCGAAAGGCGCCTGAAATGGTGAGGATCCTCCACAAAGAGGAGATACCCGGTATTGCGGCGGCGCATGTAACCGGCGTAATCAAATTCCCCGGGGTTACCGCTGTTGCTGATCTGCCGGGGTGCACCTGCCACCATCCACCGCTCGCCCGTCCGGGGAAGTGCCGCCAATACACCTGTGGTTTGCCCGCTCTCATTAACGATAGCGCACCCTTCCTCTTTCGTACCGTCCGACCGGTTATTAAGTCGGCTTCCGGAATCAATCCCCTCTGTGCTGGTATCCCCCGGCAGGTATACCAGCAGGTTCCCTTCCGCAAGGGAATAATGGTCTGGGGTCACCACTCCCTCCAGGCGAAGCCTGACCCTGTACCCGCGGGTCCGTTTTTCCGGCTCCTCCGGGATACTCCCTGTGAGCACCACATTCCTGCCAGCTGGCAGCGGGGAGTAACCTCGCGGTTCGTTCCGCGTACGCCAGAACCCCAGGCAGACAAACGCAAGAAACATGACTGCAAAAAAGAGATACCCGTGAACCGGTTTCCGTGAACCGCTGCGATGCAGCACAAGGCCTGCCAGCAGGAGAAGCGGGAGTAAAAAAACGGCTGCATGGGTACAGGTCAACTGACCGGGAATCAACGGGGCAAGTACAATGCCGGTGATAAAGGGAATCAGCGCACGCAGCACCGGAACCGTCCGGAGATCTTTTCCGGGAGATCTCATTGGTTTTTATTATATTTATGCGACGAGCCGGGATTTTATCGGCAGTTTTAAAGATAATGCGTGAACTTTTTACCCTTTTCGCAAGTTTATTAGGTACATTGAAACGAATAAAATCATAAAAAAACCCTGTACAACATGGCAAATCTTACTACGAAACACATGGGGCTAACACTCAAGAATCCCCTGATACTCGGAGCCAGCAATTTTGTAAACAACACCGATAACCTGAAAAAAGCAGAAGATGCCGGCATTGGTGCCATCGTGTATAAATCCATTTTCGAGGAACAGATCCAGCTGGAAAGCTACGATATGGACAATAAGATGGATGCCTACGACGAGCGGCACGCCGAAATGATCAACCTGTTTCCCAACATTGAGCATGGCGGACCAAAGGAGCATCTCTATAACCTCCGCCAGGCGAAAGAGAGTGTATCGGTGCCCATGATCGCCAGCATCAACGCGGTGTATAAAGAGACCTGGGTTGAGTATGCGAAA
>CAYZMH010000023.1:0-34458 GCA_964479445.1 uncultured Bacteroidaceae bacterium | reverse complement strand
GCCGGAGGGTGCCAACACTATCCGCGTCCTGGCGGAGTCGTTCCCGGCCGGGACCCTCTCGGGCGCACCGAAGTACCGGGCGATGGAGCTGATCGATGCCTACGAGAAGCACAGGCGCGGCTATTACGGCGGCACCATCGGGAACATCGGACTGAACGGTGATATCAATCACGCTATCATGATCCGGTCGTTCCTCTCGCGCGACAACACGCTGTATTACCAGGCCGGCGCGGGCATCGTTTCGGAATCGGACAAGCAGAGCGAACTGCGCGAGGTGAATAACAAGCTGGCTGCCCTCAAGTCGGCCATCGAAATGGCAGAAAACCTATAATGCAAGGCTATGAAAATTTTGGTTATCGATAATTACGATTCATTCACCTACAACCTGGTGCAATACATAGAGCGGGTCATGCCGGGTGCCGTTACGGTTACCCGGAACGACCGGATGGAGGTGGAGGAGGCGGCAGCGTTTGACAAGATCCTGGTGTCGCCCGGACCGGGGATTCCCGATGAGGCGGGGATCTCCAAGGCGCTGATCGAACGGTTCGGTCAGGAGAAGAGTATCCTGGGGGTGTGCCTGGGACACCAGGCGATCGCCGAGGTGTACGGGGGGACGATCAGGAACCTGGACCGGGTCTACCACGGGGTGGCCTCCGTGATGGTGCGCCAGGAGAAGGAGAGTGCGATATTCCGGGGGGTTCCCGAGGTGTTTGAAGCCGGGCGGTACCATTCGTGGATCGTGGAGGAGACGGGATTGCCCGAAACGCTGGAAGTGACGGTGCGGACCAAAGGGGGAGAGATCATGGGGCTGCGGCACCGGACCCACGATGTGACGGGTGTGCAGTTCCACCCCGAGTCGGTCCTTACCGAGTACGGCGGCATGATGATCAAGAACTGGCTTTCAGACCACCGTTCCACCCCCGGCCAGTCCTCGTCTGTTAATAAGAACATCTAACGCATACAGCCATGAAAGAGATTTTGCAATACCTGTTCGATCATAAGACCCTGGATAAGAGCGATGCCAAGCAGGTGCTTACCAACATCGCCTCGGGGCAATACAACGAGGCGGAGATCGCCGCGTTCATCTCGGTCTACCTGATGCGGAGTGTCACCGTGGATGAATTGTCGGGGTTCCGGGATGCCCTGCTGGAGCTGTGTATCCCCGTGGACCTGTCGGAATTCAACAGCATCGATGTGTGCGGGACCGGCGGTGATGGGAAAAACACCTTCAATATCTCCACCCTCACTTCGTTCGTCGTGGCGGGGGCAGGGGAGAAGGTGGTCAAACACGGGAACTACAGTGTCTCCTCCTCCTGCGGCTCCTCCAACGTGATGGAGTATTACGGCTACGCCTTCTCCAACGAACCTGGCAAACTGAAACGGGAGATGGACACCTGCGGGATCACCTTCCTGCATGCCCCGCTCTTTAACCCGGCCATGAAGAATGTGGCGCCGGTGAGGAAGAGCCTGCGGATCAAAACCTTTTTTAATATGCTGGGCCCCATGGTTAACCCGGCCTCGCCACCCAACCAGCTGGTGGGGGTGTTCAGCCTGGATGTGGCCCGGTTGTATAACTACATCTACCAGGAGACCGACAAGCAGTTCACCATCGTCCATTCGCTGGACGGGTATGATGAGATCTCCCTTACCGGTCCGTTCAAGCTTTTCTCCAACCGGACGGAACAGACTGTCAGGCCCGTTGATGCGGGGTTTACCACGCTGGAGCCCGAACAGATCTACGGGGGGGAGAATGTACAGGAGGCAACCGGGATCTTCTCGAAGGTGTTATCAGGGGAGGCCGGTGATGCCAAAACGGATGCGGTGGTAGCCAATGCGACTTATGCCCTGAAGACACTGGATCCGGATCAAACCCTGGATCGCTGCCGCGAAAGGGCGGAAGCGTCCCTGGAAGGAGGAGCGGCTCAGAACGTATTTCAGAAACTGATCGAAATGCAGCCATGAAAACAATCCTGGATACCATCGTGGAGCACAAACGGATGGAGGTGCTCAAACGGAAGCAGAAAAAACCCCTGGCCGCCCTGGAGGACAAACCTTTTTACCACCGGGAACCCCTTGATGCACCGGCGCGGCTGCGGGCCGATGCACCGGCCGTGATCGCCGAGTTCAAGCGTAAATCTCCCTCCCGGGGTATGATCAACTCCTCGGTGACCCCGGCTCCCATTGTGCAGGCGTATGCCGCGGGCGGGGCATCGGCGGTCAGTGTGCTCACCGACCGGGACTTCTTCGGGGGATCCTTCAGGGACCTGGAGCGGGCAAGGGAGGTTGCCGGGGATCTGCCGCTGCTTCGGAAAGATTTCATGGTGGATCCCTACCAGGTGCATGAGGCAAAGGCTTACGGGGCGGATATCATCCTGCTGATCGCATCGGTCCTGGAGGCAGGCCGGGTGGAGGAGCTGGCCGGACTGGCGGTGGAGCTCGGGATGTCGGTGCTGTTCGAGGTACACGGGGAGGAGGAGCTGAAAAAATACACCGGTTCCATCGCGATGGTGGGGGTGAACAACCGCGATCTTTCCAACTTCAGGGTGGATGTGGCGATCTCGGAACGGCTTGCCGGGAGCCTGCCGGAAGGGGTGGTCTGGGTGTCGGAGAGCGGACTGAGAGATGCTGCCACCATACGCAGGCTGCATGAAATGGGTTTCCAGGCATTCCTGGTGGGGGAGACCTTTATGAAAGAGGAGGAGCCGGGGCGTTCGTTGGAACAATTGTGTGCTCAACTAAAATCCTGATTATGGAAGCGATCAAGGTCAAAGTATGCGGAATGACAGACCGGGAAAACCTGGCCGGGATCTGCACGGTCCGGCCCGACCTGGTGGGGTTTATCTTCTACCCCGGATCTCCCAGGTTCGTGGGCGATGATCCGGATCCAGCGCTGTTCAGCGTGGTGCCGAATGCGATCGGCAAAGTCGGGGTGTTTGTCAATGCCCCCTACGACGCCATGGTGCATGCGGGGGAGAAGTACGGACTCGGCACCCTGCAGCTGCACGGCATGGAGTCGCCGGAACAGTGCAATGCGCTGCGCCGCAAGGGTTTCACTGTGATCAAAGCCATTCCCGGGGAGCAGCTCGGGAACAGCGAACTGCTGAATGATTACCGGTATGTAGCCGATTACCTCCTGCTGGACAGTTCCGGCAAGCAGTTCGGGGGTACCGGCAAGAAATTCAACTGGGATCCCATCCGGGAGACGCAGTTCGGACTCCCCTTTTTCCTCTCCGGCGGGATTGGTCCGGATGACGCCCACGAACTCCGCGAAGCAGGCTTTCCGCAGATGGCCGGGGTGGATGTCAACAGCCGGTTTGAGACGGAACCGGGGATCAAGGATGTAAGCAAGGTTGTATCATTTATAAATACATTACGCGATGAAGGATAACAGGCAATTTGCCGTGAATGAAAAGGGATATTACGGGACCTATGGCGGGGCTTTTATCCCGGAGATGCTCTACCCGAATATCCGGGAGCTGGAAGAGAACTACCTGTCGGTCATGGCGTCTGACACGTTCCAGGCGGAGTTCAGGGCGTTGTTGAAAGATTACGTGGGAAGACCCACTCCGCTCTATTATGCTGGCCGCTTGTCGGAGCATTACGGGGCCCGCATCTTCCTGAAACGGGAGGATCTCAACCATACGGGGGCGCACAAGGTGAACAACACGGTCGGACAAATCCTTATGGCCCGTCACCTGGGCAAGCACCGTATCATTGCCGAGACCGGCGCGGGTCAGCATGGCGTAGCCACCGCCACGGTTTGCGCGCGGGCCGGACTGGAATGCATTGTTTACATGGGCGCCCTGGATGTGGAACGGCAGGCACCCAACGTCCGCAAGATGAAGATGCTGGGGGCCGAGGTGATCCCGGTGCACAGCGGCAACAAAACCCTGAAGGATGCCACCAACGAGGCGATCCGTGACTGGATTAACAACCCGGTGGACACGCATTACATCATCGGCTCGGTGGTGGGTCCGCACCCGTACCCCGACATGGTCACCCGGTTCCAGTCGGTGATCAGCGAAGAGATGCGCACGCAGCTGGAGCAGAAGACCGGCAATCCGCTGCCCGACTACATCCTGGCCTGCCTGGGAGGAGGAAGCAACGCGGCCGGCGCCTATTACCACTACCTGGACGATGAGTCGGTACAACTGGTCTCGGTGGAGGCCTCCGGTAAAGGGGTGGACAGCGGGGAGTCGGCTGCCACCAGCTTCCTGGGTATCGACGGGATCATCCACGGAAGCAGGACCATCCTCATGCAGGACGATGACGGTCAGATCGTCGAACCCTACTCCATTTCAGCCGGACTCGATTACCCGGGAATCGGTCCGCTCCATGCCTGGCTGGCGGCATCTGGCCGCAGCCTTATGATGCATGCCACCGACGATGAAGCACTGGTTGCTGCCCGGCTGCTTACCCGGAAGGAGGGGATCATCCCCGCCCTGGAAACCGCACATGCCCTGGCGGCCCTGGACAAGCTGGAGCTGCAATCCCACCAGGTCGTGGTGGTCAACCTCTCCGGTCGCGGCGATAAAGACATGGACACCTACTCCGCTCACCTTGATATTCACTAACAACCGAACCACGCAATGAACAGAATCGACCAGCTATTTCGCGACAAACAGGAAAATATCCTGTCCATTTACATGACAGCCGGTTACCCGGAACGGGAGGATACGGTACCCGTGATCCGTTCCATAGCAGGAGCCGGGGCAGATATGATCGAGGTGGGCATGCCCTTTTCCGATCCCCTGGCCGATGGCCCGGTTATCCAGCAGAGCAGCCACCGGGCCCTTCAGAACGGAATGACCCTGGATCTGTTGTTTCGCCAGCTGGAAGGGATCCGCGAATCGGTGGAGATCCCCCTGGTGTTGATGGGCTACCTGAATCCGGTGCTGCACTACGGCATGGACCGTTTCCTGGAAAAGGCTGCCGGTGTGGGTGTTGACGGCATCATTCTGCCCGACCTCCCGCTGTATGAGTTCCGGCTGCACTACCAGGATCGATTCCGGGAGGCCGGACTTCCCCTGGCCATGCTGATCACTCCCCAGACTCCCCCGGAGCGGGTGGAGGAGATCGCAGCGGCATCGGGCGGCTTCCTATACATGGTGGCCGATTCATCCACCACGGGAGCCCGGGACGGGATATCGCAAAAGCAACTGGATTATTTCAGCCGAATCGGGGAGATGAAACTGGGTATCCCCCGCCTTATCGGTTTCGGGATATCCAACCACGAAACCTTCGCCACGGCCTGCCGTTTCGCGTCAGGGGCCATCATTGGAAGCGCTTTTATCAGGGCACTGGAGGGGGAAGGGTTCCCGGATGCAAAGATCCACCGGTTCATCAAAGGGGTGCTGGGTGAGAAAAATATACATATTTAAATACGTATTTAAATATGTATTAAAATATGTATATCGTGTGAACGCTTCCCGGTGGTACGGTTTTTGATATAGATTTGAAAAAAACGGATCCATGAAAACACGTACCCTGCTAACCTGTCTTTTTCTAACCTCTGGTATCCTGTTATTCACGGGATGTGAGGAGTTACATATGTTTGAACCTCACTGCGTCATTGATGAAGTGGTGGAGGTTGACGGAGACGGCGATAAATTACCCAAGGTCTTGGTTTCGGTGCGCAACAACGGAGGCGAGGTCGCTTACGATGTCAGCATCGAGATCAACCTCTTTTTCAACGGCTACATCATCGACCGGGGGTGGGTGGTGATCCCCGAACTGCCGGCCGGGGAATCCATGGTGGACGATGCGGTCTTTACCGAGATCCAGCGTCACAACGACTATGATTACGGCGAATACATTATCTTCTGGTACGACTATGACGGGGAGTACTATGAAGAGGTGTATGAGTTCTGATGCTTCTCTACGGGAGTGATTTTTCAACAGGCAACATGCTTCGGGTACCCCGAATAATTCTCGCTGAGTTTTACATATTTCAGAAGTATTCTTACCCGTGACCGCTGCTGTTCCTGGATGTTGTTTGGAGAGGGGCGTGTTTTTCAGGAATATTCTTACCTGTGCCCCCTATTGTTTCAGGATGTTGCCTGTGGAGGTCCAACGCCGGGTTACGTGTGTCTGACCGGTGCCCCCATCAGGGTATACATGGGTAGGGAACAGGCTTCCCGGTCATGTAGGTAGATTTCAAGCCAATCTTCATTGGTAACCGGATTGGAGGTGATCAACCGGTATGTCAGAGGATTTCGGGGTTGAACACCAGGACAAACTTCACACCCAGGCGGAACCCGGAGATGTCCGATTTCAGGTCTGACTGCGGCTCCACGGGTTCGCTGTTGAACCGTGTATTGTCCCGCACCTTGAAGGTGCCGCCCACATCGTACTGATATCCCCCTTCCAGTCCGAATGAATAGTTCTTCAGGTGGTAGAGCAGTTCGACACCCGCTTCGGCTACCGGGTGAAAGGCTCTCATCTGCAGGGTATTCTCCTCGTAATAGTATGTATTGGTGGATACCACGCGGTTCACCTCGTTATCGGTATAGGCGATAGCCAGGTTGGCGTAGCCCATGGCCTCGATAAAATTCCAATAGAACAGGCGGTAGTGGGCTGCCGCTCCCAGCTGGTAAGAGGTCAGGTACTGGTTGATGTCCATGTAGCCCGACTGGTCGGTGTAATTTCCGTGTGCCCCGGTGCTGGTATAGCTGTAACCGGCGGTGAATTTCCATTTTTCATTGTGCCGTTGAAAGAGCCGGAGACGTATGCTGGTGTGGGGTGGGAAGTAGGTAAATCCCTTTACATCCACGGGGGCCGCTTCCAGGAGCATATCCTGGTACTGTTTCAGTTCTCCCGCTTCGAAAGTGGAGATGCCTCCTGTAACGGAAAAACCGCGTTGCTGAGATAAAACCGGCAGGCTGGCTCCCAGGAGCAATACTATAATGAGCGTTCGTGTGTTCATTGTTCTTCCTCCCTGTTAATGGTGACCACCCAGTTTTTCACTTCCTCGAAAGCTTCCGCATCAAACTTATTGGCCAGGGTTCCAGAGTTGGTGCTGTAGTAAACCTTCATATCCAGGTCGTATTCGCCGTTCTGCTGGATATAGGAGGGATTGATGTAAAAGCTGTTCTCCAGGGAGTCGGATTTGAAGATGTAATACCCGTCAAAGAAATAGTCGACCTGGTAAAGGGCTCCCCCGTCCAGGGTGATCTCATAAGCCACCTCCAGGCTGTCGGTGATGGTGAGGGATGACAGTGTATCCAGGTTCACCGAAACGGAGATTTGGGGCTCCGGACCGGGTTCCACCTGGACGAAGTGGGTCTCGTTGCTGGAGTAGTAGCAGGAGCCCAGCATCATCATGGCCAGGAGCACTAATGTTGCTTTTTTCATAAAAATGGTTTGAGAAGACAAAAGTAGTAAAAAATTGACGGATCGCTTAGTCAGTCCCCAGTGTATCCTCGATCACTTTACGCAGCACCGTCTCCTCTTTCATGTCCATCGCCCGGATCTGCTGGGGCACAATGCTTTCGCGGGTCATACCCGGAATGGAGTTCAGTTCCAGGAAATAGAACTGGTTGCCCTTGATGATGAAATCGACCCGGACGATACCGCGTGACAGCGTATAGTCGTAGATCCGGGAGGCCAGTGACTGGCATTTTTTCATGTTCTCATCGCTTATCCGGGCAGGGGTGATCTCGTCGGCCACGCCCTGGGTGTATTTGGCTTCGAAATCAAAGAATTCGTTGCCGGAGACGATCTCTGTCAGCGGGAAGATCAGTTCTTCCGAACCGGTTTTGACCAATCCGCAGGTCACCTCCGTACCCTTGATAAAGGTTTCAATGATCACATCGGAATCTTCGGTGAATGCCGCTTCGATTGCTTTTTTCATATTCTCGGGCTGGTCACCTTGGTGATCCCGAAGCTTGATCCTCCCTTGTTGGGTTTCACGAAGCAGGGGAGTCCCACCGCCTCGATGATCTCATCCATATCGTATGGTTTACCCCGGCTGATGAGGCGGGATTCGGCCGAGAGGATTCCATACTGTTTCAGGTAGGTTTTACAGACATGCTTATTGAAGGTGAGCGCCGAAGAGAGCAGTCCGGCTGTATTGTAAGGGATCTTTTTCATATCCAGGTAGCCCTGGATCGGACCGTTTTCGCCCGGTGAGCCGTGGATGATGTTCCATGCATAATCCAGGTTCACCTTTTGCCGGTCGTTTTGGAAACTGAAATCATTGAGGTCCACCGGTATCCTGCCTGATTCCGATTCCACCCCCCACTCCTGTCCGTTCACCGTGACGATGTAGGTGGTATACCCCGCTTTGTCCAGCCAATTGCGGATCTCTGCGGCGCTTTTTACCGAAACGCCATATTCCGAGGAGTCACCTCCTGTCAGGATTGCAATATTCATATCCACATCGTAGTCTTTCCTTACTTAAAAGTACGATCTTTTGAGTGAAAACGGTGCATGCCCGGCCCTTAATTTTTGGTAATGTAAACCAAATTTACATGAACGGGGTTCTGCCGGAGATGTATGATCGCCATTTGTCCAGCACCTGCTGCATATCGGCGGGCAGCTCCGAATCGAAACGGAGCATTTTCCCGGTGGATGGATGGACAAATCCCAGCGATTTTGCGTGAAGGGCCTGCCGGGGGAGGATTTTGAAACAGTTTTGCACGAACTGCCGGTACCGGGTGAAGGTGGTTCCCCGCAGGATCTTATCGCCCCCGTACTCCGGGTCGTTGAAAAGCGGGTGTTTGATGTATTTGAAGTGCACCCTGATCTGGTGGGTGCGGCCTGTTTCCAGCCGGCACTCCACCCGGTTGACATATCCGAGCCGTTCCAGCACCCGGTAGTGGGTCACTGCCTCTTTTCCTTGTTCTCCCCCGGGAAAGACCGTCATCTCTTTCCGGTTGCGCGGATTACGGCCGATATGCCCGGTGATGGTTCCTTCATCGGCCTCCAGGTCTCCCCACACGATTGCCTGGTAGGTCCGTTCCGTCGTTTTTTCATAAAACTGGCGGGCCAGGTGGTTCATGGCGATCTCATTTTTTGCCACCAGGAGGAGTCCGGATGTATTTTTATCGATCCGGTGCACCAGTCCGGGCCGTTCATCCCCCGACCGGAACATGGGATTATCGCGAAGGTGGTACATGAGTGCATTGATCAGTGTTCCCGTGTAATTGCCATACCCGGGGTGGACCACCATACCGGCGGATTTGTTGACCACCAGCAGGTCCTGATCTTCATAGACGATTTCCAGCGGGATATTTTCGGGGATCAGCTCCAGCTCGCGGGGCGGGTGGGGCAGCACGACAGAGATCACATCCAGCGGCTTAACTTTGTAGTTGGGTTTCACGGGTTGTCCGTTCACCAGGATGTTCCCCGCGGCCGCTGCCGACTGGATGCGGCTTCGTGAACTGCTTTCCAGTTTGTTGGAGAGGAACTTATCGACCCGAAGCAGCCCCTGGCCCTTGTCGGCGTTGAACCGGTAATGTTCAAAGAGTTCGCTGGTATCGGTGTGGTCATCGGGCATGATTACCGGGAAATGACAATTTTTTGCGCCGGGTACCGGTCGGGCCCCTGTTGCACGGTCAGAAAATAGATACCCGGCGGGATGCCTGTAAGCGGAACGGTCCGTTCCGGTATCCCCCGCGAGAGCACGGTACGTCCCGCCAGGTCGGTAAGGGTAACCATCAGCGGGGCGTGGCTGCTTTCATTTTCCAGGCGGATCCGGATGTGATCCCCGGCCGGGTTGGGATAGCAGGTGACGGAGTTGTCCGCTGCCTGCGGGTGGTCCACACCGGAGTAGGATCGTTTGATAAAAGGTCTGATCATCAGGCTTCCCGGGGACCCGGAGCTTCTCCATTCGTTTCCCAGGTTGTAGAAGATGCGGCCGGAGGCGGGATTATTCATATCCAGTCCGACGTTCAGCATATACTGGTTAAATTGCATGATCCCCACGTAAAAGGGTCCGTCCACCGTCACCGGATGGTTGAACTCGATATGCGAGAACCGGTTGAGGCTGTCGGCGTACATCACCTGGTACTCATCTTCCCCTTCATAGAGGACCGTTCCGGGAACCCCTCCTGCATCGTCCCAGACCATAAACTTGAAATAGTACCCGGTATTGATGGAGTCGAGCAGTTGGGTGAAATAGATCTTCACTCCCCCCAGCTCGTCTGTGATAAAACTGTTAAAACGCACCGCCATGAAGCTGTTCCGGGTACCCTGACCCCGTAACCCGTAGGCCCGCTCGGCCGAACCGTCGTCGTAGGCAAAATAGTCGCGGAAGCGCTGCACCCGCTCCACGGTATCGTTGTTCTTATAGTCGAAGGCGTCGGTGCGGAGGTAGGCTTTCATAAGGAAGTGGGCCGTGTCGCCCCGGTCGAAATCGAAGGGGTAGTTGTGGTTGATGTCGTAGGAGACGGTGCTGCCCGGCAGGATGTCCTGGGCAGACGGACTTCCCGGTTCGTAGAAGTTCCCGTCGGTAAGATCGGTGATCTCCAGGTAGCGGGTGATGTTGCGGATGGCGCTGTCGTTATTGTGGTAGGTGATGGTGGCAAAGGGCTGAAAGAGGGTGTTGTAGGCCTCCTGGAAATGATCCCAGGGCAGGGCTTCCATATTTTCCAGCATGGAGGAGAGGGGCTTGCTGATGGCTACATCGCGTGCCAGGGTGTCGCCGACCGACCGGTTTTTGTCGAGGCGGACATAGTCCACGTGCCAGTGGTCCACGTTACCGCGTTTATCTTCGTAGTCGGAGTTTGCCGGCAGGCTGGCGATATTGCGGAAGCGGAAGCGGAAGCCGTTTTCCAGGTAGCGGGGTTCGGTGACGGGGATCATCACCTGGCGGAAGGGGGCCAGGGTGTCACCGGGGGTTCCCCATACCTTGTTCCAGGTTTGCGTACCGGGATCGTAAAGATCCACGCACAGCGAGTCGGATTCCTGCGGTTCCAGTCCGAGTCCGCCCGCCTGGAAAAAAAAGCTGAGGTAGATGCTGTCGGACGGCAGGAGATCCAGGTTGATGGGTTTCGAGGTGAGGGAGTCGGCGACAAAAGTGTTGGGGGAGATTGTTGCGTTGGGGTGGAGGGCGCCGGTTTCATCAATGGCATCGAGTGTGGCCACGCCCAGCGACACCGGCTCCACCGGGTAGGTTGTGTTGATATAGGCCTGTCGGTCAGTCCATCGCGCGGTGTCGGGCCAGTTCTGTACCGAGGAGAAGTCGTCGAAGAAGGGCAATTCCAGCGGCTGGTTCGAGAGCGATTTGGTAGCCGGAACGGACTGTTGAGCGGCGTTGGTCAGTGCCGGATTGGAACCCAGCGGGAGGATCAGTTCCTGGCCCGGGGAGGCCAGGGTGATAAGTAACAGGGTACATGCAGGGAATATCTTAAAAACTAACTTCATCTTCCGTTTCTGCGTTTGGAACAAGGAGCAGGGAGTCGGGCACCGGCAGCAGGGTCGAGTCCCTGGTAAGCCAGATATCCATTTCCATCCCCTTGTTGATCCGGTTTCCGCCTTCCGACTCCGGGTATTGTCGCCACACCTGCGCCTCGGCCGTATCTTCTTCAGAGACCACGGTTTCATCCCAGGTAACGGCGCCCAGGTTAAGGAACTGCCGGGCGATCTTCTTTTTCGCCTCCTCCAGGTTCAGTCCGGTCACATCGGGCACCCGGGTGACCTCGTCGCTGAGGCCCATGCCCAGCACCAGGTCAATCCGGGACTCCTTGTTGATAAGGGTTCCTGCATCTATAACGGTATCCTGGTAATTTTGTTGTAGTACGCTGTTCACGGCATAGTCGGGCCTGTAGGTGATCTCTCCCAGGATGAGTCCGGCATTCTCCAGGGCAAGCGTGGCCTGGCGGATGGAGAGATCGAGCAGCTGCGGCATAGTGACCTGTTCGGAGGTGACCGCGTTAGTGGTGAGGAAGATATTCCTGCGCACTTTCACTTTGGAGTTAGGTTCAGGGTGTTGTTTGACAACGGTTCCCCTGGGCACCTTGTCGGAATATACCGAGTCGACCACCTCGAAGCGGAGGCGCTGGGCCCCGATCACCTCTTCCACCTCGTCCAGGGTGAGTCCGCGCAGGTTGGGCACAGAGATCGCCTGGCCGTGGTGGGTGTATATTTTCAGCCAGACAAGGGTGCCCAGGAGCAGGATCAAACTGATCAGGACCGCCAGGAGCAGGTGGCGTAGAAACTTTTTAGTAAGCAGGAATCGTAGAAAGTCCATGCGTATCGAGTTGTGTGGAAACAAATATAATGATCAATTGCATGGGTTCAACCGCCGCGGTGAAATTTAGCTGTGAAAACGGGGTTTTTCAATCCCGGTGACGTTCATTTGGCAATGGATGGTTTGAGAATACCGGGCTGGATGGGTTGAACATAAAAAGACCGCCTCAAACGGGGGCTTGAGACGGCCGGTTCAGTATCGCTGTGCCTGTCTGATCAGGCTTTATACTTTTTTTCGCTGGAAACGGAGAGTTTCTTTCTTCCCTTTTTCCTGCGTGCATTCAGTACTTTGCGACCGGATACATGGTTCATCCGCTCTCTGAAACCGTGCTTATTCCGGCGCTTGCGCTTCGATGGTTGAAATGTTCGTTTCATCGCTGTATGGTTTAATTCTGATACTTACCGAACCTGCGTGATCTCTTCTTCTGTGCGTAATCGGACCGGACGCCTGTTCACTTATCAATTATTGTTCAATGATTTCCATTTGTCCGCTTCGGGGATGCAAAATTAGTGTTTTTGTTCAATATGCAAAAGAAAAGCTGTTGCATTTTGTTTTTTTTAAACGGAACGCGGGGATGGCTGTGAAAAAGGACCGTTCAGGTACCGGTTTCCCCGGTTGGCAGGTAAACCACGTATTTGGTCTCAAAGAAGGGTTCGGAGAACCACTGCCTGATGGGTTCGATCCGGACCCGCCCCCGGAAGCCGGCAAGTTCTTCGCCCAGTTCGCCCCCTTTGAGGTAGATAATTCCCCCGGGTGGTTTGGGGGAGGGACCGGCAGGTTTCAGCAGGTTGGCGGTCCATTCATAAAATATCGGGAAAGCGGTCACGGCGCGGCTGACCACGAAATCATAGGAATCTTTCATCTTTTCGGCCCGCTCCTGCAGGGGGGTTACATTGGTGAGTCCGGTTTGCCGCACCAGGTCGGAGACCACCCTGATCTTTTTCCCGATGGAGTCCACCAGGGTGAACCGGCATTCGGGGAAGAGGATAGCCAGCGGCAAACCCGGCAGGCCGCCTCCCGTCCCCACATCAACTATTCCGGCGCCCGGCGGAAACGTGATAAAGCGTGCGATGGCCATGGAGTGGAGCAGGTGCCGCTCCTCCAGCATGGAGGTCTCTTTGCGGGATACCAGGTTGATCTTTTCATTCCAGCCGGCCAGTCCCTTCCCGAGCTTTTCCAGCTGCCCGAGCTGACCGGGGGTAAGTTCAGGAAAGTAAGAGCGGATAAGTTCCATGGTTGATTACATGTTTTCCCCGGAGCGGTTCATGATATTGAGCAGGAGTTCGCGTGCGCGGAAGAGCTGGGCTTTTACCGTTCCGATGGGCAGATCCAGCTCATCGGATATCTCCTCGTAGGAGTATTCCCTGAAATAACGCAGCTCCACCAGGTGGCGGTAGCGGGGTTTGAGTTTGGTGACCACTTCACGCATCAGTTTGATCTTCTGCTGGTTGATCAGGTTGGCCTCGGGATCGGGGGAGTCTGACTGGATCAGCGAGGAGGGACTCAGGTTCTCTTCACCGTCCACCGACTGGTCGAGGGAGACGGTGCTGCCCCGTTTTTTGCGGATATAATCGATGCAATTATTGGTGGCTATTTTAAAGAGCCAGGTACTGAAGGCATAATTGGGGGTGTACTGGTCGATGTTCTTAAATGCCTTTCCAAAGGCTTCGATGGTCAGGTCCTCGGCGTCCACCGGGTTATTGACCATTTTCAGCAGCATATAATAGATGGAATCCCTGTATTTACCCATCAGCTGGGCATATGCAAGTTGATCCCCGTGTCTTGCTTTGTATACAAGCTCTATATCCTGTTGTGCCTTTTCAGACAGATTTGAATTCAACTCCATTTAGGTTCTCCGCGACTCTTTAAGTTCATAATCCTGATCGCTCCCAGGATCAACGGCATCAGTGGTTCAAGTAGAAACGAAGGTAACAATAAATCCTTCTCATTCAAACGCACCATCACTGCTTTCAGAACGGCCATCTTCAGGATGGATTGAACCAATCCCGCTGCCACTGCGACATACCACCATGGGTCCACCCATAGTAATGCAATGAATGTGCCATAAAAAAAGATGCGGGAGATAAGTTCGGTGCCGAGCCGCCAGCGTGATCCGGCCCGGTAGTACTTCCCGGTGGTGATGTGGCGTCTTTTCTGTTTGATCCAGGTACCGAACCGGGCAGGTGGTTCTGATATGGTAAGGCTTTCGGGGTGGAACTGTACCGCCGTGTTGTTTCGTTTCGCCGCTTCGTTGACAAACAGGTCATCGTCGCCCGAGCGCACCTTCAGGTGGGAAGTGAATCCGTTGGTATCATAAAAAAGGGATTTGGTATAGGCCAGGTTCCTTCCCACACCCATATAGGCTCTTCTGCCCAGGGCCGCACCCAGGTACTGCATCGCGGTGATAATGGTTTCATAGCGAACCAGTATATTCAGTAGTCCGCGCCGCTTCTTATATTTCCCCACCCCGAGTACCAGCCGGATTTGTTCATTGAAGGGGGTGATCATGTAGCGGATCCAGCTGGCCGAAACCGGGTAGCAGTCGGCGTCGGTAAAGAGAAGGTGTTCGTTCCGGGCAGCCTTTATACCAATGGTTACAGCCAGTTTCTTGCCATGGGTGAATTTGCGGTCCAGGGGAATGGAGGTATAGCGGAGGTGGGGGTACCGCGACTTCATCTCTATGAGGAGATCCTCGGAGTGGTCGGTGGAGCAGTCATTAACCACAATCACTTCATAATCGGGGTAGTCCTGTTCCAGGATAAACGGCAGGTTTTGAGCGAGGTTTTCGGCTTCGTTGCGGGCGCAGATGATGACCGATACCGGGATATCCCCGGGTTCCGGCTGCGGGAGTTTGTGGCGAAGGATGCGGCCGTAGGTGACCAGGTAATAGAAGAGCTGGATGATCAGCGACAGGGTGAATATGCCGGCGATTGTCCAGATAAAGGGCGTGGTGGTACGTATGAGTTCGTGGAAAAACATGGTAACGATTGATGCGCAATGTTAGGAAAGATTCTAAGAATCCACAACAACCGGGAAGACATGCGTTCATCTTTTTATCAACAATTATGTATCTTTGCCCCACTTAAAACGTACAGGATGGAGTTTCACCTAGTCAAGGCTGATAAGGAGAGCGGCGCTCGGGCAGGAGAGATCCGGACCCCTCACTCGGTGATCCCTACCCCGGTATTTATGCCGGTAGGTACGGCGGGCAGTGTGAAGGGAGTGCATCAGCATGAACTGCGGGAGGATGTGAATGCCCCGGTGATCCTGGGCAATACATACCATTTGTATCTGAGGCCCGGACTGGAGGTGATCAGGAAAGCAGGCGGACTGCATGCGTTTATGAACTGGGACCGTTCCATCCTGACCGACAGCGGGGGGTACCAGGTTTTCTCCCTGGCGGCAAACCGGAAGCTCACCAGGGAAGGGGCCCATTTCCGTTCCCATATTGACGGATCGAAACACCTTTTCACCCCGGAGCGGGTGGTGGAGATCCAGCGGGTGATCGGATCGGATATCATGATGGCATTTGATGAGTGTCCGCCCTACCCGAGCACCTATGCCTACACGAAGGAGTCGATGGAGCTCACCCATCACTGGCTGGAGCGGGGATGGTTGCATTTCCGCGAAAGCGAGCCGTTGTACGGACACCAACAGGCGTTTTTCCCCATTGTCCAGGGCGGGGTTTTCAGCGATTTGCGCCGGGCTTCCGCCGAGCAGGTGGCGGCTGCCGGGGCGCCGGGCAATGCCATCGGCGGGCTGTCGGTGGGAGAGCCCGAAGAGGAGATGTACACCATGGTGGAGGAGGTGAATGCGATCCTGCCGGCCGACAAACCCCGGTACCTGATGGGGGTAGGAACCCCGGTGAATATCCTGCAGGCCATAGCACGGGGCGTCGATATGTTTGATTGTGTGATGCCTACGCGGAACGGGCGGAACGGGATGCTCTTTACCCGCCAAGGTATTATCAACATTAAGAACCGGAAATGGCAGGACGACTTTTCCCCCCTGGAGGAGGGGGGTGCTTCCCGGATCGACGAACAATATTCACGTGCGTATCTTCGTCATTTAATTATGGCCGGCGAACTGCTGGGATTACAGATTGCCAGTATCCATAACCTGGCTTTTTACCGCTGGCTGGTCCGAACCGCATATGAGAAAATAAAAGAAGGAGAGTTCAGTCCATGGATGCGTCAAATGGTGAAGGACTTAAGTACAAGATTATAAAGCTGCTGAGGCTTAAGATCATTGATGTTTACATCATCAGGAAGTTCCTGGGATCGTTTATTCTGGCCATTACCCTGATCCTCACCATTGCAGTGGTATTTGACATTTCGGAGAAGATCGACGACTTCATGGAGAACGAGGCCAATCTCCGGGCCATTGTGTTTGAATATTACATGAATTTCATACCCTATTTCGGGGTTTTGTTCTCCTCGCTCTTCACCTTTATCGCGGTGATCTACTTCACCTCGCGGATGGCTTACAACACGGAGATCATTGCCATCCTGAACAGCGGGATGAGTTTTCGGAGACTGCTCAGGCCCTACTTTATTTCTTCCGTGATCATTGCCGTTGTTGCGTTTATTTTAAGCGACCGGGTAATCCCCCAGGGCAACAAGGTACGGCTTGATTTCGAGGAGCGGTTTATCCATAACCGTCCGGTTCGCTTCAGAACCAAGAACTTTCACCGCCAGATTGAACCGGGCGTATTCGTATACCTGCAGAATTACAGCAACGTCTCCAAGGTGGGGTACAATTTTGCCCTGGAGAAGTTCGAGGATGGGCACCTTGTGTCCAAGCTGATGGCGGACCAGATCCGTTGGGACACCGCCACCGATAAGTGGAAGCTGAGGCGCTATTATATCCGGGAGATCGATGGCCTGGAGGAGGAGATCAAAACAGGGCGTTCGCTGGATACCACGATCAACATGCACCCGGAGGATTTCTCCAGGCGGCTGAACGTGGTAGAGACCATGAGTCTGAAAGAGCTGGATGAGTTTATCCAACAGCAGAAAATGCAGGGTGAGACAGCGGTGAAAGCATACCAGATCGAGCGTCACAAACGGATAGCCTTTCCGTTCTCCACGGTAATCCTCACCTTTATCGGGGTAGCCGTCTCTTCCCGCAAAGTGCGGGGCGGGATCGGGATCCAAATCGCCCTGGGAGTAGTTATCAGTTTTATCTACATCCTCTTTATGCAGTTCTCCTCCCAGTTTGCCATTGGCGGACTTCTCCCGGTAGCTTTGGCTGCCTGGCTGCCCAATATCGTGTTTGCCGGGGTGGCGCTCTACCTTTTTCGACTGGCTCCCAAATAGCCGGAATATGTTTAAGAGTACGTAATTTTATAAAGATCAGACAGACAATAAATAAGAGAGGTAGGAAACCAGAAAACAAACCGGAGCTATTTTTGGAATATGCAATTTTTTGTAAGATTGCAGCTTCAAATCCCGGCGCGGTATGCCTCTGCGCACAGGATAACGATTGACAACAAACACATTAGATTATGGCCTCAAACAAAAAAGTCAGAGAATTGCAGAAGCGCCGGGAACAGGTGCTCCTTGGCGGTGGGGAAAAAGCGATCCAGAAACAGGTTGCGATGGGAAAGCTTACCGCGCGTGAGCGCATCATCCAGCTGCTGGACGATGATTCATTCAACGAATACGACCTCTTCGTGGAGCATGATGCCCGCGATTTTGGCATGGAACGAAAAGTGCTTCATGGCGACGGGGTGATTACAGGAACAGGTACCATGGGCGGAAAGCCGGTGTGTATCTTTGCCCAGGATTTTACGGTGGCCGGCGGTTCCCTGGGATCGATGCACGCCCGTAAGATCACCAAGATCATGGACCATTCGCTGAAGATGCGTATGCCGCTGATCGGGATCAATGACTCGGGGGGTGCCCGGATCCAGGAGGGTGTTAACTCCCTTGCCGGTTATGGCGAGATTTTTTTCCGCAATACCCTCAATTCAGGAGTGATCCCGCAGATCTCCGTTATATTGGGTCCGTGTGCCGGGGGAGCTGTCTATTCGCCTGCCCTGACTGATTTTGTATTCGTGGTAGACAACATTTCCAAGATGTTTATCACGGGTCCGGAGGTGATCAAGACCGTACTCGGCGAGGATATCAGCATGGAAGAGCTTGGCGGGGCCAGGGTGCACAGTGAGGTTACGGGAAATGCTCACTTTTACGCGGAGACGGAGACGGAGTGTTTTGAACAGATCCAGGAGCTGCTCAGTTACATTCCCTGGTCTAACAGCCATACCCCCGAGCAGAAAGAAGCGGAATCGCCCGGCAAAAAATTCAATATTAACCGGATCGTTCCCGCCGACAAGAGCATGCCCTATGACATAAGGGATGTCATTCGTTCTTTGACCGATGGAAGCCGGTTTCTGGAGATCCAGGAGTTGTGGGCCGCCAATATGGTCATAGGGTTTGGCCGGATCAACGGTAAAACCGTGGGATTTGTGGCCAACCAGCCCAAGGTGCTGGCCGGGGTGCTGGATGTGGACTCGTCCGACAAGGCAGCCCGGTTTATCCGTTACTGCGATGCGTTCAATATTCCCATAGTCACCCTGGTCGACCTGCCCGGTTACCTGCCCGGTGTTGACCAGGAGCATGCCGGTGTGATCCGCCACGGGGCAAAGGTACTCTATGCATACAGCGAAGCTACCGTGCCGAAGATAACCGTGATTCTCAGGAAGGCATACGGAGGTGGCTACATTGCCATGAACTCGAGGCATCTGCGTGCTGATTTCGTGTTTGCATGGCCCGATGCGGAGGTGGCGGTTATGGGACCCGAAGGTGCAGCGAATATTA
Source organism: uncultured Bacteroidaceae bacterium (assembly GCA_964479445.1). Lineage (GTDB taxonomy): Bacteria > Bacteroidota > Bacteroidia > Bacteroidales > CAYZMH01. The sequence continues at coordinate 15,444 of CAYZMH010000023.1, read as the reverse complement.
TTTTCCGTAAAGAGATCAGTACAGCGGAGGATCCTGAGAAGGTTCGCAAACAGAAAGTGCAGGAGTACAAGGAGAAATTTGCAAATCCTTACGTTGCTGCAGCAAAGGGGTATATCGATTCAGTCATAGAACCAAAGGAGACCCGCGATGTGTTGATTCATGCGATCGAAGTGTCCGGTAACAAAACTACCGGAATGCCGCGTAAAAAGCATGGTGTTCCCCCATTTTAAACAGTGTTGCTATGAGTGCAAACAATAAAAAAGGATCACCCTCCTCCCCGGCCAGCCGGAAAAAAGAGGAGAGGCCTTACACAGAATTCCAGATCGAACACTCGGTCTATACCACCCAGCTCAACAGGAAGTTTGAAGAGCGCAAGCAGTGGATACCCCCAGATCGTTCGCAATTGAGATCTTACATCCCCGGTACCATCCTTAAAGTGCTTGTGAAGGAGGGACAGGAGGTCAGGGAGGGGGATCCCCTCCTGGTGCTGGAGGCTATGAAGATGAAAAACAGCATAGTGGCGGAGTACGATGGGGTGATACGAGAGGTGCATGTAACCGTGGGAGAAAAGGTACCCAAAGGCAAGGTGATGGTGGAGCAGGATCTCACCTGATCTCCGCACCATCCAATACCCTGCACGTCCTGTGAGCATTACCAAGGTGATGGTGGTGCAGGATCTCACCTTAGCTCGGCCTCTACCGGGCTGCCCTGCCAGATTATGTGCCTGGCGATATCCCCGGGAAGATCTGGTATAGAGTCAAATAGTGCGAATATCGATGACCCGCTCCCGCTCATGGAGGCGTACAGGGCCCCGGAGCTGTAAAGACCTTCCTTCAACTCTTTCAGAAGGGGATACCGGAGAAAAAGAGGGTACTCAAAATCATTTTTTATGATCGTCCTCCATTCGGTCAGAGGCTGATTGAGGAGGGTTTCAAGGGCAGGGCGCCGGTCATGGGGTCTGACCAATTTATAGGCCTCTGCCGTGGAGATTGCAAATCCGGGGTGAAGCAGCACCAGGTACCGGCCTGATAAATCGATCTCCCTCTTCTTAAGCCGTTCGCCCCTTCCTGAAGCCAGCATGGGTACGTTATGAATGAACAGCGGACAATCGCTTCCCAAAGTGGATGCCAGTTTTTCCAGCTGCACTGCAGAGAGGGGATTCCCTGTGATCTTATTGAGCGCTGACAGGGTTGCGGCCCCATTGGATGATCCTCCACCGAGTCCGGCCCCAACCGGTATCTGCTTGTGGAGGTGAAGACGGACCGGGGGGCAGGGAGCAGCCTGGTTGAATGCTTCAAAAGCTTTGTAGCAGAGGTGAGAGGAGAGGGGTTCATCGACCGTGACACCCGATTGGGTAAAATGGAACGGGGTGGTAAAATCAGACTGAACCCGGCACTCCAGGATGTCGTAAAAGGGTACCGGGACCATCCAGGTATCGATGTCATGAAAGCCATCGGGTCTTTTTCTCAATACCTGTAACCCTATGTTGATTTTTGCGTTGGAGTAACCAATCATTCGATTTTATTTCAGGTAAAAATAGTGAATAGTTTGAACGATTCGCCCTGTGTTGCGGGTATTTCGGAGTTCATTGTTAGTGTACTGATATTTAACAATTAAAGCGGGTGTTTTATCAATAATTATCGTTATTTTTGCCTTTTCCAAAATGCTGAACGATGCGAAGGGTAAGCGGGTGGCTTAAGAGATTTTTTGATTTTCACGGAGGGAGTGATTCCAGGCAGTCGATCGAATCCCGGTTCTTCAACCTGGTGAGTTTGATGGGCGGTTTCATTGCAGGAATCGCTGCGCTTATCAATCTTTTCCTGGACCTGGGAATGATCCTCGTTATTGGATGTATGGTGAGCATGATCATTTCGTGGGGGGTTTTCTTACTGAGCCGGTTCAGAGGCCGTTACCTCCTGGCCCGCTGGATCCTCACCCTGTATGTTTTTTTCCTGTTGCCGGTTTTCTTTGTTACCAATGCCGGCAGTGCCGGACCCATCCTGTTTTTATACCTGGTTTTCCTGATGTTGGTGCTGATCATATGGGACGGTTGGCCCCGGTACTTTTTCATGGGCCTTATCGCCCTGGTCCTTGCCTCTTTTTACTACCTGGAAGTACACCACCCGGAGTTGGTAACCAATTACAGCGATCCGCGGACCAGGCTGACTGACGTTTATCTTTCGGGGGCTATTTACATGATACTGGGCGGGGCCATCCTGCTTTATGCCAAGCGCAGTTACATTGCGGAGAAAAACAGGGCAGAGCGGTCAGACCAGTTAAAATCCGCCTTTCTCGCCAATATGTCCCATGAGATCCGCACCCCCATGAACGCGATCCTTGGGTTCTCCCAGTTGCTCAGGGAGGAGATGAGCATTGATAAGCGGCGTGAGTATATCGACATTGTCAGGGATAACAGCCATATGTTGTTAAGGCTTATAGAGGATATCATCGATGTTTCCAAGATTGAAGCGGGTGAGATTGATGTGAAAAATGATGAGACCTGCGATGTACACCGCCTGTTTGAGGATCTGCACGGTACCTTCATGAGGGTATTGGCCGATCACCGTAACGGGCGGGTGGAGCTTGTCCTGGAACAACCCTATGAATACATGATGATCCATGCGGATTTCGTCCGACTGAAGCAGGTACTCACCAACCTTCTGCACAATGCGTTTAAATACACCGAGGAGGGATCCATCACACTGGCTTATACCATTGACCAGGGTACAATCTTGTTTTCGGTAAAAGACACCGGCAGTGGTATCAAACCCGAACATCTTAACACGATCTTTGAACGGTTCCGTAAAGTTGAGACAGAAAATGCACGGAAGATCCATCGCGGAACAGGAATTGGTCTGGCCATTGTTAAAAACCTGGTCGGACTGATGGGGGGAACGATCGATGTGTCATCGGTATACGGGGAAGGCTCGGAATTCAGGGTTGCCCTGCCATATAAACCTGCTATGAAATTATCAAGCGAGCAGATGCTAAAACGGCAGGAGGGGTGGAAGAACCGGATTGATCTCAGGGGATACACCCTCCTGGTTGCCGAAGATGAACCTGCCAACTTCCAGTTCCTGAAGCGTTTCCTGGAACGCACCGGGGCAACGATCCTGCATGCTGAAAACGGGGAGGAGGCGGTCACCCTCTTTTTTGCAAATGAGCACTTGCCGGACCTGGTTCTGATGGATATTTTGATGCCTGTAGTGGATGGCTATGAAGCCACCCGGCTGATAAAAAACATTCGTCCCGATCTGCCGGTGATCGCACAAACTGCGCTTGCCATGGAAGGTGACAAGCAAAAAGCACTGGATGCGGGTTGTGATGACTATATTGCCAAACCCATCAAAATGGAGGCATTGGTATACAAAATAGGCCGACTGCTGGACCTGGAAGTCGGGGACCGGAACGGGGCAAAAAAAGCGGGCTGAAATTTTTCAACAATTGTTGATTAAAACTCTTCATCGCTTGTTTACAATTCATCTCCATCCCTGCTTCGTCGGGATGTGAACTTTTATACCTTTGATTGCCCAAACAGGGAAATGCTATGGCCAATAAGAAAAACGAATCACGTCCGAAAGTCCAGCCGGTAGCGGCTGATTACGGAAAAATGCCCCCGCAGGCCATTGACCTGGAAGAGGCGGTCCTGGGAGCTATCATGCTGGAGAAAGATGCTATTCTCTCTGTGTTGGATATCCTTTCGCCGGATTGCTTTTACCAGGAGGCGCATCAGAAGATATTTGAAGTGGCGGTGGATCTCTCCACCCGGGAAAAACCCATTGACCTGCTTACCATTACCGAGGAGTTGCGGAAAAAAGAGCTCCTTGATGAGATCGGGGGTGCCTCCTATATCTCCAAACTGACGAGCCGGGTCGGATCGGCAGCGCACCTGGAGTATCATGCGCGCATCGTAGCCCAGAAATACATCCAGCGTGAGCTGATCCGCGTATCCTCGGAGATACAGGGCAAGGCCTTTGATGAAACCATTGACGTGGATGATCTGCTTGATTTCTCCGAGCGGGAGTTGCTCAATATTGCCGAGGGAAATATCAAAAAGGAGACGGTAAAGATCAACAAGCTCATCACGGATGCCCTGCACCAGATCGAGGAGGCGGGTAAGAAGGATGATACACTCAGCGGGGTGCCATCGGGTTTTACACGGCTGGACCGCCTGACCTCCGGCTGGCAACCTTCCGACCTGGTGATCCTTGCTGCCCGCCCCTCCATGGGTAAAACAGCCCTGGTGCTCTCCATGACCCGTAACATGGCGGTGGACCATCAGCGACCGATTGCCTTTTTCTCCCTGGAGATGTCCAACATTCAATTGGTTAACAGGTTGATCGTAGGGGAGACCCAGCTTGCTTCCGACAAGATCAGGAACGGCCGTCTGGAGAATTATGAATGGGAACAACTTGAATACAAGATCAAAGACCTGGAGCAGGCCCCCATATTCATTGACGACACCCCCGCCATCTCCATTTTCGAATTCCGGGCCAAGTGCCGGCGGTTGAAACAGAAGTATAATATCCAGGCTGTGATCATCGACTACCTGCAGCTCATGACCGGTCCGAATAATAATCCGGGCAGCCGGGAGCAGGAGGTAAGCAATATCAGCCGCTCCCTGAAAGGCATCGCCAAAGAGCTGGATGTTCCGATCATAGCACTTTCCCAGCTCAACCGGAGTGTGGAGATGCGATCGGGAAACAAGCGTCCCCAGTTGTCGGACCTCCGGGAGTCAGGTGCCATTGAGCAGGATGCAGACCTGGTGATCTTTATTCACCGCCCCGAATATTACGGTCTGGATACCGATGAAGAGGGAAATTCACTGAAGGGGATTGCGGAGATCATTGTAGCCAAGCACCGGAACGGACCGATCGGGGATGTACAGCTCAAATTTATCCGCGATTATGCCAAGTTCGTGGACCTGGATGATGATGTCCCGGTGTTTGAAGATTCCGACGGAAACCACACGGCCACGTTCCAGTCCCGCATCAATGAAGCACCGGAGGATAACAGTGACCTGCTGCGAAACGGGAATGACGATTCGGTTCCTTTCTGATCTGTAAAACCTTTACTTTACGAAGTTTTTTTCGTTGGAAGAGCCTCTCTTCAGGTTCTTCGGCGGGTTGGATTTGTTTTTACCGGGTTTTTTTCCCCGTTTTTCCCCGTTTTTCCCCGTCTTTCCCCTTCTTTTGGCCTCCCCGGAGCTATTTATCAGGGTTACCCCGGGGTTGAGCTTTTTCCGGAAGTCATTTGTTCACTCTTTCCCGGAGCCTGAATATCTCTCAGAGCCAGTTCCTGAGTTCTTCCACTGTGTGAATCTCCCCGGTAGGGGTGTGTGATCCTTTATCCCCGTGCGGGTTGAACCAGATCGCGTCGATCCCGTACCGCATGGCGCCGGCCACATCCACATGCAGATCGTCCCCGATCATCAGGCAATCTTTTTTACGCGCGTTGATTGAGGTTACTGCCCAGTGGAATATTCCGGCCGAGGGTTTATTCACTCCCAGCTCATCGGAGGAGAATATCCGTAAGAAATAGTGATCGATACGGCTGTTTTTCAGTTTATGCTGCTGTGTTTTCAGAAAGCCGTTGGTAAGAATGTAGAGATTGTACCCCTTCTCCCGGAGGTATTCCATTGTATGGACGGTTCCGGGAAAGAGGGCAGTCATCGATGGAGCCCTCTCCAGGTATTGTGTGCCCAGGTCGGTGGCCAGGGTTTCACTCATGCACTCTTTTTCTCTCAGTACCCGTTCGAACCGCTCGTTCCTGAGTACCTCCTTGGAGGTTTTTCCCTCCCGGTACTCCTGCCATAGCTGATTATTGTGCCGGTGATAGGTTTTAAGAAATACCGCGGGATCTCCAAAAAAACGATCCAGTTGAAAATCATGGTAGATCTCCTCCAGGGTATTGTTGGCATTCGTCTCGTAGTCCCAGAGGGTGCGGTCGAGGTCGAAGAAAATGTGTCTGTATTTCACAGGGTATGATTTGAGGTACAAAAGTAGCAAAAAGCGGGTGGCCCCTCAAAAAAAAATACACGCCCCGGGAGGCGTGTATTTAAGAATAGTTAAGGAGGATATATATTTAGTAGCAACAACTATTGAAGAGATTCCTTCCGGTTATCAGACACTGAACGGACGGGTCATCCACTCTTCCAGTTCAATGCGCTCTTCCGTTGCGTTGCTGTAAGGTTTTGTCATCCACTCCTCCACTTCGATCTCCTCTTCCAGGGAGTTTGCTTCGAAGGGAGTGGTCATCCACTCTTCTACTGCAATGTTGGCTTCGCCCGTTGCCGTGGAGGTTTCAAAAGGGGTCGTCATCCAACTTTCAACTACGATGGTATTGCTTTCCAGTGCGTTTTCATAAGGCGTGGTCATCCAGGATTCGATCAGGATATCCCCTTCCTGCATGGCGGCGTCCGACTCAAAAGGTGTGGTCATCCAGCTTTCCACTTCAACAGACTCCTCGAAATTGACCTCTACCGCTTCAGCGTTGAAACTTTCACTGATGTAGGGATGGGTCATCCAGCTCTCTACCGCTACTTCCTCTTCTGCGGCCGCGTCATCGAGAAGTAGCTCGGCTGCAAAGTCTTTCAGGTTGCTCAGCCGGCTTTCGGTTTCTGCATTAGACGAATAGTTGGTGTAAATTACTGTTGGATTAATATTTCCGGGTTCCTGGGTTTTGTTAAAGAGTTTTAATACTCCTTCAACCAGCAGTCCCTGTCCGAACGACATGGCGCTGAAGAAAATTGCGAATCCGATGGTTGCGACTGTTCTTTTTACTCTTCCGTTGATGTTGCTAATTGCTTTCATGATGTTGTTTTTTTAGGTTTTACCGTGTCTGCCAGATATCTATCACATAGCGTGCCAAAAATTATAAAACACTAAATAACAGTACTATAAGAAACAAATCAGCAGACAGCCTTCCTGTAAAAACTGAACGATACCGTGACAACAGTGTTCGAAAACGGACAATAAAAGACAAAAAGGTATTTTATTATACTGGTTGCAGGAATTTCCCTGCTATCCCTTTATTATTGCAGGGGGAGGTTTTGTTTTTCGGCAATTCCAGAGGATGTGCCGGTTATGCATCGGGATTTCAGGCGGTGGCATTTATAAAAGGCAACCATGTATGCGTGTACGTTATGCCTCGGGTTTCCCACCCACCAGGATGACGATTTCACCCTTCACCGACCGTTCTTCGTAGTGGCTGATAAGTGATTCGAGGGTGCCGCGGATGGTTTCTTCGTGGATCTTGGTGAGTTCCCGGGCCACTGCTGCTTCGCGGTCGCTGCCAAAGTGCTCAGAGAACTGGTGCAGTGTTTTAACCAGCCGGTAAGGGGATTCATAGAAGATCATGGTTCGTTCCTCTTCCCGGAGGGCTTCCAGCCTTTTATTCCGTCCCTTTTTCTGCGGCAGGAACCCTTCGAAGCAAAAACGGTCGGACGGGAGTCCGGAGTTTACCAGGGCCGGGATAAAGGCGGTTGGACCAGGAAGGGTCTCCACCGGTATATCCTCCCGGATGCACTCTCTTACCAGGAGAAAACCCGGATCGGAGATTCCGGGGGTGCCGGCATCGGTGACAAGGGCCAGGGTCATCCCTTCCCGCAGCAGACCCATGGTCTTTTCCAGGGTTTTATGTTCGTTGAACTTATGGTGGGATTGTATGGGCTTCCCGATTCCGATATGTTTGAGCAGGTTCCCGGTTTTGCGGGAGTCTTCGGCAAGAACCAGGTCAGCCTCGGAAAGCACCCGTTTCGCCCTGAGTGTGATATCCTCCAGGTTTCCGATCGGGGTGGGCACCAGGTAGAGTTTAGACATGACTGCCGGAGATAAATTTTCGCCTCGAGAGGTTCACCAGGATCTTCACCCCTTCGTGTCCTATCTCTTCCCCGAAGTGCTCTTCCAGGATCCTGTGTGCTTCTTCAAAATTTGGAGCACGGTCCAGTTCCCGGATCAGGTCATTGAACCCTTCGGATTTTCCATCGAACAGCTCCCGTATGATATAGAAGCGGTCATTGATCCCGATGTTCCGTGATATGCTGTCGATGGGCCGGGAGGAGAGGTTTTTTTCCACTTTGGGTGCTTCTCTCTTCCCAGAGATTTCATCGTTGATGCTGGAACTCTTGTTGAACCGCTCGGCCAGAATTTCCCCGTCCTTTTTTTCCGCGGTGCTCTTTTGCTGTTTCCCCTGCTGATCTCCCGGCGGGGGAGTGTCAGCCTGTTTACCGGGTGCTGCCTGTTTTCCCGTTACCCTGGTCCCGTGTTGCTCTTCGCCGGGGACGGGGTCGGATTCCGCTTCTCCTGCCGGTTTGTCTTCCTGTTTGCCTGCGGGTCTTGTTTCCTTCTCTTTCGCGTGTTCGGGTTTCGGTTTGATTTCCTGCTCCCGGGGATGTCCGGACTCATCTCCCGGGGTTGGTCCTGGTGTTTGGGGTGCCCCTGACTCCCGTAAACGGGGTTCTGATGGAGCAGCGGGTGCCGCCTCACCTGCCTGCGCCTCACCTGCCTGCGCCTCACCGGTCTGTGCTCCCCCGGCCTGCGACTCAGCGATTTGCGGTTTAACGGACTGTGATTCAGCGGCCTGTGCTTCCCTGGTCTGTACCGGTCCCGTTTGCTCCGACCGGTCTTCCACGGGTGGTTCCGTCTTTTGCGGTGAGAGGCGGGCCTCCTCGCCGGCGTCGCTTCTGATCATCATCAGTAACTCGTAGACATTCCGAAGTTTGGACAGGGCGAGGTCCAGTTCGATCTGGGGGGGGATCTCATAATTATCCAGGTTTCCCACCAATTTTTCTATTTCTTGTATATCTTTAGTCAATATTTCAACCGTGTGTTTTATTTCCATAAGTATCTTTGCTGCTTTTGGTTGTTTAACGTATGAACGGTTGGATTGCTGAAAACGTATACGGCAATCTATTTAGTTGTCCGGGAGCATTTTCACCATGTTTTTCCGGTTCAAAGGTACAAACTTTAGATGTGATTAATAATCAACGGCAACAAGATTTTCCAACCCCATGTTTCTCGAGGATACCATAAAAAGTTCGGACCGGGGGGGATGGATCGAGGTGATCACGGGTTCCATGTTTTCGGGGAAAACCGAGGAGTTGATCCGGAGGCTGAACCGGGCCCGCATTGCCCGTCTTCGTGTGGAGATCTTTAAACCCAAAATGGAGGTACGCTACTCCGAGGAGGAGGTCGTATCCCATGATGAAAACAGCATTCACTCCACCCCGGTAGACAGTGCATCCAACATCCTGTTGCTGGCCAGCGATGTGGATGTGGTGGGGGTGGATGAGGCGCAGTTTTTTGACAAAGGATTGGTAGAGGTGTGTAATGTGCTGGCAAATAAAGGAATGCGTGTTATTGTGACCGGACTCGATATGGATTTCAGGGGGGAGCCTTTTGGTCCGATCCCCGGCCTGGTAGCCACGGCAGAGTATGTCACCAAGGTCCATGCCATTTGCGTCCGTTGCGGCAGCCTGGCCAATTATTCCCATCGTACATCGGACGAGGAGAAACTGGTGGTACTGGGAGAGACCAACAATTATGAGCCTCTTTGCCGCAAGTGTTTTATGGAGGCTACGCGGAAAAAAACAGATTGAGTGTAATGACGGAAACCTATACATTACAGCGTATTGCGGATATTGTAAACGGAAAGGTGCAGGGTGACCGGTTCCGGGAGATACGTTACCTGGCGACCGACAGTCGGTCCCTTCCTGCATCCGGGCAATCCCTTTTTATTGCCATCCGGGGAGACCGGCATGACGGTCACCGTTATATCCGGGAGGTATACGACAAGGGGGTACGTGCTTTTCTTGTCTCGGAAGTTCCCGAATCCGGTCTCTGTGAAGGTGCGGGTTTCTGCCTGGTGGAGGACACCCTGGAAGCGATGCAGCGGTTGGCGGCTGACCGGAGAAAAACATTTAAAGGAACGGTTATCGGGATCACCGGCAGCAATGGTAAGACCATTGTGAAGGAGTGGTTGTTTCAGAGCCTGGGCAGGTACACATCGGTGATCCGGAGTCCGAAAAGCTTTAACAGCCAGGTGGGTGTGCCACTTTCTCTCTGGTTGCTGGGGGATCGCCATGATACGGCCATTATTGAGGCGGGTATATCCAGGCCGGGGGAGATGGAACGGTTAGAGCCCATGATCGATCCCGGGATCGGGATCCTTACCAATATCGGGGCGGCCCACCAGGAGAATTTCTGCTCGGCCGCCCGTAAACTGGAAGAGAAACTCCAATTGTTCCGCAACTGCCGGAAACTGGTCTATTGTGCTGATCAGGTTGTGGACGGCGTTCCGCTGGAGGAGTATCTCGCCGGCTGGAGGGGAGAGAAGGTTGCCTGGAGCCTGCACGAAGCTGCAGCCTACCGGTTTTCCAGGGAGGACGTTCCGGGCCAACCGCCCGTTTTGAAACTGGAACGGGAGGGTGCTGTAAGCCGGTACCGGCTTTTATATACCGATGCGGCTTCGCTGGAAAACCTCTGTCATGTGATCACTACCCTGACCGAGCTGGGGGTGGAGGATTCCCTGATTGCAGCAGGGACAGAGAGCCTGGAGCCTGTTGCCATGCGCCTGGAGATCCTCAAGGGGATCCACGGCAGCACCCTGGTCAATGATACCTACAATTCGGATCTTACCGGGCTGCAGCAGGCCCTGGATGTTCTGAATCAGCAGAAAAACCATGAATCCCGCGCGGTTATCCTCTCTGATCTTTACCAGAGCGGCCTGGAGCCGGAGGAACTGTACCGCGAGATCGCCCGGATGGTGAACTATAAAGGGATCGACCGTTTTTACGGAATTGGCAGGGAGCTGATGAATTACCGGCACTATTTCCCGGATACGTCGGTATGTTACCCGGATACGGATACTTTTCTGGATCAGTTCATTTCCAGTGAAATACGCAATAAGGCAGTGTTGATCAAGGGGGCCCGGGATTTTCACTTTGAGCGGATCACCGGGGAGTTGCAGTTACAGACGCATAAGACGGTACTGGAGATTGATGTCAATGCACTGGTAAATAATCTGAACTATTTCCGGGGGTTGCTCAGCGAGGGGACCCGGATCATGGTGATGGTCAAGGCGCTCTCCTACGGCAGTGGCAGCCACGAGATTGCAGGGCTTTTACAGCACCAGCAGGTGGACTACCTGGCCGTGGCTTTTACCGATGAGGGGGTTCGTCTGAGGAAAGCAGGGATTGATCTGCCCGTGATGGTGATGAATCCGGATCCGTCAGAATACCAGCAGCTTATAGACTATCACCTGGAGCCGGAGCTTTTCAGTCGCAGGGGACTGGAGGTCTTTGAGCGCACATGCAGGTATTCCGGAATGGAGGAATACCCTGTTCATATCAAACTGGATACGGGGATGCACCGCCTTGGTTTTATGGAGGAGGAGGTTCCCTGGCTGGCAGAATTTTTCACGGGGAGTGCTGTACGGGTTCAATCAATCTTTTCCCACCTGGCAGCCAGCGGGGATGACGGTCAGGATGACTTCACCCACCACCAGGCTGCCCGCTACCGGGAGATGTCAGACCGCATTACCGGTCGCCTGGAATACCCGGTGCTGCACCACCTGCTTAACTCGGCAGGGATTGAGCGCTTCCCGGAATACCAGATGGATATGGTACGGCTGGGGATCGGGCTCTATGGCATCAGCGACCTGGTAGCGCTTGAGCCCGTGAGCACATTCCGCTCGGTGGTATCGCAGATCCGAGAGGTACCGGGTGGAGATACCATCGGGTACGGACGTGCAGGTAAGGTGCGGGAACCTGCCCGGATCGCCACGGTGCCGGCCGGGTATGCCGACGGGATCGACCGGAAGCTGGGAAACGGGCGGTGTCGTTTTTGGGTGAACAGTCAGGCGGCTCCTACCATTGGTTCGGTATGCATGGATATGACCATGCTGGATATCACCGGGCTCCGGGTAGAGGAAGGGGATGTGGTGGAGGTGTTCGGAAAGCAGCAGCCGGTTACACAGATTGCAGCAATCATGGATACCATCCCCTACGAGGTGCTTACCGGTATCCCGGAACGAGTTAAACGCATTTACATTCAGCAATAGATGGAAGTTAAGATATCGACAGTGATCATCACCTATAACGAGGAGCGGAACATAGCCCGCTGCCTGGAATCGGTAAAAGGAATTGCTGATGAGGTGGTGGTGGTGGATTCCTATTCGACTGATCGAACAGAGGAGATCTGTAAGTCCTATGGGGCACAGTTTATCAGGCACTCCTTCAGGGGGCACATTGAGCAAAAGAACTGGGCCATCACCCAGGCCCGCTATCCCCATATACTCTCGCTGGATGCTGACGAGGCGCTTTCAGACGAGCTCAGGGATTCCATCATGAAGGTGAAGCAGAACTGGAAACATGACGGGTACTATTTTAACCGGCTGACCAGCTATTGTGGTAAATGGATTCGCCACACCAGCTGGTATCCCTCCCGGAAACTCCGGCTGTGGGATGCCAGGAGAGGAGCCTGGGGCGGGTTCAATCCGCATGACAAGTTCATCCTCGAACGCCGTTCCACGCGAAGACATCTCAGGGGCGATATCCTGCATTATTCCTACTACTCTGTTGATGAGCACATGGAGCAGATCAACAAGTTCTCCTCCATCCTTGCACGCTCCTATTTCGAGCAGGGGAGGCAGGCCTGGCTGATCAGTATACTGCTGCACCCTGTTTGGCGTTTTTTCAAGGATTATTTCCTGCGGCTCGGTTTTATGGACAGTTACTACGGATTGATCGTCAGCGTCAATTCGGCCCATGAGACCTTTTTAAAATACGTTAAGCTGCGCAATCACCACCTGGAGTATTCCCGGGCGAAGCGTCAGACGATCTGTTTTTTTAACAGCACCAAATCCTGGGGAGGAGGGGAGAAGTGGCATTTTGATGTCTCCAACAGTTTCCGGCAGCGCCATTACCCGGTCCTGGTGATCACGAACCGCTCCGGAGAGCTTAAAAAGCGGATCCAGGATTCCACCCGGAAGAGCTATCGCATCCGGGTCAACAACCTGAGTTTTCTCAATCCATTCAAGGTAATCCGTATAGCGATTATTTTAAGGCGTGAAAAGGTGCGGGTACTCATTATGAACCTCTCGGCTGATATGAAGGTTTCGGGCATTGCCGGGCGGCTGGCCGGAGTGGAGCGAATCATATACAGGAGGGGTAGTGCTATCCCGGTGCGCGATACCCCGTTGAACCGGTTTCTTTTCCGCAGGGTTCTTACCGACGTTATAGCCAACTCTATGGAGACCAAGCGTACGTTATTGCGCAATAATCCCAACCTGGTTCATCCCAATAAAATCCATGTGATTTATAACGGGATCCACCTGGACAAGTATGAATCTCCTGCACCTGAACCAGTGATCCGACGGGAGGATAGTGAGGTTCTCATCGGGAACGCGGGCCGGCTGGTAAAACAGAAAGGACAGGAATTTTTGATCGACCTGGCGGTGAGACTCGACCGGGCAGGGCTGGATTTCCGGATTGTTATTGCCGGGGAGGGTAAGTTGCAGGCAAAACTGCGGGAGTACGCCCGCCAGCAGGGAGTTTCAGACCGGATCATGTTTGCGGGTTTCCAGCGGGACATGCGTGCTTTCATGGTCTCCCTCGACCTCTTTGTACTCACCTCGCGGTGGGAAGGTTTCGGATATGTGATCGTGGAGGCTATGATGAGTGAAAAGCCGGTGGTGGCCTTTGATCTGAGCAGCAACCCGGAGATCATCGAGCATAACCGCAACGGCTACCTGGTCGCCCCGTTTGACCTGGATGCCCTTGCAGAGGCGGTTATCGAGCTGGTGCGACATCCAGATAAGAGAGAGGCGTTTGGTTCGTATGGGAAGGAGTTTGTCTACAAACAGTTTGACTATCAAAACACGCTGGAGAACGTGGAACAGTTTATTCAGTCCTCACAGACCAGGAGAGTGTGAAGCCTTTTTGCTTTTCCCGCAGAGACCAGTTGAAGGGAGGATCAGCTGCTACCTGCTTCCCGAAATCGCTATTTGTGCGGCCCTGAGAAAGTGATCCGCTATAGCCTCCTCGTTATAGTGTTTCCTGATCAGCTGCATGCCGGCATCAGCTACCCGTTCTGTTCCGGAAGCATCCCCGATCCGCTCCATGATCACCGCAGCCATCCGGTGCGGACTGTTGGCGGTGGTAAACAGGTTGGTTCCGGGAGAAAAGACTTCGCGTATCGCAGGTGAATCCATGGTAATGACCGGTTTACCCATGGCGCAATAGTGGTAGATTTTATTGGGAATAACAAGCCTTGCTTTCAGGGAGTCCCCGAAGATCCCCAGGCAGAGATCAAACCCTCCTATCCTTTCCGGGAGCTCTTCGGGGGGGACCCGGCCGGTAAGGGTTATATTCCCGGGATCGGAAGACCGGATATGTGCACGTACCCGGTCAAATCCCACGCCGTCGCCAATCAGTTCGAAACGGATATGGCGCTGGTCCTTTAACAGTACCGCGGTCTCCACTATTTTTGATATCCCGTGCAGCGGGATGAAAGATCCGTAAAAGCCCAAAGTGATCTGCCGGGGATTGGTTTTTCCCGGGACAGGTTGATATTCACGGGTGTCGACACCGACCGGCACCACCACGATTTTTTCGGGATTGATTCCGATTTTTTCCATATAGTAATCCCTGTGGGCATGGGTATCTGCCAGTACCACATCGGCGGCCTCCATGGAGCGTTTGTCTTTCAGGAAGTTTTTCAGTGCCCTTGGAGAACAGGGGTGCACCTTCTTATAGTCAAATACTTTGGAGAGATACCGGGAGATAAGCGGATCAAAGACCAGGGGGAGACCGGTTCTCTTTTTAATAAAGCGGACATCATAATGGGTAAATGCAGGCAGAAAAACCAGGTCAAAGTGGTCAGTCTTCTGCAGAAAGCCGGCCGGATCCCACGCTTTTTTCTTGTCATACGGGGATTCTGTCAGGTTAACACCCCTGGCCCTAAGTCCGTTTAGTAAAACCCGGTTCCGGTTATAACCGGACTCATACCTGCCTGTGACCAGGATATTCATCGGGGACGTTGTATTTTCTGTGGGTAATCAGGGTGTTCTTCCAGGTATTTCCTGTACGAGTGTTTCCAGCGGTTATGGGTCCAGAGCCAGTAGGCCGGTTCTTCCCTGATGGTATTCTCCAGCATCCTGACATGTTTTTCGGTGATCTCGTATGGTTTGCATTGTGCCGGGGTTTCGGTAACCGGTTGCAATTCGGCTTCATACATTCCGCGTTTAACCTTGGTGACTTTCATGAAGAAGACCGGTGCATCAAATTTTACGGCCAGTTTTTCGGCACCCATGAAAACGGGTGCAGGCTGACCGAGGAACTCGGTCCAGTACCGGATGTGTTGCCAGATGGGCCGCTGATCGGCCACAAAACCGGTGAGTGTGGGTTGATTGTCCCGGTCGGCTTCCAGGAGCTCGCGGGCAATT
>CAYZMH010000022.1:0-36069 GCA_964479445.1 uncultured Bacteroidaceae bacterium | reverse complement strand
GAGTCTGGTCCGTGTCTCAGTACCAGTGTGGGGGACCATCCTCTCAGACCCCCTAGACATCGTAGCCTTGGTGAGCTGTTACCTCACCAACTAGCTAATGTCACGCATGCCCATCTCTAACCGTCGAAACTTTAACTATACTATGATGCCATAGTATAGTGTTATGGAATATTAATCCGAATTTCTTCGGGCTATCTTCCAGTTAGAGGTAGGTTGCAAACGCGTTACTCACCCGTGCGCCGGTCGTCGCCTGGAGCAAGCTCCATCGTTACCCCTCGACTTGCATGTGTTAGGCCTGCCGCTAGCGTTCATCCTGAGCCAGGATCAAACTCTTCGTTGTAATTAAAAAGTTGAATGTCGCTCAAGATTCTTCACTCCTGAAAAAGGAATTTCAGGTGACTTCTCTTACCTTCTTCTAGCTTCAATATTTTCAAAGAACTTTTTTGTTATTTTAGAGGACTGCAAAGATAATAAATTATCTCTTTCGCCCAAAACAAATCGTTTTAAAAAATCTTTCTAAAGACCGTCGCTTCCTTGAAAGCGGATGCAAAGATAAATTATTTCCTTTTTAATCTCCAAATAAAATTGTAAAAAAAAGATGCTTTTTTTTTCGCATCCTGCCAGTCAATTATTTACCCTTGATTCTCTCCTGTGAAACCCACCTCTCATCAGGGTTATCAACAACCTCCTGGCGTCTTTATCCGGTCTGTCAGATGTCTCAATGAACGTTTCCGTATCTCAAACGGCGTGCAAATATAGAGCATATTTTATTCCTGCCAAACATTTTCTTCATTTTTATGTAAAGTTTTTTTCATACCGAGCTCCCCGGCAATAACCGGGGTCGTTATATCCGTTCTCTTTAAATGAAATGATAAAGTTCTTGGGATTAAAAAAATCCTAAATTTGTACCCCCAATAGATGCGGAATGAGCAACAAACTGGTAATAATACCTACTTATAACGAGAAGGAGAACGTGGAACAGATCGTTCGTGCTGTTCTTGACCTTCCCCTTGAGTGCCACCTGCTGATCATTGACGACAACTCTCCCGATGGCACAGCCGGAATCGTTAAGTCCCTTCAGCACGCATACCCTCAACGGCTTCACCTGATGGAAAGAAGTGGTAAACTCGGACTCGGGACCGCTTACATCAAAGGGTTCAGGTGGGCCATGGAACACGACTATACCTATATATGTGAAATGGATGCCGACTTCTCCCATGATCCCGGTGACCTTCCAAGGCTATTCAGACCCTGTGAAGAGGACCGGGCCGATGTGGTAATCGGTTCCCGTTATATTTCCGGTGTCAATGTGGTCAACTGGCCGATAGGACGTGTGCTGATCTCCTACTTTGCCTCGGTCTATGTGCGCATGATCACCCGTATGTCGGTGCGCGACGCCACGGCAGGATTCGTTTGTTATCACCGCAGGGTTCTGGAAACCATCAACCTGGATCATATCCGTTTTAAAGGATATGCCTTTCAGATCGAGATGAAATTCACCGCCTGGAAATATGGGTACCGTGTCCATGAAGTACCCATTATCTTCACCGACCGCAGGGAGGGAAGCTCAAAAATGAGCGGGGGAATCGTACACGAGGCTGTCTGGGGCGTCATCCGGCTCAAGGTGGGAAGCTGGTTCAGGAAATATGAACGCCGGAAGCAGATACCCACCCCGAAAGAGCATTTGTAAACAGCACTCCCGGATAAACAACCTCCCTCTTTGAAATTATGTAAAATCTCAGTTCAGCTATACCATATAGTACACCCCTTTTTTACCGGTTGGATTTTTTCGTAAAAACAAAGCCCCGGTTTTTTTGTAACTTGCACAATCGAACCCAAATGCCGTTTAAATGAACAACTACCTGATCAGAAATGCGCGGATCGTCAATGAGGGAACGATTCAACATGGGTTTGTCCTGGTACGGCACGGAGTGATCCAGGCAATGGGCGAAGGAGAACCACCCATGGACTCCGAGTATACCAGTGAGATAAATGCCGAAAACCAGTACCTGATCCCCGGTGTGATCGATGACCAGGTTCATTTCAGGGAACCCGGACTCACGCATAAAGCAGATATTTGGACCGAGTCGCGCGCTGCAGTGGCCGGGGGAATCACCTCCTACATGGAGATGCCCAATACACGACCTCAATCGGTCACGATTGAAGAGCTGGAGAAAAAATATGATACAGCCGGCGAAAAATCCCAGGCGAATTACTCCTTCTACCTGGGAGCGACAAACGATAACATCAAAGAGATCCGGAAAGCAGATCCGGCCCGCCACTGCGGTATCAAGGTATTTATGGGCGCATCCACTGGAAATATGCTGGTGGATGACCGAAGAGCCCTTGAAAATATTTTTGCCGAAGCGCCAACCCTTGTAGCTACCCACTGTGAAGATGAGGAAACCATACGAATCAACAGCGACCACTACAGGGAGAAATACGGAGAACGGGTCCCGGTCCACTATCATCCACACATCCGGAGCGAGGAGGCATGCTTTATCTCCTCTTCACTGGCAGTGGAAATGGCAAAAAAACATAATACAAGGCTCCATGTCCTGCACATCAGTACGGAAAAAGAGCTGGCCCTCTTCGAAAAAGGTCCCTATACAGATAATAAACAGATCACAGCCGAAGTATGTATCCATCACCTCTGGTTCAGTGATGCAGACTATGAATCAAGAGGTACACTGATCAAATGGAACCCTGCGGTGAAAAAAAACTCCGACCGTGAGGCACTCTTCCGGGGGTTGCTGGATGACCGGCTTGATGTGGTTGCTACCGATCATGCACCCCATACCATCGAGGAGAAACAGAGCAGGTACTTTGAAGCTCCTTCAGGCGGTCCCATGGTGCAACATTCCCTTACTGCCATGATGGAATTCGTTCACCAGGGAAAAATGAGCGTGGAAAAAGTGGTCGAAAAGATGTGCCATGCCCCCGCCACCCTGTTCCAGGTGAAGAACCGCGGATTTATTCGTCCGGGATATAAAGCCGACCTGGTGCTGGTGGATCCCACCTGGGAATGGCAGGTCTCCCACAAGAATACCTATTATAAATGCAAATGGACTCCCATGGAAGGACAGCGATTCCATAGCAGGGTAACTCATACCTTTGTAAACGGACAACTGGTCTTTAAAAACGGCCTGTTTAATGAAATGATCCGCGGGGAGCGGCTGGAATTTGACCGGTA
The DNA here is from genome assembly GCA_964479445.1 of uncultured Bacteroidaceae bacterium. Lineage (GTDB taxonomy): Bacteria > Bacteroidota > Bacteroidia > Bacteroidales > CAYZMH01. The sequence goes on along the minus strand of CAYZMH010000022.1, from coordinate 32,876 downwards.
ACCAATCATTCCGGGAAGAACCGTTCCCGATGATACCATATAAGTAATTCAGCCTGGCGTAACCCATACCTTTCGCAATCCTTAAAATCAATTTGTAACCAATACCAAAATACCTATGAAAAAAACAACTCCTTATGTGATGACCCTTACTGTCTTTATTTTCATGATTGGCTCAGCGGGTTGTAATTCGAAAAAACAGGATGATACCACGCCCCCCGGAACAACCATTTCCAGAACCTTTTTCGGTTTGATGCCTGACGGGGACAGTACCTACCTGTACACCCTCACCTCCCCCGGTGACATTACTATGAAGATCACCAATTACGGCGGAATTATTACCGAGATCCTGGCACCCGACACAAAGGGGGAACTGGATAATATCGCCCTGGGATTCGACAACCTGAAACAATACCTGGCCGGCCACCCCAATTTCGGTGCACTGATCGGGAGATTTGCCAACCGCATTGCAAAAGGAAGCTTCACACTGGACGGAAAGACCTATACCCTGGCCATCAACAACGGAAATAATACCCTGCATGGCGGAGTGATCGGTTTTGACGACGTACTGTGGGATGCCGCAATTATTGAAACCGAAAACGGGGAAGCACTGGAACTGGAATACACCAGCGTGGACATGGAAGAGGGGTATCCCGGAAATGTCAATGTCACCGTGCTGTATGAGTTAACAGGAAATGAACTGCACATAAGCTATCATGCTGTCACCGATAAGGCCACTCCCATTAACCTGACCAACCACACCTATTTTAACCTCGCCGGAGGGGGTACTATCCTCGACCACCGGCTGGCACTGAACGCATCCGCCTATACACCCGTCAATAAGGAGTTAATTCCGACCGGGGAGATCGCTCCCGTGGATGACACTCCATTTGATTTCCGCGAATCCCACACGATCGGTAAACGGATCGATCAGACCGCAGGGGGGTATGATCATAACTTTGTACTGGATAAGAAACCCGGGGAACTTGCCCTGGCAGCCCGCTTGGAGGATCCCGGAAGCGGAAGGATCCTTGAAGTGGAAACCACGCAGCCCGGAATCCAGGTATATTCGGGCAATTTCCTGGATGGCAGCCTGAAATCGGGTGACTTTGTATATGAAAAACACAGTGGCATCTGCCTGGAGACCCAGCATTTTCCTGATTCACCCAACCAGCCTGATTTTCCAGATACCATCCTCCGCCCCGGAGAGGAGTTTACATCGAAAACCATCTATCGATTCACCACAGCCGGGGAGAAAAAAGCAGACTGAATCTTTATCATCCCCCGTGCGCAAGAAGACAGGAGCAAAATTGCTCCTGTTTTTTTTTGAAGTTCCCGGGGTCCTGAAAAGATGGTTCGCTGGAACCTGACAATAATGAACCATGCTCCACGGCAATTGTTTAGTTAATAATCTTCATTCGCGAAACCATCTTGTGCTATGAAATCGATCATTGTGAACAAGTTATTGCTGTTACCACTACTTTTTGCAGGAATTCAACCAGAATTGTGCGGACAGAATCTGGACTCCCTGTTAAATGAAAAAATGGGGCAGGAAGAGACTACCTACCCGGCTATCTTCCGGTCTGCTACCCTCATTAACAGCCACTCGGTTTACATGCTCCCTGCAGGAACCCTTGATTTCAGGGTGGAACACCGCTTCGGCACACTCAACCAGGGGGCATACGAATTCTGGGGACTTGATTATGCCAATATTCATCTCAGCCTGGAGTACGCTGTAACAGACTGGCTGATGGCCGGGATCGGGCGGGGTACCTATGAAAAAACCTACGACGGCTTTATCCGGATCAACACATTCAAACAGGCCTCGGGATCCGACCCATTTCCCTTATCTATTGCATTGCAGTCGGGATTGTACATCAATACCCTCCGATACCTGAAAGATTTTGATGATTACCGGTTTGCACAACGCCTGGAGCATGTTCACCAGGTGTTAATTGCACGGCGCTTTTTTAATATGATCTCCCTTCAAATTGCCCCCTCATATCTGCGCAGAACCCCCATCTCATCCGTATTGGAGCAAACAGACCTGTTTGCCATGGGGACAGGGGTGGGTGTGAAAATTACGAGCAATGTTTCGCTGAACATTGAATACTTCCGCCTGCTAAACTATAAACCCCAATTGAACACCGCCGATCTGCGCCATCCACTCTCCATTGGTTTTGACCTGGAAACAGGGGGTCATGTTTTTCAGCTTATATTCACCAATTCACTGGCCATGACCGAGCAGGGTATTATCGGCGGAACAACAGGGAGGTGGCTGGATGGAGATATTCATTTCGGGTTCAATATCTCCCGCGTATTCAGTATTCGTTAAACAGATCAAACTTTGAAGAGCGTTATGAAAAAAATACTATTGTTGTTCGTTATTGCACCCCTCTTCCTGTCTGCTTACGGACAGGAAAACTTTTTTACAAAAGAGGGAAAGATTACCTTTTACTCGCATACGCCTCTGGAGGATATTACTGCAAAAAATACCAGCGTGGGAAGCATTATCAATTCCTCAACAGGCGAAATCGTATTCACTCTGAAGATGACCGATTTCATTTTTCCTAAAAAACTGATGCAGAAACATTTCAATAATAATTACGTGGAATCCGATAAATTCCCCAAAGCCACCTATAAAGGCATGATCACAAATAATGACAGTGTGAACTATCAAAAAAAGGGTACCTACCCTGTGATGGTTACCGGAGACATGTCTATTCACGGGGTAACCAGGGAAGTCTCAGCTGAAGGAACCATCAGCGTTACCGGTGAAGGTATCGAAGCCAATGCCGTCTTTATGCTGCAGCCGGAGAAGTATGACATCAAAATCCCCCGCCTTGTAAGAAAAAGACTTGCTGAAAACGTTGAGATCACTGTTGATATGTCCTATAACCCAATGTAGGTAAGTAACCGGATAAGCGATGAACTTTTTTCCGTTTTAAAATTTGACACGTAAGTAAAATATACATATTTTTATACGTATTTAAATATGTATTAAAATATGTATATCATGGCACGAAGAAAATTTGAGAACGAGAACATTCGTAACCTTACCCGTGGTTCGGGCGGAACCAGTTATTCTGTCATCCTCCCCATTAATATGGTACGGGAGCTTGGATGGAAAGCCAAACAAAAACTGGAAGCAAAACGATACGGCGACGGAATTCTTATCACAGACTGGAGCGAGGAGGAGTAAAATCATCCCCGAATGCCCTGCTTTTCTCGGCAGGTTTGGCGAAAACTCCGCCAACCTGGTAAAACCGTAGGCTGTATGACCGGGATTCTGATCCGGTAGTCCGAATCCCCGGTCCGCTCACTTTTATCCCGCAGCGTAATGGTTAATGCCATTGCGGTCATTGCAGGAAAGACCGCCAATTGCTGTTTTCACTTTGATCATGCTTACCTCATCAGTGAATACCTCTGACTACAACTTATACCTCTCTCATAAAGGAGTAACCCCGTTCCATTTCATTTTATCCGACTCGGTACTCTTATTAAAATAAATATCTATATTTGTGGTTAATTGAGGTTTATGAGTGAATTCCATATTCTTCAAACAGGCACACCACTGAACTAGTAATGGAAAGATGAAATACATCATTGCCTGCATCGTTATCCTGTTTACTGGCATACAATCGTTAACCGGACAAATCAAATCCATTGGTCTTCCTTTGATTCAGAACATTTCTGCAGAACAAACGAAAGGAGGAACCCAGAATTGGGATATGGTTCAGGACAGGGAGGGAAGTATCTATATTGCCAACAATGAGGGCGTACTCCGGTTCGATGGTGAAGACTGGGATCTGTTTCCCGTTGAGAACAAATCCATTGTGCGATCCCTTTGCCTGGGGGATGACGACAGGATCTATGTGGGAGCCTATACGGAAATCGGGTACCTGCAAAAAGACTCCTCGGGGACCACAACCTACACCTCTTTAAATCACCTGATTCCGGAAAAGCTACGAACGTTTGATGATGTATGGAAGATCTACCAAACCTCCCGCGGGATCCTGTTCCAGAGTTATGAATACCTTTTCATTTATGATAATGATACCATAGAAGTTGTTAAGCCCGGGACACGGTTTGGTTTTTCCTATTTTGTGGATAGTGTTTACTATGTGGTTGAAAAAGAGGTCGGACTCCGGGCATACAGCGACGGGCAATGGGAAACCCTTTCTGAAAATCCTCTTTTCACAGAGGATGAGATCCGGTTCATCTTACCACATATACCGGATCAACTGCTGATCGGCACCTTTTCCAACGGACTTTACCTCCTGGATGATACGGGCATTCAACCCTGGGACCGGGAGATAAACGGACCTGCACTGGAACACAAGTTATACAGAGGCCTGGTAACCAATGGACAATATATATTTGGCACCGTTAACAATGGGGTATTCATTACCGACCGGAAGGGTAATATTACCCAACATCTCAATCGGTCCAAGGGACTTCAGAACAATACGATCCTTTCGATGTATTATGACCGGCAGGAGAATCTCTGGCTTGGCCTGGATAACGGGATCGACTACCTGAAAACCAGTCTGCCCATATCCCTTATCAACTATAATTTTAACATTGAAACGGTATATGCAAGCATTGTCTTCAAGAATAAACTTTATGTCGGTACCAACCAGGGGTTGTTTGTCAAAGAGATGGAAGATATTACCGATCCCATGGACATTGAATTTGAAATGGTAACTAATTCCGAAGGCCAGGTGTGGTGCCTGCAGAATATCGGGGGGGAGTTGCTCTGCGGTCACAACAGGGGAGCTTTCAGGATCGAACAGGAGAGAGCGGTTCGGATTGATAACACCAGGGGAACCTGGAATTTTTTCAGACTGGAAGGGTATCCGGACCTGCTTTTCAGCGGCACCTACGATGGCATATCGATATTTGAATCCGGCCCAGACAGACACTGGAAACTGAAGAATACGGTAAAAGGTCTTGGGTTTTCAGCCCGCAAAGTTATTAGTCAGGACAACACCATCTGGATCAGCCATGATTATGAAGGACTCTACAAAATAGAGCTCACCGAGGATCTCGACTCGGTAAAAATCGTAAAGAATTATGGCAATGAAGAGGGAATTACCGGATCACTTCCCTTTATGATCCATACCTTTAAAGGAAAGTTCTTTGTATCTACCTCTTCCGGGTTCTTTGTTTATAACCATAAGGCAGACCGATTTGATCTTTCAAATGAGATTTCGGATTTCTTTGCGGAACTCACCAAGCTCAATTACCTGCATACCGACGACCGCGGGAATTACTGGTACTTCACCCCCGACAAAATGGGAGTTTACAGGTTACTGGAAGACGGGACCTATACCAACATTTTCACCCCTTTTCTCTCGGTAAGCAACTTACTGATCAACACCTATGATAATATCTATACGCATGATTTTGAGAATACATTTATCGGAACTGTTAAAGGGCTGATCCACTTTGATCCCTCGGTTACCAAAGAGTACTTCCCTCCTACCCGGACCTTTATCAAGGAGGTGAGAATCTCTTCCAACGGGAATGATTCTCTCTGGACCAGGAGAGGAAACGGTGATTTAGATAAAGAGAGCACAGAAGAACAGTACCGGGTTAAATACCAGTGGAATACCCTTGCGTTTACGTATCACTGCACAGACCTGGAGAACGCCGGTAACATTCACTACAGTTACAGGCTCAGGGGGTTTGATAATGAATGGTCGGAATGGGATCCATCCAATCAGAAAGAGTTCAACAACCTGCCTGACGGACATTACACGTTTGAAGTAAAAGCAAAGAATATTTATAATAACGAGAGCAGCACCGACCGGTTTACCTTCGTCATTGAAACCCCGTTCTACCGTTCCGGCAGGGCAATGGCAATGTATATCGCTCTGCTGTTGATCATGGCCATATCGGCAGCCTACCTGGTAAGAAGGAGGATTGAAAGAGTGCGTACCCACGAAAAGGAAAAACATACCGCCGCATTCCAGATCAAAGAGCAAAAGCTCACCGAGGAGCGGTTATCGGCCGAACGCGAGGTAGAAAAACTGCGCATTGAAAAACTGCGTGCCGACATGAAGCATAAAAACAAAGAGCTCGCCAATACAACCTATCACATCATTCATAAGAACCAGTTCCTGAACAACATGAAAATGGAGCTTTCAAAACTCAGCAAAAAAGCAAAGAGTGATTTCGTGGAGCAGGAACTCAAGAAGATCAGCAGAAAAATTGACAGGGATATTCAAAATGAACAGAACTGGGCTGTATTCGACCGGTATTTTGACGAAGTGCACCAGGAGTTTTTGAAACGATTAAAAGAGAAACACCCTGATCTTTCACCTAAAGAATTAAGGCTGAGTGCCTATTTAAGAATGAATATCTCCACCAAGGAGATTGCTCCCCTGATGAATATCTCTGTGCGCGGTGTGGAAATCAGCAGGTACCGCCTTCGAAAAAAGTTAGCATTAAACCGGGATATGAATCTTACCCAGTACCTGATGGATATATAAAAAAATCAGATGGCCCGAAAAAGGCCATCTGATCACAATGTATACCACTGGCATTAATAATCAATAGCCTTCATTCTGAACCAGGGTTCCTTCTGAGAGGTCAATTTCTGTTTGGGGTATAGGAAGATAACCTTTTGTTGAGGGATCAAAGGTAACATCAAATATTTCCTGGTCACCCACATAGCTAGATCCCCTTACAGAATTTGTGAGTTCTTGTTCAGCGTATGAAATTCCCTGCCTCAACAGGTCAAAATATCTTAATCCTTCGAGCGACAACTCAAGTCTCCGTTCCCTCAATATATTCTCCTCAGTGGCAGGTACACTTGGCAATCCGACTCTGTCCCGAACATCATCAAGATACTGCTGGGCATTCGGACTTCCCAGTTCAGCAGCCATTAGAAGAACATCTGAAAAACGTATCACGCGGTAATTACAGGTCCTGTTCAGTTCAAACTGACCATCTGCTCCCCAGTGCTCGGCATCGGAAGTATATTTATTAGAAAAATAACCGGTATGCTGATACCCGATTGTGAGTGTGCCATCCAGATCTTCCTCGGAAACGATTGTATGTTCAAAACGAGGATCGCCTGTTAAATCATCCACAAGCTTCTGACTGACCGGTGCGAAACTCCATCCCCTGTCCCAATTCTCTGAGCCTGTAACACGCGGACCCTGCATTTGAGCAGCGAGATTTCCTGCGCCTCCTCTGACATAGTTCCAGTCCCACCAGGGAGGTGTATCGCCATGAGAGATCTCGAAAACCGATTCTTCGCCAAATTCTCCCGCCAGCCTGAAATTATCTTCATAGTTTGCAAATAACCCATGGCCACTATTTGTAATCAGGTCCTCAAGGTAATTCAACACGAAATCCTGATCTACTGTTGTTTCACCTGCATTCAATTCTACACCATAAACCCCGTTGTAAAACAGGTATACCCTTGCTAATAAAGCCTGTGCAGCCCATTTTGATATGCGGCCAGCTTCAGCTGCAGGAATCATTTCGGGCAACACTTTTACTGCATCAACCAGGTCTAGAGCGATTTGATCATATACCTCCGCCGGATTGTTTTGCTCTTGCTGATACTCTGAGGGACCCTTTATGGTAGAGGTAAGCAATGGGATATTCTCAAAAAATCTTACCTGTTCGAAATAAAAATAGGCCCGCAGGAATTTTGCTTCGGCAATGGTCCGCTGCTTAAAATCATCTGTTGCTTCAATCCCTTCAATTTTCTCCAGATAAAGGTTAGCCCGGTATATACCCAGGTAGTTTTTAATCCAGGTGGCATGCACTAACAGGTTTGTTACCGGAATATTAAACGTATTTAACTCATTTTCATCCATCCCGTCATTTGCATCCGATCCACCTGCATATGCGTCGTCAGAGAGCATATCAGAAACGGTAAGAAACGGAGCCCAGGATACACCCGGGGTGGATTGGTAGGTCAATACATCGTAAATTGCAACCAGTGCCTGCATCGCATCCTCCTGGTCCTGGTAAAAGTTCGATGACACTTCCTGGTCGAGTGGTTGCAGATCTAGAAAGTCCTCACAACTTGTAAAAAACAAGGTAAGTAACGCAACAGTAAAATAGGTTATATACTTTTTCATGTCCTTCCTGTTTTTAATTAAAATGTCATTGTTGTTCCAACGCGCCATGTTCTTGCCTGTGGATAAACCCCTCTGTCAATACCAATGTCGAATGAGCTCATAGCCCCAATTTCGGGATCAGCACCCGTGTATTTTGTTATTGTGAAGAGATTCTCAACAGATAGATATACTCTTAAGTCCTTCGATTTTAGCCGCTGCAACACATTATCATCAAATGTGTATCCAACCTGCAGGTTCTTAATCCGTAAAAATGATCCATCCTCGATGTAGAGATCTGAAATCCTGTAATTGTTATTTACATCCAGCCAGGTATAACGAGGAATCTCATTTGAGGTTCCCTCTTCTGTCCATCGATCAAGGATTTTTGTTGAACGGTTGGTATACCGGAGGTCCTGCCTTTGAGCTCCATTGAACACATCATTGCCATAGGCACCTGATAGGAGCAATGAAAAGTCAAATTGCCTGTATTCCAGCGATGCATTCATTCCAAATGTAAAATCAGGCGTTGGATTTCCGATCATGGTTCGGTCTTCCTGGTTGAGGATACCATCATTATTCACATCAACGAATCTGACATCACCCGGTTTTGCATTGGGTTGTAATACATCACCCGTTTTACCGATATGCTGAAATATCTCCTGCTCATTTTGAAAAATGCCATCTGTTTGATAGCCGTAGAAATAAGCAATGGGTAATCCAATCTCTGTTCGGGTAACCATTCCGGCCACCGCCCAGGTTGCACCGGGGAGCACACCTTCCTCATTACCAATTTTAATCATTTCATTATGATTATAGGCTCCATTTACACCAACACTGTATCGTAACCCATTCACCACATGCCGCCAGTTCACTGCAAGCTCCACACCCTGGTTTCGAACACTTCCGACATTGGCAAATGGCGGATCATTCCCAACATGGGCCGGAATCGGGATTCGCTCAAGCAACCCACCGGTTGTCTTAATATAGTAATCAATCGTTGCAACAAGCCGGCTATTGTATGCACGAATATCCGTAGCAATATCCAGCTGGGTTGATTCCTCCCAGCGAATATCCGCGTTTTCTATGTATCCTGGCGAAGCGCCTACCATTCTACCACCGCCAAAAATGTACCCTCTGCTTTTATCCATAACCGAAATAAACTGGTAATCACCTATCTCCTGGTTACCGTTAACACCATATGATGCCCGGAACTTTAAAAAATTAACCGGACCCAGTTCAGGCATAAACTCCTCATCACTGATTACCCATGCCACTCCCACAGATGGGAATATACCATACCTCCTGTTGGAGCCGAATCTCGATGACCCGTCACGTCTTAAGATTCCTGTAAATGAGTACTTGTCTTTATAATCATAGGTGATTCGACCAAAAGCGGAAAGCAATGCAGAGTGTGACGCTCCACCGCTAGCAGTCCATACCGTATCAGTCGCCATATTGAGATAGACATGATCGGGATCTGTGATGGGTACCTTCGCATTAAATCCGGAAAGATCCTCATAGTCACTCTTCCTGGCTGTCATACCTGCTAGAGCGGAAAAATTATGATCGCCTACCTGCTTCGTATAGGACAGCGTATTCTCCCACTGCCAGGTAAAATATCGCTGCATTCCTTTAGATACTGAGGTTTTATCATCATTTAACTGTGCACCATTCAGAAAATAGAGAGGTCTGTATGAATCGTTTAACACATAAGCCAGATCGATGCCCAGGCTGGATTTGAATTTCAATCCGTCCAGAAGCTCAAGTTCACCAAATACATTCCCTACGAGCTTGTCAACGCGGGTTTCTGCCGTTTGAATTTCAAGAAGTGCGAGTGGATTTACAATTTCAGCCCCTACATAGTTAGAAATCCCGTAAACACGCCCCTCACTGTTGGTGACAACAGGCTCCGCATCATAGGGATAGGTTTCCAATACCGCGGGATCATCCTCATAAACCGGAGTCAGGGGATCCATGTTCAAAGCACTGCTGTATGCGCTGTTAAACGAACCGTTACTGGAAATACCTCTTCGAATAATATGTGAATAAGCCAGGTTACTTCCAAAATTAATGAACTCATTTACCTGGCTTCGTGTGTTGAGCCGACCGGTTAACCGTTCAAATTTGGATTTATCCCCACCGATAATACCTTCCTGTGAATAATAAGAGATCGACGAAGAATAAGAAGTACCTTCTTTCCCTCCTGTGACAGAGAGTTCATGGTTAGTCATCGGGGCATTTTCCTCGAACAGATGATCCTGCCAATCGGTATTGTGCGGAGCTATTTCATTCATATCAAAGGGCTCCGATAGTCCCGCGTTACGTGCACCTTCATTCATAAGTTCCCGGTACTGGTCTGCATCCAGCATATCAATTGTTTTCGCAACATTCTGAATCCCATAATAACCGGAATACGTGACATTCATAGCCCCTGCAGTTCCTGATTTTGTGGTAATAAGCACCACCCCATTAGCAGCCCTTGCTCCATATATCGCGGCAGATGCTGCATCCTTCAGTACCTCTATTGACTCAATATCGCCGGGATTCAGATAGTCTATCCCCCCTACCGCCATGCCATCCACAATATAAAGCGGCTCGGCATTTCCTGTAGTACCTGCACCCCTGATTCTTACTGTAGGGGCTTCCCCGGGCTGACCCGACAGATTGGTAACCTGAACACCAGGGGTACGACCCTGCATGGCCTGATCAACTCGCAATGTCGGTGTTGAATTGATGTCCTCACCACTTACAGAGGAGATAGCTCCGGTAACCACTTTCTTCTTTTGCGTACCGTAACCGATCACAACCACTTCATCCAGTTCGGTTAATTCGAGTTGCAAACTGACCTGAATAGTGGTGCGATTTTCTACAGGCACAATGGATTTTTCATATCCAACACTCGATATTTCAAGTATTGCATCGGGCGAAGAAACGGTGAGTGAAAAACTTCCATTCCAATCCGTAATGGTACCCGTAAGCGTTCCCTGCTCAAGAACAGATGCTCCCGGAATTAATTCACCTGTTTCAGCATCTTTTACAATCCCCTCAACTTCATGTTGCTGGGCAATAAGAAAGCCGGAAAACAATGTGAAGACCATCAGCATGACTAGCCTTATTGTTGATTGTACTTTCATTCGTTTGTAGTTTTTAATTGCCAGATTTGATGTTAATTATATTTGTGAGCGCATACACTGGTTACTCAAAGCGGGCTATTCCCGGGCCCGCTGTTTTTCGATTTGCTCTTTCCTGATTTTTTATGTATCACTGCTTTATATGATATGGGACGCATAACGTTGTGTTCGATTTAATAGAGCTAACATGCATTGCAGCCAATAATCATAACCCAGGAATAGATAGTTAACCGGTAAACCTGCTATTGTTTTTGAAAAACACGGATATAATCTACCCTCATCTGCTGAGGAAAAATCGTTGTGTTGTCAGGGCTTCCCGGCCAATTGCCTCCAACAGCCACATTAAATAAGAAGAAAAAATTATCATGGAATTCGGTCATATCCCCCGGAGTTATGTCGATCTCGTGGTACTGCGTATCATTTACAAACCATTTTACGGTGGAAGAATCCCAGGTTATGGAGAAGACATGGTACTCATCAGAAAAAAGACCACTCTGCAATTCAAAACTACCTCCCGTGTATTTATGCCCGTCGCTATCCCAATGAAGGGTTCCGTGCACTTCATTTTCCCGGCCATCTCCTCCTATCATTTCCATGATGTCGATTTCACCACATGCAGGCCAACCGACCGTGGAAATGTTATCACCCAGCATCCATAGCGCTGGCCAAATCCCCTGGCCTTCGGGTAACAAAGCCCGAATATCTACACGCCCATACATAAATGACTGGTTGCCCTGTGTTTTCATCCTTGCAGAAGTGTAGTTATTTCCACCATAATTTTGCTCGCGAGCTTCAATCACCAGGACCCCGTTATCAAGCCATGCGTTATCCCTGCGATAATATTGCAATTCATTGTTTCCCCATCCACAGTTTGGACATCCTGTTCCTGTCTCAAAAACCCAGTTCTCTTCATTGACAACATTCCCCCCGAACTCATCGCTCCAGACCAAATCATATCCTGAATATTCCATCGGAGATGTATACCCCTTATCCACATCAACACCATCATCGATCAGAATAGTAACCTCCCTGGAAGCTTTAACATACCTGCCTGAATTCCCATAAGCGCGAACCACCACCTGATAAATCCCGGATTGCTCAAATGTATATTCAAACACCCCTGTTACATTTTCCTCTATAAAACGTTCGGCCGACCCAATGTACAATTCATACTGTACCGCATTGGCAGCCTCTGCCTGGATAACAATTTTGCCGGGTTCATCTTCATACTGAACAATATCTACAGCGAGATTTGAAGGATCATCATCAATCGGCTCATTTGAATCACAGGCCAGGAATGAAATGATAAGTATGAAGCTAAGTGCTATGTTTAACTGAATACGCATTGTGTCTGTACCATTCTTTAGTCTGAACCAGCGATTGGTTTCATATACTACCGCGCTCTAAAAAAGATAATCAATCACCGGTAGTCCGCCTGTGTGTAAAATGCTATAAGTTAAAAAAATGAGCTATGGCACACCAGCGTGCCATAGCTCATTTTCAGATTCAATTAATTAAACTCAAAGTTGCGAATGTAGAAAGTGCCCGTAGCGGTATGACCAGCACCACCAAGCGAAATCGCAAAGAAGTCCAGATCCGTTCTCTCAAATGGAGTGTAACTTCCTGCACCACTGGTGGGTGAGTCAAGCTGGAATGTCCAGGTCTGCCACTCATCTAAATTCACGTTTGCAACGTCAACATCATACTGAATGTGGCCTGTCCACCATTCTTCGGTCTGACTTCCTTCACCAATTATTATACTGATACTTTTTGTCAGATCACCTGAGAAATCATTACTGCTCGGTACATAAACATCAAGCGAAACAGTGGTGAAATTGTCAAACTGGATATCTTTTTCCATCATAAACTGGAGTTCCTGATATTGTCCGACTCTGACGTACTCTCCTACCTTGGTAGCTCCGCCATCCGGATCATCAACACCCATTGTAAAATCAACCCCGTTAGCTGCAACTCCTGTGCCCGGATATACCGCAGCCGTGTCTAGCAGAACAAAATCATTCGCCGATGCAAATGTGTTGTACATTTCAGTAGGGGTTATATCGTCCAGGTCCTCTCCGAAAGGTTCTTCTTCATTCTCTGTAACCAGCTCAGGCTCCAGGGAAGGATCTGAATAGCTTACATATTTTATCGTCCAGAGACCGCCTTCACCGTAATCAAAGGTAACTGTCATCAGATCATAACCCGTCTCTTCTGTAATCGTTGCATTGAATGTAACACTTGATGCAGGAACTATGGTTTCACCTGTCGTACCCAGCTTCGGAATGCCAATCCATGCACCTTCGCCATTCAAGGTGACAGTTCCGGCTGATGGATCATATGTGAAAGAGTGGGTACCGGACAACCAGGCACTGACATCATCCCCGTCCTTATTCACCATGTTGGCAGCCGTGGCCTCAAAACAGATCTCAAAATTATCGGTTCCGTCAAATACACCATACTCGCCCCAGAAATAACCATTATCCTTGAATTCAAACGTCCCGTCAAACGAAAATATAAATTCATGCTTGTAAAGACATGGCCTTGAACCGTCATTGGTCAAACCTTCCCACCAGCCTGCAGGGTTTGATGCATCCGCACCTAGCGACATGCTGGTTCCTTCCCTGTAAAGCTTCCAGGTCTTGGAATCTTCACCCGTCAGCAACTTGTATGCCGCATCGGGATCTGTAACTTCAATGTCCTGCTGATAGGTGGCACTGACATCCTCTTCATTCATGGCAGTAAGCACGACCGTGTAGGTGCCTTCAGACGCATATTCATGCGTTGGATTTTCTTCCGATGAAGTCTCACCGTCTCCAAAATCCCAGCTGTATGATACCGCATTCTCCGAAAAGTTGGAAAATACGATCTCCAGGTAATTGCTTTCACTCGCTTCATACTGGAAGCTGGCAACAGGGTCTAAAACGGATTCTTCTTCGCATGAAGATAATGCAAAAAGAGGAATTAATGCCAATGCAAAAAACCTCGCCAAGAGTCTTGAGTTGTAGCTTTTCATAATAGTCATAAATTAAAATTGTTAATGAAATTTATTCAAAAATAGGCCGCTCGCCTGTCACGTCCTAAATAAACTCCACATCACGGACACAACAGGCCGGGTATAAAATACACTTTAATTACAACATCACATTCCTTACATTTTGATTTTCTGATTCTTAAAAATAAATATTTCCTGATTTTGAATTTCTCATTAATCCTGAATAGCCGGAAGTCCTTCTTCGTTGAATCCTTTAGTAATTAGAAGCATTACCTGACCTTTCTCTGTAAAACATCTTGCTGTTAATAGGTGAAAAACACCAGAAATAAAGGTCTTTAACGTCTCATTTCCTGTACTTTATTCAATTTTGACCCCTGCGATGACTGAACTTTCAATACATTGCAACAATCATTTCATGTTGTATCCGGTAAGAACCTTAGAAGGGATATAATTATATACCTTAATAATTACATTTCAATTTATTAGATGCATTTTGATGTATACTTGTTGTAGCTGTTATATCACTATGATGTGTTAGAGTGCAAGATTATAATTACCCATTATATACTCAAGTGATCTATATTGCACTTCTTTATAGCATCATCCTCACAAATGAAAAACGTTAAAGCATATCCTGTTTTTATTTCCCTGATTATTGCCCTGGGTGGCTTTCTTATGGGATTCGACGCATCGGTGATATCCGGGGTAATCAAATTTGTAACCATTGAATTTGAACTCACACCTGTTCAGCAGGGATTTGCAGTTGCGAGCCTTACGCTTACCTCTACACTGGCTATGATGGCTGCAGGACCTCTTTCCGACAGGATCGGGCGAAAGCGGGTACTGATCATCGCCTCAAATTTGTTCCTGGTATCTGCGATCTACTCGGCGCTGGCTCCAAACTACATCAATTTGCTGATAGCCAGGATGATCGGAGGTCTTGGGGTGGGTTCGGCACTCATTGTCCCTCCTATGTATATTGCTGAGATTGCTCCTCCCAAACTCAGGGGACGGCTTGTATCCTTTAATCAGCTAAATATTGTAATCGGTTTATCGGTTGCTTTTTTCACCAACTACCTGATCCTGCAATGGAGCGATACAAATACTGCCCTATCCGAATCGCTCAAATTGGCTGAAAACAATTGGCGCTGGATGCTCAGCCTGGAATCCATTCCTGCCATAGCCTATTTTTTACTGCTCTTCTTTGTCCCCGAAAGTCCAAGATGGCTTGTTATGAAGGGAAAAAACCAACAGGCAGTAAAGGTGCTCTCTAAATTTGAAAAACCCGCCAGGGCAAAAGAGGTATTGAACGATATTAATGAGGCTATTAATACGGATTCCGTTTCCGCAAAACCTTCGCTCAAAGACCTGTTTAAGCCTGCACTCAAATATGTTCTCACAATTGGTGTTGTCATATCTATTCTTCAGCAAATCACGGGTATAAATGCGGTGTTTTTCTATGCTCCGATGATCTTTGAACAGACAGGAATCGGAACTGATGCTTCATTTGCCAATGCCGTAGTCATAGGTCTGACCAACCTGGCATTTACTGTAGTTGCCATCGCATTTGTAGACCGGTTAGGCAGAAAACCTCTATTGACATACGGATTGATCGGAATTGCTCTAGCCATGTTTATTCTGACCGCCAGTTTTCGATCCGCCACATACAGCATGGACAATCAGTCAATAAAGGAACTTGAACAGCATGAGCAATTCACTGAGTTCAGCACTATTCAGTTACTGGAGGGAAAAACGTATACCAGAGATGTGGATTTTAAGAATGCCCTCTACGGGGTCGCTGACATGCAGGTCGTTAAAAAATACGAAAGCGATATACTGAAAAGTTCAATCAATATAAATCCCTGGCTTGTGCTGGCAGGCATTATTCTCTTTGTTGCCTCCTTTGCAGTTTCCCTTGGTCCGGTGATGTGGATTCTTTTTTCGGAACTCTTTCCTGACAGATTGCGCGGACTGGCTATCTCCTTTGTGGGGGTCATTAATTCTGCTGTAAGTTTTTCAGTGCAGCAGCTATTTCCCTGGGAGTTATCCACGATAGGCAGTGCAGGAACTTACTTCATCTTTGGATTGTTCGCAGTGGCCGGACTTATTTTTGTATTATTTAAGGTTCCTGAAACCAAAGGAAAATCGTTAGAAGAGATAGAATCTTCATTAGTTAGTAACTGAAATTAAACCACATGAAATACCTGAAATTCATTCTTTTATCACTGCCGATTAGTATGACTATTTCGTGCCAGAATACCTCATCGGAACAAGACCTCAAACCTCGAATGGTTGAAGTGAAACAGGTTGAGGGTAACTACCGACTCGTAATGGATGGAGTACCATTTTTTGTCCAGGGTGCCGGGTGCGACGACGGGGATATAGCTGCCCTGGCAAAACACGGGGCCAATTCGTTCAGGACATGGATGGATTCGGAGGTCCATACCCCGGCCGATGAAGTGCTTCGGCTGGCAAAAAAACACGACCTGATGGTAATGATGGGGCTTCCGGTAGCTAAGGAGAGGCATGGTTTCGATTACGACGATGAAGATGCGGTCGAAAAACAATTGGATGAAATCAAAAAGAAGGTACTTGCCATGAAAGATCATCCCAATATCCTGGGATGGGGCATCGGGAATGAGCTCAACCTTCGCTATACCAACAAGAAAGTGTGGGATGCCGTAGATGAAATCGCTGCATTTATAAAGGAGGTGGATGGAAATCATCCTACCACCACCATGCTGGCAGGGATTGGAAAAGAGGAGGTGGATTACATTACCCAAAACTGTCCGAATATCGACTTCCTCTCCATACAGATGTACGGAGATATCGTTAACCTGGAAGAACGCATTGCAGAATCCGGATATACCGGACCCTACCTGGTTACCGAATGGGGTGCCACAGGCCACTGGGAGGTAACAGCCACCGACTGGGGGGCACCCATAGAGAATACCTCTTCGGAAAAAGCAGAGGATATCAAAGAGCGATATGAATCGGTCATCCTGGCCGATGAAACCAACTGCATGGGATCCTATGTTTTTCTATGGGGTCAAAAACAGGAACGCACCCCCACCTGGTACGGATTGTTTACAGAGAACGGAAGGGAGACCGAGGCAATTGATGTCATGGAAAAATTCTGGACGGGAGAGTGGCCGGAAAACAGGGCCCCGCTGGTAGAAAAGGTCCGACTGGATGGAAAATCACGCTATGATAACATCAGGCTAAATCCCGGTTCACAATACCCCGTATCCTACCAGTTCAGCGATCCTGACGGAGACAGTCTTTCATTGAGATTCAACATTTTAAAAGAGAGCACCGATCTTAAAGATGGAGGGGACCTGGAATCAAAGCCCGAATCATTTGATCCCGGGGCAGAAAAGATAACCCGTCAATCAGCCCTTGTAACAACTCCCCCCCGGCCGGGTGCCTACAGGCTGTTTATCTATGCTTCCGATGGTAATAACCACGTGGCAACGGTAAACCTTCCATTTTTAATTGAATAGTCTTTATGGCAAAATCCGCCACTTGTATAGCAAACAGTAAGCTTTCATTCCCCGGCCATAAAACAGAGGGAGATCTGACTGCCATCGGGGATGAAGAGTACTTTGCTGTGAAAAATGTGGACGCAATGCCACCCTTTCTGATGAGCATTGTAAGTGATTCCGATCACTGGATGTTCATATCCAGCAACGGGGGCGTCACCGCAGGAAGAAAAAATGCAGATCATGCCCTTTTTCCTTACTACACCGATGATAAAATCCATGAATCTGCCGAGACAAGCGGCAGCAAAACCATCATAAGAGTGGATGCTGCAATGGAAACGTTCCTGTGGGAACCCTTTTCAGACAACTACAGGGGAGTCTACCGGATTTCCAGGAACCTCTACAAAAGCACTGCTTGTAACAGTCTGATATTTGAGGAGATCAATCACGACCTTGCATTAGGCATCCGGGTAAAATGGATGAACAGCGATCACTGGGGCTGGGTTAAGGAAACACTCCTTATTAATAATTCAGATAAGGAAAAAGTGGTGTCCATGTTGGATGGCCTTGTAAACATTCTGCCCTATGGCATCCTGAAAAAAACCCAGGAGCAGTTCTCCACCCTGATGGATGCCTATAAACAGAGTGAACTTGAAGATAACGGGATGGGCGTATTCAGCCTGTCATCGATCCCCGTGGACCGGGCAGAACCCAGTGAAGCCCTTAAGGCCACTACCGTCTGGTGCTCTGCGGATAATCCCGGCGCCTACCTCCTCAGTACAGACCAGTTGCTTTCGTTCCGGGAAACCGGGAACCTGGAGACCGAGAAGAATAAGCGCGGGATCCGGGGAGCATTTTTCGTGCAACGCACTATTACACTGCAACCAGGGAGTAATGATTCTCACCTGATTGTAGCCGAGGTGGACCAGGATAGCAGCGATGTCTGTAACCTCGACCTTGCATTGAACGCCGGGGAAAACCTGGTTGAAAAGGTCCTGGAAAATGTACAGGCAGGAACGCAGAGCCTTATCTCCATGGTGGAGGCGTCAGATGGTGTGCAACGCTCCGGGAACAGAAGAAACTCGACTCGTCATTTCTCCAATGTACTGTTCAATATCATGCGGGGAGGACTCTTTGAAAAGGGCTACCTGATCGATACGAACGATCTGTCGGGTCATGTGAAAAGATTCAATAAGAGAGTCCATAAAACATACGCCAACTGGCTGAAATCCCTTGATAATCCGATTGGTTACACAAGTCTGATCCGGGAAATAGAGAAAATGGGTGATCCCGATCTTTACCGGATTATGATGGAATACCTGCCGCTTACATTCAGCCGCAGGCATGGAGATCCAAGTCGTCCCTGGAATCGCTTTTCCATAGAGATTAAGAATCCGGACGGTACCCGCTCGTTTTCCTACGAAGGAAACTGGCGGGATATTTTCCAGAACTGGGAAGCATTGAGTTATTCCTACCCTTTGTTCCTCCCGGCAATTATAAATAAGTTTTTGAATGCCAGCACCGCTGATGGTTATAATCCGTATCGCATCACCCACCGGGGAATCGACTGGGAAGTCTTTGATCCTTCCGACCCCTGGTCCTTCATCGGGTACTGGGGTGATCACCAGGTGATTTACCTGCTTAAGCTTTTGGAATTATCCTGGAACGTGTTCCCGGGATCTTTGCAGGAAGAGTTGGAAAAAGATCATTTTGTATTCGCCCATGTTCCTTATCGTATACGCTCCTATTCAGATATTTTGAATGATCCGAACCAAACGATTGATTTTGATCAGAAATGGCACCAGTTTCTCCTCCAGCGGTATGAAAATATCGGCGCCGACGGTAAATTACTTACTGATTCCTCAGGCAACCTTATCCGGGTTACCATGATGGAGAAATTGCTGGTACTGGTGCTGACAAGGCTGAGCAATTTCATCCCCGGGGCAGGCCTTTGGCTCAACACACAACG
The DNA here is from genome assembly GCA_964479445.1 of uncultured Bacteroidaceae bacterium. Taxonomy (GTDB): domain Bacteria; phylum Bacteroidota; class Bacteroidia; order Bacteroidales; genus CAYZMH01. The sequence goes on along the minus strand of CAYZMH010000022.1, from coordinate 13,221 downwards.
CCCGGAATGGAACGATGCCAATAACGCGCTTGTCGGAAACGGCGTTTCCATGGTAACCCTCTATTATCTCAGGCGTTTCCTCTCCTTCTTCCTGTCATTGCTGCCCGGAAAAACCGATCATCTCTTTTCAGTTTCAGTTGAAACCTCCTCATTTCTTGAGGCAATCCGCCAGGGGCTGGCAGCATATCTGGAGGCAGAAGAATCGTCCCTTACAGATGAACAAAGAAAAACAATCACCGATGAACTGGGCAACGCCGGATCCTCTTATCGAAACGCTGTGTATGCAGGTCATTCCGGTAAAAAGGTAAGGGTTCGGACAGAATCCATTCGTGAAATGACAGAGCATGCCCTCCAGGCAATTGATCAGACCATCCGCGAAAACGAACGGGCAGATCACCTCTATCACGCCTATAACCTGATCGAATTATCACAGGACGCTATTGAAATCAACCGGTTGCCATTGATGCTGGAAGGCCAGGTAGCGGTGCTGTCTTCAGGTTTTCTTGACCCCGACCAGACAAAAAAACTACTTGATTCCCTGAAAAGCAGTCCGCTTTACAGGGCAGATCAAACGAGTTACATGCTCTATCCAGACAAAGAGATCCGTCCTTTCCTGGGAAAGAATACTATCCCCGAAGCGTATATCAACAGGTACCCGGTCTTGCAAAAACTGTCAGATATGGGGGGTAAAGGGATCATAACAAAAGACCGGTCGGGAGTTTTACACTTTGCCGGTCCATTTAGAAATGCCGGTATCCTGGAAGAATACCTTGACCGTCTTATCGAACAGGAAGAATTGAACCTTCAACCCCGGGAGATCAAAGATCTCTTTGAGGTGTATGAACTGCTTTTTAATCACCATGCCTTTACCGGACGATCGGGAAGCTTCTTTAAATACGAAGGACTGGGTTCGGTATACTGGCACATGGTATCCAAGCTCGGACTGGCTGTTGCTGAAAACATATCCCGGGTCACCGCAGGAAGTGATTCTGAAAACTACCTCCCGGCATTACTGGATATTTACAGGGAGATCAAAGCCGGAATCGGGGCGGAAAAAAATCCTGAAGAATACGGAGCGATCCCGACCGATCCGTACTCCCACACTCCTGCCATGTATGGAGCTCAACAACCCGGCATGACGGGCCAGGTAAAAGAAGATATTATCTCTCGTTGGATGGAGCTGGGTATTGAAATAACTGATGGGGTAATTTGTTTTCATGGAGAGTGGATAGAACCCGGCGAATTTGACGCCTCGGGCAAACTGGAGTTTACCTTCGGTGGAGTACCCTTTACCTATGTAAAAGGAGGTTCCGAAAAAACTGAAATCCACCTCAGTACAAAAGACCATCCCGATGTCTGCTCCCATGTGATCGGACCGCCTTACAGCAAGGAGATCTTCAGCCGTTCGGGTAACGTACAAAAAGTCATCGTGCATTTTGCCCGACAATAACACACTCACCGAATAATCGTAGTTATTTATTCATTAGTTAATTGATTGATTATCAAAGGATGGATCTGGCAACACCCTTTCTCTTTCAGGAGTGTAAATGATCTCTTCAGCTACTTTTTTTACGGATAGAATGGATAGTTCTTACAAAAATCCATTACATTTCCGGTAAACACCACATTCCATGAAACTTCACCTGCCTGTTGTATGTACCCTCCTGCTCATTGGTTCATGTAATTCATCAAACCGGGAAAACCGAGACGCATCCGGTACACAACCTCCCCATATCATTCTCATCATGGCAGATGATATGGGATTTGAGTGCCTGAGTGCCTACGGAAGCCTGTCCTACCACACCCCCCGGCTTGACAGGATAGCCGAAGAAGGAATTCTTGCCACCCGGTGCATCTCCAATCCCCTCTGCACACCCTCCAGGGTGAAGATCATGACCGGGTTGCACAATTACAGGAATTACGAACACTTCGGGTACCTTAATCCGGATGAATACACCTTCGGCAACCTCCTGAAAGAAGCCGGTTACCAGACCTGTATCGTGGGAAAATGGCAGCTCAACGGGATCTACCACTCGCTGCCCGGGAACCAGGATCTAGATCGGCCCCATGTATTCGGATTCGACGAATACTGCCTCTGGCAGGTGCACAAAGGAAAAAAAGAGGGCGAACGCTATGCCGGTCCGCTCATTGTGCAGAACGGGCAAGAACTGGATCGGGATCCCGATGCATACGGTCCCGATGTGTTCCTGCGCTACGCATTGAGTTTCATAGAACGGAACCAGGATCAACCCTTTTTCCTGTACTACCCCATGGTGCTGGTCCATAGTCCCTTTGTCCCAACCCCCGACTCAAAAGCCTGGGAAAACCCGGAGCGCCGCTACGAGAAGGACACAGCATATTTCAGAGATATGGTGGCCTATACCGACAAGATCGTCGGTCAACTGGCTGATAAACTAGAAAGATTGGGCATTGCCGAAAATACGCTCCTGATCTTTACCGGTGACAACGGTACCCATAAAGCGATTCATACCCGGACAAAAACAGGGACCATACAGGGAGGAAAAGGGGAAACGATTGATGCCGGCGTTCATGTTCCCCTGGTCATGCAGTGGCCGGCCATGATAGATGAACCCATCGTTTATGACGGGATAATCGAGTTCAGTGACTTCTTTCCCACTTTTGCCGAAATTGCAGGCAGAGAGGTGACCTCCGACGGAAAGAGCTTTTATGGCCTGCTGGCCGGAACGAAATACGATGCACGGGAATATGCCTTCGTTCATTATGATCCTCGCTGGGGGAACCGGGTTAACCAGTTCCGGAACAGGTTTCTCCAGAACCGGCGCTACAAATTGTACCACGACAGCTCTTTTTATGACCTGGAAACAGACAGGATGGAACAAAACCCAATCCCATACGATTCATTATCCCAGCTGAATGCCCTGCGAGATTCCATGCACGCCCTGCTCAATGAAAAACCCGCATGGACCGAATAGCAGTCCGTGCGGATAACCCCGGCTAAATCCCTATTCATAATGCAGCGCCGTGGCCGGATTGGTCCGTGCCGACTTCATAGCAGTGGTCACCACGGTGATCAATGCGATCACCAGGGCCAGCAGGGCCGCAAGGAGAAAGAGCACCGGCTGAAACCCGATGTTGTACGGGAAGTTGTTCAGCCAGTCACGCATCATATACCAGGCCACCGGCCAGGCAAGGACAATGGCCACCATGAGCGAGATCATTACGCTCCTGGAAACCAGCGTGAGGATATTGGATTCGCTTGCCCCCATCACCTTACGGATGCTGATCTCCCGTTTGCGCTTCTGTGAATTGTAGAGCGTCATCCCAAACAACCCCAGGCTTGCAATGAAGATGGAGAGGATGGAAAAAATCAGGGTGATGACGCCTGTCCGTTTCTCCTCCGCATAGTAAGAGTCCAGCCGCTCATCCAGGAAAAAATACTGGAACGGCTGATCCTCGGTAAAATCGTACCACGTTTTCTCCATGAACCCGAGGGTCTCCTGGATATCACCGGCCCCGGGATCGAGCTGAATGGTCAGAAATCCTACCCAGCTCCAGTCGTTGGGCTTGAGAATCATGATCATGGGGGCAATCTCATCCTTCAGCGAACTGTAGTGAAAATCCTTTACCACCCCGATCACCCGTAAATTGGTCTCCACGGTATCATTATCATGCCAGATGATCTCGGTTTCCAGGGGATCCTCCAGGTTATATTTCCGCACGGCGGCTTCATTGATAACACAGGCGGTGGAATCCATTCCGTATTCCCTGGAAAAGAACCGGCCCATTCCGTCTACCAGCTCAAAGCGGTAGTTCTCCATGAAATCATAATCAACCCAGAACGTGTTGAACAGGAAGGGCTCGCTGACCCCCTTCCCCCTGATCTTGTATCCGTTGTTGTTGTTCGGACTCCCCACATATGCCGTTGAATTGGTCACCCCCGATATGCCGCTGTGGTCGAGCAGCTCCTGCTTGAAGGTTACCAGGCGGTCGTTGCCCAGCGGGTAGACCCGCTCCATCACCACCAGGTTGTCCTCCCGGAAACCTTTATCCTTGTTGAGCAAATACCGGAACTGCCAGAAGATAACCAGGGTACCCACTACGATCACAATCGAGATGGTAAACTGAACGACCACCAGGATCGACCGAAGGTTGCCGGTCCCATTGCTGCCCGTGGTTCTTCCCTTCAGGGCCTGGATCGGCTTGAAAGAGGCAAGGACCGTGGCCGGGTAACTCCCGCTGAGCAATCCGAGAATTAAAGCCAGCACCAGGAATGTCGGGATCATGTACCAGCTCCACAGGTCCCCGTAACTGAGCGATGTTCCGGCAAGATTGTTAAAAGATGGCAGCAACAGGTCCACAGCCAGCAGGGCGATCAGCAGGGAGATAAAACTCAGCACCACGCTCTCGACCATAAACTGCTTTACCAGCTCTTTTCGGGTGGAACCCACCACTTTCCGCAGGCTCACCTCTTTGGCACGGGAAAGTGAACGGGCGGTGGACAGGTTCATGAAGTTAATGGCGGCAATGACCAGTACCAGGAAAGCGATCACCCCGAAGATCACCAGGTAGGTTCTGTTGCCCAGCGGCCGGTACCCGATGTCATTGGGTAACCCGATCGATGGGTCCAGGTGAATGTCGGTGAGCGGCTGCATAAAGACCCCGTACCGGTTTCCGTTCGCCTGGAACTCCTCCACCGATATACCGAGAAACTGCTGTAACTGCGGCCGGATATGCTCCAGCATCACCTCGTTGATCTTCCCCTCTACCACCTCCTCTTCGGCACCCTCCTGCAAAACCAGGTAGGTGAACATGTGATTGTTAAACCAGATGGTGCGCCGGCTGCTCTCCCGGGTGCAGTAGGAGAGTATGAAATCGTAGGTGAAGTGCGAGTGCCGGGGTGCTTCGGCTACCACCCCCGTCACTGTATAGAGGGTGGAGTCGTTATTCAGACTGATAGTATTCCCCATGGCATTGCCATCCGGGAAATAACGGTCCACCCTTGACTCACTGAGCAGGATGCTGTAGGGCTCATCCAGGCAGGTGGCCGGATCTCCCTCCAGCAGATCGATGGAAAAAACCTCGAAGAAGGTCGAGTCTGCATACAATATATTTTCCTCCAGGTATTTATCTTCGGGATTGCTGTAGAGCAGCAGGTTGGTTGAATAATCAAAGCGGCAGAAGTTGGTAACCTCGGGGATCTCGTCGTAGAAGGTCGGACCGAAAATCGGACTGTTCCAGGCTCCCTTCAACTCCTCTCCCGCCATCTTTCCGTCAATATAGAGACGGTACATCCGGTCAGACCGCTCATGAAAGCGATCATACCCGGTCTCATCCACGATGTAGAGAATAATAAAAATGGCACTGGCCAGCCCGATCGCGAGTCCGGCCATATTGATCAGATTAAATACCCGGTTCTTGAACAGGTTTCTCAGGGTGACTTTGATATAATTTTTCCACATGACAAGGAGTTTTCCCGATGCATATCACAAAACATGCCATGTGTTTTATTTAATTGTATATCTGATCGTTATAAGATGAGGACTGGCCAGTAGACAGTCCGTATATGAACGCGGGTGTGCGTTTACGAACACACGGAGTGATTAAGATCCCGTTAAAAGGGCCAGGGTAACGATAAAACCAGTGTAGAAGCCCTCCCTATCCCATTCCGTCATCCCGCACCAGGAGCTGGATATTCTGGGTTCCCCGCTGCTCCAGGATCAGGGTCTTATTGATCATCACCCGACGTATGGTCTGTTCATCAAAATAGCGGATCGTGATTAGTTCCAGTCCGGTTTCATAGCTTACGCGGAACGACGTTTCGAGGGCATCCACCACGCTCCGGAGTTTTTCCTTGTGGTGGTTCACCGCAACCAGGAAACTCACCGCCGAGTTCTGCATCAAATTGATCTTCATTCCATTGGCGTGAAGAATCCCGAAAATCCGTTCCAGGTTGTCTTCGGTGATAAACGAAAAATCGTGGGGGGAGATGCGCAGCAACACCTGGTCCATCTTAAAGATAAAAGAGGGTTCCAGCGTATCGTACACCAGGTTCCCGATGACCGTCCCTGGTGCCCCGGAGTCAAGGAATGACCGCACAAACAGGGAGATATTCCGGTTCTGCAACGGCTTGATCGTCTTGGGATGAATCACGCTTGCCCCGTAGTATGCCAGCTCGATGGCATCCAGGTAGGAGAGTTGCTTCAGCAGGATGGTGTCGTCAAAATACTTGGGATCGGCATTGAGAACCCCGGGCACATCTTTCCAGATCGTAACCTGACCGGCATCCAGGATGTAAGCCAGGATGGCAGCGGTGTAGTCCGACCCTTCCCGGCCGAGGGAAACGGTCTGGTTGTTGCGGTTGGATCCCAGGAATCCCTGTGTGATCAAAACGTTTTCTTCCTCAAACACAAAATGCTTTCTGATCAGTTCGGAAGAGAGCTCCCAGTCCACCTTTCCCTCCCGGAATGTATTGTCGGTTTTCAGCGACCTGCGGATATCCAGCCACCGGCTGGGAAGTCCGGCCTCCTCCAGGTAACGGGCTATGATCCGTGTGCTCAGCATCTCCCCGTAACCGATAACCTGGTCGTAATCGTAATCGTAATTGAGGGAGGGCTCTTCCTGCAGCCGCTCGGCAAGGTGTTCAAACAACGTATCCACCTCACCGAAAACAGGATGCCCCTGATCGTTGAACAGGGAGCGGAGAATCTCCAGGTGGTAGTTCTTCACCTGTTCAAACACCGCCTCAACAGCTTCCGCATCACTCCTTACGTAGCGGTCGGTCAGCCTCTCCAGTGCGTTGGTGGTTTTTCCCATGGCGGAGATCACCACCACGGTGTTTTCCGTGGTTTTTTTAAGTATGGGAAGAATGTTCCTTACCGCATCCGCATTTTTAACCGATGCTCCGCCAAATTTATATACCTGCATGGGGTACTTATTAAGTATTTCCAGCCGGAATGACCGGTCAGGCTCGTTCAACGCCCGCAAACTTGTTTAACCCACCGGTTTCCGTTCCGGGGTTCCCCGACTGGAAACATGTTCACAGCTAAAACGGAACAAAGGTAGGGGATTTGCACCTTTTGCACAACAGGATAAGGAGACGGACCAGGGGAGAGGTCCATGAAAAACCCCCCGACGCAACTTTACGGATAGACGGTAAGCAGGAGGAAGTCAGTACAATCAGGATTCGGGATAGCCGATCTTATTGAAATACAGATCGGTCATCGCCTCATACACCTCGGCGCTGTCGAGCATCTCCTCGTCATCATCCTCGTAATACCAGTTCACCGTGCACCGGTGCCCCTCATCCTTGATCTTGCGGATGGTACGAAGCACATCCAGGAGAAACTTGGAGGAACTGGTGTTGAAGTGCTCCAGGTTGATATTCAGCACCGTCTCCTCTGCGGGCTGAACCCGGTATTCACTGAACCACTCCAGCAGCGGCGTGTAGAACTCCCGGGCATTTTCAGGATTGGACCTCCCGGAGATCTCAATCATCCCGGTTTTACTGTTTGCCTTGATGGTGGGGGTTTTGGCAGTCCCCTCGTTGAGTATTTGTTCCACGATCGCGTGTTTTTATGATCATAAAAGATGCATTGCCCGGTACTCATTATCCTTTCCGGCTATTATCCCATGCCGGCGCCACTCCGTGTCGTGCCCCGGTAATATACAATTTTTTTTCAAATCTTCCTTCACCTGACCCGGAATATGCCGTGTTATTGATGATCTCTGCATAGATTTCCGGTCCGGCTGCCATTTACCCCGGCCATGTCACCTTAGAAAGGATATAAATAATACGCTGTTCGTTCACCCGGATTGGGACATTGTCATCAAATTCACTTACTTTGCTGACAAAGCAAAAAGGCATGTTTTCTTTCAGCATTTTTTCCACGCATATCCCCTACCTCATCCTGGGCATTGCCTATATGGCCTACTTCGGGGTATACTCCTGGAACAGACTGGAAGAGAAGCTGGCAAAAAACGACTCCCCCGACCAGGTGGTGGAATCGGTCGTTGAACATTCAAACCATCCCTCCGCATACGATGCCGACTTTACCGGGCATACACCGGCAGCCGCAAATCACGGTCATACCCCGGTGGTGCGGATGAATAAAAAAACAGTGCGACCACCCTCGGGAATTCCGTTCATCGCCCGGCTCTGTACAGGTGCCCGCTACCTGCGTCCCCCTCCTTATCCGCATAGCTGAGAATTTTCCGTAAGAGTCCCGTTCCGGTTACCCGGAACCCGGCTCCATGTTCTGTTTATGCTGCACCTCACCGGTCTGACTACAAGGTAGTTCGAACGGTCGATGCAGCCAACCCGGTTTACCCTCAAAACAATTAAGATGAAACGAATCCCATTCCTTGTGACAGGACTGCTCGTCCTAAAGATATCGCTGAGTGCACAGCAGGTGTATATTCTCAGGGACAGCACCGAAACACCCGAACTGGACCTGGCGGAGATCGAGATCAAAGCCTCCAAGAACCGGAATACCCTGCGCGAAATGCCTGCTTCGGTAAGCCTGGTCTCCTCTTCAGAGATCACCGGGAACCAGGTGAAAACCCTCAGTGATGTATCTTCCATTGCCCCCGGATTTTTCATGCCCGATTACGGATCAAAACTCACCTCCCCGGTATATATCCGCGGCATCGGCTCACGGATTAACGCACCCTCGGTGGGCCTCTATGTCGACCACGTACCCTACTTTGAAAAAGCGGCCTTCGCCTTCGACTTCTATGATGTGGAACGCATCGAAGTGCTCAAGGGTCCGCAGGGTACCCTCTACGGTCGCAACACCATGGGTGGGATCATCAACGTGGTGACCACCTCGCCGTTTGATTACCAGGGCACCAACATGCAGCTTTCGGCCGGTAATTACGGGGATTACCGGGTTTCCGCCGGTCATTACGGCACCTCCGGCGAATCGTTCGGCTACTCCGTGGCAGCCAATTTACTGCACCGCGACGGGTTCTTCACCAACCAGTTCTCCGGCGACCGGGTGGACGCCATGAACTCGGCGGGCGGGCGCACCCGCCTGGAGTGGAAGATCACCCCCGAACTCTCGGTGGAGAACATCACCTCCTATGAGTTCAGCGACCAGGGAGGCTATCCCTACTCCCTCTACAACGATTCCCTCGGGCAGGCTGAGCCGATCAATTACAACCACGAAAGCACCTACCGCCGTTCCATGCTATCCAGCGCCCTGGTGATCGATTACCGCAAACCTTCCTACGAGATCCGCTCCACCACCTCCTTCCAGCACCTGGATGACCTGCAGGAGATCGACCAGGATTTCACCCCCGATTCGCTCTATTTCGTAGCCCAGAACCAGGTTCAGTGGATGGCCTCCCAGGAGGTGCTCATTCGTTCAGCCCGCTCCGGCAGCCCCTATCAATGGCTGTTCGGGGGCTATGCCTTCACCCAGTGGTTCGACAAGGGGGTGGATGTGGATATTTTTGCCAGCGATATGAAGCTGTTCAAACGGTACGACCATACCATCTCGGGAGCTGCCCTTTTCCACCAGTCTACCCTGCGGGATGTGATCGTGGACGGATTCTCCCTTACAGCAGGGATCCGGCTGGACAGGGAGAAGGATATCCTGGACTACCACTACGATATGGAGAGCATGGAAGCGTTGATCCCCATGGAAGATACGATCTATCCCGCCCGCGAGTTCCTGGAGGTACTACCCAAAATAGCCCTGAATTATAAACGCGGGAAGAACAGTTATTACGCCTCTGTAGCGAAAGGATATAAAACAGGCGGGTTCAACTCCACCATCGAACGCGACCAGGACCTTTATTACCATCCCGAGTACAGCTGGAATTATGAAGCGGGACTCAAAACATCGCTGTTCGAAAACCGGGTCTATGCAGATCTTTCGGTGTTCTATATCGACTGGAAAAACCAGCAGATCTACCAGCCTGTTCCAAGCGGCCGCGGTTCCATGCTGAAAAATGCCGGGCACAGCGCCAGCCGCGGATTTGAAACCACGGTGAAAACCCTCTCCTTCCACGGGATCTCCCCGCAGGTATCCTACGGGTTCACCGATGCCCGCTTTGTCCGCCATATGGTAGATTCCACAACCGATTACAGCGGCAACCGGATCCCCTACATCCCGCGCCACACCCTCTCGTTGCAGGTCAGAAAAACCATACGGCCGGAGATCCTCCTCGACCGGATCACCCTCAACCTGCTCTACCGTGGAGTGGGCTCGATCTACTGGAACGAGGAGAACACCCACCGGCAGGACTTTTACAACCTGCTGGATATGCGGGTAGCCCTGGTAAGGAAAGGCATTTCCCTGGAACTTTGGGTCCGCAACCTGCTGGGAACCGATTACGAAGCGTTCTATTTCGAAGCCCTTGGCAATGCATACGTACAGAGTGGAAAACCGGTGCGGTTCGGCATCAACCTGGCCTTCGATTTCTGACATGTTTAAGACCCCGGATGGCATACCGGCTGGAAACAACTATAAAAATGCAACAGAACAGCTTGCAACAACACAGAGCGGATACAACATAAAAAAGAATGACATTGAAAACACGATCCTGGCATAAATTCCCCACGCTCTTCAGCCTCTACATCGCCCAGTCGGTGCCCATGAGCTTCTTCTCCACCGTTGTTCCGGTGATCATGAGGCAGGAGCACTACTCCCTGGAGGCGATCGGTCTGCTGCAGCTGGTCAAGCTCCCCTGGATCGCCAAATTCCTCTGGGCACCCCTGGTAGACCGCACCTCCCCGGGCACCAAACAACTGCGCCGCTGGATCGTACTCTCGGAGCTGTTCTATGCCGTGGTCATCGTGGGGATCGGGGTGCTCGACCTGCAGACCGATTTCAGGCTGATCGTGTTCCTGATGGTCATCGCCTTCACCGCCTCCGCCACCCAGGATATCGCCACCGATGCCTTTGCCATCCTGGTCCTCAACAAAAACGAGCGCAGCCTTGGCAACAGCATGCAATCGGCCGGCAGCTTCACGGGCACCCTTTTGGGAACCGGCGTCCTCCTGATCGCCTACCACTATTTCGGGTGGACCGCCCTGCTGATCCTGCTCGCTGCTTTTGTGATCTTTGCCCTGCTCCCCCTGCAGCTCTACAGGAAAAATACGATTGCACGGAACGAACTCCTGCAAAAAGTCACCCTCCGCGCATTTACAGGCTTCTTCAGGCTTCCCGGAATGGGAAGGCGCACCCTTTTGCTGGCCACCTATTACGCGGGGATCATCGGGATCCTGGCCATGCTGAAACCCTACCTGGTGGACCTGGGCTACAGCGTGAAAGAGATCGGGATCATGTCGGGGATAACCGGTACGGCCGTGGCAGCTGGCAGCGCGTTCATCGCAGGGTTTATCCTGCGGAAACTGGGACGAAACCGCTCCCTTGTCCTGTTCCTGTTGCTGGAAATCGGGGCCGCCCTCTATTTCTGGTGGATCAGCCGCGACACCCCCTCCCTAGCCGCCATTTACACCGGCATCTGCTTTTTGTGGGGGGCATACGGAATGGCCACCGTGGCTATTTTCACCACCTCCATGGATGCGGTGCGGAAAGGGTATGAAGGGACCGACTTTACCCTCCAGATCGTCATCACCCATCTGAGCGGCATTGTCGTCGCAGTGATGAGCGGAAAAGCCGGTGATGCCCTCGGCTACCGGGGTCTGTTCGCCGGTGAGGTGATGATCGGGGTGGCCGCGCTGCTAATACTTACCTGGAATCTTGCAAGAAAACCGAAATCATGAAAACAGAACCATCATTGCTCGATAAATACAATGTTCCGGTACCAAGGTATACCAGCTACCCGCCGGCCAATCATTTCCGGGAAGGTTTTCCCGAAGAAGAGGCCCTGCGGCTGATAGAACAATCCAACAAGGGGAAGCCGGAACACATCGCCCTCTATTTCCATATTCCCTTTTGCAAAAAAATCTGTTTCTATTGCGGATGCAATACCTCCGCACTGAAATCCGGCGACCAGGTGGATGCCTACATGAAGGCCCTGCACGCCGAATTCGACCTGGTTGCCGAGCGGCTTGATAATACCCGGAAAGTCTCCCAGCTCCATTTCGGAGGAGGTACCCCCAACGCCATCCCGACCCGCTACCTGGCCGGTATCGTGGATAAAGTGAAAACCCGCTTCTCCTTCATCCCGCAGCCGGAGATCGCCCTGGAAACCCACCCCGCCTACCTGGATCATACCTGCCTGGATGCAATGACAGATGCCGGATTCAATCGCTTCAGCCTGGGGATCCAGGATTTCAACGAAACCGTGCTGAAGATGGTAAACCGCGAACCATCACAGCTGCCCGTCGGGGAGCTGATCCGCCGGCTCAGGCAAAAGGAGGGAAACAGGGTGAACCTGGACTTTATCTACGGGTTACCCGGACAAACAACCCGGTCGTTCACCGAAACCATCAAGCAGGCGATTGACCTCTCCCCCGACCGGCTGGTGACCTTCTCCTATGCGCATGTGCCATGGATCAAGAAACACCAACAGATCCTGGAAAAGAGGGGGTTGCCCGGACCAAAAGCGAAGATGGAGATGTTCCTGGCCGCCCGGGAGCAGCTCACCGGGGCCGGGTACATTCCCATTGGCCTGGACCATTACGTGAAACCCCGGGATGAACTCAACCGGGCCCTGGAAGCACGCCTGCTGCACCGGAACTTCCAGGGATACTGTACCCGCCGTACAACCGGACAGGTCTATGCGTTCGGCACCTCCGCCATCAGTCAGCTCGAAGGTGGCTACATACAAAATACGAAATCAATTCCCGCCTACACCAACGCACTTGCACAGCAGCACCTTCCGGTGGAAAAGGGATTGAAAACCAGTACAGACCAGGTGATCATCCGCGAAGCCATTACCGAACTGATGTGTAACCTGCAGGTCCGCTGGGAAGAGGTGGCAAACCGCCTGGAAATTTCATCCGCAAAGCTCCTGGATACCCTTTCACCCGATGAACACCGGCTTAAGGAGCTGGAGGGGGACAGACTCATCAGGAGGGGCGAAAAGGGAATAGAGGTAACCGGAACCGGGAGTCTGTTCATTCGCAACATCGCAGCAACGCTCGATCCGGCTTACCAATCGAAAGTACAAACCTACTCAAAATCGGTGTAACATGCAGAGAGATATTACCATCATTGGAGCCGGACTTACCGGTCTGACCATCGCCCACCGGCTCCAAAAAGCAGGAAAGAAGGTGGCACTGGTGGAGAAAGCCCCGTATGCCGGGGGGGTCATACAGACCCG
>CAYZMH010000021.1:0-37965 GCA_964479445.1 uncultured Bacteroidaceae bacterium | reverse complement strand
CTGCTGCCACCATGCAACCGCTTCCTTATTTGTAAAATCGATCAATGCCAGGTCGTTATCCTCCCCGTATCGCTGATGTCCGTCTTCCCCTGTTTCTGTAAACGGAATGTTGTATGCCCGGTTGCGGGCGGTATCGGCCATATCCCCGGAAACCCAGGGTGCGATCCATAAGAGGGGCTTGATTCCTTTGCTATGGAGCCATTCCAGCATCTTACCGGCATTGGGAAAACGGTCGGGATCCCAATCAAAATCATCATATCCGATAGGCCCCATAGCCCATGGTCTGTCTATCCAGTAAGCACCGCATGGAATGTCAAAAGCCTCCATCATAAGGATATCTTCCGTTACCATTGAATTGAAAACCTCCGGTGCCGGGGTGCCATCGTAATAGGTATCCTTATTGGCATGGTCATCTCTCCAGCGAATCGGACGAAACACCCACCTGGGAGGGACAATGCTGGGACCTGCATCCAGTGCATGGTTTTTAATAATCTTCCCGGGATGGTTCGAGGTATAGATAATTCCTGATAATTCAGGTCCCTCAAAAGCGATATGCACTCGTTCGGGATCACTTTTACAAAGATCATATTCACCGGGCCATGTTCCTTTAATGAATATGCCATAACCCCTTGAAGAAAGATAGAACGGAGCATTCAGCCCCATTGTCGGTTGAATCATCATCTCCACCTTATGACCCCTGAGGTTCAGCCCGGTCTCCACATCCTCTTCCCAGGATTCGGATTGATGCCCGTCAACCGTGCGCTCAATCAGTCCGGAAAAATATTCCTCCTCCGAAGCTTCAAGGTACATACCCCACCCCTCAATATCCTGATCCGGATCAGCGGTGAAGTCAAAATAGAGGCGGTCGTTCTCCTTGCGAAAGGAAATCTCAATCTCCCGGCTATCCAGGTTCCATCTCCCGGTATACCGGTTCTCTTTCCCTCTGCGAAAACGTCTTTCTCCTTTAAGCCACCGAATCCCTTCTTCTGTTTTAAAATAGATACTTCCCTCACTCCCTTTTGCCTTCATAACGACCGGGTGGTCGGCAGATAAATCCAACCTGATTGAAACATATTCTTCGTCTCCCGTACTTTCTGAAGTAATATAGTCCTCTCTAGTGCATCCCGCCAGGAAAAAGACTCCTGTTAGGACAAAAAAGAAAAGCCCAAGGGCTGTAACTTTTTTCATGATAGCCTGCAGCTGAAAATTGATGTGTTCAAACATAAGATGTAATTTATTGATTAATCTCTCCGTTTGTGAAATTCACAAATTCACTCGAAAAACACTGGTAAAATAATTCATGAAATTTACTTATGACTAAAACCGATGCAAATAACAAATACGCCATTTCATAATAACGACCTCTCTGAATTTGTTAATTTATTGTATATGTGTCTGTTTCATTTGTTAAAAAAGAGATTTTGGCAAATATGCTGTAGAACAACCAGGAAAAAGATGAACGAAAATCCTGTTAAATATGTATATTTATTCTTCGTATGACTTTGCGATACCGATCACCTGAAATCAGTTGCTTTATTGTAATCCTGTTCGTTCTTACGGCAGGTTTCAATGTGGTAGATGCCAGTGAAGCGAATAAAAAGTATCAGATCAGGAATTTCACCAAAAATCATTATGGGGCTGCTTTTCAAAACTGGGCTCTGGACCAGGATAGTGAGGGTTATATTTACGCAGCCAATCACAAGGGATTACTGGTCTATGATGGATTATCCTGGGAACTCCATAGTCGTGAAATGATCCGAAACCTGAGGGCCGTAGCGTATGATTCAGTTCAAAACCGGATCTATACGGCTGGTTACAGGAACCTCGGATATTGGCAATGGGACTCCTTATCCAGGCTACGATATACTTCCCTCTTACCTGCCTGTAAAGACCAAATAAAGGAAAATGAAGAGTTTTGGGACATTATTGTTCAGGATGAACAGGTGATTTTTCATTCGTTCAGAAGTATTTTTGTCTACCGGGATGATACAATGCATGTGATCAGGGAACATGAATTTTATAGCAGCATATCTTCAGTGGGGAGCAACACGTTCGTCCATGTGAGAAACGAGGGTGTTTTCAAACTGGAAGGCACCCTGCTAAACTCTTTTCTCACTCCCGAGCTCTTTGCAGATAAGTTTATCATGTTTATGCTCCCCTGGGAAGAGGGCTACCTGATCGGGACATCAAAACATGGGATATTCTATTATGATGGAAAGACGGTTACCAATTTCTTCCCCGATCTTCAGGATTTTTTTATCAAGAACACTATTAAAACAGCCCGTCTTTTAACTGATTCTACACTTCTTGTCGGAACTATACAGGGAGGGATTATCGGGTTATCCGAATCCGGAAGCATGGTTACCATCAACGAAAGTAACGGACTCCAAAACAATACGATATTAGACTTATATTACACAAATAACGGAATCTGGGCAGCGCTTGACCGGGGACTCTCTTACATACGTCCCGGGAAAAGCCCTTCCTATGAAATCCACTCATGCAAAAAAACCGGGGCCTCCTATAGTGCAGCAATCTACAGGGATTCCCTGTATCTCGGTACAAACCAGGGTTTGTACCGCAAAGCCCGTGATGAATTAGATGAACATTTTGAACTGGTAGAAGGCACCCAGGATCAGGTTTGGGATTGCAGGATCATTGACGGAACCCTTTTTGTGGGCCATAATGCGGGTACCTATACAGTTAACGGAACCGGGATCAGCAAAATATCTGATATTGGAGGGGGATTTAACATTATCAAACACCCGTTCAAAGAGCACAGACTTTTCCAGTGCACCTATTCAAAGATTGTAATCTATAAAAAGAACCATTCAAAATGGCATATCGCGGGGCTTATTAAGAATTTTTCAGAGTTGATCCGGTACATTGAAATGGATTACAAGGAGAACATCTGGGCAAGCCATATGCATCGGGGCATTTACAAGCTAAGGTTAAATGAAAAGCAGGACAGCGTAATTAATAAAACCTATTATGGAAAGCAATCGGTACTCGGACAGGAGTATGGCATTCATGTTTTTAAGGTGAATAACCAGGTGGTTTTTACAACAGGGAAAAAGATGTACACCTATGATGGAATCCATGATGCTGTTATTCCCTATGAGCAATTGAATGCCGGGCTAAAAGCTTTTCGTACTGCCCACCGTATCATTCCGGCACCCGATCACCATTATTGGTTTATTACCAAGGAGTCCGCCGGACTATTTAAGATCAAGGAGCAACACATTGCCCTGCTCCTTAAATTTCCATCGAATATCTTTGATCATCAAACCGTTGATGGATTTGAAAACATTGTTCCGCTGACAGAAAAAAAAGCGATATATTGCCTGGCAAATGGGTATGCCTTTCTGGATGCACATGATGACACCCTGCGGAAAGAGATGACCTCTGCGTTGAAACTTCGAGCCATTTCAGTGGAGGATAGAGGCGGTGATGTACTTTCTCTTCCTGCAGGGAGAAAAATCTACCGGGTACCTTATACAAAAAACTCAATCCGGTTGCGTTATGCTTACCCTACTTATTTCGACGGACCTGTTCACCTGAGGTACCGTATAATCGGTCTTCAGCCGGGATTGTCTGAACCGGTTTATTCACCGGAAATATACCTGAACAGGATACCTTCCGGAGACTATGTTGTTGAGGTATACGCTGAAAATGAATGGAACGAACGATCCCAGCCTCACCTGGTTCAGCTCAAGGTGTTCTCTCCCTGGTACCTCTCGACGGTAGCGCTTATAATCTATTTGTGCCTTTTAACCTTAAGCATACTATTTGTGAGATACAGGGCCATCATCAGGATTAGAAAACAGGAACAGAAATTACGAGCACAAAAAGAACAGGAACTGATCAGATTAAGGAACCAGAACCTTCAGACAAAACTGGATTTCAAGTCAAGAGAGCTGGCAAATTCAACCATGGCTATCATAAAAAAGAATGAATTTCTCTTCGAATTAAAAAAGATGCTCCGTGAACACAAAGCAAAGCTGGGATCCCGCTATCCCGATAAATTTTACAACTCAGCCTTAAAAAAGATCAACAGAAATATATCAGGAGGAGATGATTGGAAGTTATTTGAAACCAATCTGGAAAATGCGCATGAAGCCTTTATCCAGCAATTGATCAAAACCTACCCGGATCTCACCCAGTCCGACCTACGCTTTTGTACATACCTGCGGATGAACCTGTCTTCCAAAGAGATTTCTTCTCTTATGAAAATATCGGTCCGCGGGGTGGAAAATCACCGATACCGGCTGCGCAAGAAGTTCAACCTGACTCGCAATGTAAATCTCAATGAATTTATCCTGACATTTGAAGAACAAGGTGACTGATAGTGCTTCACCATAACTTAACGAACTATCTAATAATAAGAAGAGAGTCATTGCAGATAAAAAAATAAACCCCGGTTTTAACAAACCGGGGTAATAAAACGACGCAGAACGTCGTGAAATATGATGGTTTTAACTAGGACTTCAGAGCATTGAAATCATACCCTTCTTCTTTGCTCATGGCCTGTGCCGCAACGGTCAGAAGAACCCCATAGATCACCTTGGATGTAATATCCGCAATGGTATAGGTAATCTGTCGGCCCACAACACCGGCTTCACCGAACATGGGACCTTCAATACCAGCAATATGCGGCATCAGGTATGCACCGGGATAAAGTGTCCAGGAGAACAGGAACAGGATCCAGATCGTGTTCAGTGCTTTCCTTGCCTTTTCAGGCGCTCCCTGTTTCCCTTCCCGTATCACGCGGCTCATCAAAACAAGGATGTGAATGAAGAATATTGTGGATATGGCTCCCCAGATGAAAAAGTTCCCTGTATTGGTCACTTCAAAATACTGGCCGATATAACCGGTAATGATCATGGCAGCCCCCGAGAACCAGAACTGGTTACGGATACTGGAGAATTTACTCTTCGTAAGGGTTACCACAAAGAGGATCTGGAACAGGAGCATGGGTACATCAATCAACCAATTCAGGTAGCGGTACCCGTTGTTAAACATATCAGAGCCTTCTCCCAGGAAGTACCTGCCTTTTTCCATATCAAACACAAATGCATTTGTCCAGTTTGTCGCCTGTTTATAAAGCAGAAGGGCTGCTGATACCATGACGACCACTGAAAGGACCGAAGAGATACGAAATCGCGGTGCGACGGTCCGCATAGTCAGGATAAAATAGAATAATCCGGCCAGCATAACCGCATAGCCCAGCGTGAGTACATGAGCTACCATCTGGTATCCCATTTCGGATAACCCCTGCTCCAGACCCACATAATTTTCGAACGTAGCGTTGCCTAATTCTAACATGGTTTTTATTTATTTGGTCTCAGGTATTTAACCAGCAACGCCTATTTTTGTTCAATGTTTGTCGCTATTTGTTAAACATTATGGTAGCTGGATTCTACTTTTGCTATTCGCAGGGTATGTTAATAAGTGCCTGGCAGGTTTCGAAGTACTGGTAAGGATCAAATCAATTTATGGAATACGTTATCCATTTCTTCATAGGAGAATTCCTGATATACAAGCTTCCTGTTATGTTCCTGCTTCTTCTCATCAAGTTGAAAAAGATCGGATATATCTTGCAAGTCTTTTTCAAAACAGTAAATGTGATAGCCTTTTTCACGCAGGTATTGAAGAAGATTATTGTCTTTACGCAGGAATACTTTTATGCCCATGGCAAGTAGGCGAAATACATTACCTGAACCTTCCTGCCTCCTGTGGCCAAATATTGCTGCAGTTGCCTGGGACAGCATTGAGAAATAAGTTTCAGCAGGCAAAAAATTGGTAATGGGATAGAAGCAGTGAGGCAGGCAATTTTGTCCAAGTTGCATTATACGTCCCCTGGTTTTAGGCGAGCCGTAACTAAGAGGTGTTATCACAGCTTGCAATTGTTTTTCTGAATCCAATTTCCTGAGGTACTCAATCACAGTCTCATGATTGCCAAATTTGGATGCGGAATGATTTACGATTATCCTTCCCGGCTTTTTGGATTCTAATTTTACTTCCTGGTCCACCAATCCATTCGCAAAGTATTTGAAAGAACGATGGTCGGCAGGGGTGTCAAAAAACCTTTTCATTAACCTATAGTCATGGTGATTCCAGAAACAAAAATGATCCAGTTGTTGAATGAAACGTTCCCGGCTGGTTCTGATGTTGGTTCGAAAATATAGTGATAGCATCACATTTTTCATTTGGCGGATAATAGATTTCCCGGGGTCTTTACCGGCGCTGCCATCTAAAAGAGTATACATTCCTTTTTCATGCAGCAATCCATAAAGATCGGAACCAAAAAAAATCCAATAGGTCTCAATCTTAACCCTTTTAAGGATCCATAAAGCTATCGGCGCATTATAAGCACTTAAATAATGAATAAATAATCGGTCCCCATCCTGTATTTTCCGTTTGATCTTTCTCACATGATCTGGCCTTCCAATGGCCACAGGTTCGATAATATCTCCAGCCTCTAAGTATTTCAACCGGGTTCTGAATAGTTTTCTCGAAATAACAAAAAACAGGTTCTCTCCCGGATAATATTTTTCAAAAAGTTCCGCTGCACGATTGATGAACAGATCATCATTGGTAATATGTATATTCATAACATAGGTTTTTCGACATTACCCGCTTTTGTTTGCGTGTACATCATATTCATCAGGCACGCTGATTCCCAAAAAAGCGCCAATTTTTACCCACTTTTCCGGATCATTTAAATCAACAGCGATCAAAGCTTCCGGGTGGTTTTTCTTAAAGTAACGGATAACATTCTCAACATGATCTTTGTAGACTCTGGTATAATGCTCCCTCATACCCTTCATGCTCATTAATTCATCCTTTTCATTATCACTTGGTTTAAAATATGGATCCGAACGAACACGCTCGTTAAACTCATCCATTCGATCATATATCATGCAATGCCTGCGTGTATTACCCGGAGTCTTTCCACCCTTCAGTTTTATCATAGAATCAAACCATTGATCTGTGTCCCGGTATAGAAGAATGAATTTTGCGTCAGGAAACCGTTGATGCACCTCTTTATAGAAACCCGGAAACCACCAGGGGGCATCTTCATATGCATTAAAAGCCCGGAATACCAATGTTTTAAATATCTTATTGTATTTACCCTTTTGCCAGTAATAGTTCCACTTATAGAGTACTCCATCTGATTCACGGGCGACCCTGTAACCTTGATCCTTAAGGAATTCTCCTACTGAGGTGGTTCCTGTTCGTTGCATAGAAATACAAAAAACCCTTTTTCTTCGACCTGCAAACATGAGATAAATCAAATGTGCAGGCCACCACACCAAATTCCTTATTTTTCTGCGAAGCTGGATGTTCCTGATCATTATTTTAAAAGAAAGTTGCGCAGCTCTAACACCTCTTTAAAAAAATCCCTGTTCAATAAATACTGAAGTAAAATATTGATCGTAATATAGACTCCGGAACCTCCTAGCAGGAAAACCCATAAATTATCCATCCTGTGAAATAAAAAGTATGTAATTATACCGGCTCCGAGCGTCCCTGTAATGATATACTTAATATCTTTTAGTTGCTGCAGAAGTCCGTATCTAATAAATTTTTGAGTAAAGTAGGTATTAAGAATCAAAGCTAATATGGATAGTATAGCTTCTCCAACAATAATATAGAAAACACCCCAGCGATAGGATACAACAATATTCACCACACGTAAAAGATTCTTGACCATTCCCAGATGAAAATTCAGATTGCTCTTGCCCTGGGCCAATAATACCTGAATGTTTATAGCATGAAGAGGATAAAAGAAACCCACGATACACATTAGCTGAAGATAGGGAACCATTGGTGCCCATTTATCAGTAAGTAAAATATGTACAAAGGGCTCTGCCATAACCATCAGTCCAATCATCAGGGGCATAATAAAAAGTGTAGTATGTCGACTGAAGGTTCGCATGGCATTCCGCATTCTTGGCTTATCATCCTGCATTTTGCTAAAAACGGGCAAAGAAACGGTAGACACAGCCTGCGATAACTGTTGAGAGCCTAACTGCTGAAAAGTTTTTGACTTCGTATAAAAGCCCAATTCCGTAGCGGGGAAAAGTTTTCCAATTACCAATTTATATATATTCTCAAAAATGGTTCTGATAACACTTGCCGCAAGTATCCAGGATCCAAATGAAAACATCTTCCTGAATGATTCCCTGGAAAAAGAAAGTGTTGGCTTCCACGAAGATGAAATCCACAATCCAATAGATAAAAAAAGGCGATTTGCTAATCGCTGGACCAGCAAACTCCATACGCCAAATCCTTTATAAGCCATATATATAGCTAAAACCCCTGAAACCAATGTAGAGACAATGGAAATTCTGGTTTTGCGTTTGAAATTCAGGCTGCGTTTAATCTGAGCTTCCTGGATAATGTTAAACGCATTAATGATAAGAACAGCACCCATCACCCTGGTCAGGTCTACCAATATGGGATATCCATAAAACCGACTGATAAAAGGCGCTGCAACCCACAACAAAATGTACAAAAACAGACTGATGCCCAGATTTGCATAGAAAACGGTATTCGCATCGGTATCTGATACACTTTTTTTCTGGACATAAGCCTCACCCAGACCTCCCTGGATGAAAGCATCTGCAACAAAGAAGAAGACAAGGATCATTCCGATTAATCCATAATCCTCAGGCGTTAATAATCTAGCGAGTACGATACCCAGAACTAAATTCATCATCTGCACCCCAAACCTTTCTCCCAGGTTCCAGGCTACTCCTTTTACTGCCTTTTCTTTAAGTACGGAAGACATACTACGATCACCGGAAATTTGTAATGATATCTGCAATTCGAACTACATCACTTAATGCCAAATCAGGATATATGGGCAAACATATCACCTGATCTGCTATAGTTTGGGCTGCCGGAAGGTTTTTTGGTTGCGCAGATGGAAGTCCTGAATAAGAAGGAAAAGAGCTTATAAGAGGATAGAAGTACCTTCGGCCATGTATGTTCCATTTCTTAAGATGGTAATACAAATCATTCCGGCTCTTGCCATAACTATTCTGGTCAACAAAGATAGGGAAATATGCATAATTATAATCCTGAACACCAGATTGAAGGATTAAAAACGATATCCCTTCTACCTTGCCTAATTCATCTTTGTATTTTTCGGTAATTGCTTTTCGCTTATTCACATTTTTATGGTAGTGTTTGAGTTGAACCAGGCCCAATGCAGCCTGCATTTCATTCATTTTAGAGTTTATTCCGGGTAGTTTGATCTCCGTTTCTCCTGCAAACCCGAAATTTTTTAAATAATCTATCTTTTGCTTGGTTTGGATATCATGACTCACAATCGCTCCTCCCTCCATGGTATTGAAAACTTTCGTAGCATGAAAACTGAGTATAGATAAATCTCCGTATCGCAGCAGGCTTCCTCCTTTGTACTTTATTCCAAAAGTGTGAGCTGCATCGTAGACCACTTTTAGCTGATGCCTGCTTGCAATCTCTTGTATATGCTCAACCTGGCAGGGATTCCCATAAACATGAACTGGTAAAATGGCTGTGGTATCCGGTGTAATTGCTGCTTCAATTTTCTTTGGAGAAATATTGCAGGTTACAGGATCAATATCAACAAATACCGGTCGGGCATTATTCCACCAAACGCTATGTGTAGTAGCCACAAAACTGTAAGGTGTGGTGATTACTTCTCCTGAAATATTTAACGCCTGCAATGCTGTTATCAGTGCGAGGGTACCATTGGCAAAGAGGGAAATGTAAGGAACATCTAAAAAATCGGCAAGCTCGTTTTCCAGTTGCTGATGAAAAGGCCCGTTATTGGTTAAAACCTTATTATCCCATATCTTCTCGACAAATGGCAGAAATTCATCCAATCCGGGCAAACTGGGTCTGGTCACATAGATAGGCTTATTATCTGGGAATTTATCATTCATGTTGAATTCGAATCAATTCATTGATAGTTAAGCTCACAAAATTAGCAATAATTTCAAGGTTCCTACCCATCATGAGTTCATTAATATAAACACTCATACCCGGTCAAAATATAATTATCCAACTTACAGTTCAAAGATTTTATCTTTGTGAAGGAATTGGACCTGGATAAAAAGAAGTAAATTTGAAAATAATAGATGAGATTACTAAAATTAAATCATTACCACAAAACCATTGAAAAAAGGAAAATCCCACGTGATACTTACCGAATAGCCCTGACCGGTATAAAAGGAATTTCAGTTTTACGCGAACGGGAAAGCACCAGTGACAGCTATACTTATTTCACCATTTTTGTAAAATATATGGAATACGGTATTAGCCGCACCCGATTGTACGAAAAGCTAAAACAACAAAACATAAACAGCGGCCTCTACTTCAATCCGCTAATTAGTAAACTATCTATGCATAAAGAACTTGATAAAATAAAAACCATCAAATTTTCAGGTTACTGAAAAAATAACTAACGATTTTTTATTACCGGCTTATAATGGCTTACATAAAACCACTGAAAAACACATTTTTTAATAAAAAAGATCAAAATGCAACCATCCGTTTTAGGTCACTTTTTTGACGAATTTAAAGTGGGCGAAGTAATTCACCATTCACTTTCGAAAACCATATTTGAAAGTGACAATAATTTATTTTCACTTCTAACCATGAATCATCACCCAGTGCACACAAACTTGCATTATGCCCAAGACAGCGAGCACGGAAAAATACTGGTTGTTGGAACACTGGTTTTTTCTATTGTCGTTGGCATCACCGTCCCCGATATTAGTGGAAAAGCAATTGCCAATTTAGGATATGAAAACATCGAACACCTTGCCCCGGTTTTTATTGGTGATACGCTGTATGCAAAAACCATAGTATTATCAAAAAAAGAATCAAAAAGAAAACTTGACAGAGGGGTTGTTTATGTTGAAACAATCGCATATAATCACAATGATAAAGAGGTGCTCAGGTTTAGAAGAAATGTATTAGTAAAAAAGTCATAAATATGAAAGAATCATCACAGTTTTTGATGCGTAGTTTAATGTTTGTACCCGCACACAATGAACGTATAATGAGCAGTGCTGCACGTTGTAATGCAGATGTGCTGCTCCTGGATATTGAAGATTCCGTTCAACCAATAAAGAATAAGGAAATAGCAAGAAAGAATATCATTAAATACATACATGAGGGTAGATTTAATAATCATATGGTATTTCCGAGAATCAATGACAGAGAAAGCGGGCAGCTGCTGAAAGATCTGACAGAGTTAACTATTCCAGGTATCACTGGTTTTATGTACCCAAAATCCTACACCGGCCACGATATTTATTTTATCGACAAGCTATTGGATACTATTGAATATGAAAAAGGGTTACCTGTTGGAACGTTTAAGTTAATTCCTTTAATAGAAACCTCAGCAGCTGTTTTAAATGCACAGGATATTTGCAAAGCCTCAAGCAGAGTAATTGCTATTGCATTTGGCTGTGAAGATTTTATAACTGATTTGGAAGGGATACATGATAGTGAAGGACAAAGTATCTTCAATCCAAGGGCCTTAATTGCATTGGCTGCAAGAGCAAACAATGTAATTCCAATTGATACAGTTCATATAAAAGTTCATGACCTTGAAGATTTGGAAAAAAATTTGGTAATAGCCAAAAATCTGGGTTTTGAAGGGATGTTGGTTTTAAATCCAAAGGAATTGCCTCTGGTTCACGAATACTTTTCACCATCTCATCACGAAGTTGAAGATGCAAAAGAGATGTTAAGATTAGCGGAAGAAGCTGAAAAAGAGGGTAAAGGTGTAGCTGTGATGAATAATAGATTTATTGGCCCACCAATGGTTACCACGGCAAAAAAAATAATTGATAAATCAAAACTTATTAATAACAAAGCCAAATAAAATGAAGAAATTAGTTATTTTAGGAGGAAGGGGCATAGGAATGATTGCGGCGTCAGTTGCTAATGATTTAGGAACATTCAAAATACTGGGTTTTTTAAATGATGTGGTTACGGTTGGTTCAAAAATTGGAAAGTTTTCAAGCTATGAAGTAATTGGAACGTCCAGTGATGTGTGTAAATTTCTCGATGATGAAGATGTCTATTTTTTTATTGGTTATATTGGCATGAAAAATGAAAAAGAAATATTTGAAAAAATACTTTCTCTAAATATCCCACGAAACCGTTTTGCTACCCTGATTCATCCGACAGCTATTATTCCCAAAGGGTTTTGTTCTATAGGGGAAGGGGTCTTGCTGGCACCATTATCACAATTATCCCCGGATACAACAGTTGCTGATAATTGTATCTTATTGCCTAATTCATTTTTAGGACATGATAGCGTGATGAAAAGATTTGCCCATCTAACTACAAACAGTGTTGTAGGGGGTAATGTAAAAGTAGGCAAGGCTGCTCATGTTGGGAGCAATGCTACCATTAGAGAAGATATCGAAATCGGGGATTTTTCATTAGTAGGCTCAGGTTCTGTGGTGCTTTATGATGTGCCACCTAATTCCATTGTTGTTGGCAACCCGGCAAAAGTACTAAAGCATAAAACTTAACATGAATCCAATATTGAGTATAATTTGCTTTCATTTAACCATGCTCCTAATATTCAAGAATTTTTGGAAAGCTTTTTATTGCAAAAAACAGATTTTGCATTCCCACATGTATACGAATGCTCAACCGCTTTTTATTTGAACTTACGATTATAATAAGTTTTCTGTTTTGTCATCATGGCATATTATTACTTTTGGTGTAGTTAACTTGCCCTCCATCTTTTGGCGATATATTCATTTTTTATCCGGATCAGTTTTTTCGCATTAAATGAAGCGGTAACAGTATCTGAATCCAATACTAACACTTTCCCCGAATCTCTTTTCTTCAGTCCTTTACGATAATAGGCATCGTAATATTCAAGAGCAATCTCAGCAGCCGAATGAAAATCTTCTTTATCAATGGCTTCCAATGCTTCACGGGTGCGGTCTCCACCCAGCTTCTTTGATATCCTTTGCACAGCTTCCTTAAGCAACTCAGTTTTAATCCCTGAATACTCTTCAACCAACAGTCGAACCCTCTCATTTTTCGGGATATTCAGAAAAAAAGTGGGGGCATTTCGCATCCGTCTGAATATCACTTCAGGGATTGTCACTTTTCCAATCTGCATACTCTCATCCTCCAACCAAACCGGTCGATCAAAATTCAGTTTTCTCCATTTCCAAAAAAGTAGATTACTGAACTGTTCATTAGTGGGTTGTTTTTTCTCTCCTATTGCTCCAAAAGCCGAACCTTTATGGCAAGCAATTTCTTCCAGGTCGATCACCTGTTCACCTTTCCTGAACAACTCTCTCAGAATATGTGTTTTACCGCTGCCTGTATATCCTCCCAGTATGTAAATCCTTCCAGGCTGGTTGAAAACTTCCAGGAAAGCTCTGCGAAAAGCCCTATAACCTCCCTCAATCACATATACTATTTTGAAGCCATTATTTAAAAGATGTTCAGCAAAAGCCTCGCTTCGCATCCCTCCCCTCCAGCAATGGATGACAACCGGACCAACGGTGGATACTTTTCTGGTCTCACTAAGATACCAATCAAGCTTATTCGATGCATAGTGATGCCCTATTGCTATTGCCTGCTCCCTTGATTGATGCTTATAAACAGTTCCTATATGAGCACGCTCTTCATTAGAAAAGAGTGGAATATTGAAAGCATGTGGAATATGACCATCCTCAAATTCAGCCGGAGTTCTAACATCTATAAGCGGAATTCCTGAAAACCGATTAAAAAAATCTTCTATTTTTATACGTTTTACCATCGAAAGCTATAATCTTTCAAATTTGGCCAATCTCTCGGAATAAACAAATATTTAATAGATCTGACTCATCATTAGCAAATACAATCTGGTTCCATATTAACATTTTTATCAGTTTTTGTGACCCTGAAATCTATGCAGGCTTCTGTCGGAATCTCTGCAGTAAACAGATTTTCTACTATTACGTGGTTTGGTTAAAAGAATTCAAATAATACGTGCTTTAGTCTTAATAAAATAGCTCACTTGTTGAAACCGCGCCGCCTACCATAAAACAAGTAGTTTTTTTTTCGAATCACCCTGGTTTTATAACTTTTTCACTACTATTGCAGCCTCAACCAAGAAACCATGCAAGAGTACCTGGGGGAATTTTCCGCGCTCTTTACCGCCTTCTGCTGGACGGTGACCGCCATTGCTTTTGAACGTGCCGGCCTGAAAATAGGCTCGCTCCAGGTAAACATTATCCGGATCTTCATGGGATTTTTTTTCCTCTCCATCTTCGCATGGTTCAGGCGGGGAATGATTTTTCCCATGGACGCCTCAGTACATAACTGGATCTGGTTGCTGTTATCCGGAATGATCGGTTTTGCACTGGGCGACCTTTTTCTGTTTAAATCCTATACCATCATCGGATCCCGGTTCTCCATGCTGATCATGACCCTGGTACCACCCATCGCAGCTTTTACCGGCTGGCTGCTGATGGGAGAGACCCTTACTTCGGTTAACCTGCTGGGTATGGGAATGACCATTACCGGGATTGCACTTGCCATTTTTAATCGCGGAAATGGAAAAAAACGGCTTGCGCTAAAACTATCTCTTAAAGGCATACTTTTTGCTCTGGGGGGCGCGGCCGGTCAGGCAGTCGGACTGGTGCTCAGTAAATATGGGATGCAGGACTACGATCCATTCGCAGCAACCCAGATTCGGTTGATAGCTGGTATGGCCGGGTTCGTTTTTATTGTTACAGGAATGAGGCGCTGGAAAAAAGTGTTCCGGGGATTCTCCAGCAAACAGGGTATGACCGGAACTGCTATAGGTGCATTCTTCGGACCGTTCCTGGGGGTTTCCTTTTCCCTGCTGGCCGTTAAATACACGGAAACAGGCATTGCCTCTACCATCATGGCCATTGTCCCGGTACTGATCATACCCCCTGCGATCATCCTTTACAGGGAGAAAATCACCTCTCTTGAGATTGTCGGAGCATTTATCAGCATTGCAGGGGTTTCCCTGTTATTTTTATTTTAGAAGATTTCAAATTATTCCATCATTTCAAGTCCTTCCAGTGCAGATTTTCCTGAAGGTGTATTCATCAACGCTTTATTAAACAATACTTTAGCTTCCCGGTGCTTCTTCATCTGGAATTTGGTCCAGGCCAGCATCGTGAGTCCGTCATAATCAAATGGAAATAGATTGACCACTTTCTCAAACAATTTCTCAGCCTCTTCATACTCCTTCCTTCCATAATAGACCAATCCGAGTCGATGCATAGCCACTGTGTTTCCCGGAGCAATTTCCAGGATCTTTCGGTACTCTTTAATAACCCGTTCCCAATTCCCCATTGCAGCAGCCGGATAAATAACCCCGAATCTGGGCTCCACCGCATAGGTTCTTAATTCAAGTGCACGATTATAATAACTGTAAGATTCTGTGAATGATCCTGCTGAATAGGTAAGCCATCCAAGTCGCAGATTTATCTCGTATGATTTTTCATCGTAGATGTTTTTCAAATCCTTTATGGATGAGTGTAAATCACCGGAAGCTTCATTCAGGTAACTATTCTGAAAACCTTCAATGATACGGTTAAATTCCTGCGATTGTCCGCCGGCCGGTACAATAATAGATATCATGAAGGCAGCCATGAAAATTGTTCTTATCTTTTCCATAATATCCCTCCTGTTATGGTTATTTGTTCGTAAGGTTGCTTATTCGATAGTTGAAGTCTTTGTTCTTCGGGATAGAAATAGCTTTGATTCCATGAATATCCAAAAGAACTGATAAAACTAAAATTTTTCCCGTAAACAGGCAGAATGAAAGACAAACCTGCATGCTGCCGGGTCTTTTCCAAATTATTGTAGAGGAGATTGTTGGTTACATCAAAAAAATGCATATAAGAGGGTAGGGTAGTTGAGGCCTCCACCCAGAGATTTTTCAATATCTTAAATCCAATAAGGTGATGACTCAGAATATGGTTTTCCGATGTATAGGAATCGTTAAGCTGTTGAAAATAAAGATCCAGGTTATAATACAGATTAAGATTTGAAAAAGGGTAGATGACCGAGTGAATTCCTGCCTGCTGTGAAGAGATCCCGTTCAGCATATTTATTGCATAAGAAATTCCAAGTGTAGCATAGGTGAAGTTCTGTTTTACTTTGAGATGAGCATTGTATCCCTTTTCCTTCAGGTAATATAACAGATCCCTCTCCCGGCCGGCATTCATCCCATAGTCACTCGATGCATATACAGGAATCCTGAGACCCCGGTATTTTCCTCCAACAGATAGAATAGTTCCATCAAATAAACGGAAATCCAAAATCAAACCATACCCCAATTGGTGCATCACCTGCTCGGGAGAATAATACGGAGTGCCGTTGACAACGGCATAGGAAAGCTCATTCTTCCTCAAATAATGTAAACGGTGATGTACCATGACCCTGGATCCCATCCTATGGCTTAGTTGCATTGCGGGCAGGTGATAGGCATGATTGGCTTTCTGAATACCATCCGCTTGCTGCAGGGTAACCCCTTCCAACAACGATTCTTGCATATCAGAAGCATTTGAAAATGCATAACTATGATTTACTCCGAACGATACCAGATTACTGGTATCCGGAATTCCAATTTTATTTTTCTGTTCCAATGTCAGATTCGCTCGCTGAGCAATAGCATCATTCGTTCGCCCAGCGTACTTGTAAGAATAGTAAAGATATTCATGCGCTACCGGATCTTTATAATTAAACTCCAGGGCATTTTTATAATACGGAATAGCCTTCCGGTACCGGCCCTTCATAAAATAAGCATATGCCAGGCGCATTTGCAGATAATAGTAATCAACACCTTCTTCCAGGGCCT
This sequence comes from uncultured Bacteroidaceae bacterium, assembly GCA_964479445.1. Lineage (GTDB taxonomy): Bacteria > Bacteroidota > Bacteroidia > Bacteroidales > CAYZMH01. The sequence continues at coordinate 21,101 of CAYZMH010000021.1, read as the reverse complement.
TATCTCCCACCCCGATCAAAGAATCCCATGATGAGGAAAGATAATAATGATAGGTGAGCGAATCCACCGTCCGAAAATTAAGACTTTCCTGGGCTCCTGCTCTTACTGTAAAGACCAGGAAGATAATTAGGATTAGACTTCGCATGGATTAAGTTCAATTTTTCCGTTAGCCGCATGTATAATAAATGCACGAATACCTTTGCGGTCTATCCGGAGCGTAAACCTTCTTTTGTTCAGCAACTTTTTTCCGACATAATTGGTCAGTTCCGATTCCAATTTTACAGTTGATGGATGAATGTAATCATCAATTTCACTGTAATTCATTGCATAATTTGATCTTATAAACCTTACAAAGGGACTGATAAAATCGTGAAACCACAGTATATACTTAGGGAAAGTAAGATAGAGGGGATAGCTGTCTTTTAAAACCAGGTCCTGGTAAAACCCCTCCTGTACCTTAAACCCGGCCAGGAAGAACTGGTATAAAAAAGAATTTTTACTTCCTTCAAAATAGGTAAAATAAAACTGATTGTTATCATTCTCAAAATATGCCATTGAGCGGGTATCACGGCAAAAAATATAGGATTTGTTTTCCGGACTTACTTTCACTACCCAACGAACCTTTTTCTGTTCATTCCCATCAACACTAAAAGCTAATTCCTGGCCGGGGGTGAATCGAAATCCTTCGCGAATTATTTCGTTGGAAATGATATTGGAGATTAACTCCCCCTGTCTGGGCCTGGTGTGTGAGCAATACCGGTATTCCCCATTATTATTAATAATATAGGCACTAATGGGATAATCAAGAGTCACAGAGCCAATATAAGGATACTGTTGCACCTGGAAATGCATATGGGGATAGGGTGAGCGACCTGAATTGCCGCAGGAACCGATTACCTGTCCATAGTTAACCTTTTCCCCTTCTTTTACCTTGATACTGTTTTTCTTAAGGTGACTTATCTTTGTGTAGAGATTGTCATCGTGTTTTAGAATTACCGTATTCCCCCAGTTATTCTCCAGGTCAACCTCCCCGATAATATTATCCTCTATATCGTTTACCACTTCCTCTACCACTCCATCTTCCGGGGCAATAACCGGTTTCCCGTAACAATAATAATCCTGTGGATAATCGCCCTGATCCTTAAATTGTTTACCGTGCTGATCCAAAATCACAAAATCCCAGGCATGTCTCCATTTTCCCTTGTGGGTATGCTCTCCTTCATGCCCTTGAGAAACATGCCACTCGCCAAAAAAAGGCAGTTTCACCTGGATATAGGATCGATACCGAAAACGATCACGATTATTGAGAAAGATGTAAAGGTTCTTTTCCGGTGAATTGTGCTGAAAATAAACCTCCGACAGGGTATATGAATAATCCATTCTCCACTTCAGGGCGTAGATGAAAAGCAATACAACGACATTAAAAGGTAAAGAATATACCGGTAACCCTATCTGCATCAGAACCATATTGCTGCTGATCGTAATGATTGCCACAAGAGGTATCAGTAAGATTACCCAAAGATAGGTACTTCTCGAAGGAATCAGGAAAAATCCACCAACTGCAATAGAGGTCAGGATATAATTAAATCCGATGTAGCTGTAATCAATATCCGTAATATCAGCCCCTATGAACCTGTAAAAAAGGAAAGCTACCATAAATCCGATCACAGAGAGAGAAAAAGCAATGCGGCTGTATAATAGGAGTCCAACTGCAATCACAAATCCCGATATGATGCTGTACTGAAAAATGATGGCACTTAACGACAACATATATATACGAACTGGTTGAGGTATTGATAATTCCTGGATAAATTCATAGCCTCTTACCAATTTCTCCCCCCCAATGCCATACAACTCATTGAGCGTGTATATTCCTCGTTCACTGATCCCGAGAGCATCAAAATTATTGGTCGCCAGCATGAAGGTCCAGATTGAAATCAGGAAAGGCACACTCAAAAAAGGGAGGGCATATTTTCCAATGACTCCCTGCATGCTGATAGAGATAAAAAAAGTAAAGATCGAGGCCAGTACAAGAATAAAAAGCAGTTGCCAGCTCATTGCATAGAACATCCCCAGTCCAAGGCCAACCAACAGGCTGTTAAACCCATAAAACCCCACAGCCACCGTTGGCTTGTGATAATTCAAAAGGTAGGCGATCAAGGAAGTGGTAAGCACTGTAATAAATCCTGATAAGCCTGCATTAAGATCAAAAAATGATACCACCAGGATCAGGATAGAAAATGGACGATAAGTGGAAAAAAAGATCTGTGAATAACTATTAAACAAACTACGGAAAAAATATTTCACATGATCTCTGCCCGGACTTATGTGCGTTGCAATGCTTACCATACTATCTTATATTCTGACTATAACATTACAAAGAGATGTCCTCGAGATGACCGGGCACCCTGTCCTGTATATTCATGGAATCCTGATCTTCACGTACACGAATAACATGAGGCTGACCCTCCATATCGATCATTACAACGTTGGGGCGGTATGTAATAAACTGCAACCACTGGGTCATATTGTAGGCGCCAATGCGACTGACCACTACATGATCTCCCCGCTCCAGCAAGGGAAAGCGAATGGCTCCACGAATTACATCAATATTCATACAAAGTGGTCCGTATATGGTTGTATCCTCCATATCATCCTGCTTAATCTCTGCAGGAACGATGGAATGCTCATACCAGAAAGAGGTAAAAAGCATGTTAACCCCGATATCAATGACCAGGGATCTTCGTCCGTCGGCCAATCGTTTATTGGCTAACACAGTACCCAGCAGGTAACCGGCATCATCGATCAATGCGCGTCCCGTTTCAAGGAACAGGGTAGGCATGTGATCATACTGAATATCTGAATTGATCAATGCACCCGTGATGGCCTCGGCATAGGCATCAAAATCCGGACAGGTATCTGAACCGGGCAGGTAAGCACCCTTCAGGGTATTCTTCGAGGCAAATCCCCCTCCCATATCAATATATTTAATATGGTAGTTATACTTTCCCTGAATCCTGGAAGCTAACGCCGCCAGCTTGCCGGTTGCCACAGCATAGGGAGTTGCTGACATTACATACGTACCAATATGAGCATGCAGTCCAACCAATTCCAGCTTCTCTGCCGGCATAATTTTATTGATGGCAGTCCATGCTTCCCCGTTTTCGAAATTAAACCCGAACCGGTCCCACGCTGGATAAATACCCGTATTCATATTTACACGGATCGCCACTTTTGCCACCCGGTCTTTGCTTTCCGTGATATCCAAGATCTCATATAATTCGTCAAAATGGTCAATATGGATCAATGATCCCTGTTCGATGGCCTTCTCCAGGTCTTCCCTGGACTTATCCGGACCGTTAAATATGATTTTGTTACCGGGAACGCCGTTCTTCAGTGCCTTTTCATATTCAAAGCCGGAAACCACCTCTGCCCATGAACCTTCCTGGTGATACACCCGGCATATGGCATTGAGATAATTGGTTTTGTAGGACCATGCAAACTGTACCTTCGGATAACGGGTCTGAAAAGCCGACAGTGCATCCCGGTAAGTCTGACGAATCACTTTTTCTGAAATCACATACAGGGGTGAACCATGCAAACCAATCAATTCTCTTACAGAATTTCCATCAATCTCATCAATGGGCTGAGGACGGGTCTGCAAACCAAACTTATCTGGAACACCCGCCTGGATCTTATTAATAACCGGACGTTGAAATACAGGTTTTTCCATAACTATTCCCTAATTTAAAATAACTTTCTTCGATGCAACAATTCCTTTCTTATCAGATACCGTAAGAATATAACTACCCGGGGACCATCCCCTGGTAGATATACCCGTATTACCGGAACCTTCCGGGAAATAAAACATTCCTACTTGCTTTCCGTTTAAATCTGTGACCACAATTTCCGGAGTGCCTGTCAGCCCTTCCCGGTTCAAAAGAACCGATATGCGATGAGATGCCGGATTAGGATAAATAGTAAGCGCCTCTTTCGCGTCTCGAAAAATTGATTTTGTGGTTACTCCAAGGCTGTAAACATTTGTAGTTGTCTGATAATATGAGTCTACATAAATATACTGATACGTAAGCAACCGTGGCCCGGCAGATCCTTCCTTGATTTCAGCATACCCCCCGTCTGCCAGACTCAAAAGCACGGTGCCTGTTTCATTGATCACCTTGAGTCCATAATAATTTACAGAAACACCATTTATATCCTGCGTCCTGGAATAAATATACAAGAGTTCGATGTAATCATCCGGATTAAAAAGATCCCTGGTGACAAATTTGATATCATACAGGTAATATCCCGAAGGAACCGGCAAAGTTATCGTCTTGTATATGGTATGATCTTCATTGTAGATTCTGCACTGGTTGGTTCCCGGATCCATCAGGTAATATTTGTAGGTTTCCCCGCCAAGGTCTGCCAGATTAGCCGAAAATGAATAACTGTTTTCAAGTTGTAGCTGTCCGTTTACCCCCTCCCAGGAGATGATAATCAATAATATGGCAAGAATTCGTTTCATAATTATTCCATTAGAGTTCTCCTTTAATTGAGATTTGTTCGAAATCACGGATGCTTCCGATCAGGTCATAAGAGTATCGAATAAACATGGTCCCCACTTCATAGGAAGTCATAGGCTCTACCTTCTCCCCCATAGCCATCTGCACCAATGCTTCAGGAATGTTCTGTCCTGCACCTACGGCTAAATAAACCCAGGCAGGTATGCGCGGATTGATCTCTATCAGGTAATACTTGCCTTCATTGGTTTTGATCATCTCCAGTTCCATGCCTCCTTTCCACCTGGACTTTGAAAATAAGCTATGGGTAATATCCAGCAAATTTTTATCGCTGATGGCAACTCCTCCCCAGGCTTTTCCCTTATCGGTTATATACTGCTTTCGCATGGGTACCGCCGCAATCGTCTGACCACTTCCATCTCCCAGTGCAATTACATTTACCTCCGTACCTTTAATAAACTCCTGGATAATGACCGGCAGTCCCCATTTGGCACTTATTTTATTATAATGATTCATAACCTGTTCGGGGTTGTAGGCAATATAAGCATCATAAAATTTCCCTTTCACCAGAACCGGGTATTCAAAATCATCTTCAATCTTAGAAATATCTGTTACTGTCGTTAAAACAGTACTTCGGGGAACATCTATCCCGTATTTGTTGCCATAGACCTCCAGGTTCACTTTATGCCGCTCTTCAAATTGCTCAAGGGAAGGTAAAAATGTGCGTATCTTCTGTTGGGCAAGGATCTTTGAAGCTTTCATAAATGTGTACAGCTCCGCATCCAGGTTGGGTATCACAAGGTCAATGGGATCTTCCTGGTGGATCTCCAGAATCCTCTGCATATAGGGCTCCATTCCTGCCGATGGATAGGGAATAAGGTATGACTTATCCACCAGATCCGGCATATAGATCCCTGGTTCAAGGTTTTCATAAGAGAGTCCGATAATCCGGGCATCGAATTTTTCAGAGGCTTTGATCCCCCTTATTACCGGGATACCGGGCCCCGGATTGTCGGTATTATTCAGGCCCGTTATTGCAATACGAATCTTTGGTTTATTCATGCTCATCCAGTTCTATCAGTTCAAATCGTTGAAGCAACACCAGAAAATCATCCAGGTAACGATGAAGCGATTGAGCACTCACCGAATAAGCGTCTTGAATGATCCGGAAAATTTCGTCCCGCTCTTTTCCTTCGGAAATCATCCTCAGGATCTCTCTGCCGGTGGGATTTAAAGAATAAGATTCGCCTGTATTGGGATTAAAAAGAAAGCCCGATTCACTAATTGCGATATTTTCTTTCAGTCTCATATGATTTACCTATGATTTTGTAAATGTCTCACTTTCCTGTGAAAGAAATGTTACACTTTTCAGGGTTTATTGTGTAAAATTTTATACAGACTGGCGAGTCGTCTCATACATCAGAGTTCTTCCAGGGGAGTTTTCAGTGTGCCATCACTCTGCCGGTAGCGGGAGACCGTCATACCGGTAATACTCTTGAACTGGTTGGAAAGGTACTGTACGCTCGAATAATCCATCATGTAGGCGATCTCTGTCAGGGAATGCTCATCCTGATCTATTAAGTGTTTGATGCGCTCGATTTTGTGCAGGATTATATAACGTTCCAGCGTAATATGTTCATGTTCCGAGAAGATCTTTGAAAGATATGGGTAACTGTATCCCAACTTCTCAACCAGGTATTCCGATTTTCTTACAATTGAATTAACATTATTCATTTGATGGATCAGCTCCACAACGGCGGTCTTTACAGCATTGACCAATCGTTCTTCCCGCTTTTCCACCAGGGTGAATCCATACCTTTCCAGCAGATACTCTATGTCAGAAAATGAGATGTGTAATTCATCATAGGAGATGGTGGCTTTGCCAAGTGACAGGTCATGAACATGCACCCTGATTTCTTGTAATTTCTCCCTGATCAGGGTTATACAACATTTGCTAACCATGTTACGGATATAAATCACCCGCATTGTATATGTGTCACTCTTCTCCGGCATGGAAAAATTATCATTGAACAAATGTATAAAAAGTTGATAAAATAGTCGGGATCCTCTCTTTATATTTCCTGATATCCAATTATTTACACAATATTCATGCCAAGTTGTTTCTATTCTTATTAACCAATCCCTCGTTTTAACATTGCAGAATTCAAAGAACATTATCCTTAAAAGGATGTTCTTTAGAACAAAGATATTCATGAGATATCTGTAATTTTGGTGTAAATCGTTATTAATTTTTCTTTTATCAAATCAATAACCTGGATCAAAATGAAACAACTACTAATCGCAATCTTTATCGCAACACTTTCATTATCGGTATTCAGTCAGGATCGCGGACTCGGTGTAGGGGTGATCCTCGGAGAGCCCACGGGACTGAGTGCCAAAATGTGGACCGGTGATAATACGGCCATTGATGCCGCGGCTGCCTGGTCACTGGCCGGAGAAGCTTCTATTCATGTACATGCGGATATCCTGCTTCACTCTTATGCCATAGATGTGGATGAAGGAGAACTGCCGCTCTATTTTGGGATAGGAGGACGGGTCCTTATATCCAATGATCCCGGAATTGGGGTCCGTGTACCCTTCGGAATGGCCTATCATTTTGAAGATGTGCCCATCGAGCTTTTCCTGGAGGTCGCACCCATTCTCGACCTTCTTCCGGCCACAGCGTTTAATATGAATTCCGGACTGGGTGTCCGATATTACTTTTAGCCCGGATTAATAAATCTACGGAATAGGCCAATAATGGTTGAAAAGGCAGGACTTCAAGCGATCTCCTGCCTTTTCAATTATTTAATACTCAACTAATATTCAGTTCACAAATAATTATCTATCTTAGTGAACATGAATACCAAACCTAAAACCTTGCTTATGAAAAAGCTCCCTCTATTAATCGCACTTACGGCAGGTATCCTGGTCACATCCTGTTCAAAGAAAGCACCGGATTTTGTTAATTCTATTCCCGACCAATCGGTTATCGTTATGTCTATGCATCCCCGGCAGATTTTTGACAAGGGACAGATCAGTTCCCTGGAGCAGTTGAAAGAGGATGTGGATGACGAATTCATGCGCAGCATCATTGAAAATCCGAAAAAATCAGGGATCATGCTCAATGAATACGCGTTTGGCTTTGTTTACATGAAAAACGAAAACCCGGTGATTGGCTTCGTGGCAGGTCTTTCTAACAGCAATGATTTTGAGACCATGCTCAAAACCCTGGATGAAGAAGATGAACTGGAAATCACTACCTCCAATGGCTTCAGTCAGACAGTTGTCGATAAGGAATTAAGCATTGCCTGGGACAATGAAAAAACCCTTCTGCTTGGATCCCCCGATATGAGTATGAGTAAGGAGGAGTGGGCAGAGGAAACCTCAACTCTTTTCAATCTTTCCAAAGAAAATGCAATTACCAGTCTTGTCAATTTCAAAGAGTTCACAGGCAAGATGAAAGATCTGAATTTCTGGGTTTCATCTGACGAGTTGCAGGAGCTCATGAAATCAACCGACGCCATGGAAGATATGGACATGCAACTCCCCATGGAACTTGCGAATAATTACGGACAAGTATTCTGTGAGTTTTCTGACGGAGCGGTATATGTTCATTCTGAATCCTCTTTCAGCGAAGAGATGGAAAAGACCGTGGGAGAATTTATGGTTATGAAACCTGAACTGAATCCAGCCCTCCTTGAAATTACTCCCGGGAACGATCTGCTGATGGCAGTGGCCGGATCGTTCGATATTGAAAAACTACAGAAATTGATGACACGTTACGCCCCCGACCAGGTCAGCGGGGTAGGTCCACAGCTGGAACAGATCACCGGCATGGGCAGTGATTCTATCTGGAATGCCTTTACCGGGGATTTTGTTATCGCTGTAAATGGTGCCGGGGAGGGTGGAATGATCCCGATAGAAGCATTTATCGGCCTTGGATTGAAAGATGAAACGTTGCAGAAAAACCTGATGGGGACGGTTGAAGGAATGGTCCCGGTCGAGGAAGAGGGCGACTTCTTTGTGATCAATACCAATGGCATGGAGATATACAGTGGTATAACCCAGAACATCTGGGTGATTACCAATGCAAGAGGCTATAAAGCTGCCCTGTCGGAAGGCGGATTGGAAGCAACCCTGAATGATTCTGAATTTAAAGAGTATGCAGGCGGATCAATGGCGATGTACCTCAACCTGGATATGACTACCTATCCATCCCAGTTGCAACAGATGATGAGCCAGAATCCCGGTCAACGGGAAATGTTTGAGGCAGTGAGCTCCTCATTCAGATCATTGGGAATGGAAGCACGTCAAAACGAAAGTGATATGACGCTGATCACTTCAAAGAGTGATGAAAACAGCCTCTATACCATCATGCAATTAACAGAAAAAGCAGAGTAGGGACCGTTCATGAACATTGCACTGGAAAAGCTTATTCCGCTTCCCATGATCGAGCTGGACACCACCGGTTCTGTTATCTGGGAAGCGGAATCTTTTTTATTCAGACAGGGCGAAAGCTACCTGGTGGAAGCCCCTTCGGGGAAAGGTAAAACTTCGCTGCTGTCCATCCTGTACGGACTACGCACAGACTACCGGGGTAAGTTTTTTTTCGATAACCAGCCTGCTGATTCCTTCTCCCCGAGAGACTGGTCGGAGACCCGGAAAAATGCTATTTCCTTTATATTCCAGGGATTGGAGCTGTTTGGTGACCTCACGGCACGGGAAAACATCAGGCTGAAAAACAGCATTACCCATCATAAAACTGAAGCAGAAATCAATAACATGGCAGATAGACTGGAAATCGGTCCGTTCCTGGACAGGAAAACCCGGATCCTGTCCTTCGGTCAGAAACAACGTGTTGCCATCATCCGGGCTCTTTGCCAGCCTTTCCGGTTCCTTCTGGCCGATGAATGTTTCAGTCATATCGACAGGAAAAACAGTCACACTGCCTTTTACCTGATTGACGAACAATGCAAAAAAAAGGGTGCGGGCTTCATCCTTACTACACTGAACAATATGGAAGATCTTAAACTGGACCATTCAATCAACCTCTAACAGGTAACCTATCATTATCCGTGAAATACCTCTTCAAAATATTATGGAAAGATACCAGCCGGATTCACCTGCTGTGGGCATTCATTGGAACGCTGGCCGGTTTTGTCTTATTGCTTAACGGACTCCAGTTCTATACCAACATTAAAAGCATACTCCAGGCAAACAGTGATCTTCTGGACCCGGAATATATCGTGATCAATAAGAAGGTAGGCATTGGACAGACCCTGGGCTTCAAGGGAAACGGTTTCAGTGAAGAGGAGATTGATGAAATCGCCAACCAGCCTTTTGCAGAACAGGTTGCTCCATTCATTACCAACCTGTTTCCTGTAAGCGCATACACACAAAGCGAACGTTTCCCTAATTTCTACACCGACCTGTTTTTCGAAGCGATTCCCAATGAATTCATCGATGTCAAATCAGAAAATTGGAAATGGGAGAAAGGACAGGATTATATCCCCATCATCATGCCCCGTGAATACCTGAATCTCTATAATTTTGGATTTGCCCAAAGTCAGAGCCTGCCCCAGATCCCGAAAGAGGTGATCGGCATGGTCAATTTTAAGATTCGCCTGAGGGGACAGAATGAGAGACCCGATTATCCGGGAAGAATTGTGGGATTCAGTAACCGTATTAATTCCATACTGGTACCCCATGATTTCCTGGAATGGGCCAATGAAAAGTTCGGATATAAAAAAGAGTATGCTCCCTCACGGGTGGTCCTGGTAACCAACGATCCAACCGATCCCGCAATTATGCAGTTTATTGAAAACAAGGGATACGAAACCATCAAAGAACGACTTAAAAGCAGCCGGCTCAATATCATCCTGAAATTTATAATCAGTTTCCTGGTCACCATCGCCATGATCATCATCGGGCTTGCTTTCCTTGTTTTTTTCCTTGGATTACAGTTGATGATCAGCCGGTCCGCAGAAAAGATCCGAAAAATGGATAAAATGGGATTTCATTACCGGGAGATCAGTATCCCGTATATCCTAATTCTCCTTGCTCTGCTTGCCGGAGTAACGGTACTGGCTCTTATTTCAACCGGTTTATTAAGCAATACATTTGCCCGGATGGCAGCCGAGTGGAACCTGGATATAAACAATTCACCGGAACCCCTTATCTATATTACAGCAGCCGGACTGGTACTGTTGCTTTTCCTTGTCAATGCCATTGCAATACTTTTAAGCACCCGGAAATTGACTTCACATTAATCAGTAATCTACCACGTTCACCGGAAAACAGCGAGTAATTTTCCGTCTCCACTTCGTATGGAAACAGGAATGTTTCAGAAATTCGCCAAACGCATCAACTAAATTATTGACTGCTGTGTTTTTATTATTGAAAATAAGTTGTATTTTTGCAAGCCCAATTAAAGAAATTGCGTTAATAGAAAATCAGAACAGCGATGGCAAATCATCAATCGGCAAATAAAAGAATGAGGCAATATGCTTCACGGCGGCTTCGCAACCGTTACCAGGCAAGAACCACACGTAATGCTGTCAAGAAGCTTAAATCCGTTACCGATAAGACGGAAGCCAAGGAGCAGTATCCCAAAGTGGTCTCCATGCTCGACAAATTAGCCAATAAAAATATCATTCATAAAAACAAGGCTGCGAATCTCAAGTCGCAACTGGACAAACATATGGCCAGCCTCTGATCGGCCGGACCGTTATCTTATTTACAAACCTTCCCCTCATCGGGAAGGTTTTTTTATTTCGTCGATATTCTGCCTTTCAGCACATAAACAAGTAAAAAAGCTATGGCAGATTACAATCCCCTCGCCCTGAAAAAATGGTCGGTGGAAGACCGTCCGCGGGAAAAACTCATTAAAATGGGGGTGGGCCACCTTTCCAATGCAGAGTTAATCGCACTTTTATTAGGATCCGGAACACGTGAGATGAATGCAGTTGAGCTGGGACGACTGATTCTTACCAGAACCGATAACGATTTACACGAGCTGGGACGACTTTCCATAGAAGATCTCCAGCAGATCAATGGAATCGGTAAAGCAAAGGCGATTATTCTTATTGCTGCCTTTGAGCTTGCGTCAAGAAAGAATAATTGCTATGCCCGGGAAAAGGCGGTTATCCGGAACAGCCAGTCGGCATTTGAAATAATGCAACCAAGGCTGGGGTCCCTCGAGCATGAAGAGTTCTGGATCATCATTCTTAATCGTGCCCACAAAGTACTGAACAACGTAAAAATCAGCCAGGGAGGTCTTACCGGAACGGTCATCGATACCCGCATAATACTCAAACACGCACTGGACAAGAAAGCCACTGCTTTGATCATCAGCCACAATCATCCTTCCGGAAACATTAAGCCAAGCGAAGCAGATATCGGTATCACCAAAAAAATCCGCGATGCAGCTGAATTGATGGACATTAACCTGTTAGACCATATCATTATTGCCGATCATAAATACTTCAGCTTTGCCGATGAAGGGTTGGTGATCTGAGTGATAATTGTGGCCAAAATGTGGCAGAAGAGCCTCTATTTACCAGTGTATTTTTTGACCTTGCCTTTGTCTCTGCACTTTTTTAATAGCTTTTTTACAGAAGATTTAAGCAGAGGATGCTCCATATCCGGTGCTATCTCTCTGAGCGGCTTCAGGATGAACATCCGATCAGCAACCCCCGGGTGTGGAAGCGTAAGAACTTTCCCATTTATGACAAAGTCATCATAAAAAAGGATATCGAGATCTATCAAACGGTCGGTATATCCCTCCTCTTTGCGCTCTCGTCCGATCTGCTCTTCAATTTCCAGCATTTTTTCCAACAGGGGAAAAGGCTGAAGCATTGTCTTCATCTTTACAACCTGGTTCAAAAACCAGTGATCGCTTTTAAACCCCCAGGGCTCACTCTCATATACCGGTGAGCTAACCACTAATTGTCCGACTGATTGCAATAAAATCCTGCGTGCAGATTCAATGTTATCCATCCTGTTACCCAGGTTGGATCCCAGGGACAGAAAGATGGTATGCCGTGCAATATGGTCCTGCGGAAACATGTTCCATAAAGATACAGATAATGATTAAACCTGGAAAGAACAATTAAGAAGTGTACAACGTTATTTCAGGAGCAGATTTTTTTTAGTAATTTGTTCACCATTGTCGTTAATCAAATTAAAAATTTTAACCAGAATGAAAAGTTTCCTCAAGTACACGTTAGCCACCGTTGTAGGAATTCTTGTTTTGAATATCATCGGTTTTATAATCCTGATGATCTTTGTTGGAATATCTACCAAAGCCGATGTACCCGAAGTAAAAGAAAATTCGGTACTCGTGGCAAAATTTAACAAACCTATCCTGGACCGTGCCAATGATAATCCGCTGGCGCAATTCATGTCAGGTAATTTTGGCATGGAGGGTGTAACAGGATTGGATCAGATCCTTGAAGACCTGGAAAAGGCCAAAACGGATGAAAACATTGAGGGTATCTTCCTTCGCCTGACCAACATACCTGCGGGGATGGCCACAGTTGAAGAGATCCGGGACGGACTTCTTGATTTCCGGGAAAGCGGAAAATTCATTATCGCCCATGCCGACCAGTACAGTCAGAAAACCTATTACCTCGCTACAGCGGCAGATGAGATATACCTCACCCCCACCGGGAATTTCTCCTTTACCGGTTTGCATTCCGAGGTAACCTTTTTCAAAAGAGCCCTGGACAAACTGGGCGTTGACATGCAGGTAATCAGGCATGGTTCTTACAAAAGTGCCGTAGAACCATTCATGAAAGAGGAGTTAAGTAAAGAAAACCGCGAACAGCTCGATGTGATGCTTACTACCCTGTGGGGACAGATGGTTGAGGGTATTTCGGAAGAACGCAACATACCGGTTGAAGACCTAAATCGCTATGCCGATGAAGTGATGCTTACCCTTGATGAAAGTGCTCTTGAGAAAGAGATGATTGACGGATTAAAATATTATGATGAAATCCTTGACGATTTACGGGAACGTACCGATACCGAAGAAGACGATGATATCCCCTCTATTGCTTTGAAAAAATATAAAAATGTTCCCAAAGAGGATGATTCGGAACCCACCCGCAACACGATCGCTGTGGTATATGCCATGGGGAATGTAGTGATGGGAGAAGCGGAAGAGGGTACCATCGGCTCTGACCGGATTGCCAGAGCGATCAGAAAAGCCCGGGAGGATGACAAGATCAAAGCGATCGTTTTCCGGGTAAATTCAGGAGGAGGAAGCGCTCTTGCATCCGAGGTGATCTACCGGGAAGCCAAACTTGCTGCCAGCGAAAAACCTTTCATAGCCTCCCTGGGTGATGTGGCGGCATCGGGTGGATACTATATTGTTTGTCCCTCCGATACCATCGTTGCCAGCGAGAATACCATTACCGGTTCCATCGGGGTGTTCGGACTGATTCCCAATATGCAGGAACTCCTGAATGATAAACTGGGAATTACCACCGATGTGGTCAAGACCAACACCCATGCCGATATGGGTAGTGTTGCACGGGCTCTTACTCCCGATGAACGGGCAATCATCCAGGAATCTATCGATGATATCTACACTACATTCGCCCAGCGCGTAGCCGAAGGCCGCAACATGACTTACGAAGAGGTGGATGCCATTGGCGGTGGACGCGTATGGGCTGGTCAGGATGCCCTGAACGTGGGACTTGTCGATGTTTTTGGCGGACTGGAAAGATCCATTGAGATCGCTGCTGAAATGGCAGAACTGGAAAACTATCACATCCGATCCCTTCCCAAACTGGAAGATCCATTCACCACCCTTATGAAAGAACTATCCGGGGAGGCTAAAGCCAAAATCATCCGCAAGGAGATGGGCGACTCCTACCGCTATTACAAACAATGGAAAGAAATCCGTGAAATGGATGGCGTGCAGGCCAGGATGCCTTACTCCATCTATGTCTACTAAATCATTGTAAAACACAAAGAATGCCCGGTAAATTCGATGAAATTACCGGGCATTCTTTTCAATTAGAGGCTCGTCTCGGCCTTTTTATTAAATTTGCACCTCCCACAGATTAAAGGATGAAAAATAGTCAGGTAACCATATTATCCCTGGTTCTATACCCCATAACCCTGCTTTACGGTTTAGTCATAAGAGTACGCAACCAATTATTTGATTGGGAAATACTGCCCTCCCGGGAATTTGATCTTCCGGTAATCTCCGTGGGAAATATTACGGTTGGCGGTACCGGCAAAACACCGCATGTAGAATACCTTGTGGAGCTCCTGAAACCGGAGTTCAAAATTGCTGCTCTCAGCAGGGGATATAAACGAAAAACCCGGTCTTTCAGGATAGCCACACCGGAATCCGGCGTGGAAGAGATTGGCGATGAACCCCGGCAAATGAAGCAAAAATACCCGGACATCACCGTAGCAGTGGACCGAAAACGAGTTCATGGAATCGAACAATTGATAGAACTGCCTGAACAGGTCGATGTCGTACTACTGGATGATGCCTTTCAGCATCGCTATGTGAAACCGGGCATATCAATTCTGCTTATTGACTATAACCGGTTGATCCAGGAAGACATGCTCCTGCCAAGCGGAAGATTGCGTGAACCGGCATCGGCCAGGTCCCGTGCCCAGATCATCCTGGTAACCCGCTCCCCGGAGAGGATAAAACCCATTGAGATGCGCAACCTGGCCAAAAGGATGAACCTGGAAATACACCAGCACCTCTTCTTTACCACGGTCGGGTACGGTGACTTGAAACCTGTTTACTCCGGCAGCGAGATAAAAGACCCCGCTTCCCTGAAAGCAAAAAAAGCACCTGTTCTTATCCTTGCCGGCATCGCAAATCCCAGACCTATCCGCCGTTATGCACGGAGCATTTCCACGCAGATCCATGAGATCATTTTCCCCGACCACCACAGGTATACCACGAAAGACCTGGAAAAGATCTGTAAACGATATCAATCCATTGGCCACCCCGACACCATAATCCTTACCACTGAAAAGGACGCCATGCGGCTGCAGAGTCTCCAACCCGGAGAGTCGCTGCGGCGGGCCCTCTGCTATGTAACGATCCATGTTCGTTTCCTGAATAACGACCAGACTGAATTCAATCAAATCATCCTTAATTATGTTAGAAGCAATAAAAGAGACAACATCCTATATCAGGGAAAAAGCCGGTCAACTGCCCGAAACAGCAATTATACTGGGGACCGGACTCGGTGAGCTTGCCAGTGAAATAGATATCCGTCTCTCCCTGGAATATAGTCAGATCCCCAACTTTCCGGTCTCCACGGTGGAAGGTCACGACGGAAAAATGATCATCGGCCGGTTCGGCGACCGGGAAATTATTGCCCTCAAAGGGAGATTTCACTATTACGAGGGGTATACCATGGAAGAGGTAACGTTCCCTGTCCGGGTTCTTCGCTCCCTGGGAGTTACCCATCTCTTCATATCCAATGCCGCGGGCGGACTGAATCCGGCTTTCTCTGTCGGTGATGTGATGTTCATCAATGATCATATTAACCTGATGCCCAACCCGCTCCTCGGCAAGCATTACCCGGAATTCGGTGAACGATTTCCCGATATGAGCGAGGTATATAACAAAAAGATGATCCGCGATGCAATGGGCATAGCGGGAGAAATCGACCTGAAAGCACACACAGGTTGTTATATCGGTGTTACCGGTCCGACCCTCGAAACCCCAAAAGAGTATGAGTATTTCCGGATCATCGGTGGCGATGCCGTGGGGATGTCAACAGTGCCCGAAGCCATCGTGGCTCATCAGATGCACCTGAGAATCTTTGCCCTGTCGGTGATTACCGATCTGGGGGTACCTGGAAAAATCGAGAAAATATCCCATGAATTGGTCCTGGAAGCAGCCACCAGGGTAACACCAAAACTTACCACACTTGTCCGGCAGCTGATTCGCCATATAGATTGAACGCATGCCGGGAAAGAAAAGTGAACGGGAAGGTTTCCAGCGGAGCAGGGTAATTACCATCTCTGCCGGTCACTTTATCCATGATGTTTACACCTCTTTCCTCGCTCCCGCACTACCCAAAATCATTGATAAACTGGGGATGAGCTACGGAATGGCCGGACTGCTGGCTGTTATTCAGCGGATCCCCTCTCTGCTCAATCCTTTTGTGGGAATTGTAGCGGAACGCCCGGTGATGAAATACATGGTGATTATCTCCCCCGCTCTCACAGCAGCCATGATGAGCCTGATCGGTATCGCACCGGGATACATTTTCCTTTCGGTCATTCTCCTGGTATCCGGCCTCAGTTCAACCATGTGGCATATTCCGAGTCCGGTCATGATCAAACAACTGGCAGGTGATCGCACGGGCAAGGGGATGAGTTATTACATGCTGGGGGGAGAACTTGCCCGTACCGCAGGTCCGCTCATTATTCTCGGCGTAATTCAGTTGTGGGGACTGGAAGGTACCTGGAAAATGATGCCCCTGGGGTTTGTAGCCTCCTTTATCCTTTACCTTAACTTCCGGAAAGCTCGCTTTAAGGCCCCGGTCAGACAACAAAACATGGAAGGGAGTTACTGGAGGATCTTCTTACGTTATTCACCTGCCTTTATCCTTACCGGGGGTTTTACCTTCTTTCAGGCAGGAATGAAAGCGGCACTTACCTACTACCTGCCCACGTTCCTGACCGATGCCGGCGGATATTCGATTGGTTTCGCAGATATTTCCCTTACCGTTCTCCAGCTGGCAGGTGCTGCAGGAGCCTATTTTGCAGGGACCCTGAGTGACAGACTGGGGAGAGATAAAACCCTGCTTGTTATCAGCATCTCTGCGCCCGTCCTGATGTTTATTTTTATGCAACTGGAAGGCTACTGGATCTTTCCGGTGCTCATCCCCCTGGGGTTTTTCCTTTTTGCCCCTGTATCCGTTATGCTGGCCATGATCCAGGATCTTCAAACGGAAAAGAAAGCCTTTGTAAACGCTATTTACATGACAATCAATTTCTTTATCAGTTCTTTAATTATACCCGGCGTGGGGATCATTACCGATCACTTCAGCTTTCGTTCCAGCTACCTATTTTTCAATTTCATGGCATTGGGCTCCATACTTGTGGTACTTTATTCCCGCAACCGATGGACGCAACTCAGCGATAGATAACCGCACAGCTTTTCCAAAAAACTCTTCTCTTCCCGGTGCGGTCAATGATCACCGTCCGAATGGCATACAACCCCGGGAATACGCGTCTTCCTGAATGATCGCGACCGTCCCAGTAGAAATAATCCCCTGCACCGAGAATCCCGTTGTTCACCAGAGTGCGAACCAGCTTTCCGCCAGGACTGTAAACCCCGATTGTTATCAGAGCGCCCGGGGAACCGCGCACAGAAAGAGTGAGGACATCTTCAAAGCCGTCGTTATCCGGACTGAACACGGGAGGTTCCAGGGTTAGTTTGTTTTCATGAGGCTGGTCCTCCAGGAACTGGGAGTTTGTCCGGCAAGGGGTACCGAACCCTGAAGAGAAAGAAGCAGAATGCCAGCAGGAGGGATCGGAACCGGAACAACCAAATCCGATCCTTTCAAGGGAAATACCGCTCGTTTCATCGCACCAATCCATATGAAGCGAATCACTGTAACACATATGATCAATAGGGAGCCCGGAACGGTCAAACAGGGTGATGCATCCACCGGTACGATTCATGCTGCCGGCAAGGGATGACGCAATAAGCAGATCCCGGTCTGAAAGATTATAAGCCTCCATAAGCCGAAAGGGTGAAGCCGTCACAGTAAAATATGACCCCGGTTCAATCACCAGGGAACGATCGCATATCCACTCCTCTTTTGCGGAATATCCATCCGTTCTGGTAAAAGCCCATTTCAACTCCCCTAGATCCAATGGGCGTTCGGATACATTCACCCATTCCACATAGTTCAACCCACCGGGGATTGGATCGAACATCACCTCGTTAACCAGGAGATCCCCTTTCCCGGGTTTGCCCGGAACGCGCACCAACAAGGTTTTCTGCGAAACATCCTCCCCGTTACAGGTAGTCCATGAGCCGGCATCCATGGTATAAGCGGCCTCCGTATGAAGCGGCCGGTCCATTCTGTAGACCAATTCCTCTCCGGCAAACGGCATATACGCTGTCTCACTGATTCCCCGAAGGGTATTCCCCCCTTTCAGTAACAAAGTGTCAACCCTCTGAAGCAGCACGGGATCTGAGAACCAGAGCCGAAGATGAACCGAATCATCGAAGCCATAGCTTTTTAAAACCGGTCCGGCATAGTGGTCGGCTTCCACATGCGTACGGTTTACACTGTTCACAACACATGGAGTTCCCCCCTTCCAGTGCGTTGAAAAAGCCCAGTTTTCTGTTCCCGCGCAAATGGCATCCGGCTCCATGCGCTCCAGGGACCATCCCCCTTCAGCCTTTGCTGCATCCAGTATTTCCGGGTCGGGGTAGGTGACAACGTGAATGAGCCGGTCGTATGGATCAGCCAACCTGATTGTGGCCCCGCCGTTAGTAAGCGCAGTGGATGAAGTCATTACAGGTATTGCATTACCCGGGAACTCCTCCCGTGCATCATCTGGCAGTAACACCGCGAAAGAATACGGGGCAATGTTCACATCGGGGAGAGAGTACCTTCGTGTATTTATATTAAGGCTCCAGTTTTCCAGGTCGAAGGAAAATTCAGAGCGGTTATACAACTCCACGTATTCATGCGCAGGAAGATAGACCCGGGGCGTCGGATCCACCATTACTTCATTGATGACCACATCTCCGAATTCCGCGAGCTCCAGGGTAACCCTGGTTATCGTATCACGCATCTGGTTTCCTTCCGCGTCCAGGGCACCGGTAACAGTAAGTTGTGTCTTCGTTCGGTTTTTAAAGGGTTCCCGGAACCAAGCCTCAGCGAAATTATCAACGATGTGGATGGAGTCCGCGGATTGCCCGTTCCGGGTAACCGAAAAGATGTTACCGGAATGGAGGGATTCCGAAAAACCTAGCATCACACACCATGGGTTTCGCAACCCTGCTGAAACCAGCACCGGCGGGGTGGTATCCCGGAAAAATGATCCATGGAACTCTACCTGGTCAATCCATAGTTTCCGGTCCTGCGAGGAGGAATAAGAGTACCGGAATCCCATGTATTTTCCGTGTAATGGCATTTTTTCCATCCCGGAACACAGGGTTATCCACCGCGATAATGTATCGCTCTTCCAGTAGGCGATCCACAGACCACCGGGATGACGAACAAGTTGAAACTGCGGTGTTCCCTCGATTCCAACCTGTTCCTGAAAATCCAGGTCAGAAGAAGCCACGAGGGAATAACCGGTTCCGTTAACCTGCCAGATTTTAACCCGGTCATCAGAACCATCGGCATTGACTCCAAACACGACAGCCTGTCCGCCAGCACTTTTGCTCTCACCGGTCATCCGGGAGGTGGCCAGGCAATAAAACTGCCAGTTGTTCATGGAACTGGGCGGATACCCGTGACGGATCCGGAAAAGGAAGCGAAGGGTATCGGAGGGAAGGGGATAGTGGTGGGTGTACCAGATGCCATCGATGCCCCGGGAGGGATTATCGTACCGGTGATGAAGCGAAGCGGCCCCTTCAACGGCCCATTCGGAGGAAATCTCCCAGCGTTCTGCCGGAAGCTGTTTCCAGCCGGAAAGGTTACCCGATTCAAAATCCCATGATACCTGGGCATTTACCATCAGCGGAAGTCCGCAAAAAAACAGCAGCAGTTTCTTCACTTTACCAAAAGTTTTTGCAATTTTTGTATCTAACGACCAGAACGGGCGCGCCGAAATGGACGTACTCTTACTGGTTAATGTGATGAATCCCTGAAAAATCGTACAGAGATGAAATTAGCGATCGTTGGCGTAAGTGGCGCAGTGGGCCAGGAACTGTTGAATGTGATTGAAAGCCGCAGGTTCCCGGTGGATCAATTGGTTTTGTTTGGATCCGCCCGAAGTGCAGGAAAGAAATATACTTTCCGAGGGAAAGAGCTGGAAGTAAACGAGCTGAAGGATAATGACGATTTCCGGGGAATTGATATTGCACTCACTTCTGCCGGGGGGGGGACATCCCGCAAATACGCCGATGCGATTACAAGGCACGGAACCATTATGATCGATAACTCCAGTGCATTTCGCATGGAGGAAGATGTACCCCTGGTGGTGCCGGAGATCAACGCGGCAGATTTGCATCAGCTTCCCAGAAACATTGTAGCCAATCCGAATTGCACCACCATCCAGATGGTAGTCTGCCTGAAACCCATCCATGATCTATCCCCCATTAAAAGGGTGCACGCCTCCACCTACCAGGCAGCAAGCGGCTCGGGGGCAGCAGCCATGCAGGAGCTGGAAGAGCAGATCAAACAGATCGCCCGCGGGGAAGAACCCACCGTGGAGAAATTTCAGCATCAGCTTGCCCTGAACCTGATCCCTCACGTGGATGTGTTTACCGAAAACGGGTACACAAAGGAGGAGATGAAAATGGTGAATGAAACCCGGAAGATCATGCACGCCGATATTGAGGTAAGTGCCACATGCGTCAGGGTCCCGGTTATGCGGAATCACTCCGAGGCG
>CAYZMH010000020.1:0-38185 GCA_964479445.1 uncultured Bacteroidaceae bacterium | reverse complement strand
TTCAGGCAATTGATCAAAATATTTGCTGATACTTTCGGCATGAAAGTAACCATGGTCCAGATCGGGGCCCGCCAGCAGGCAGCCCGTACGGGGGGCATTGGATCCTGCGGGAGAGAGCTCTGCTGCTCCACCTGGAAAACTAATCTCAGCAGCGTGAAGCTGGAC
Source organism: uncultured Bacteroidaceae bacterium (assembly GCA_964479445.1). Taxonomy (GTDB): domain Bacteria; phylum Bacteroidota; class Bacteroidia; order Bacteroidales; genus CAYZMH01. The sequence goes on along the minus strand of CAYZMH010000020.1, from coordinate 38,020 downwards.
GCTGCCAAAAACCAGGACCTTTCGATGAATGCATCGAGGCTGGCCGGGCAATGCGGCAAATTAAAATGTTGCCTGAACTATGAACTGGAAACCTACCTGGAAGCCTGGGAGTCGTTCCCGGCAGCGCTTATCAGCCTGGAAACCGACAGGGGAATTATCACCCCTGTTCAGGCAAATGTGCTCAAGAAGGAGGTAACCTATGCAAACGATAAACTGATGCCCGGGGTACGTTACACCCTGACGATTGAACAGGTAAGAACCTACATGGCGATGAATAAGAAAGGAGAGTTGTTGGAGTGCCACGGGCTGGCTAGGTAGACATTTCTTTTCCCGGTCAGGCATGGATATGCCTTTCTGCATGGTAAGAGGAACGTACAAGCGGAGAGCTTTCCACGAAAGAAAAGCCCATTCTCTCCCCTTCTTCCCGGTACATATCAAATACTTCAGGTTTTATATACTCCTCTACCCTGGCCAGGTTGGAAGAGGGTTGCAGGTATTGTCCGATCGTCACCACTTTACACCCGGTTTTTCTCAAATCACGAAGCGTTTCTAAAACCTCCCCGCGGGTCTCTCCAAGACCCAGCATGAAACCGGATTTGGCAATAGAATCCGAACGGGCGATCTGCTGAAGAACCGATAAGGTGCGGTCATAATATGCATTGTTCCGGATGCGGGGAGAGAGCCTCCGGACAGTCTCAATATTGTGGGAAATCACCTCGGGGCGAGCCTCAATTACCTTCTGGATATGCCCGGGAACTCCTCCCAGGTCAGGTATCAGGACTTCCAGGGTAATTCCGGGATTACGCAACCTGACCATCTTAATCGTTGTGGCCCAGAAACGTGCTCCTCCATCCTGCAGATCATCCCTGGCTACCGAGGTAATTACCGCATGCTTCAGGCCAAGCGTCTTTATTGTCTCTGCAAGTCGGACCGGTTCTTCCCAATCCAATGGATCGGGAATCAGATTCTCCACATAGCAGAAACGGCAGTTCCGGGTACACTTGGAACCCATGATCATGAAACTGGCCGTTCCGGCATTCCAGCATTCTCCTTTATTCGGACAATTACCGCTTGTGCAGATGGTCTCCAGCTTCTGTTCCTCTACCAACCGCTTTACCCTGGTATATCGTTCACCACTGGGTCTGGGCACTTTCATCCATCGCGGCAACCTGTATACTTTATCTGCTTGATTCATTACTACCTCCTAGAAATACGCTTCGGTAAAGATCCTGTGCCGGGGAAATTCCCGCGCAAAAAGGATATCCATAACATCCGCGATCATACCTCCGTTGCCACACAGGTATATGTCCCTTGCAGGATCAAGCGTATGATTCACCATATAATCTGTTATCCGACCCTCATACACACTGCCGATTTCTCTGGAAGTACAGGCATGGTACCGCCCGGGTGAATAATCCTCCATATCATACGCTTCCTCCATGGTCCGGATACCATGTATCAGCTGGTAATCCACATCAGGATAAGACCGGATAAAACTGTGATAGGGGGCAATGCCCGTCCCTGTAGCCAGAAACAAAAAAGAAGCATCGGGATCGCTCCGTGCCCGGGTCAGGAAAAAGCCACGCGGACCCACCACCTGGAGTACATCACCCGGTTTTGCCTGTTTCAATTGCCTGCTTACAAATCCGTCCTCAACCTCCCGGATAAGCACTTCCAGGTAGGGATCCTGTATGCCGCTGTATATGGAATACTCCCGGCGTTGACGTGATCCCTCCACTCCCATTACCAGGTACTGCCCGGGAACAAACTGTATCCCGTTCCGTGAAAAACGTAAGACATAGGCTCCCCCGGGTAAATACCGTACACGATCCACCCTGAACACATCCTTATCAACAACGGTTTGAGTATTTACTGCCATAAAACCCGAAAAATTAACGTCGTATCCATCGAAGGATTATCCCCGCGGAGGCTTACAAGAAGGTCCTCTATCTACAAATGTAATGAAAAATGATTATTTAAAGAATTGTAGGTCCTTATTTCTTTTTTTGTAAATCACCCAGGAAATTAATTCACTCACGTCTTACTTCAATAATTAACCCTGCAATCACTTATTTTCATCAAAAAAGTGTACATTTGCACCTCGAAAACGGGGTATAGCGCAGTCCGGTTAGCGCGCCTGCTTTGGGAGCAGGAAGTCGTAAGTTCGAATCTTACTACCCCGACGAAAGAACAAAACCGCACAGGCAATAGCCTGGGCGGTTTTGTTTTTCAGAACGACCTTCGAATGCTTGCATTCGTAAGGTCGGGATGGAAAACAAAATCCATCGTGAGCAACGCGAACGATGCGGGTTTGTTCTTTCGGACTCCTCCCCGCCCTAAGATCACGAGCATAGCGAGTAATCTTACCCAAATAAGATCACGACCGAAGGGAGTACTCTTCCCGGAAGTGAGGTAACCATTCCCCTGATTGTAGAACCCGTATGGGAATTCAACATTCTACACCATGCATAACAGCCAGCCGAAATACTCTTATATGTTGATATAATGATCTTTATACAGTTGAAATCATTTTTTGGCATGGTTTTGTATGCAATGCATACCAAGTCTCTGAAGAGATGTATCAAATGAGATAATGTATTGATTAACAACTGTAAAATAAGAAAATATGAAACGTAATAATGTAAGTAGAATTATAGTCCTGGCAGCACTGGTAACGCTGGGACTTTCAGCATGCAAGAATACCCAGAAAAAAGAGGTGGAACATGAGACCGAACAGGCCGTGGAAGATCTGAAAGATGAAGCCACCGATGCCACGGAAGAACTGAAAGAGTGGGGCAATGATGTAAGCGAGGAAGTAAGAGAAGCCCTTGAGGGGCAGGATAATGATTTCGTCGCGCAAACCGAGGAAGCGCTGGACGACTTCCAGGACAACCTGGATAGATTCCGGGATAAGATGGAGGAAAACAGGGAAGCAGTAACGGAGGAGACGGAAGATGCGCTCTTTGAACTCGAACAGCAGAAAAATAAGATCGCGGCCAAACTGGATGAAATGGGCGATCAGACAGAATCTGAAATGGAAGAGATGAAGTCAGAAGTCAGAGAAGAGATGGAGAAATTTGATCAAGCATTGAAAGAGCTTACTAAAAAAGAGAAATAGTTCTGTCTCACAAACGATTAATCCCGGCGTTCCAACGCCGGGATTTTTTTATCAAATCAAACCAGGGAACAATGATAAGACGGTCTGCAAACCCTCCTACCGGGTCAGACTCCATACACATTCCCATATCCCCTTCTACCAGGTAAAGCTCCATTCACATCCCCCCGGGGTCCTTTTAACAGGCCAGGTCCGGACACATCCTCCCGGTTCTTCTAAACAGGTCAGACTCTGCGCACATTCATCCAGACCCTGCTGCCAGGCAAATTCACCACCTGTAATTCGAGCTGTAACTCCCTCTTATTAAAAATATTGATAAACTTGCTTTTATTCTGGTGATTTTGTAATTTGCTTTGTTATCGCACCATGCGAAGATTGTAAGAAAGCGGTCCTTCAGCTGGAAGGCTCGTGTTTATGTGAATTTTATCCTCTCACCGTAATCCTTTAACATAGTTTATTCGTTTTTCAACCTTAACACTCCCGTGTCATGGAAAATAGAATGCTCCTGTTGTTCTTTCTCATGGTGACTTTTTGTATTGCCAACGCGCAGGATCCCGCCGATGACCCCCTTTCGGAAACGTATATTATCCGGGACGGTGGGGGGGATGAACTGGTCACTATAAGCTCGGGCTATAAAGTAAGGATCAAAGTGTTCAAATATTACATGGATTCTGACATGTATCACCGCGATACACTTGTTCAGAAACTATCCTGGCAAAATGAAAAGATTGCATATACGGCGGATATGGACCTGGCTGACCTGGACAGGGATAACCTGGATGAGATTTTAGCCGCATGGATTACCGGCAACACGGTTGAAATGGCTCTGCTGAAGATTGATCCGGCTAAAATGTATGTTGACCCGGACAATGGTTGGGAAAAAGTGTCGCGGAAAACCAAATCATCCCCGCTCGTATATACGCCGGATGGCTGGGGAATCCTTTCAGATATTTATATCAGGGAGGGGAACCTGGATGCAGACACTACCAGCGAATTTGCACTGGCCTACTGGGCTGAAGACGGATTGATCGAGATCGCCGCTTACGATGTGGATGACTCGTTAACCATTACAGAATTGGGAACCATACGTGACCAACTGGTCACCGAGCCTCCGAAAGTTAATCTATGCGAAGATCAGACTTCTCTTTTTCACCTGCAGTGCGCCGACTTCAACGGAGACGGAATTGATGAGATCCTGCTCACCGGAAGGCAGGCCCTTGATCCCGCTGGGTGGCAGATCTTCGCCAATGTATACGCCTGGAACGAAAGCAGCGGTAACCTTGAATTGATCGATAAGAAAGCACTTTACACCCAGACCAATCCGGGCTACGATATCGGTCATATTAATTCTGAAGCCGGATTCTTCCATTCAGCCGAAAGGGAGAGCGCTGTAGTCGGCGTTTTTGAGTATCACACAGATGCGTATGGCGACGGGTCCACCTGGGATACGGTTGCAAATATCCTCCTGCCCCTGGAGATGGATGTTCAGCTCAATGAAATATCCACCGGGGAACCGGTTTTCCAACGGCAGGACACCCTGCCCCCTGAATGCTATTATAGCCGCGGAAGCACATTGCATGCCCATGATTTCAACAATGACGGTAAAGAAGAACTCCTTTCATCGTTTGCATTCATGAGTGTATTTCCTACGTTAAAAATATACCGCGGAGAACCTTCACAGGGTTTTTCCCTGTATGCCGACCTGGACGATGTTGCCGATGGTTTTCATAGCACCGTGGGAGTGGGTGATTTTTCCAGGGATTCCCTGGATGACGCTTCCAATACTGAATTGATCATTATAACTTCCTTAGATTGGGACAGTGGAACCGGGAAAATATACCGGTTGCATACCCACAGTGACGGCACGTTCGATAGACTGGAACTGATCAACGATAACCTGGCTTCCAGTTATAGGCTGGGAGTTTCGAAAAAGGAGACGTTACTGGCCGGAAACTTCGACAGGGACATCCGCATAGGGAAACCCAAACGGTATTCGTTCACAGATATACTCCAACCGCTGGTCATACTGAATGCTCCCCCGATCCACTTTGATGTGTTCGACGACCTGTGCTATGATGTGTGCCGGAGCTATAACGACCATACTTCCGAATTCGTGGCAAATTATATCAAACAGACCGAACAGTCAACGGAAGTTCGCACGGAAATGAACCGCGACTGGAGCATGTCCGCCAGTATAAGTTCCGGATTTAGCTTCTGGGGTGTTTCAGTGAGCGCCCACCTGACCGAGACGTATGGTGAAAAATTTTCCAAAGTGGAAGGTACATCCAGAACGGTGAATGTTGGCTTTGAAATAGATGCTACCGTCGATGACCAGATCTATGCAACCGTAGTGGACTATGATCTTTGGGAATATCCCGTTTACGGTGACAATACAATCGAGGGACATGTTCTGGTGGTCGATCCCCAGATTGTAAAAAACAGCTGGTTCGACAGCAAGAGCTGGAAAGGCTACTCCTATATACCCGAACATGAGGTGGGTAATATACTCTCCTACAGGCGCTACCCCTTGCTTTCGGATAATCCATTGCTGGTTGAAAAGATCAAAGGCGATTATGGCCTGGAAACCAGCTTTCTTCTGAGCGGAAACTCTTCGTACGACTGGTTTCTGAATTTTACCGACTTTTCAGAAAGCGGGGCAACTACCACAAAAGAATACAGCCGGGACTGGGGAGTATCCGTGAGTGGCTGGGGATCCGGCGTTAGCCTGGACGGAAGCTATAAAAAAGAAGATATTAACACCCAGCGAACCACTGTCGAAAGTGGTATTGATCTGAATGTCCACCTGGGCAACGTTGACATGAGCATCGGCGAGACACGGTATGAAGTAACCCCATACGCCTACTGGGCCTCCAATGGAGCACTGGTGATCGACTATGCAGTGGCTCCCGAACTGGCCGGACCCGGAGGAGTGGATACCTGGTGGGATGAACATTATGGATATTTCCCCGATCCGGCCTTCATCCTTCCCTGGCGCTACGATCCCGAAAAGGGACATACCGTATCAGAAACAAAACGCAAACAAACCAACGACATCCGGTTCTATCCGCAGGATCCCGCTGACGGAGATATCATAACAATCCGGAGCTGGGTCCATAATTTCAGCCTGCTCCCAACACCCCGTACCGTGGGAGTCTCCTTTTTCCTGGGTGATCCCGGTAAGGGTGGAACAATCATGGAGAGCATCCATGGAACCACCGAGCACTTTACCAATGAAGTTATCCCTGCACGCGGTAAAGATGAAGTGGTAATGCAATGGAAAGTTCCAGACGGCACTCCTTCTTTCCCCAGGATCTATGCCATGATAGATGCCGAAAATGAGTTGATGGAGATCCATGAAAACAACAATGTGTCCTGGAATATTCTGCAAAAAACAACCGGACCGGTAATCAATGAGGTTGCCGATGAAAAGGAGGCACAGGAAACACACAAAGCCTGGAATTATCCAAATCCGTTCAGCGGAATTACCAGGATCAGCTTTCAGCTAACCACCCCCGAAAGAGTCACCATTGCTGTTTACAATACGATGGGACAGCATATGGCCACCCTGACCGACAGGCGCATGACACGAGGACTGCACACGCTCGAGTTTGACGGGAGAAACCTGGCACCGGGAATTTATTTCTGCATGATCAGAACAGGCTCATATCACCAGGTGCTGAAAATGATGCTCGGGAATTAGGTAATACCCTTGATACCAAAACGAAACAACTCGCTCAGCCAAATTGAGCGATGGAACGCAGTGTATCAAGATCCCGGATCACGATCGTCTTTCCGCTGATGAGAAGGATTCTGTCTTTTCGGAATTCTGAAAGCGTGCGAATGACATTCTCCGTGGTCATTCCCACGTAATCGGCAATTTCCTTCCGCGTAAGCGGTAATTCAAATTCCTGCTCCCGGTAAATCTGTTCATGGAAATACATCAACAGCAATGCCACTCTCCCCCGAAGGTGCCGCTTCCGGAACTCAAGTGACTCCAATATGATCTTATCCGATACCTCGCTCATTTTCTCAATCAATCCCATGGCGTATTTTCCGTTAGATAGAAACATCGAACGAATTTGTTCCATGTCAATATTGCAGGTTACCGAATCCTCCAGGGCCGTGACCGAGTAATTGTACTCCCGGTTGGAGAAAACACTGAGCAGGCTCACATAGTCAAAGGGTTTGGCAATGGTAATGATCTGCTCCTTGCCCGAGGAATCGGTGCGGTATAATTTCACCAATCCACTCTTAAGGTAGATGAAATCATGTATAACATGTCCCTCGCGGATGATCACTTCACCCTTACCATACTCCTTTTCCACCTTGCCCGAACAAAACAGGTCGACCGCCTCGCGGTCAAGCCGGGAATAGATCAGGTTTTTCAGATCACATAGTTCGCAATCACACGTTTTCATTGGTACCGCCTCCTGAATACCTGCTCCGCGACAGGAATCCATATGATAATTATCATAACCTGTCAGGTATCATATTGTTTTTTGATTCACAATCCAGGGCAGGATATACTTTTGAGCAATGATACGAAAAAACAACGGAATCGATATAACGATAATTTAAGACAATGGCAAAAAAACTGGTAATACTCGGAGGCGGAACTGCCGGAACCATGATGGCAAACAAACTGGGCAAAAACCTGGGTTCGGCCGAATGGGAAATCACCCTGGTGGATAAGAATAAAACCCATTACTACCAGCCGGGATTTCTGTTCATTCCCTTTGGAATCTACAATCGTCATGATGTAACCAAACCCAAAGGGAACTTCTTCCCACCGAATGTGAATGTGATTTACCGGGAGATCGACCGCATCGAGGCCGATGAAAACAGGGTCCTCCTGGAAGATGGTACTATTCTGCTCTATGACTACCTGATCATTGCAACCGGCACGGAAACGAGGCCTGACGAAACACCCGGACTCACGGGGGAGCTATGGTATAAAAACATATTCGACTTCTATACCATCGAAGGCGCCGTGGCACTGCAACGGTTTTTCAAAGATTGGGAAGGAGGCAAACTGGTACTCAATATTGCAGAAATGCCTTTCAAGTGTCCGGTAGCTCCCATCGAGTTTGTCTGCCTTGCCGACGCCTACTTCACCGAAATCGGCATCCGGGATAAAGTCGATATTACCTACGTGACACCGCTCCCCGGTGCATTCACCAAACCGATCGCCACAAAAATGCTGAGCCAGTTGCTGGCCGATAAAAACATCAAGGTAGTGCCTGAATTCTACCTGGAAAGTGTGGACAATGAAAAAAAGGTGATCCGGTCCTACGATGAAAAAGAGATCCCCTTCGATGTGCTGACCATCATCCCGGTAAATATGGGGGCAGAAATGATTGAGCGGAGCGGACTGGGAGATGACCTGAACTACGTGGATACTGACAAACATACGCTGCAATCCAAACAGTATGAAAATATCTTTGTTCTGGGCGATGCTTCCAACATCCCTACCTCCAAGGCGGGTTCGGTAGCCCACTTCGCGGGAGAGATCCTTTATGAAAACATCATGAGCGCCATCGAGGGTAGACCCCTGAAAGCCTCCTTCGACGGACATGCCAATTGCTATATCGAAACAGGGTTTGGCAAAGGGGCTTTGATTGATTTTAACTACGAAACCGAACCACTCCCGGGAACTTTCCCCCTACCCGGAATGGGTCCGTTCGGACTCCTGAAAAATACCAAAGCCAACCACTACGGGAAACTCCTCTTCCGCTGGATCTATTGGCATATCCTCCTGCGCGGTAAAGAGATGCCCATTGAACCACATATGACCATGGCAGGGAAAAAAAGCATCGCGGAATAAAAAGTAACCATACGTATGAAAGAATCCATATCAGAAACAAGACTGGAAAACCTGGAGCAGAAAGTCGACCTCATCCTGGAGTACGTCAACCAGCAACGACTGAAATCCGAAGCGATGGACGACCTGGTGGCCGATGCTTCCATTATAGGCAAAGATCTGTACGACTCCACCGTCAAAGCACTGGACGACCGTAACGTGGAGATATACCCCGAAGAGCTCGCCGAACTGGGAATCCGGCTCGCCCGGAACATCCACAACATCAATACCATGCTCGACTTCATGGAGAGCATGACCGACCTGGCCCGGGATGTGGGTCCCATCGCCAACGAGGTGATCATTGATACGACACAGAAACTCCATGAATTTGAAAAGAAAGGATATTTCGAATTCTTTAAAGAAGTTGGAACGATCCTGGACAACATCATCACCCATTTCAAACCCGAAGACGTGAAGGCCCTGGCCGATAACATCGTCACCATCCTGGAGACCATCCGAAGTCTCACACAGCCTGAGATGATGCAGGCGCTGAATAACGCGGTGAATATCTACTCCAACATGCCCCCTGAAGAGGCACCGGAATACTCTGTATGGAAAGTGATGCGGGAAATGAACAAACCGGAGATGAAAAAATCCCTCGGGTTCATGGTAACCTTTATGAAGAACTTAAGCAATAATCATCAATCATCAACTTAAAAAGTATACCAAATTATGGCAGAAAAATCAATAGCAGGAAAATCAATTTCCCTGAATGAAGAAGGTTTCTTAACCGATGCGTCCCAGTGGGACCAGGAAGTGGCTAAAGAATTGGCTAACGAAGAAGGCATAGAACTCACCGAACAGCATTTCGAAGTCCTCGAGTTTTTAAGAAATGCCCACGAAAAGGGTGAAACACTCACCATCCGTAAAGTCGGCAAATCGGGAATAACCGATATCAAAGGCCTGTATAAACTGTTCCCGGGCGGTCCGCTCAAGCTCTCTTCGAAAATTGCCGGGATTCCAAAACCGACCAGTTGTGTCTAACTAAAAATCAAGGATTATGTCAGCAAAAGAAGAATCACCCCTGAAAAAGGTATGCATCATATGCGCCAAAGGCACCATCGAAGACGTCTACGCCACGCTTGTAATGGCCAACGGCGCCGTCATGGAAGGCATTGAGGCCAAGCTGTTTTTCACCTTTTTCGGACTGGATGCCATCACGAAAAAACGGATGAATAAACTGCACACCGGAACCGTCGGGAATCCGGCCCTGCGTATGCCTGGCGGACTCCCCTTCCCCTCCCTGCTGGGCATGCTGCCCGGAGTGGAAGCCGGGGTTTCCACCATGATGAAAAGCCAGATGGAAAAACTGGACGTCCCCCCGGTGGATGAGTTCATTGAAATGATCACCGCCGGCGGAGGCGAACTGTACGCCTGCAAACTGGGTATGGATATGTTCAACCTGGAGAAAGAAGATCTTCACGATGAAGTGCGCGATGTCCTTACCGTTGGCGATTTCTATGCCATGTGCGGCGGCGAAAATACCCAGATCATTTTCACCTGATAAACCAGGTCAGATCATCCGGAACCCGGGTATCCCCATGGTACCCGGGTTTTTTATTCAACTAGAACTGAACAAAATGGTCGTTTTCAGGTCTTTTCATTAACCAACACGTATAATCAGACACCGTTGACCATTTATATCATTCAATCATGTCATCCGACCCCCGGCAAACCGTTCTGATCAGCTTCCTTCAATACCCCCCGGGTCAGGTACGTTGGGCCATGAAACAAATGGGTATTGTTCCGCGTAAGCTCAAACACCACGCCTTAACCAGAAAAGGGAACCTTACTTTTTACAAAATGCTTGGTACCGGGGGAGGATATGGTTACAGTCATAAACCCGACTTTCACACCTATGCACTGCTCACAGTCTGGAAAAATCCCGGCGATGCCCGCGAATTTGAAAAGAGTTCTGACCTTATGCAGCGCTTCAGGAACCATACCCGGGAGATCTATTCTATCCTGCTCCACCCCCTTCAATCCCGCGGAAAATGGTCGAACCGGGAACCCTTCCAGCCAGCAACCCCCATATCCGGTAACCCTTTACTGGTCGTGCTCACCCGCGCAACCCTGAAAATGCGCTACTATATTCCGTTCTGGAAACGGGTGGGCGGGGTAAGTAAATCGCTGGAGGAGGCATCCGGACTCCTATTTACCAAGGGAGTCGGCGAATGGCCGTGGATCATGCAGGCTACCTTCTCTGTCTGGCAATCTGCAGAACATATGCAGGAATTTGCCCATAAAAAAGGAACCCGCCACCGGGAAGCGATTGATACAACCCGCAAAAAAAACGGATTCCGGGAAGAACTCTATGCCCGCTTCCAGCCTTTGGAGACAGCCGGTACCTGGAAAGGATCCGATCCCGTGGGAGAAGCTCTTACCAAACACGCGTCACCGGATCACATAAGCTGAATCCCGCTCTTCCGGCAGTGATCATGCATCTGACCGGGCCATAAACTGGCCTGAACCTCCCCGATATGTGCCTTGCGAAGAAAATACATACAGAGGCGACTCTGACCAATACCCCCTCCTACCGATTCGGGATACTCCCCGCTCAACAATCGCTTGTGGAACAACAACTCCTTCCGCTCCTCCTCGCCCTTCATCTCCAGCTGGCGCACCAAAGCATCCCGGTCCACCCGGATCCCCATGGAGGACAACTCCAGGGCATTCTCCAGGACCGGGTTCCACACAATGATATCCCCGTTTAACCCGTGATAACCGTTTACCGTCGGGGTAGACCAGTCATCATAATCGGGCGCACGCCCGTCATGTGGCTCCCCGTTCGACAGCTCATGACCGATCCCGATAATGAATACCGCCCCGAACTCCCTGGCAACCTGACTCTCCCGCTCTTTCGGATCCATCCCGGGATACCGCTCCAGCAACTCCTCCGCGTGCATAAAAGTGATCTCATCAGGCAGCATGGGCGTAATCGCCGGATACTTCTCGTATACAATGTACTCGGTCCGCTTGATCACCGAATATATCTTCCTGACAATCTTCTTCAGATAATCTATGTTCCGATCCGACTCCAGTAAAATCTTCTCCCAATCCCACTGATCCACGTAAATAGAATGAATATTATCCAACTCCTCATCCGGTCGCAGCGCGTTCATATCGGTGTAAATCCCGTACGTATTGGCAACCTCATAATCCGCAAGCATCATCCGCTTCCACTTCGCCAGGGAATGAACAATCTCCGCCTCCGCCTCATCCATGTCCTTCACGCAAAAGGAAACCGGCCGCTCCACCCCGTTCAGATCATCATTGATACCCGTCCCCCGCTGAACAAACAACGGCGCAGTCACCCTCCGTAATTTCAATTCAGCCGCGAGATCGGACTCGAAAAAATCTTTGATCATTTTAATAGCCTGCTCCGTCTCCTGCAGCGATAACGCAGCCTTGTAATTTTCCGGAATAAAAAGTTTCATCTGTTAATCCTTTTTCCTGTTCTCCGTTTCTTCAAATCAAAAGGGTAAACCCAACCCCGAATTATGAATCGCTTCGAAAACAGTTTTTCTATTTCATTTTGTTAGCGTAATTAGACTGCAAATAACATATTTTTATTTTTAATTTCATAATTTTTATAATTGTAATTATGTTTACCCGATTTCCCATTAATCTGTAATTAACCCTTCAATTGTGGTTGAAAAAAGTAGCCAATCATTCCTTAATCAATCTATAAAGATAAAGCGAACACAAGGTATAATAGATTTCTAATTAATTATGAATTATTTATGTTGGTTTATATACATATTTAAATACGTATTTAAATATGTATTAAAATATGTATATTCTATTTGATGGTCCATTCAAGCATTTAATGCAACAAACAAAAAATACTTATTATGTTGCATTATGGAACGATATCATCGATTAAGTTCCAATGAGCGAGAGCAGATTTTTCGGGGGATACAAAAGGGATCCAGCCACAGGTCCCTGGTAAAAGAACTCTGCATAATATCCGCGTCTCAATCGCCCTGCAGAATCTCAGCGTCTCAATCGCCCTGCAGAATCTCCGCGTCTCACCGCCTCTGCGTGAGATAAACCGCGCCTCCGCGTGAAACAAACCTTTGGGGCCACTTATTTGTTATCCCCCAAACCACCTCCTACCATGAAAATCCTCCTCACAGGTACCACCGGGTACATCGGAAAGCGCCTGCTGCCGGTATTGCTCGCCCAGGGGCATACCGTGGTGTCACTGGTACGCGACAGCAGGAGGATACCCCTGGCATACCGTTCCCATCCCCAGCACGAGATCGTGGAAGCCGACCTGCTTCAACCCGACTCCCTTGAACAACTGCCTCCCGATATCGATGCAGCCTATTTCCTGGTCCACTCCATGAGTGCAACGCGAACGGGGTTCCAGTCCCTGGAGGAACAGGTCGCGAAGAACTTCAGAAAGGCAATGGAGGACACCCGCGCCGGTCAGATCATCTACCTCAGCGGGATCAGCAATGCCGACAAACTGAGTAAACACCTCTCCTCGCGCAGGCGGGTGGAAGAGATTCTCTCCGAAAGTCCCATCCCACTTACCATACTTCGGGCAGGAATAATAGTTGGTGCAGGGAGCGCATCATTTGAGATCATCCGCGACCTGGTGGAGAAACTACCCGTAATGGTTACCCCCAGGTGGCTGAATACCCGTTGCCAGCCCATCGCGATCCGCAATGTGATCGATTACCTCCACGGGGTGCTCAGCCATAAAGAAACCTTCAATCAGACATACGATATAGGCGGACCCGAAATACTTACCTACAAAGAGATGCTGCTTCAGTTCGCTTCGGTCAGAAACCTGAAACGAACCATCGTGACCCTTCCGGTTATGACCCCACGGCTCTCTTCCTACTGGCTCTATTTTATCACCTCCACATCCTATAACCTGGCCGTCAACCTGGTCAACAGCATGAAAGTAGAAGTGGTCTGCAATGAGAACCGCATACGCGACATCCTGCCGGTGGAACTCCTGGATTACCGCTCTTCCATCGAACTGGCCTTTCAACGGATGGAACAAAATATCGTTGCGTCCAGCTGGAAAGACTCTATGATCTCAGGAAATAAAAATGTGCCTATTCCTACCCTGATCGAAGTGCCTGAATATGGCTGCTTCAGGGATATCCAGTCATTCCCGCTCGCCATCTCCCCCGAGAAAGCTGTCGAAAATGTCTGGAGCATCGGCGGAAAAACCGGCTGGTACTACGCCAATGCCCTCTGGCGCATCCGGGGATTTATGGATAAACTGGCCGGCGGGGTCGGACTCCGCCGGGGCCGGACCAACATCTCGTCGATCCAGGCTGGGGATGCACTCGATTTCTGGCGGGTCCTTTATGCCAACCGCGATGAGGGACGACTTGTGCTACTAGCCGAGATGAAGGTTCCCGGGGAAGCATGGCTGGAGTTCCGGATCACCCGGCCGGATAACAAACCAACCCTGGTGCAAACCGCTACCTTCCGGCCCAAAGGACTCTGGGGTCGCATTTACTGGTTCCTCCTCTTTCCATTCCACCTCTTTATATTCCGGGGAATGGCCAAACGAATCGCTACCAGGGAATAACAATTTTTTGTTTAATGTTTAATAGTAATTTATTAAACATTTACGATCTGAGAACGTTGAAATAGCAAAACTAAATCATCATGAACAAGAAATATCTTATTATCGGGGGAAACTCCGACACCGGACAATCGCTTATTCAAAAGCTCCACGCAGAGCAGTGTGAGCTATATATAACTTCGCGTTCACCCATTGAAAACGCACCCGGCACAGCACAAACCTTCGAAGTCAATATCCTGGAAGATGAGTTTCCTGAAGAAGCCATTCCCGAACAGCTGGATGGATTGATCTACCTGCCCGGTACCATCAACCTCAAACCCTTCCGAGCCCTTAAACCGGAGGTTTTTCGCGAAGACCTCGAAATTAACCTGATCGGTGCTGTAAAGGCAATCCAGGCTGTCCAGAAAAGCCTGAAAAAGTCTGGAAACGCCAGCATCGTGCTCTTCTCCACGGTGGCTGTTCAAACCGGTATGCCATTCCACGCCTCTGTTGCGGCGGCTAAAGGAGCGGTGGAAGGACTCGTGCGATCCCTGGCTGCCGAGATGGCCCCTGAAATCCGGGTCAACGGGATTGCTCCCTCTCTCACCCGCACCAGGATGGCCGGTCGACTGCTGGCCACCCCTGAGAAAGAGGAGGCTTCTGCAAAACGACATGCCCTGCAACGCGTAGGAACCCCCGAAGATATGGCCGAAGCAGCTCTCTTCCTCCTTACAGATCGATCGGGTTGGATGTCCGGACAAATCCTTGGTGTGGATGGCGGAATGGGAAAACTCAGGGTGTAACACGGGAGGGTTAAATCCCGTCATGAAGCAATCCGCTTCCAGGGAACATATGGCGTGATGATCATAACATGAGTTCCCTGCAACCTGAGAGCCGGAAATCTCATCTTAACATACCAGGCAGTAGTAAATAACCATTTCAAAAACTAGTTTTCAAGTGAATATCAGAGGCAATAAATTCAACGAAATTGATCTGCGCATAACTTCCTGGATGGCCCGGAACGGATTGTTTCTTTTACGATTAAGCGTCGGAATCATCTTTGTCTGGTTCGGGGTACTTAAATTCTTTGACGGACTCAGTCCGGCAGAATCCCTTGCCACCCAAACCATAGAAGTACTGACCTTCGGTATATTCAATGAAAAAACCATTTTGATCGGACTCGCAATATGGGAGACAGCCATCGGACTCGGATTGATTCTTAAAGTGTTCCTGAGGGAAACCCTGCTGTTAATGTACATTCAGATGCTGGGAACCCTTTCGCCAATCTTTATTTTTCCCGAAGAGGTCTTCCAGGTCATCCCCTATTCCCTCACCCTGGAGGGCCAGTATATCATTAAAAACCTCGTGGTTATCAGTGCCGGGATCGTAATAGGGGCCACCGTGCGCGGAGGTGGCATCATTTTTGATAAATTTAATATAAACAACAGGGAGCCCTAACGCACCGCACCTGCGAAATCCCGAGATTTGCACCAAACAATAACCATCATGAAACCCCGCAGGATCAGAAAACAAAAAAGAAAGCGAAAGATCATTGTGATTGCATAATTGCCGGCTCATTCGCGCAAACAGGATACAACCCGTTGACCAAACCACCGGAATATATTATCTTGTGATATAAAACACACCATGAAAAAATTCCTGATCCTGCTGATCCTCCTCAGCTCCTACCCTGCCGCCAATGCCCAGTTTATTTATCACGACCTGACCGCCTCGTACGGATTTGCCACCTCCTACCAGATCATGGATGTGATCGAAGATGTGCTGGTGGCCACCTTCTCATTCGGTACCTATGAAAAAGAGGATTATAACTACTCCGGCGCCCTGTTTGTGTCCTATAAGTACGCACCGTCCTACCGCATCAATACCGGCGTGGCCCTGGGAATCGACCGGGTGAGCGGCGACCTGATCCAGAACGATATCAAATACGGCGATTTCACCGAAAGTCATACCACCCTCGCCCTGGAAGCAGACTACCGGTGGGTGAAACAGGAGGTGATCCAGCTCTATACCATGCTCGGTCTCGGGGTTACCCTCAATACCGAGAAAGGTTCATACAACTCCACCGGCGATACCGATACCGAGACCAGCAGCAACCTTGCGTTCCAGGTAACCCCCATCGGCATGCGGATCGGCAGAAAACTGGGCGGTTTTGCCGAACTCGGGTTCGGGTACAAAGGCATTATGAACTTCGGACTCTCCTACAGGTTCTGATAAAAAAAAAGGGCCGCCTCTCGGCAGCCCTTCTTAACGGGTATAGGGTTAAAGCAATATCTTTTCAGGTTAGTTAGGCAATCTTCATGCCGGGAAGAAAAGCAGCGATCAATCCGATAGCACGCTTCTTCTCAATCTTCCGCTTCTTGCTCAGGATCATCTGATCTTTATACGCTTCAGGATCAAAACTCTCCTTGGCATCCGGACTGGTAAACATTACCTTGCGTACACCGAAACCATCTTTTGTACAGTTATAGAACATCAGGTAATCAGCGGTATAGGCAATAAAGGATTTACATTTACCCTCTTTGTTGACTGCAATTTTCAGGTTCATGGAAGGATCATCATAGTATACCTTGTATACTTCATACTCCTCTCCCTGAAAATGGAACACGTCGCTGGTCGTGCGAATCACAAAATCACCGGCAAACGTATTGGAATGTCCGGTCATGAAGACGTCGGTGGTCTCACCATCGGCAAAAGCAACGGTGGTGGTCATAACAAGCGCAAAGACAATGGCTGTCATTCTCGAAAAAAAACTAACCTGTGTTTTCATAGCATTTGGTATTTAATAGTGAACAATGATTTAAAATGGGTTATCTTATCTACAATCAGTGCAGTAGCGCTCCTCCGTCATCTCTCTTTATAGCCAGTACGTCAAAGAACATCCGCCTTTCAGCGTGCATGATTCGATCCGGTTAGGAAAGGTACGAATCCCCGTTCAAGGGGTAAAAATTATTCAGTATATGTACCCTGACCGTGAGTTACCTGCGCTCATGAACCGGTCAGCGGCGTTACCATCTGAAAGAGACCCTCTCCTTCCTGTCACCAGCTCGATTTCAAAGGACATGCTACCCGTCGCGCGATACAGGGAGATCAATCCGTAAATCCAAGGCAAAAACACTCCCCTTCTGCCGGGTAATCAATTTATAGGAACCTGGATACCTGTCCTCAAGGACTTGCCTGACAGCATCCAGTCCCAGTCCGTTCCTGTTTCCCGTTTCAACCTGGTTGTCACAGGTACCCGGAACGGAATTTCGTGTGATAAACCAGAGCTTCCCCTCCCTGCACTCCAGGTGCAGCGTGACCCAACCATTACCGGGACACCTCCTCACCCCGTGCTTGAAACAGTTCTCCACGAACGTGTAAAGTACAAGCGGAGGTACCGTCACATCTTCCAGTGAACCATGGATGTGAAAATCCATGCAGAACCGGGTTTCCCCCAGCCAGATCTTCTCCAGCTCAATGAAATCCCTGATCAACTCAACCTCCTTATGCAACGGGATCATCTCCATCCGGGAATACTCCACTACCTTTTCCAATAACTCCGATAACCCCGCAATGGCATCCGATGTCTTTTCAGACTGCTGAACCGACAACGCATACAGGTTATTCAGCGAATTGAATAAGAAATGGGGTTGGAGTAACATTCGGAATAGCTCCAGGTCGTGCATCGACGCTCCTTTCGGGTCGCTGTTAACTGTTATTGGTGTCTGACTGGCAAGCATAATTCCTGATTTTTTATTTCCCTGAACAACCTATTCAAATGCATTAATCCTGCTTCACACTTCATGCCAAAACGCATAGATAATTGCATTTCAGAACATTACTAATTTTCTGCGAATGTAAAAAAAAGGTTAAAAGTGTCCGGTTTTGCACAATCCTGTCCGATATAGCACAAACCGGACATCCCAAAAAACGACACCGGTCGAAAAATAAATCACATACCATTCAACAGATCAGTCTATTTATAAGACGCATGTAAACAGTGATGATTTTGTTCGAAAAATTGGGGGAGTAAAAGAGAAAAAACTTGCCGTGTTGTTCTATTTATTAACCTAAACATGGGAAAGCAGATGACGGCAAGTTTTTCCAGAGTCATTCCAAATATAGGGTACCTTCCGCTCGTTAGAAAAAAAGTTCAGGCAACGACTGGCTCCAACGCGACATTCAATATCAACGCAGGTGCATCACCATTCACAGCCATTTGCCTGTCATTGACAGATAATACGTCTCTACCGGCAGCTTGTTCCCTCAACCGGCACCGTCCGGGAAAGAGTTGATCCAGGTACCGCAACAGATCAGCCTGACAGATTCCTCTAAATCCGTCAACCGTCGCCTTATCCTGCCCTTCCTCCCTGAACATCACCCGGACACCAGCTTCGTCCCGTTCCACCTCTGCCCGGAGGGAAATGCCCTTCCCGCTATCCCCCCTCCGCAACAGGTACTCGGTCATGGTAAAAACAACCAGTGCCGGCAACCGGTCAATTCCCGGACCGGTGGTAAACCCTACTCTGTATTCCCTTTCCCGGTGCAACAACCGGTGAAATTCAAGCAGCCGTTCGATCAACCTGCGCTCCTCCCCGGGAATGTAACTCTCTTTTACACCAGAATGCATCACATCATTCAGCAACTCCGACAGGGCGGCCAGGGCGGTCGGACTCTCCCCGGGATCCCGTTCCGTCAATCCCTCCAGCTCTTCCAGGGCATACTCCAGGAAACCGGGCTGGATCCGGCTGCTGGCGGCGGCAATCTCACTGCGCAACTGCCCCTGTTCCAGCTTTTTTCGCTCATCCACCTGCAGGTACCACGACCGTAAAAGCCTCAGCGTAATGAACACAAATACAATATAGAGGTTCCCCACACCGCTTACCACCAGGTTGCCGAATGTAAACAGGTTGTAACCTGAACGAAAGGTGTTGGGGAATAAGGGAGCCAGTACCCCTGAAGTGAGCACCGTCTCAAGAAAGGAGAATCCCACCATAACCAGGAAAAAAAGCGGCAGAAAGATCAGCCAGCGCAACCCCCTGGCATACCGGGGTATCAGTACATAAACCACCAGGTAGGTATGGGCCATAAACAGAGGCAATGTCAACAGGTAATAGGCAAACCAGGCGAAGTAGACCTCCATCGAAGCACCAAAACTTTTAATGAACGTGAAGCTGAACACCCAGAGGGCCCAGAAAAAAAGATGCCGGCGCACCCGGCTACCCGTAAGGATATGCATCAGCTCCATGACGATTCTACTGGTATTTGGATATTCAATTCATTTTTCCCTCCAGCCCTTTTGGCATCCAGGTGGTGCCTCCCCGGGTAAAACAACTGCAGCCTCCGCCGCGCCGATGCCAGGTTCTCCTCCTCCAGGTGCACATTCCTGTCATCACATTCTCCCCATGCCTCGCACTTCATGGTAAAACGCAACCAGGCCTCCTCTATCTCCAGGGTGATCTCAAGCCTGCCCCTGCCGCTTTCGGTGATCGCCCCGTGGGTCAGACAATTCTCAACAAAAGGAAAAATCAGAAAGGGAATCACCGAAATCCCGGCCGGCTCCCCCTTCACCCCGAATACAGCCTCCAAACCCTCGCCGTAACGGATCTGCTCCAGCTCCACGTAATCCCTTATCGCCGCGATCTCCCGCGAAAGAGGCACAAGCCGCTCTTTGCTGTCGGTAAAGATGTACCGGATCACCGACCGGAACTGCCGGAGATGGGGTGCGATCCTCCCGGGATCGCGCAGCGAAAGGGCATACATATTATTCAGGTTATTGAAGATGACATGCGGATCCATCTGGTTTCGAAGCAACCGGATCTCCGATTCCAGGTGCCTGTGCCGCAGCTCATGCAGGTTCTGCCGCACCATGTAATTCTCGCGGGAATACCTGGCAATTATGAAAAGGGCCACCACGAAGGTCATGTCCTTGGTATTGGTCACCAGTGCCCCCCAGGGAAGTCCATTGCCGGCCAGGGGCTGCATGGGGTCAATAGCCTGGAAAAAAACGGTCTCAGATACACTAAGCTTCATCCACGAGATAACAAATCCGCTGAGCAGAAAAAGCACAACGAACAGCAAAATCCGGCGCTTCTCAAGGATCACGGGAATCAGTAAGAATACGGTAACATAGGCATATCCAACGAAAAAAAGGCTGTTCAGCCCCACCTGTCCGAATGCCTGCCACAGCGAACCGTCTGCACCCTGCCGGTCGTGGTATATAACAGTGAAGATTACCAGGAGCGACATCCAGAGCAACGAGTGCCTGGCGATGCGATATTTCCACCGATCGCTCAGAAATACCGTTTTCAGCAAGGTACGCATATAGGTCAGTGAATGTGTATTTATTCCCAATGTAAAACTCCCTGATACGAAAACGCAATATACACCCAAACGGGTACAATCACAGGATTATTCAATACGACACCTTCAACAGAAAATCATCGACGCGTATCCGGGGGTCAATGTTTTTTACTTACTTTTACACGTTGTTGGCCGGTTTTTACCTGCTTTATTCTGATTGAATTGGTTTGTTCGCGCCCGGTTTAGTAGCTTGGTTGAAAGTTAGCAAAAACCTGCGCTCTCTTTTTTCATGTACAACCACTAATGCATGTTCCGCTATGAAAACCAAATGCATCATTGTAGACGATGAACCCCTGGCCAGGGAACTGATCCGTGGTCACGTTCAGAAAATGGAGAACATCGAGATCGTCAGGGAGTGTGAGAATGCCATGAAAGCCATGGAGGTATTACAGGACCAGAAGGTAGATCTGATGTTCCTTGATATCAAAATGCCGCAGATAACCGGACTGGAGTTTCTCAAGGCACTGAAAAATCCCCCGAAGGTTATTGTTACCACTGCCTACAGTCAGTATGCCCTGGAAGGCTTCGAACTGGATGTGGTGGACTACCTGATGAAACCGGTCACCTTTGAACGCTTTCTCAAAGCCGTCAATAAATACTTCGCTTCCCACAGGCAGCACACCATCAGCCTGGAGAACGAAAACGGATTCGATGAACACGCGTTCATCTACGTCAAGGAGAACAAGAAGATCATCAAGATCTACCTCCGGGAGATCCACTTCATCGAGGGGCTCAATGAATACATCCGGATCCATACCGATAACCGCCGCGTGGTGGTGAAAAACAGCCTGCAGTCCATCGAGAAGAAGCTGCCCCCCGAACTCTTTATCCGGATCCACAAATCCTACATCGTATCCATTCCCCGGATCCGCGCCTTCAACTCCACCACCATCGAGCTGGAGAACTCCAAGCTGCGGATCGGGAGGAATTATAAAAACCAGGTGTTCAACGCGCTGCAGTTTAAAAATGAACTGTGATTACCTACCTTTTCATGATAACCTGCACCCTCCGGCCGCCCCGCGGCGGGCCCTCCAGCATCACCCCGTATACCCCGGCTGGTATACCCGTCATGTCCACTTCGCAGCGCGAACCTTCCATGGGAACCGTCTTCACGATACGACCCTCCACTGAAACGATCCGTACCCGCTGATACAACGCCGCATCCGCCGGATCCGGCTCAACCACCATTCGATGCGTTACCGGGACGGGATACACCCTAAAGCCTGTTCCGGGTGCACCCGGAACGAGATCGGTCGTGTCGGCCGGGAGAATTTCGATGAAGAAATCCCTGGCAAACTCGTTCCCCAGGGTATCGGTTACCACGATGCGCAGGAACTTCTCGTTCACAGATCCTTCCGTGTAATCAAAGGTGTATAAGGTTTTCAGTGAATCTCCTTCGATGTAGAAATAGGGATCCCCGTAATCCTCGATGAAGATGTTCCACGGACCCAGGCAGGTGTAGCTGTAAACGCCTTCCACCTCATCCTCCACCTCCACGGAACCCACGTAGGTGCCGGGCGGCTGATTTTCCTCCACCGCCGTACCGGAAAGCAGGATGTTGGTCGGACCCGCAGTGGGAGGACGAATCCCGGTAATTGCATAATGATTCTGCGTGAAGTCACTGTCTCCCGGCGTCAGATCATCAAGGGGGAAATAGCCGTTCAGGGAGCCTCCCCACCCCCAGTTCACACTGAAATACATCCCCACGCCCACCCCGTCGATGTTAAACAGGTGTCCGGCCGCCCCGCCGCCATCGTCGCCCCGGTAGATGAGCGGCTGCCCTGACTGCAACTCCTCCACCAGCATCGCCTTCCAGGCATCGTCATCGTCCCCCCGCTCCTTAACCCGCACATCGGGCGAATAGTGAAATGTGTTGCGCAGCGCACTGCGGAGGTTGCTGATGGAGGAGCTGGATCCCGTGGGTCCGAAATCCATCTCCACCGCCACGGCGGCATGATACAGCAACTCCGTGTTGTCTTCGTCGGGGAGGGTCATCGACATGGAATCCCACCTGTAGGCTTCCTGCATATCAAAATTCACCTCGATCGTGCCGTAATCCGCGTCCTGGTAACTTACAATCCCGGCAGGGGATACAGGAGCACTGAACACGGTAAGGCATTGAGCCAGTGCCACCGCTCCGCAACCCACCAGGGCGTGGCCTCCCGGCCCTGACGGATCGTCGGGGCACTGCTCGTTCCACCCGGCCCCCTGGTCCCACTCCGCTTCGATCAGGGGCTCCACGGGTTCCACCTCCGGGGCGGCCGGCGACAGGGCCGACTTTACGGCACTCCCCGAGGTATCCTTCACGCCCTGCTGCCCGCTTTCCGGCGCGGTCCCCGACCTGGCAGCGACCCACCCGGGATCCACCGGAACACCCGGTTTCGCGATGTACCGGGCGATCTGTTCCATCCGCGCTTCCATCCAGCCAGCCACATTTCCTTTCCAGGCATGCCGGGGCTGGTAGGTATCCTCCAGGGAATACCCCAGCACCGGCCGGATCCCGTCGTTGCTGCTGATCATGATCCAGCCCGAGGGCTCCAGGCTGAACACGTACGCTACCTGCCGCTCCCCGTGAAAGACCTGCTCCAGCAGGGTCCCGGGGATCCTCTCCCCGAAGAATGCCGGGTGCTGTTCCATCCAGCCATGGGCCACCCGCCGTGCCTGCTGCTCCTGTACCGGCGAGGATCCCGACACGGCCAGCGGGAACAGCACCAAAAGAATCAACCAGCCTGTTTGCCATAGTCTGTTCATGAGTCTGTCATGTTGTGATACGTTCTTAGCTGTAAAACCAGGGGAAATCAGTTACCCCGGTTATCTTACCCTTACAATGTTACCCTCATGTTGCGCTGTATGTTCATTCACAAGACTGTAAAAACCACGCTTTCGTTCGCAGTCATCTGTACACAGGGTGATCCTTTATAGTATTCGCAAGCTCATAGCCTGCTTTTCTGGCTCCATCGCCTAACAAGTGCGCGCAATGAGGAAATACCGCTATTCCCGGTATTGATACTAATGCCGGACTTCACCAGACAGACCCTGCGTGCTGAGTGAATCCTTCTTTTAAGCGATCATCGCGCATATACCCGGTTCAATTAACTGACCAACCCGGCGAAGCAAACCCTTTCCTCAACCTTTCGTTGCACACATATACCCGGTTCATTTATTAAACGGGCACTCCCGGCACATACAAATTACAAAAAAATCAAAAAAAAAGCCACCCCAACCGGGATGGCTTTTCCTGAATTGCACTACCACCTACTCAATGGTCCATGCTGCAGAAACCTCTGCGCTGGGATTCCCCAGACCTACTTCCAGTGCGCCTGCATCCATGGTAAGAGTCACGGTAAAACCCGATGCAGGGGTATAGTCTGTCTGAGCAATGGTAAGCACGTTACCGGATGCGGTGATGTCTTCCACCGCCACATCCCAGGAGCTTTCAAGACGGTCGCCGTCGGAGTAAGTCAGCCGTACCTGGCCCACTTCAAACGACTCGGGCAGTGCCACCGCCTGGTCAAAGGTCAGTTCGATATCAAATCCGGCCGGCTGTGCTGCAGCTGTATCCGGTGCTACCCCGGAAGGTGCCATCTCCACCAGGGCCACACCCCAGTAGAGTCCTTCCAGGTATCCTTCCACCACCCCGCTGTTCATGGAAGCCACATCGTTGCCCGAGGCATCGGTGAGGGCTCCCTCCTCCCAGGAGAGGAAGAGGTAATCGCCGTGTGCAGGGGTGAAAGGTATGGTGATGGTCACCTCGTTTCCGGCTGCCTCCACGTTTTCTGCCGGCACCACTTCATTATCCCCTCCGAAGTAGGTGGTAAAAAAGAAATCGCTGCCGGTTCCGGCCATGACCGGTTCGTCAAACGTGAGTACAATCGGGGTTCCGTCTGCATACAGCGGCTCCGGGGTGGTCGAAGGGGTGATGCCGGTGAGGTTCGGACCATACTGGTCGGTGGTGACCACCTCCAGCATGGCTACCTCGCTGGTAATGCCATCGGCATTGCTGACCACCGCCATCACTTCGTAGCGGGCATCCTGTACCACCGAGGCGGTGAGGGTAAAAAGCCGGCCCTCTTCGGATGGTATTTCCGTGTAAGTATGCTCCAGGCTTGCCACGTTGCCGGTGAGCAGTTGTTCGGGATCGGGAGTGATGTTGCCAGTATCGGCGTATAACGCCACGGCGGCATATCCCTCCATTGTGCTGGTCACTTCCACCACGATGGTGGAGTCGGAGATGCGCTCTTGCACCAGGGTGATCCCCGGTGCCGGCATCCGGTTTGAGCTTTCAAACTCCTCGAAATCGGCACAGGAGGCCATCACAAGCAGTCCGAGCAGCAAAACGCTCCATGCAGGATTATATCGTCTTTTCTTGTTCATATCCTTTCGGTTTTATTAGTTGATTCGTTCCATTTTATCCGGATCGACAGCCTCTCTGAAAGCGGCTTTCTTCCCGGTTTTGGTCCACTCGGTATCGAAGGCATCCCAGTAATAATCGTAGTCGGGCAGGTACATGGCCAGCTGATCGATAAGGATCGTTCCATCCTCCCCGATAGTTCCCACGATGGGAGACTCCTCGTCCAGGGTGGCAAAATCGCCCACGTACATCTCGGTGGGGCCATAGGCGTAAACCGGACCTGCATTGGTTCCTGCAGGTATGGTGATGGTCATGGCTTCCAGGTCGAGGGTAGCAGTGAAGGGAACACCGGCCTGGTCCGCGCTGATGGTGATCAGCAGGTTATTGACATCCGATTCATCGGGCTGCGTAACCACCGACCATGTTTCGTCCCATTCGCCCGGATTGCCATAACTGGCGGCTGCCACGGTATAGGTACCGATCCATTTCCCCAGCGGGTGTTCATCGTCCAGCAGCTTGGCTTCGCAGAAATAGTTGGAGCCGAATGAGTAGTCCTCGCTATTGGTCTGCAGGCTGATGGTAAAGGTTTTATTCCCGGTGAAGATATCATTATCTGCCGGTTCAATCCAGATGGTGTCGTATCCCCAGCCATCGGGGAATGTCAGGGTTTTCTCGCTGTTTACCAGCGTAAAGTCCTCTCCTTCCACTGCCGGCATTTCTATGCCCGCGGTGTCAAAGTCAAAGGTTACGGTAATGGCCGGACTCCCCTCGCCGGAAACGACCATGACGGGAATGCCCACCATGTCTCTGTCTTCCGGGATCGTCGCCTGGCGAGTGGTAAAGGCCACGAAGCTCTTGGAGCTGTCGAACATGACCGGATCCCAGTCGCACGAG
This sequence comes from uncultured Bacteroidaceae bacterium, assembly GCA_964479445.1. GTDB lineage: Bacteria > Bacteroidota > Bacteroidia > Bacteroidales > CAYZMH01. Next base: position 11,901 of record CAYZMH010000020.1, on the reverse strand, counting down.
GTGACGAAAAGGATCGCCATGAAAGCCGTTAATGTCTGTATGATGATCTTTTTCATTGTATTCCTGTTTTTTTAGTTTTCACTGATATACCCGGGATTCTGCTGCATGTTGGCATTGGCATCGACCTCCTCCTGGGGGATCGGCATGGCCCAGCGGTAATCCGGGAATGATATGTTCTGGTTCACCGCACCGTCAAAGTCGGTCCGTTCCAGGTCCCTGCCCGTTCGGGCCAGGTCAAATAACTGGTGACCCTCGAAGCAAAGCTCCAGCCTCCGTTCCGTGTAAACGTCCTGGAGTGTGGCATTGACTAACGGGGTGGCATTGCGGCGGGTGCGGATGGCGTTGAGATCGGAATCGGGATCGGCGCCTGCCACGGAAGCTCCGTTCAGCAAAGCTTCGGCGCGGATAAGGTACATCTCGGACAGACGAAGGACCGGGATGTTGTCTTCGCGCAGGTTGCCCGAGGGACCCTTGCCGGGATATTTCAGGCTCCAGTAGTCGTTGGGATAGTCGGCGGTGTTGGTGAAGAGGTTCTTCCGGGCATCATTCTCCCCGTAGAGATCCACCACATCGCCGGAAGCACCCACGTCGCCGTAGCCCCCGGGTGACATGATATACGAGATCACATCCCAGTTCCCGTGGGAGGAGTTGCCCTCGTCGCCGTAGACCTCGAATATGATTTCCGCGGCGTTATCGGTGCCCCATACGCCCCCATTATCCCAGGTGTTGCACTCCTCGGCGCTGTAGAGACGGCCGGGGAAGTTATCGATCACACTGGTGGCATAGTCGGCGGCAAGCTGCCATTCACCCATGTAGAGGGATACGCGGGCCAGCAATGCCTGTGCGGCATAGCGGGTGGCCCAGCCCGAGGGGTCGGTCCCTTCGTTGGGAGATACCGCGGGCAGCCCTTCGATGGCATCCTCCAGGTCGGTTACCACCTGGTCGTAAACGGTTCCCAGGTCATCCCGTTCCGGTTCGCCCAGTTCACTTTCCAGGACAACCGGGACACCCAGCTGGTCGCGGCCTTCGCCCTGGGTGTAGGGCTGGCAATAGAGGCGGGCCAGGTCGAAATGACCCAGGGCGCGGAGGAATTTGCACTCGGCTGCCAGGCGGTCCAGCTCTTCCCGGGGTACACCGGCCTCTTCGAATCCGTCTTCAATGGCATTGATCACGTTGTTGGCACGCGCGATCAGTTCATAGATCTCGTTCCATGTAGCCGGCGCGGAGGTCGGGGTTGCGTTCCAGAGGTAGGTAGTACGGAACCGGCCTGAGTTCAGCGGACTGATCTTGGCGTTCCCGCCTTTCAGGTCGCCGTACACGATGTAGTTTCTCCCGTACCAGTTGGGATGGTAGAGCGGGGTGTACGCCCCCAGGGTCGCTTTCTGCAACCCGTCGAAGGTCGAGAGCGACAACTCGTTGGTCTGCTGCAGCCTCGGCTCCTGGTACAGGTAATCCTCGCAGGAGGTCATGGCAATCATGATCCCCAACGCGATGCTTGCAATAATATAGTGTTTTGATTTCATAATTCGCTTCAGTTAAATTCGTTAAAAGGTAAGGTCGAGTCCGACCACAAAACTTTTCGACATGGGATAGATTCCGAATCCCTGTCCTTCCACGCCCCGTTCCGGATCCCAGAAATCGGCGTTGTGCCAGGTATAGGCATTGACCGCGCTGGCATAGATCCGCAACTGGTCCATGCTCAGCCGCTCGGCTACGCCGGACGGGATCATGTAAGAAAGGGTAATGTTTTTCAGGCGAAGGTAATCGCCGGGGTACATGTACCGCTTGTTCATCCACCCGTTGGAATTGGTGGTGTTCTGGGCAATGGGTTTCGGGTTGCGGGTGATATCGCCCGGCTCCTTCCAGTAATCCAGGGAGGTGTTCACCTGGTTCGCATCCCAGGTGTAGCCGTCCGACAGGGTGTAGTGCAACTCCTCGATGAGGATGTCGCATCCCGTTTTCAGCTCCATGTTCACATCCAGGGTGAACCCTTTGTAGCTTACATCGGTATTGATTCCCCCGATAAGATCGGGTTCCGGACTACCGGCAACGATTCTGCGGGCATCACTGTAGGTCTCGGTGATGCGTCCCCCTTCATCATACCACAACGCCAGTCCGTTCACGGGATTCACGCCCGCGTAGTCGTACAGGTAAAAGCTCCAGAGTTTCTCCCCAACCTTGTGTACAGCACGCTGGGCATCGGGATCAATGATCTGCTCCTGTCCGCCCAGGTCCAGGATCTCGCTCCGGTTATGAGCCAGGTTGAGACCCACGTTCCACTGGAGGTCCCCTTCAAGTACGTTCACGTTCAGCAGACCTTCAACCCCCTTGTTGCGCAGTTCGCCGATGTTCTGGCGAAGAGAGATGAATCCGGATGTCCGCGAAAGCGGCGTATCCAGCAACATGGAGCTGGTTAACCGGTTATAGACCTCCAGGCTACCGGTGATGCGTCGGAAAAATCCGAAATCCAGTCCCACGTTGTAGGTGGAGTTCTCCTCCCAGGTGAGGTTGGGATTGGCAGGCTGTGCAGGTGCCATACCGGCCGTGGCGTTGTAGCTCACTGCCCCGTAAACGCCCCACTGCTCATACTCATCGATGCGATCGTTCCCGTTCAGACCGTAACTGGCACGCAGTTTCAGGGCATTGACGGCAGTGAGATTATCCATAAATGCCTCGTTGTGAAGGTTCCAGGAGAGTCCCACCGAGTAGAAGGTCCCCCACCGGTTATTGGCTCCGAATTTGGAGCTTCCGTCGGTACGCAGACTGGCACGCATGTAATAACGGCTGTCATAGCTGTAGTCGAGGATCCCGAAGAAGGAAGCCATGGTGTAGCGTGACTCATCATAGTCGGCATCGTCATCGGCTGCCGTCCCCGTGTTGGGAAACGGGATGTTGGGATCCACATCGGGGTTCCAGATGAAATAGAGGTTATCCCGGTTGTCGATGGCTTCAAATCCGCCCAGGATACTAAAGTTATGGTTATTCAGGTACTTGCTGTAAGAGATGGTGTTGGACGAGGTAAGCTGCATATACATATTGCTGGTATTCTGCAGCTTGGAGGTGTTGTCGGTCCGCACACGCGCATCCCAGTAACGGCGACCCTCCGCGTCGGTATACTCCACCCCGTTGTTGGTCTTCAGCTTCAACCCGGGCAGCGGTTCCCACTCCACGTAGGTCATAGCATATAACCGGTTCTGTATCTCCCACTGATCGTTCAGTTCCGCGGAAGCGATAGGATTCACATTGCCGTTGGCCGGAACCTGCAGGTTATAGGTACCGTCTTCATTGTAAATAGGTGTCCAGGGCTTGATCAGGCAGGCACCGAACAGCGGGTTGGTGTATGCCAGGCCCTGCATCTCCAGGTCGTGGGCTTCCGAACGCAGGGCGTTCATCTTGATTCCCATTTTGAGGGTGGAGGAGATCTCATGGTCGATGTTGGAGCGCAGCTGGTACTTGGTAAAGCTGTACCCCGGGAAAACCCCTTTGGTGTCGGAGTAAAGACCCGAAGTGTAATGGCGGGTCTTTTCGGTTCCGCCGGTGACCGACAGTTCGTAGTTGTTGATGCTGCCGTATTTGGTGGAAGCTTTCAGCCAGTTGTTCATGGGCTGCTCCAGCAGCGAGTAGGGCACATAAAAGCTGCCGTTTCCGGGGTCATCCGGATCAAAGCCAGCATTTACCACGGCATCCCGCATGTACTCGACCAGCTGTTCGGGGTTCATGATCCCGAAGTCGTTGTCATTGGCCAGGGAGGTCACCCCGTAGGAAGTGCGGAAATTGATAGTGGATTCTCCCTCGCTGCCCGACTTGGTGGTGATCAGGATCACCCCGTTGGCCGCACGCGAACCATATACTGACGCGGCAGCCGCGTCTTTCAATACCGAGATCGACTCGATGTCGTTGGGATTGATCATGGTGAGCGCATTCCCGCTCATGGTGAACTGGGTCTGATCCCCGTCCATCACCGGGATCCCGTCCACCACGTAGAGCGGTTCGTTACCCGCATTCAGGGAGCTGGTCCCGCGGATCCGTATCTGGGTGGAAGCACCGGGTTGTCCGGATGTGGCAGTAACCTGCATCCCGGCAACCTTACCGGCCAGCATCTTGTCAAAGCTGGCTTCCGGTACATCCCTGATCACATCGTCCCTGATGACCGATACGGCACCCGTATTGGCCTCCTTGGTAGAAGTTCCGTAACCGACCACCAGGACCTCGTCCATCTGAACGGCATCCACCTCCAGCATCACATCGATGACCGTGGAATTACCCACCGGTACCACCTTGGAGCGCATCCCCACGAATGAGAACTCCAGGGAAGCATCGGCAATGGGTACCATGATCTCGTATTGCCCTTCCAGGTCGGTCACCGTACCCACGGTGGTCCCTTTGACGACAACGGACACCCCGGGCAGGGGCGTTCCGTCCTGGGCGTCCGCAACCCTCCCGGTTACCTGGGTTTGCGCCTGCGAAGCGCCCCAGCCGAACGCCAGTAACGTGAGAAATAATACAAGTCGTTTCATAAAATGATTTTTAATGGAACAATTAGATTGTTAGTCAAAACCTCCCGGCAATCCCCGCAGATCATTCAATGCCTTTACACAGAACAACGGTCAACTACCGGTTTGGGAAATCAAGAAACGAGGAAAGAAAAAGAAATACTATTTTTTTCAAGCAGTGGCAGACTCTGCGGGGAAAGCAACAGAAACAGGGAAGAAAATACCACTAACCGTCCACTGCCGGTCGTTGATAGACCGGTACAGCCTTTTTTACTGACGTTGGAGGGTGAACATGCCGGCGGTACACCGGCTCCACCGGGTGAAAAACAGGCATTGAAGTGCGAGGGGGAGGAATAGACGGATGGCAAAAACAAAGGGGCTTAAAACACAAATGGGAGCAAAACGTTTGTCTTGCTCCCATCCCACTGTTTGGTAACCCATAGCCACCATACAGTGCCAGGCTACGGTTATTATGGCCGGCTTCGCATGCAAAACCCTGAAGGCATCTGTTTGCGAAACCCTGGCCCGCCGGGTATGCTCCATAGAGCGATCCCTGCGAACCGGTCCGTCGGTCAGACCGAAATCTGACTTCCCGGACCCGCTTCAGTGAACCGTGACGCAACCAGGTCTTACGATCTGACTGGCGACAGGGTGGAGACGTTCCGGAATCCCGAAGGATTCGTTCCCATTCTCCCTTCACTGAATCAACCATTTGAAGAACGATCAGGCAAGTGATCCTTCCGGTTGAGTGGGCCTGGTGAACCATAACCCACGCTTGGCTCGGGTTTTCGCTGCATCCCGTCATTTAGCGGGACCGCGTCCGGTTAAATTACCTTTGGCCCGTGGGCCGGTAACCGCTCCGGAATAACCTGCGAGCAACCTTTTATCCCTCACTTGGTACTATCAAATGTATGCTATAATTCGGCATGAGTCAATACCTTGCCATTTTTGCGTATCCACAAGAAATAAACAGCAGTTATTAACAATTTGTGAATTACTGATCCGCCTGTCAGGATGCGGCACAGCACAAGCTATGCCGCCGCCCTTAACAGGTGTTGATAACGGAAATGAACATCGCAACCGGAATGACGGTCAGTGTGATCACTCTTTATCGTCGCTTTCCCGTGACTGGTTTTTACCGCCCGATTTCTTCTCGGTTCCCCTGGAGATGGTATCCCGCATATCGGTATCGGCTTCGATATTCTTCATCCGGTAGTAATCCATGATTCCCAGGTTGCCTGATTTGAAAGCCTCGGCCATGGCCAGGGGAATCTCCACCTCGGCCTCGATCACCTTGGCACGTGCCTCCTGGGCCTTGGCTTTGTTCTCCTGTTCGGATGCAACCGCCATCGCACGCCGCTCCTCGGCTTTCGCCTGGGCAATGTTCTTATCGGCATTTGCCTGGTCCATCTGCAGCACGGCCCCGATGTTTTTGCCGATATCGATATCGGCCACATCGATGGAGAGGATCTCGAAGGCCGTTCCGGCATCCAGACCTTTATCCAGCACGATACGTGAGATGAAATCGGGATTCTCCAGCACCACCTTATGTGTTTCGGAAGATCCGATGGAGGAGACAATTCCCTCACCCACGCGGGCCAGCACAGTCTCTTCACCGGCCCCGCCAACCAGCTGTTTGATGTTTGCCCGTACCGTTACCCGGGCCTTGGCGATTAACTGGATCCCATCCTTGGCCACGGCCGTCACAGGGGGGGTATTGATCACTTTCGGGTTGACCGACATCTGCACGGCTTCCAGCACATCGCGTCCCGCCAGGTCGATGGCGGTGGCCATATTGAAAGGCAGGTCAATGTTCGCCTTGTTGGCCGAAACCAGGGCGTGCACGACCTGCTCCACCCGGCCGCCGGCCAGGTAGTGCGCTTCAAGCTGATCGCGTTTGATCTGTGATAACCCGGCCTTATGGGCCTCGATCATCGAACGCACGATCACCGTCGGAGGAACTTTCCTCCACCGCATCAGAATGAGCTGCAACAGGGAGATTCGCACCCCCGATAACAGGGCAGTGAACCACAACCCGAGGGGGATGAAATAGAGGAGTATCCACAGACCGACGATACTCGCTACGACGACTATAATCCAGGTAAAATTAAAATCCATTCTTATTTATTTATTGGTTTAACAGAAATTCGGGTTCCTTCCACAGAAACAACTTCCACCGGGGCATGTTCATTGATATACCCCTCGATGGATTTGGCTTCCCGCACCAGGTCGCGGATCTGCACCTTGCCCATGGGATTAAGCCGTGTCATGGTAAGCCCTTCATCGCCCACCTTCACCTGGTCCTCGGTCAGATCGGTATCCACCGCCCCCGTAACATCGGTATCGAGCATGAAGCGCCGCCAGGTGCGCGCCCGCAGGGAAAAAGCGATTACCAGGATGCTCAGAATGATCGTTCCGATCAGCACCCACACCCCGGTCTCCGTGCCGAAATCATTGAACGCCTTGTACACCCCCAGCACGGTCAGCACCAGGCCGCCGATCCCGGCCACGGTAATTCCGGGAACCAGCAAAAATTCGATCACGAACAGCAGGATCCCCAGCACTATCAGAATAATGATCCCTCCCATCGGGTGAAGTTATTTAATCAATTGTGGCTTTCAGTCCTTTCGAAATCAGCTCATAGCGAATCTCTTTCAGCTCCTGGAACGCCCCCTCCTTTACCTCGCATTTGCCTTTATAGTGGGCGATGAGGGCGCACTGCTCGGCCTGTGTAAGGGTATGTTCGCACACTTCCACCAGCATCTCCATCACGTACTCAAACGTATTCACGTCATCGTTGTGAAGCACCAGCCGCGAAGGCTCCTGCCGGTCAGTGTTTCCGGATCCCAGTTTCTGCGGACGACTTGAGAAGTTGCTATCCATAGGAATCAATCTATGTCTCAAATATATAAAAAGAAACAATATACCCGATCCGCGTAATGCCAAGTTTTTGATTATTTATAATGGCGGCTTGCAGCCGGAACGAAGGGTGCTTATCAGTCCCGGCCCTATGCTGGTTTAACCGCAGCCGGCATGCCCTGCAGGCCCCGCAGTTCGCACCCTGCCGGTCGGGGTAGCGGTTGTGCCGGCGGGTTACCCGGACCACTGTCTGTGCCGGTTTTTCAATTCCTGCAGGACGGGTCCGGTTTGTTGCCCCCTCACTACTCCAGCTTCTGCACCCTGCCGGGCGACATTTTTTCGCCGTCGTACCAGGCCACGATAAAGGCATCGGTATGTCCGGCCTTCCGCACCCGGTCAAGGGCCAGGGCCGCATCCTCGTAGCGGTTGAACTTACCCACGTAGTACTTGGTAAGCCCCCGCTCCGGGAGGGTTTCGGCGGTGACCGGACTCAGTCCGCCGAAGGCACCGGGAACCACCGCTTTACTGTATGCCCCCAGCTGAATCCGGTAAAAGGCCCCCTGCGGCAGGCGGATATTCACCGGGATGGGATTCCCATAGGAGTAGGGGGAAGCATCCAGGATATCAAAGCGGTTGATCACCACTGAAACGGGCGTCTTTCCCCCGGCTTTATGCACCCGGTTTCCAGCAGCAGTGTTTTTCGGCTCTTGTGACCCCCGGGGTTCTGCGGACGGGGTGTTGCCGGTTGACTTCTCCCCTGCGGTACTCTTTTTCTCAGACTGAGCTGCCCCGGGTTCTCCCGGTCGGCCGGCCCCGGGTCCTTCTTCTCCCTGTTCGTTCTTCCCGGCAGATCGCTCGCGGGTCCGGGTCTCTCCTGCCACTTCTCCGGGTTCAGCCTCCCGGTTACCTTTCGACGTCTCCTGTTCGTCGCGGTCGGCAAACCGGTATACCGTAATGTCATTCACCTCCCGGTCTTTTACGATAGTCGAAGGCACCTCCCTCTCCGATGCGGTGGAACCGGGTTCGTATTCATTCAGCCGGGCAAACAGGCGATCCGCCTCCGCCTGCTCATCGGCCGCCTTCTTCTCCCACATAAGGATCTGCTTCTGGTACAACCAGCGGTCGTTGGGGTCGTCCGACTCCCTTACCCTGACGCGTGCCTCGGTGGCCAGTTCGGTGAGGGAATCCGAGACCTCCTGGTGGTGAAGGGCCTCCCCCACCAGGGTTTGGTACTGCCGATCTACCTCCGTTCCGGCTGCAGCCGTTTTCCCGGCACCGGGAGATGATTCGATCGTGGTATGTTCGGAGGGGGAGGCATCCTGCTGCTCATTGCTGCTTTCGGAAGCCTGGGCAAGGGAAGCCTGGTAAGCTTCCATCTCCTCGAGAGTCTCTCCGGCCACGCCTCCCAGGTTGGCGATCCTGCGGATCTCTTCCGGGGTGTGCGAGGCGAGCGATTTTTTGGGTTCACTGAAATGCACGCGGTAGACGGCCAGGGTGGAATCGGTAGCCTGGCGGGCAGAAAAGAACATCAGCATGCCCAGGTCCGTTCCCGGGAGCACCAGGTAATCGTCGTACACCGAATTGGCCGGAAAGCCCAGGTTGACCGGATCCGACCACTCGTCCCGCTCCTCGTCGTAGTGCGACTTGTAGAGGTCAAAGCCACCGACCCCCTGCCGGCCGTTGGAGGCAAAGTAGAGGTCCCGGCCCACCGGATCGTAGTACGGCATGATCTCATCGCCCCCGGTATTGAGATCGTCCAGCGGAGTAACCTGGTTCCACTTCCCGGAGGTGGTCCGGCGGGCCCTGAACAGCTGTGCCCCGTCTTTGCGGCGTTTATTATATCCCGAATAGTAGACATGGTCGCCTCGGTTCAGCTGCTCCGGGATAAACATCAGGCGGGTCAGTTCATCCCGGTCCTCCCCTTCGGTAAAAAAAGCTTCCGGCTTCTCCTGCAACACCCCGCCCTTCATGCGGATCTGCCTGACCTGCTCTTTATCATCCAGGTTCACGAAAGTGACATTCAATACCTCGTAGGGATTATAGGTAGAGACGATCTCGCGGGCCGTTTCCACCGACCGGATCAGTTTTTTGGTTTCATATTCCCGGGATTCCCTGCGGGATGCCTCCCTGTCAAACTCCAGGTAGTAGTTCTTTGCTTCCTTGAAATCGTACATCCTGCGATGGGCTTCTGCCAGGTGATAATAGACATAGGCGGGAACATCCCGGCGCGAGGCAAAGTAGAGCAATTCAGCCGCTTCTTCCAGGTCCCGGTTGAGCTCGGTAAGACAGATCCCGGTGTAATAGCGGTACATGGGATCTCCCGGGTACTCGTTCATAAGATGACGGAAATCGGAAAGCGCTTCGCTGTATTGCTCTGACTCGAACCGCTCTTCAGCCCGCTCTTTTAGCTGGCGTGTGGTAAGCGATTCAACCTGTGCCTCTGTCGTGCATACTCCAACCAGTGTGAGCAGGATCGCGATCCCTGTCATGCGGCGTGAAATAACTCTAAACATATTGCGTTTTTAGGTGTTTTTACATTGATATTGCGAGTCGCTATTGCTCATCAAAAATAGCAATTAAAATTCATTTGGCTCCGCGGGATTTGTTAATAAACAGTAGCCAAACAGGAGCCTATTTTGAAGCAAACTTCGTACTTTTACAAAACAGAACAGTATGGCAGAATTGAACGTTGGAGACGCTGCACCGGCCTTCACCGGTGAGGATCAGAACGGGGAAACGGTATCCCTGGATCAGTACAGGGGCAAAAAACTGGTGTTGTATTTCTACCCGAAAGACAATACCCCGGGTTGCACTGCAGAGGCCTGCAACCTGAGGGATAATTACGAGCAGTTCATGGAAAAAGGGTACGAGATTTTGGGTGTCAGCGCCGACAGCCGGAAATCGCACCAGAATTTCATCAGCAAGTACGAACTGCCGTTCCGGCTTCTTTCGGATGTTGATAAAAAAATTCTGAAAGCCTATAATGCCTGGGGTGAAAAAACAAGGTACGGCAAAACATATGAAGGGATTCTCCGGAAAACCTATATCATCTCGGAAGACGGGAACATCGAGAAAATCTTCGATAAGGTAAAAACGAAGAATCATACCACGCAGATATTTGCGGATTAGAACACATTAACAAGTAAAAACCTTATGAGCAACCAGAAGAGCGACAGCAATATCAATCAGGAAAAACTGAAAGCGCTTAATCTCACCCTTGACAAGATTGAAAAAGGGTATGGCAAAGGTACCATCATGAAGATGGGGGATGCTGCCATCGTTGATGTGCCCGTGATCGGATCCGGCTCCATCGGACTGGATGTGGCACTGGGAGTGGGCGGTTATCCGCGCGGACGGGTCATAGAGATATACGGACCCGAATCCTCGGGGAAGACCACCCTGGCTATCCATGCCATCGCGGAAGCACAGAAAAACGGGGGCATCGCGGCCTTTATCGATGCCGAACACGCCTTCGACCGTTTCTATGCAAAGAAACTTGGCGTCGATATTGAGAACCTTTACATCTCCCAGCCCGACAACGGGGAACAGGCGCTGGAGATCACCGATCACCTGATCCGTTCTGGAGCCATCGATATCATAGTGATCGACTCGGTGGCAGCCCTCACCCCCAAATCTGAGATCGAGGGAGAGATGGGAGATTCGAAAATGGGTCTGCAGGCCCGCCTCATGTCCCAGGCCCTGCGAAAACTGGCCGGCAATATCAGCAAGACCAACACCACCTGCATCTTCATCAACCAGCTCCGGGAGAAGATCGGGGTGATGTTTGGTAACCCGGAAACCACCACCGGCGGGAATGCCCTGAAATTCTACTCCTCCGTACGCCTGGATATCCGGCGGATCGGACAGCTCAAAGACGGGGATGATGTGCAGGGGAACCGGGCCCGGGTCAAGGTGGTGAAAAACAAACTGGCTCCTCCCTTCCGTAAGGCGGAGTTTGACATCGTGTACGGGGAAGGCATCTCGAAGGTGGGAGAACTGATCGACCTCGGGGTGGAACTGGAGCTGGTAAAAAAATCGGGATCCTGGTTCAGTTACGGGGAGACCCGGCTCGGACAGGGACGCGACGCGGTCAAATCACTGATCAAAGACAATCCCGAACTGGCCGAGGAGCTGGAAACCCGGATCAAAGAGGCACTCAGCAAAAAAGACCAGTAGAGTCCACCAAAAACCGGTCATGGATCGATTCAACTGGTGAAAGAAATTACTCATCAGGGGATGTGGGATTATAATACTATAAGACACACAAAATCCTCATGAATCTTTCACCAGCGAAGGTCCTGTGGAAATATGGAAAACCCTCTGAATTTCCCCCATTCCAACAGTACATATACATTGACAGAGAAAATGTAAATTTGAATTTAGCTAATTAAGGAAAGCTTTCATGGGGATTATTCATAGCAGCCGAAAGCCTTCAAGGATTAGAAGTCTTAGGAAGATTCGATAAGAAAGGAAGTTAAGGCAATCTTTCACCTGTGAGAGCAAGATTTTTTAGCCTTTTAATTTTTTTATTGTAAATGAAATAAATATA
>CAYZMH010000019.1:0-38417 GCA_964479445.1 uncultured Bacteroidaceae bacterium | reverse complement strand
TTTTATCCGGGGAGTCACATCGTTTGGATACAAGAACGATCCGCTGATCCTGATCGACGGACTCGAGGTTACAGCCAACGACCTGGCAAGGATCGAACCCGACAACATCGCCAGCTTCTCGATCATGAAGGATGCTACGGCAACCGCGTTATACGGGGCCCGGGGAGCCAACGGGGTAATCCTGGTTACCACCAAGGAGGGGCGGATCGGAAAGGCGAAAGTTTCTGTGCGGGTAGAGAATTCCGTCTCCTCACCCACACAGACCAACGAGTTTCTCGACGGCGTGGATTATATGGAGCTCTACAACCAGGCTCTGCGCACGCGGGATCCGGGTGCATTGCTCTATTATTCAAAGAATAAGATCGAAGGAACCCGACAGGGACTGGACCCCATGATCTATCCCAATGTTGATTGGTATCCTGAACTGTTCAGGAGCTCGGTAATGAATAAAAAAGCGAACCTGAATATTTCCGGTGGAGGTGAAATTGCCCAGTACTACCTGTCGGTCTCCTACAACAATGAAAAAGGACTCCTGAAGGTGGATAATCTGAATAATTTCAACAACAACATCGACATTAACCGCTATAATCTCAGGGCCAATGTAAACATGAACATCACCAAGACCACCGAGATTGCGGTGAAATTTTATTCGCTTATCGACAGGTATAACGGGCCCATCGAAGATGCCAATTCCATATTTGCCTCGGTCATGCAGGCCAACCCGGTAAACTTTCCCAAATACTATGAAAAGGACGAGGAGACACAATTTCTGAACCACACGTTGTTTGGTAATAAGGGAAACGGTGGCTACCCCAATCCGTATGCCGATATGGTACGCGGATACAAAGACCGGTTTACGTCAACGATCCTTTCCCAGGTCCAGATCAACCAGGATCTGGATTTTATAACGGAAGGATTGCAGTTCAGGGGCATGGCTTCCATACGATCATACAGTATGAATGAGAATTCACGGGGTTTTACACCATTCTATTACGGACTGTCGGAGGTAGACACCGAGGAAGGGGTTCTTTATTCGCTCTATCAGATCCAGGAAGGAACCGAATTCCTCAATGATGCCGTGATAGCAAACCAGGCCAACAGCAGTTTCTATTTCGAGATGATCGGACAGTATGATCGTACATTTGGTCAGAATCATAATGTCGGTGCGCTGTTTGTATTTACAAGAAAAGAGTCGCTGAACACCATCGCCGGAAGCTCTACCTATTCCACATTACCTTCCCGAAATATGGGCCTTTCTGGACGTTTTACCTACGCATTTGACGGGCGATACCTGACAGAATTTAATTTCGGATATAACGGTTCTGAAAAATTTGCGGAGAACCATCGTTTCGGTTTCTTCCCCTCTGCGGGTATCGGATGGCTCATATCCAATGAGTCTTTTTTCGAAGCACTGAAAGATGTTATTACCAACCTGAAGCTGAAAGCCACTTACGGACTGGTGGGTAATGATGCGATTTCAGATCCAAATGACCGGTTTTTTTACCTTTCGGACGTGAACCTGAATGATGGTTCGAGGGGATATACCTTCGGCGAGGACTTCGGGATCTATTACCCGGGCTACGTAATCAACAGGTATTCCAATCCATCGGTGACCTGGGAGGTTTCGAAAAAAGCCAATTACGGACTGGAACTGGGATTGTGGAACACCCTCACCCTGCAGGCTGACTATTTTACCGAGTACCGTACCAATATATACATGGTAAGGCAATATACTCCCCTGACCATGGGCCTGACCTCCAGTATAAGCAGCAATATTGGAGAAGCCTATTCACACGGAGTGGATGCTTCACTGGATTTTCAGAAGTACTTTTCAAACAGTTTCTGGATGACAGCCAGGGCCAATTTTACCTATGCAACCAGCGAGGTCATTAAAAATGGAGAACCGAATTATTCCTATGAATACTTAAGCCGCATAGGGCATCCGATCGATCAGCAATGGGGATTGGTTGCCGAGCGTCTTTTTGTTGACCAGGCTGAGGTGGAGAATTCACCAACACAATATAATCAGCCTGTTTCAGGATCCGACCTGGCTTACCTGGCTGGTGACATCAAGTATGTAGATGTTAATGACGATGGAAGAGTGGATGACCTGGATATGGTACCTATAGGGTTTCCGACCGTTCCGGAGATCGTTTATGGGTTCGGTGTTTCATCCGGGTTCAGGGACGTTGACCTCTCCTTCTTTTTCCAGGGAATTGGCAGGGAATCATTCTTCATCGATCCTGCAACCATTGCTCCTTTTATCAATGAGCGGAACGCACTGGATATCATTGCCGATAACCATTGGTCTTATGACAATCCCGATCCATACGCATTCTGGCCCAGGCTTTCCACCCAGTCGGTGTCAAACAACGAACACCCGTCTACCTGGTGGATCAGGAACGGTGCTTTCATAAGGCTCAAGAATGTGGAACTTGGCTATTCCATCCCGGGACGCATCACCAACCGGGTGAATATTGACAATGCACGGATCTATGTAAATGGAGTCAACCTGTTTGCGCTGAGTAAGTTCAAGCTTTGGGATCCCGAAATGGCCGGTAACGGCATGGGGTACCCTACCCAGCGTATGTTTAATATGGGCGTCCAGGTAAGTTTTTAATATAATGAAGGATTATACCATGAATAAGACAATATTAATATCTTTTACTGCGATACTGTTCCTGGCTACATCCTGCGACAGTTACCTTGATATTGTTCCGGATAAGACACAGGAACTTGAACTCCTCTTCGAGCGAAAGGACGCTGCCTACAAGGCTCTCGCAACCTGTTACCAGTACCTTCCCCAGGAGGATGGTGTCTATACAAGCTATGTATTTGCATCGGATGAAGTTACCACCCCTATTGCCCAGGAAACACCGGGAGTGGAAATGATGCGTGGTAAACAATCAGCTTCGGATCCGCTTATGGGACTCTGGGCAGGGCATTTTGCATTTGGCAGAAGCCAGGAATCAGCCTTCAGAGCCATCCGGAATTGCAATATTTTTATTGAGAATGTGGATCAGGTATTGGATATGTCCGATGAGGAGAAAGCAACGTGGAAAGCAGAGGTTAGGTTCCTGAAGGCATATTACCACTTCCTGATGCTCAGGCAGTATGGATCCATTCCCATCGTGGATGAAAACCTTCCCATATCTGCCGATGTGGATCAAGTAAGGGTAAGACAGGAAACGGTTGATACCGTATTTAATTATATTGTGAATACCATCGATCAGGCCATGGAGGATCTGCCGCAACGCGTAACCTCGAACAATGAACTGGGCAGGGTCGACCGGGTAATTGCTGCAGCCATCAAATCCAGGGTATTGCTCTATGCGGCCAGTCCGCTCTACAATGGGAACTCCGAGTACTACGAAACATTTACGGATAAAGAGGGAAACAAATTATTCAATACAACCTATGATCCTGAAAAATGGAAAAGGGCCGCAGATGCAGCCAGCGATGCCATCGATCTTGCCCTTTCGAACGGTGTTGAACTCTACACCTATAATGAGGTGGTCCCTGGTTTTGATACAGCTGATTATCAAAGTGATGAAATCAAAGCACTCTACAATTACCGGTATATGTTCACCGATAAATGGAACAGGGAGCTTATCTGGGGGTATTCCAAGCCGGTGGATAATGGGGAGTGGTGGACACTGCAGGCGGCAGCCATGATGATCAATCCCGATGCATCTTCCAATGAAGCGGCCTGGCAATGGGTTTCCCCTACCCTCCAGGCGGCGGAGCGCTACTACACATCCAACGGATTACCCATCGATCAGGATCTGACCTGGGATTATGAACAGAGGCACGGTCTTACCGTTGTCCCCCCGGAAAACAGCATCCAGGCCCAGGAAGGTGAAGTGACGGCACGCCTTCACCTGAACAGGGAGCCGCGGTTCTATGCATCAATCGGTTTTGACAGGGGGTATTACCGTACCTGGGGAAGTAAATGGGAGCTTCAAATGAAAAAAGGTGAAGATCATGGCCGACGCGCCCAGACAAACGATTATGTAATTACAGGGTATGTATTGAAAAAGATCTGTCATCCCGAATCGGACGGGATGGAGTATGCCAACCTGGTAACCTACCCTTGGCCTTATATCCGGCTGTCCGAGCTCTACCTCAATTATGCAGAGGCACTGAACGAGTATTCAGGCCCTTCCCAGGAGATTTACGATGCACTGAACCAGGTAAGAAGCCGGTCCTATATCCCCGATGTGGAAGAGGTATGGTCCGATCCCTCGCTTGCCAGGGATGTAAACAAGCATGCGAGTCAGAATGGCCTCCGGAAAATCATTCACCAGGAGCGATCCATAGAACTTGCCTTTGAAGGAAATCGCTATTACGACGTGAGGAGATGGAAGGAAGGTGCCAGGTATTTCAATGAACCCGTCAGAGGTTGGAGCGTCGACGAGGGTGCTGTCAATAAATTTTATGTTGTAAAAGATGTGGGACAGCGTTCATTTATTACACCGCGCGACTACCAGCATCCCCTTCCCCTCGATGAACTCATCATTAATTCGAACCTGGTACAGAATCCGGGATGGTAATTTTATAATTATGAGAATAATGCAAGTTAATCCGCACAAAAAAGCCACCTGGTTAAAACTGACCGCGTTGGTCCTGCTCGCTGGCATGTATGCCTGTGAACCCCAGGAATCGGATACCACGCCGCCGGGCGAGGTTTCAAATATCTCAGTTGAGTCCACCAACGGAGGGGCGGTGATCTCTTATGACCTGCCTCAGGACGAAGACCTCCACTACATCAGGGCAGTTTATACCAATAGCCAGGGCAACGAGGTTTACAAAGTGGCAAGTTATTACAATACTTCCATCGAGGTGGACGGTTTCAACGACACCCTCTCCCATGACATCACCCTCTTTGCAGTGGACCGGAGTAATAATCAGTCCGATGGAGTTACCGTATCCGTCACTCCACTGGTTTCACATATTCATATTGTAAAGGAGAATCTTACCCTGGAGGCAGCACTGGGCGGGGTGGAGGTTACCTGGCAGAACCCCGTTGCAAAACAGGTCTTTGTTTACCTGTATATCGAAGATGAAAGCACAACGGAAGAACGCATCCTTTCCTCTTCGTTGATGAACGAGACAAAGATCGTCCGGGGCCTTGACTCTGTTAATTACGATATATCGATTGTTGTTGAAGATTTTAACGGGAACAAAACCGACAGGGTGTTCAAGGAAACCATCAAACCGCTGTTTGAAGAAAAAATAAGCAAGGACTCATGGAAACTGGTTCCCTCCCTTTCGGCCGACGGGAATATATATGAAGGCGTGACCACCAATTTCTGGGACGATGTGATCGACCGGGCCGGGGATCCTTCCGACAACTCCTATTTTATTATTCACCGCGACAACAACGGGGGTACCCTGACCTACCCGCTGGATCTCGTAGTGGATTTGGATAAGCAGGTTATCATTAACCGGCTGGTGGTCTGGCAGCGGGCCTATGATTATACCAGTGCTGATGATGGAGGGGTAAGTACAACCTACGAGTATTACCAGACCGAGAACATGCGCTCCTTTAATCTCTGGGCAAGCAACGACCTGTCGGAATGGCTCCTGCTGGGAGAATTCGATATAGGGGATCCCAGGAATGATGAAGGAGAAGTACCCCCGGAAAAGATACAGGAGGCCATTGATGGCCATGAGTTTGTACTGGATGAGATAACAGAACCTTTCCGGTACCTGAAAATCAGCCTGACATCCGGATATGGTAGTGAAACCCTAGTATGCTCTTCGGAGATTACCCTGTTTGGAATCGATAATGTTGACGTTCAATAATCGCTATGAAAAAATCAATCTATCTGCTGGCGGCTCTTCTTATCTCAATCACTACAGGTTGCGAAAAAATGGAGGATAATTACATGAAATACGTGGAAGAGGAACGCATCTATCCTCCCAGGGTAACCAACCTGGTCGCCTATGAAGGCCTGCGGGAAGTTTCCCTCACATGGGATAATCCCGCTGGAAACATTGCCAGGAAAATACTAATCGATTATGGCGATGACAGCCTCTATTACGAAAACATGGTGGATTCGGTACATATTGACAGCCTTGAGATCAAAGGATATACGGTTTCAGTCTATACACTGGATGCCTATGATAACAAATCAGTGCCTGAAACCATAACGATATTCCCCAATGGTGAGAATTAATTTCTATTGAGTGATCCATAACTAAAATCAATGACTATGAAAACTAAACTACTGAAAAGCGTGTTTCTCATTGCTGCCCTGCTCCTTTATGCAGGTTCTGTGAGTGCACAAACAAACCTTTTGCAGGGGGCAAATATGGAGTCCGAGACCGGTTGGACCCAGACCCTGCTGGACACCGAGGCAGGCAATGAGCCTACCGTAACCTGGAACTATACTGATGATATCCCTGCAGCCGGAAGCGGAGGCGCGCTCCATCTCACCGGTACAACGACTGCCGGAAATTCGCAGGTGGCATTTTACCAGGCTGTTAACCTTGTGGCCGGAGAAACATACACCGTGGATGCGGCATTCAAGGAGATCCAGATCAATAATTCATGGTGCGAAGTATTTCTTGGCGTGAAGCCAGTGGATGGAGAGGATTACGGCACCGACAAGGGAACGTTGCTTACAGGACTGGGGGCCTGGGCCATGCCTGTCCAGCTCGACGGTGAATTCAGTAAGCACAATACCGACTATTCAGCTTTTGTTCCCGATACCTCGGGAACCTATTATTTCGTAATTAAGGCGGGAAGCACATCCTGGGATAACTCCGTCCAGACATTTGAGATCATCCTGGATGAACTCCTGCTCACCAGTCGTGCGAAACCCATTGTGAAATTCAGCAGCAGTATTACCGTTGGTTTCACAGGTGAAGCCATTGATTTCACAGACGAATCCATTTATGCAGATTCATGGTCGTGGGACTTTGGGGATGGCTCGGCCCTGTCGGCGGAACAAAATCCGTCTCATGTCTATACAGCAGCAGATACCTTTACAGTCTCTCTTACCGCGACAAATGAACTGGGGTCAAATACCATGGTGAAAACCGACATGATCATCATTGAAGAACCACCGGTTGAGGTAACTGCCGGCGGGGTGATTGTAGGCGGTGAAATGGAATCGGATGCTGAATGGTCAATTTCATTGCTGAACACAGAAACAGGCGCTGAACCGGTGGCCACATGGAACAATACGGGCGATAACGACCCTGCCGCCGGGCAGGGTGGCAACCTCCATGTTACCGGTACAACCACTTCCGGGAATTCGCAATACTGTATCTACCAGGCGGTGGAACTCTCGGCAGATTCAGTCTATAAACTGGATGGAGCATTTAATTTCATCCAGGTTAATAATTCCTGGTGCGAGGTATTTATTGGCGAAGAGCCTATAGACGGACTTGATTACAGGGCCGAGGACGGGTTTAACCTCCAGTTGCTGACCGGCGTCGGAACCTGGGCAACTCCTGCAAAAAACAACGGCACCTTTGCCATTGACGCTAATCCCTACAATGTATTCATCCCCGATACCTCGGGAACATACTACTTTGTGCTAAAAACCGGAAGTACATCCTGGGACGGATCATCCCAGACCTTTGAAATTGTACTGGATGAACTGTCGCTAAAAGCTTACCGTGAGAAACCGCATACAGCTTTCAGCTCAGATAATGCAGTGGGATTTGCGCCGCTGACGGTAGATTTTATGAATGAAACCCACTTTGCGACCAGCTACGCCTGGGATTTCGGGGATGGCTCAACAAGTACCGATGAAAACCCGACGCATACTTACAATGATGCAGGAACCTATTCAGTGATCCTTACAGCAACGAATGAAATAGGGGATTCCGTTGTAACCAAAACCGATTTCGTTAAAGCCAATGATAAACCTGAGTTACCGCCGGGAGAGATGCTATACGGCGGTAACATGGAAGACCCTAATCTCTGGAATATTACCAACCTGAATGCCGATATCATGCCCACTGCTGCGTCCTGGAACTATACCGATCAGAATACAGCACATGGCGAGGGCGGAGGACTATATATCTCGGGTTCCGTGCAGAACGGTACAACACACTATTGTATCTGGCAACCGGTTGAGCTGCACAAGGACTCATTGTATACCTTTACAGGTGCTTTCAGGGCCCTTACAGATCTGAACCAATTCTGGGCCGAGGTATTCATTGGAGATGTGGCCCCGGTGGATGGCGAAGATTATGGTGCAGATTCTATAAAAATATACCAGTTCAACACCTGGGCTGAGTGCACCGGAAGCCTGATAGACGGAACTTTCCAGGATGATGGTTGTGAGTTTATCGGACCCTATCAGCCAGAAGAGTCCGGTACTTACTATTTTGTTATTAAGATAGGAAGCGGAGAATGGGACAATACCCAAACATTAGATTTTGAAGTGATCATTGATGAAATTTCTCTCCTGGAGTCAACCTTTACCCCGGCAGTCACGGCAGATTTCTTCAGTGATGTTACCGAAGGTGATGCACCGCTAACCGTTTACTTTACTGATCTTTCGGAAAATGCCACGACATGGGACTGGGATTTCGGTGATGGCAACACCAGCACCGACCAGAGTCCGTCCCATACCTATGAGGATGCCGGCGTTTACACCGTTACCCTGGTCGCAAGCAATGAGGCCACAGCAGATACAATGACGGTTGAGGATCTTATTACGGTTAACCCGGTTGGTTTTGCAGAATCTCCCTATGCAGGCAAATTGCATGTGTATCCGAATCCATCAACAGGATCAGTTAAAGTTGAAATACCCGAAAATCTGACAGGCGAAATCGTGGTTACAGGAATCCTGGGCAATGAATTGCTGAAAAAAGAGTTGCAGAATGACCAACAAGTGATAAACCTGGAAATAGATAAGCAGGGAATGTATATCATCATGGTCAACTCACAGGATAAGAGTTACCGGGGAAGAATTGTGATCCGTTAGATTTGTCAGCTAGTTTGTAGATAATAAAAAATGCCGCAGGGATCCCTGCGGCATTTTTTATGATGCCAGGCCGAGACCACTCCTAAATCCTGATTTGAATTCTCCACCGTCCTAAAAAATTCCGAAATATCGTAACGCACCCGATATTTCGTTAAATATCCCCTTCCCCACCCGGGGTAATATAATCCATCTATCTGTTATCCTGTATTTTAATTAAAATGGCATACAAGTTGACATAAAAATGATAACCCGGAAGAGGGGTTTCCAGAAAAATGAATCGACCATGAAAAAGACCGTAGTAATAAAAAATGGATTCCAGCCGGGCGAAGAGAATGCATACCAGGTAAACCAAACAGAAACAATGGAGATCATGAAACCAGGAATCATCATCACCCTGCTCATTGCCTTTTTGGCAACACTCAACCTGCAGGCACAGGAGTTTTGCTATTATAAAAAGAGCATCAACATGCGCATTGAGCAGGATGGTTTCCAGGTGGCCGGACTCTATTACTTCAAGGGAAAACCGAACACCAAACAGCAGATCACCTACCCGTTCCCTGAAGGTCCGGCGTTCGGCAATGTGGATTCGATATATCTTTACAGCGTGGTGGGACAGGAAGCCATTGTACCCGACCGCGTCAACAAACATGGCATCGTGTTTACCATCGATTTCGGCGACTACGACGAGTTCCTCCTCCATGTCCATTACGCCCAGGAGCTAAGAGGAAGCCAGGCCGAGTTTAACTTCACCTGCGAAGGCTCCCGGGAGAAACCCATCGAGTATGCCGACCTGCACCTGATTGCACCGTCGGGCATGAATATCAACGGCTGGTCGATCCCTCCCAAAGACACGATCGAAGCGGGAGAAAACTCCGTCTACCGCTGGTCAATGGAAAACTACAATCCCGGCAAAAACCTGGTATTCCGTTTCAATAATTAGCCAAACCAGTACATAGCCATCCTATTTATTTTCAAGATGCTGCCCCCGTTTGCGGGGCAGTTTTTTTTGCACCTGCGTGCAGCCGCTCATTTCAACAGAGAAGGAATTTTCTTTTGAATATAAACGGAATTCTGGTTACCTTGTAATCCAAAGTACTTGATAAAGAACCAGCACAATGGACCGCAGGTCGTTTCTCCCAACCCTGGCTTTTGCCTCGGGGTACCTGTTGATCGCATCGCACCTTAAAATTCAGGCCGGTATGAAACCTATGAACCACCCCATGCGCATCAGGATGATCTATAACAACACCGGTGAGTGCCCCGGAATGGAGAACGGCTGGGGACTTGCCGCCTGGATCGAAACAGGAACCGAATCGATCCTCTTTGATACCGGCGGAGACGCCGGAATCCTTATGAAGAACATCCGGACAGCCAACCTGGATCCCAAAACCCTCTCCGGCGTTATCATCTCCCACGACCACTGGGATCATAAGAACGGACTGGCCAGTATCCTGGACAGTGCACAGAACAAGCCCCGGACCTATGTGGTTTCGGATGTGGCAGACAGCTACCGGGAAGACTACCCGGAAGCCACGATCACAGGCGTGGATGAAGCAGTGGAGATCACCGGTAATCTCTGGAGCACCGGTCAGATCGAAGGAAGCTACCGGCTGGGATCGCTGTGGGAACAATCGCTATTCCTTTTGCAGGACAATGGAATGGTGATCCTTACCGGCTGCTCGCATCCCGGGATCACCACCATCGCGGAAAAAGCGAAAAACCTGTTCCCCTCACATCCTATCCGCCTGGTGGCAGGGGGATTTCACCTGAAAAGTACCCGGGAGAAAGAAGTCCTGAGGATCTCCGGCCACCTGAAAGAGCTGGGAGTTGAAAAGGTTGCTCCCTCGCACTGCACCGGCAAAAGGGCCATCGAGCTGTTTCGTTCCGAATGGACAGACCGCTTCGTCGCCTTCGACCTGGGAGATACCCTGGAAATCCATAATGAGCGGATTATGCGCGTCGCTGACCAATGAAAAACCTCCTCCTCACCCCGCTGCTTATTTTCCTGGTAGGTTACTGCCAGCCAAACCGGTATGATACCGGTCACTTCCCGGAGAAAGTGGTCGCCTTCGAAGAGGTTAACTCGAGCTACGACGATTACAACTCTACCGCACCCTTCATCTACATGAGCTTCCTCTTCCATTTCTCCACCAACCGGGAAAGCAGGGGAGGACAATTCGATATTACCGGTGATCCGCTTTTTATCGATTGGAGTATGACCAGCGGGGAGCTACAGATCGGGGAGGATCACACCGACGACCGGTTCGATTACCTTGGACCCCTCTTCGATACGGTCAATACACCCGCCGATGAGTTTGGCCCTTACTCCATGGGCTACCGCGACGAGGTGAGCGATTCAGAGGTAAACTGGATCGACCTGGTGATGTATGCCAACAATCCCGAAGGCCATTTCGACATACGCTTTACCTACAGCACCCAGGCAAACACCGCCGGTACCTCGACCACCCGCATCGCTTCCCCGGCCGGGATCCAGTACCTCAACACCCCGGCCGATGAACTCTACCCCTCCTTTTTCGGGGAGGGACTGAAGTTCCAGGATCAGTACGGAATAGATACCGATAAGATCACATCCCTCCTGTACTGCTCCAACATCCAGGGCCAGTTCGACCTGTTCACCTGCGAACTGCCCCGTGCCTCAAACCTGATCGATGCCCTGGAATCCGAACGCCTCTGTGAGTTTGAACCGATCCGGCATCTGAACAGCAAATACCAGGACCTCTGTCCGTTCGTCAACGGAACCCTCCTTGTGTTCTGCTCCAACCGGTACGGAGGGTACGGAGGATTTGACCTGTATTACTCCCAATGGGACGGGGAAGGATGGAGCGAACCCTCCAACTTCGGAGAATCGGTCAATACGAGATACGATGAATACCGGCCCATCACCCTGCATGTAAACCGGTTCGACAATACCCTGATGATCTTCTCCTCCAATCGTCCGGGCGGCAAAGGAGGCTTCGACCTCTATTACACAGGGATCCCCCAGATGATCAATTAATAACCCATCACACAATCTCACCCGTAAGAAAATCATCGGTGCCGGAATACGCTAACACCACCGGCCCTCAACCAACCAGACAAACCGGTCATCAACCAACCACGGAGATGAAGGTAAGGGATAAGAAATGCCCGCCGGCTGACCGGGACGGGGGAGGGCTGGCGGGGAAGGGCTGAAGGATGAAGGATGACGGTTGGCAGCTGGCAGCTGACAGCTGGCGGCCGCCCTCCAATCCCGGCTGTTCATATTCAGTCTAAATAACTTTTATTCCCGGTAAATACCCAACATTGGGTATCTGCACCAACTATAAACCTCCTATTTTTGCCACCGGAATGAAGAGCGTGAAAAAAATAATCAAACAGGCCCTGACCATCCTGCCCCTTGCAGTGATGGGAC
The DNA here is from genome assembly GCA_964479445.1 of uncultured Bacteroidaceae bacterium. Classification (GTDB taxonomy): domain Bacteria; phylum Bacteroidota; class Bacteroidia; order Bacteroidales; genus CAYZMH01. Next base: position 26,054 of record CAYZMH010000019.1, on the reverse strand, counting down.
TTTTTCTCCTGAACAACACCCTCTTCACCCACACCCACATTCTACCCGGCGGACGCATCATCGTGCACGCCCACCCTATGAAAATGGCCGACAGTTATACCTGGGTAGCCGGGAATTCAGGCGGGGCAGCCATAAGTTCGGACGCGACAACCGGTAGCTCAACCTCTGCATCCGGTCTACCCACTGATTCGCAGGGTGATACCGGAAATACCGCAGGGAAAACCGGTACCTCACCCGAAAAGAGTCACCATACTCATAGCCAGCTGGAATACACCTACCTGGACAATATGAGCCAGGAGTTCCAGTATTTTCCTGCCCTGCTCGCACTGATCATCCCCGTGATAATCCTACACTTCTATACCAGGCAGTGCAATGCCGCCTCCCACCTGTTCGGTCACCTTCCCCTGGGCCGCGCCCCGCCCGCCTCTGTATAAAATTCCCGTTCATACCCGATCCGAGAAAGATTTACACAACCCTTTGCGCTGCGATTACGGCGCCCATATTAAACCTCAGACATGAAATACATATTCTGGATACTCGCCCTGACCCTCATTACAATTGCACTGCCTTCACAGGCACAGAAGAAAAACACCGACACCCATATTACCGGACACGTCATCGGCAACGGGGAACACATACCCTTTGCCACCATCCATATCAAGGGCACCACCATGGGCACCGTCACCGACGAAACCGGCCATTACCGGCTGCTCAATGTTCCCGTCGGTAAGCACACCCTGGTGGCCACCTACGTGGGATACAAAGAGAAGGAGGTCACCGTGATCACCCATCCCGAAATCACCTCGGAAGTCAAATTCAACCTGGAACAGGATGTCCTGGGCCTGGAAGAGGTGGTTATCTCCTCCGACCGGAATGAACGCAAGCGCAAAGATGCCCCGGTGATCGTCAATACGGTCTCCGATAAGATGCTGAGCATGACCCAGTCGGCCACCATCAACGAAGGACTGGTCTTTTCCCCCGGCATCCGCATGGAGAACAACTGCCAGAACTGCGGATTCAACCAGGTGCGCATGAACGGGATGGAGGGTCCCTACTCCCAGATCCTTATCAACAATCGTCCCGTGTTCAGCGGCCTGGCCGGGGTGTACGGACTCGAGTTGATCCCCTCCAATATGATCGAACGCATCGAGGTGGTGCGGGGCGGCGGTTCGGCCCTTTTTGGCAGCAACGCCATCGCCGGTACCATCAACCTGATCCTGAAAGATCCGCTCAACGACAGCTATGAAGCCAGTGCCACCACAGGTGTCAATGGGTTCGGTGTACCCGGAACGGGGGGTACCGGAATGGATTCGCAGGTGATGTTCAATGCATCCTCCGTGTCGGGCGACCGGAAAACCGGCCTGTCTGTATTTGGCTTCCACCGGGAGAAAAACCCCTACGATGCCAACGATGACGGGTTCAGTGAACTGACCAGTCAGCGCAACACCACCGTCGGAACCCGCTTCTTTCACCGGTTCGGTTACCGGAGCAAGCTATCGGCCGACTTTTTCAATATCCGCGAGAAGCGCAGGGGCGGCGATATGCTCGACTACCCGCTTCACGAGGCCCATATCGCCGAACACGTGGAGCACAACATTACCAACGGGTCCCTGACCTTTGACCGGTTTTTCCGGGATAACGACCTGCTGACGGTATATGCATCTGCCCAGCTTATCAACCGAGACTCCTATTACGGGGCGGAACAGTCGCTCAGCGACTACGGGTACACCTACGGCTTCACCTACAATGCCGGTGCACAGTACAAAGCCCTGTTCGGGAGCGGAAACCTGGTATCCGGACTGGAGGCCAGCGGAGACCGGCTGCTGGACAAAAAGCTGGGTTACCCCGACTATGATAACGCTGTCATTGAAGACGATTCGATCATCGCTGTTCCCCATGTGGATAACCGCATCATTGCCAACCAGTGGATGCAATCCTACGGGGCTTTCTCCCAGTATGAGATCAGGTACGAACCCTTTACGTTTTCGGTCGGTGCCAGGCTCGAACACTACCAGATCCTTAACCAGAAAGAGGAAGAGCCCCGGGAACAGGGGGATGTGAACGGACTGGTCTTTAGTCCGCGTGTCAACCTCATGTACGACCTGAACCCCTCTATCCAGGCCCGCTTAAGCTACTCTGAAGGATACCGGGCTCCCCAGGTGTTCGACGAGGACCTGCACATCGAAACTTCCGGCTCCCGGAAGGTGATCCACCGAAACGATCCCGAACTGGAGCAGGAGAACAGCCACAGCGTGATCGCTTCCCTGGATATCAATACACGCATTGCAAAAGCCCCGGCGGCCTTCCTGGCCGAGGTTTTTTACACGCGCCTGCAGAATCCGTTCACCAACGAGTTCGGAGATCCCGATGAAGAGGGAGTGGTGGTTTACACGCGTGTTAATTCCAACACGGGGGCCACCGTACAGGGCATCAACATGGAGCTGGACCTGGTGCCCACCCCGGAGATTACCCTGAAAGCAGGATATACCCTGCAGTCCAGTTACTATGACGAGCCCCGGGAATTCGATGAAACCCGGTTTTTCCGGACCCCCGGAGATTACGGCTATTTTACCGCAAACTGGGCACCTTCCAGGAAGTTTGACCTGACAGCTACCGGCACCTATACCGGCAGGATGCTGGTTCCCCATTTCGGTCCGGACCCCGCCGCCGCCTCAGCAGAGGAACTGGAAGCAATCGCACGCGGCGACATCATTTCCGGGGAGGAGATGGTCACCTCCGAGCGGTTCATGGAGCTGGGGATCAAAGCATCCTACAATATAAAACTGAATGGGGCGTGGCTTCAGGTTTTCGGTGGACTGAAAAATATTCTGAATTCCTACCAGGACGATTTTGACCGGGGACTCTACCGCGATCCGGGATACATATACGGACCCAATCAGCCCCGGATGATTTACCTGGGGCTCAAGGTGGGCAATAACCTGTAAAACTCCCGGCATACCCGAAAACACCCCTTCTTCTGTACTGCGGTAAAGGCGGCAATTTCTGAATCTCGGTTCAACCAAAATCCGGAGCAGTGACTCAGAATCCCGGGGGTATCATGGCACCCGGGATCGTCTTATTACTGGCTTCCCTGGTGTCCTCCCCGTGCATCTCTTACCGGGACGGAATGGCTGAAAGAGCCTTGCCCGGGCTGAATCGATAAAACAGAATAAATAACCCCCGTTTACCCTGAGGCAAAAAAAAATCACCCGGTATCCGTAAACCATTGGTTTAAAAGATTGTTTTAATAGGTATAAAAGTCCTCTGCATTCATGACCACAACCGCCCTATCTCTTTTGCAGTGCCCGTTCCGGGTACACCCCGGGAAAATAAATTTGCATAATTCAAAAAAATGTGTTTAATGTCACCAAACCCAAAAAAGAAAGGTTGAGGTATTTATGATACGTATGAAAGTGTACAACACCAATCACAAGGCCAATGAAGAAGAGAGGAAAGCGATCATCGATTTCCTGTATGAGCACCTGGAACAGTTCGGGGATCCGTGGGAGGATATTGAAAAAGCCTACAAATTTGCACTTCAGGAGACCCACTCTTTCGGGGGGTTTGTCCTGGTTTCCGATGAAGAAGGAGAGATCACCGGTGTGGTGCTGGTGAATAAGACGGGAATGTCGGGATATATACCGGAGAATATCCTGGTATACATTGCCACTCACAAGGACTATCGCGGAAAAGGGATCGGTAAAGCCCTGATGCAGAAAACCATTGAACTGGCTGACGGCGATATTGCTCTGCACGTGGAGCCCGATAATCCGGCCAGGTTCCTGTACGAGAAGGTGGGATTCACTTCCAAGTACCAGGAGATGCGCTTTAAACAACCTGCAAACTAATCCGATGGCCTATTTAACATTACACTCTGGCAAACTCAGGGAGAATTACGACAGCCTGGACAAACTTTTCAGGGAAAACGATATCAAATGGGGCGTAGTATCAAAGGTCCTGTGCGGGAACAAAAAGTTCCTCTCGGAACTGATCAGCTTCGGGGTTAACCAGATCTGTGACTCGCGGGTGAGTAACCTGCGAACCATCAAATCGATCAATCCCGATATTGAAACGATGTACATCAAGCCGCCCGCCAAACGCTCCATAAAAAGTGTCGTGGAGACCGCCGATATCAGTCTGAACACCGAATACGAAACCATCAGGCTGCTCTCCGAGGAGGCGAAAAGGCAGGGGAAGGTACATAAGATCATCATCATGCTGGAGATGGGTGAACTCCGTGAAGGGGTGCTCCGTGAGGATTTCATGGATTTCTACGCCCGGGTATTCGACCTCTCCCACGTAGAGGTGGTAGGCATAGGAACCAATCTTACCTGCCTGTACGGTGTGCTGCCCAACCAGGATAAGCTCTATCAGCTGAGCCTCTATGAGCAGATGATCGAGGCCAAGTTCAACCGTTCGATACCCTTCGTATCGGGTGGCTCTTCGGTGACCATACCCCTGTTGAAACAGGGAATCCTGCCCGACGGGGTGAACCATTTCAGGGTGGGAGAAACGCTCTTCCTGGGAACCAACGTATATGATAACACCCCGTACGATGATCTTCACAATGATGTATTCCGGCTCTATACCGAGATCATCGAGCTGACTGAGAAGCCGATGGTGCCCGATGGGGAAATGGGACAGAACGTGGAGGGAGAGGAGTTCGAGTTCGATATGACCAAAGTGGGGGAAACCTCACTGCGGGCCATCATCGATATCGGGCTGCTGGACGTGGACCAGGAACACATAGAGCTGGTGGATGAGAGCCTTTCCATCGTGGGAGCCAGCTCCGATATGTTTGTCATCGACCTGGGCGAAAATACCGAGAAATACAAGGTGGGAGACACCATCGAGTTCCGCATGGATTACATGGGAACCCTGCGGGTATTGAATTCCCGGTACATCGATAAACGAATCACCGGCAAAGGGTAGTAAATTATCACGGATTGCCCGGTCGGATTCTTTTAAAAAAAGCCCGGTTTTGTTATCTTCGGAAGCGAAACCGGGTTTTTTATATACCTGATCCGCGGGATGATTGCCCGGAACCGGGTTTTATGCAGGGAATGATGAGCTATTGCCGGGATTACGATTTTCGGTCTGAACAGGTTTTTTACAATCGCACACCGCATTTTTTAATTGAAACGGGGTTGTATGCCCGACACCGGTTTTTTCGTTCGAATCCAGGGCAAGGCTACAAACAATAAACAGGAATCAGTGAAATACTCCACCAAGCGAAATCCCAAAATACGAACAGCCACCATCGATTTTGGGCGGGTCTCCCGGAAACGCCATAACATTGCCGGTATTCTTGAAATGGATGTCACCATTGCCCGGGAGAATCTGAAAAAAATCAGGAAAGATAAACGGGTGTCGTTCAACGGGTGGCTGGTGAAAGTGATCAGCGACACCCTGGTGGAGCACAAGCAGATCGCGGCCTATGTGCGCCGCAAGAAGAGACTGTTCCTGTTTGACGATGTGACCGTATCCCTGGTGGTCGAGAAGGAGAAACAGGGTATCCGGGTTCCCATTCCGCTCCTGATCCAGCATACCAACCGGAAGAATCCGACGGAGATCAGCCGCGAGATCGAGATTGCACGGCAGAAAGATATTCCCGAGAACGAGGTAATCCTTCATGAGAAAATGAGCCCCATAATGAAGGTCTATTACTATCTGCCTCCTTTCCTGCGCAGGTATATCTGGAAAACCATGATCAGGCATCCCCGGCTGGCTTACGGCCGTATGGGAAATGTAGTCATTTCTTCAGTAGGTATGATGGGCCGTGTCAATGGTTGGTTTATCCACTCCACCCTCCACCCGGTCTCCTTCGGGATCGGCAGCATCACCGAGAAACCCTGGGTCATCGACGGGAAGATCTGTGTGCGGGAGATCCTGCATATGACCATCCTGTTCGATCACGATGTGGTGGATGGCGGTGAGATGGCCCGCTTCGTGAACAAACTGGTCAGGAACATCGAACAGGGATCGATATCCTGAACCGGAATACTTCGTTGAAACGGAAATGACCGGTAACACGATCCACGGTTTTTCACTCAGGAGGATTGTCCACCTGCCAAACCGGGACCTGGCTGATCAACCGGAATGGATAATCCCCGGAAACTTTGTACCTTCGTAGCCCAGTGAACCATCGTATATGCTGGAAGAGATTGTAAAGAAAAAATTCCCCTTCTTCGAAGAGGAACTCCGCCAGGCCATCGCGGAAGAGGGAATGCTCAAACAGGTGGAAACCGGGGATGCCCTGATCGAAGAGGCACAGTTTATCCGCTCCTTTCCCATCCTGATCGAGGGGCTTATCCGCGTAACCCGGATGGACGAATCGGGCAATGAACTTCTTCTCTATTACCTGCAGCCCGGGGAGGTCTGTTCGGTATCGCTCAGCTGCTGCATGGACCGAACCCGCAGCAAGGTACGGGCCATCGCAGAAGAGGATACATCGGTGATCGTACTGCCCGTGGAGCTGCTGGACAGCTGGATCACTAACTTCCAGACCTGGAAGGAATTTGTGATGTTCTCCATGCGAAAACGATTTGATGAACTGCTTAACACCCTGGACAGCATTGCCTTTTTGAAGATGGACGAACGCCTGGAGCGGTTTTTCAGGGACCGCTACCGCACCACCGGGTATAAAACCTATTCGGGGTCACACCAGGATATTGCCCTTGCTCTGAATACCTCCCGTGAAGTGATCTCCCGCCTGCTGAAGCAGATGGAAAAACTGGAAATGGTTTCACTCTCCAGGAATCGCATCGACTACTCGCCCCTGTGTGACTAAAGTTACTGTAAATCTTCGCCGGTCGGTTGTATTTTTGTTTAGTCAATATATGACATAAAAGAAATTATGAATACACTGAAAGAGCTGGACCAGGTAATCCGTGACGAACAGCCGGTGCTGGTGGATTATTATACCGACTGGTGCTTGCCCTGCCGGGTACTGGCCCCCATCCTGGACGACCTGGGAGAAGACCTGGGAGAACAGGTCAGGATCGTAAGGGTGAATCTCGATGAAGATCCGTCAGTATCCGAAGAGCACGGGGTTTACAGCGTACCCGCCCTCTTCCTTTACCGGAAGGGAGAGGTGCTCTGGAAAGGCTCGGGGGCCCGGTCGAAAGAGGAGTTAAAACGCATTATCCACCGGGAAGCGAAGATCCCGGTTACGTGATGGAAGAGCGACGGAACGAACCGGTGTTGAGCCGGTGCGCTCCGGCACCGAAGTTTACGTGTTTCATGACGTAGATTTAGGCGAAAGGCTGCCATCCTTTTACCGCAACAGGTCAGGACCTGGCAGCCTTTTTTTAACAACCACAGTATAGAGTATAACATTTTAACAATGAACGTAATGCATGTAGAAAACCGGGAACAATGGGAAAAGCTCAGGGAGGAAAACGAGATCCTGCACCTGTTGATCTATAAACCCGGAAGTGAAAAAAGCGATTGTGCCTACCGGCACCTGCAGGAGCTGGAAAAGGATCACACCTCCTCGCTCTGTGCCGTGGATGTAACCCGCGTTGCCGATATACACTCCCAATACCAGGTTACCACGGCACCCACCCTTCTCCGGTTCGAGAAAGGGCAATTGCGCAATGTGATCAAAGGCTGCCACTCCCCATCGTATTTTCGTTCTATCCTCACCGGGACCGGGTTTACCGGGATACCGGCTGAAGAGGGCAAACCACAGAAACGGGTTACGGTCTATTCCACCCCCACCTGCACGTTCTGCAACTCCCTGAAAATGTACCTGCGGGAAAACCAGGTGCCCTTTACCGATGTGGATGTTTCCAGGGATCAGACCCGGGCAGAGGAGATGGTCAAAAAAAGCGGTCAGCAGGGAGTACCGCAAACCGATATCAACGGACAGGTCATCGTGGGATTCGATCGCGAGAAAATCAACAGGTTGCTGGAGATCCGTTAGAAGAACCACATCTGCCCCGTCGAACTGGTATGGGTGTGAGGCAGTTCCCTGTCCATAAGATTTTGAGTAGTTCAGTTCAACATGTAGTATAAACCTAAAATTTCGAAACAATCATGAAAGAGTTACAGCCTATCAATCAGCATGTATTGCTGGAGATTGAAGAACAGGAAGAGAAAACCGCTTCCGGGATTATCATCCCCGAAACTGCCAAAGAGAAGCCTCAGTTTGCAAAAGTTGTAGGCATCAGCGGCATAGAAAACCCCGAGATCGCCGTGGGCGACGTGGTATTCTATAAGAATTTTTCAGGAACCGAGATCTCATTCGAAGGAACGGATTTCCTGATGATGCCTTATGCCGACATCCTTGGCAAGGTGGTTGACACCGAATCTATTTAATCTCTGCAACCGGCAACTGTACATCTTCAGCCATTGTTACGATCGTTAGGTTTCTGCTCATTTTAAGGTATCCGCCCTGTGCGGATACTTTTTTTATTCCGGCCGCAAGGTCACCAGTTATTGTAAAACACATTTTTTTTTAGCGACAAATCCCATATATTGCCGGTCTGAAAAACATACCAAACAAAAAACCCATTCCCATGTTTAAAAGAGTAGTATTTTTGGGCGCCCTGTCCCTGCTTGTGCTGGGATCGTGTACCCGTTCAAACGAAACCGCTATGAATCCATTGCTTCAGGAATTTGAAACCCCTTTTGGCGTTCCCCCGTTCGACAGGATCGAGACGGAACATTACATGCCTGCTTTCAAAGAGGCGATGAAACGTCACAACGAAGAGATCGAGGCCATCACCTCAAATACCGAAGCACCCACCTTTGAAAACACCGTTGCGGCATTTGACTACAGCGGGGAAACACTCGACCGGGTGTCCAATGTTTTCTACAACCTCCGGTCGGCCGATACCAACGATGAGATGCAGGAGATTGCCAAAGAGCTGGTTCCCCTCCTCTCGGAGCACCGCAGTAACATCAACCTGGATCCCGACCTGTTTGCCCGGATCAAAACGGTCTGGGACCAGCGTGAATCGCTGGACCTGACCCGCGAGCAGGAGATGCTGCTGGACAAGATCTATAAACGGTTTGTACGCGGCGGGGCCAACCTGGACGAAGAGGACCAGGCCAACCTCCGCAAGATTGACGAAGAACTCTCCATGCTCTCCCTGCAGTTCGGGGAGAACCTGCTGAACGAAACCAACAATTTCAAGCTGGTTATTAAAGATTCCACCAACCTGGCCGGACTCCCCGAGTCGGTTATTGCCGGCGCCGCCGATGCGGCAAAAGAAGCCGGGGAGGAAGGCAACTGGGTATTCACACTCCACAAGCCCTCCTGGATCCCGTTCCTGCAGTACTCCGAAAAACGCGACCTGCGGGAAAAGATTTACAAAGCCATGTACAACCGGGGCAACAACGAGAACGAAAACGACAACAAAGCGATCGTGGAAAAGATGGTCAAGCTCCGTACCGAGCGGTCCGGACTCCTGGGATATGCCAATCATGCCGACTACATGCTGGAAGACCGCATGGCAAAGGAGCCGCAGAATGTTTACGATCTGCTTATGAAGCTCTGGGACCCCGCCCTGTCAAAAGCGAAGGAAGAGGCTGCCATGATGCAGGAGATGATCGACAGGGAAGGCGGCGATTTCGAACTGGCCTCGTGGGACTGGTGGTACTATGCCGAGAAGATCCGCAAGGAGAAATATGACCTGGACGAGGAGGAGACCCGCCCGTATTTCAGCCTGGACGATGTGCGCGAAGGCGTCTTCTATGTACTTGAGAAGCTCTACGGCGTCACCTTCGAACCTAACGACGAGATTCCCCTCTACCACGAGGATGCCATGGCATTCGAGGTAAAAGACAAAGACGGCAGCCACCAGGGGGTCCTCTATATGGATTTTCACCCCCGTGCCAGCAAGCGTGCCGGTGCATGGAGCACCAGCTACCGCAAGCAGCATGTGCGCGATGGCGAGAATATCACCACCGTGGGCTCTATTGTCTGTAACTTCTCCAAGCCCACCGGCGACAAACCCGCCCTGCTGTCGTTCGATGAAACCCTCACCTTCTTCCACGAGATGGGACATGCCATTCACGGACTTCTTTCCGATTGTACGTATCCCGGTATATCCGGAACGAGCGTTCCGCGTGATTTCGTGGAGCTGCCGTCACAGATCATGGAGAACTGGGGAGCACACCCCGATGTGCTGAAGGTATATGCCATGCACTATGAAACCGGCGAACCCATCCCCGATGAGCTGATCGAAAAGATCGATGCAGCGGGCAAATTCAACCAGGGATTTGCCACTGTCGAATACCTGGCAGCATCCGTGCTGGATATGGATTACCACACCCTGGAACAGGTCAGGGAATTGGATGTAAATGAATTCGAAGAGCGTTCCATGGACCGGATCGGACTGATCGATGCCATCATTCCCCGTTACCGGAGCACCTACTTCAGCCACATCTTTTCCGGCGGCTATTCAGCAGGCTACTACAGCTACATCTGGGCTGAAGTGCTGGACAAGGATGCCTTCAAAGCGTTCGAAGAGACCTCCCTGTTCAACCCCGAACTGGCTTCCAAATTCCGTGAACACATCCTTTCCAGCGGCGGGACCGATGATCCCATGGAGATGTATCTCCGGTTCCGCGGACAGGAACCCGATCCGGATGCCCTGCTGGAAGCACGCGGCTTGAATTAAGGAAAATATTCCGGATGATAAGCGCACAGAATCGGTCTGTGCGCTTTTTTTTTAGATACGCTCAGACACCCGAGCCCCTGAAGATCGTCACGATAGTGTAGAAGAGAATTTTCATGTCGACATAGAGCGACATGTTCTCGATGTAAAGGATGTCATAGCGAAGCCGCCTGATCATCTGTTCCACGTTCTCTGCATACCCGTACTTCACCTGTCCCCATGAAGTGATCCCCGGCTTTACCTTGTGCAGGTGCACGTAGTGCGGGGCAACCCTGGTAATCTGGTCAATGAAATACCGGCGTTCGGGCCGGGGTCCGACCAGCGACATGTCCCCCTTGATTACATTGATAAAATTGGGGATCTCATCCAGGCGGTGCTTGCGCATGAACTGACCAAACCGGGTTACCCGGTTATCGTCCTTGGAGGAGAGCTCCGGTCCGTTTGTCTCGGCATTGTTGTACATGGAGCGGAACTTGTAGATCTTAAACGACTTTCCGTATCGCCCTATCCGCTCCTGCCGGTAAAATATTGGTCCGGGTGACGAGAGTTTCACCCCCAGGATTAGAAAGATCTCCAGGGGTAGCAGCAGCACCATGAAAAGAACGGAGAGCATGATATCCGAGAACTGTTTTACGTTTTCCTGCCACACCGGCATTAATTCATGGGTAACCTCCAGCAGGGGAGTGTCGAAGATGGTGTCGGATTTCACTTTGCCTGACAGGATATCGGTCATGCTGGGAATGGCCCGCACACGCACATCCATCAGGGACAGACCGTTAATAATATCCCCGATCTCTTTATGCTCGGAGGGTTCCAGGGCAATGATCACCTCCTCCACCCTGTTGTCCCTGATCACCCGTTCCATGTCGGAGAGTTCACCAAGCTGGGGAATGTAATCCGATAACTGGTAATGGTCTTTCTTATGAACACTGATAAACCCCAGGACAAGGTGTCCGCTGGCCTGCCGCTGATCCATCAGGTCCTGGTAAACATCCACGGCGTTCTCGTTGCTCCCGATCATTACGGTATTAAATCCCATTTTACGGCTACGGATCCGGCTTACCGTCCGGCCGGTAAGGATCATCCTGGGAATGAGGGTAAAGATAAACTGAAGTCCGAACAGGGTGAAAAACAACTTGTAGTAATGGGTGTAATCGGGGATCACATCATCCAAAATCAACAGGAAAAAGATCACCACAACACCGAATAAAACCGTCAGGAAGGTCCGAAGTGCATCGTCCAGCCGGGAGCGGTGGTAAATGTTTTTGTAGAAACCGGAGAAGTAGTGAAGAATCAGCCACGCCACGGGAATGCCCAGTACGCCCGCCCAGAAACGTCCATCCGGGTTCACGGGAATGTCGTACCCGAAGTACTGGGGTTCAATACGAATCTTCCGGTACAGGAAAAAGAACACCCAGGCCGCCGAAGCGGCCAGGTAATCGAATATCATGTATCGGATTCGCTGCGCAGTATAGTTTTTCATGAAACAGGACTGGCGTCTAAATGTTATAACTGAATACCGGTTCAATAAATTGCACAAACGTATAAAAAAAGACGACACGCAATGCCATTTGGTTGCGTGAGCTGCCACATCCATATTCCTTTCGGATCATTCAGGCAAATGAAAGCATTGTATTATCTTTATCAAAAATTCAGGAATGAAAGACAGCTACCGGCACAAGGGTTTACGAAAAAAACTGATCGATTCGCTTAGAGACAAAGGAATAAAAGATGAATCCCTGCTGGAGGCCATGAACCGTGTACCGCGCCATCTTTTTATGGACAGCGGTTTTATTAACTTCTCTTACGCCGATAAGGCCTTTCCCATTGCGGCCGGACAAACCATCTCTCAACCCTATACCGTGGCTGTTCAAACCGAACTGCTTGAGGTGGAAAAGCATCAGAAAGTGCTTGAGGTGGGAACCGGATCGGGTTACCAGACAGCCGTACTGATAGAGATGGGAGCGCGGGTATTCACCGTTGAACGCCAGAAGGAGTTGTTTCAAAAGGCACAGGAGAACCTGCTTCCAATGGGATATAAACCCACCTTTCACTATGGAGACGGGTATGAGGGAATGCCAGCGTATGCCCCTTTCAACCGGATCCTTGTAACGGCCGGTGCCAGGGAGGTCCCTGAAAAACTGAAGGGGCAACTGGCTGTGGGGGGCAAAATGGTCATCCCGGTTGGGGGGAGCCTCGGACAAAAAATGGTTCGTGTTACCAGGATCGATGAAAATAATTTTGAGCAGACCGAACATGGTTACTTCTCGTTTGTTCCTCTCTTAAAAGGAAAATCAGGTTAGTCCATGAGTTATCTTGAGAAGTTCGTATTCAATGCGTTCCAGGTAAACACCTACCTGGTGTGGGACGATTCAGGGGAGTGCATCATCATTGATCCGGCCTTCCAGGATGAAAGCGAAAGGGAGCGACTGACCGGCTTTATGACGGAAAAGTCACTATCGCCTGTGCGAATCATTAATACACATTGCCATGTGGATCACCTGCTGGGCATCCCCGGGATGAAGCAGGTTTACAACATCCCGTTTCACTGTCACAGGCAGGAGACATCACTGCTGGAAAAGGCCCACATTATGGGGAAAGCCTTTGGCATTGATGCGGCACCTTTTCCGGCACCCGACCGGTTCCTGGAGCACGGGGAAATCATAGATCTCGGGAACAGCAGGCTGAAAGCACTGGCGGTACCCGGTCACTCTCCCGGAAGCCTTGCCTTCTATGACGAAAAAACGGAATTTGTGATCACGGGCGATGCCCTTTTTGCCGGGGGGATCGGACGAACAGACCTGCCCGGTGGCAATTACGACCAGTTGATCCAAAGCATCTCCACGCAGCTCTTCGAACTCCCCGAAGATACGGTGATCTGGCCGGGGCACGGGCCCTCCTCCACCATCGGCGAGGAGGTCAGGAGTAACCCGTTCTTCTGATGATTCTATAACATGATTTTCCGCAGGTATAATCAAGTTAGTATTGGTTATCTTTACGTTTATTTTTAGCGTTAACTGAAATATTCTTATGAGAGCAGACAGGTTTAGCGACCGGCACATTGGTCCGGGAAAAGAAGACATTGGTAAAATGCTTGAGGCCATGGGACTGAACTCCCTGGATGAACTGATGGAAAAGACTATCCCGCATTCGATCCGGTTAAAGGATCCCATGCCCCTGGGTGATGGCATGACCGAGGTTAAATACATGGAGAAGATCGAATCGATCGCCAAAAAAAACCAGGTTTTTAAGAGCTATATCGGACAGGGCTATTACAATACCTTCCTGCCCTCTGCTATCCGCCGGAACATGCTGGAAAATCCCAACTGGTACACCTCTTACACCCCTTACCAGGCAGAAATATCGCAGGGAAGGCTGGAGGCGCTGCTCAATTTCCAGACCATGGTTATGGAGTTAACCGGACTGGAGATGGCCAATGCATCGTTGCTGGATGAGGGAACAGCCGCTGCCGAAGCCATGATCATGATGTTCAATGCCCGTCCCCGGAACGCGGTAAAAGAGGGGAAGAATGAATTTTTCGCCGATGCCAACATGTTTCCCCAGACCCTCGACCTGTTGAAGCTCCGGGCCGAACCCCTGGGCATCAGCCTGGTCACCGGAGATTACAGGTCGTACAACCCCTCGGGTAAAACCTTTGGTTGCATGGTGCAATACCCTGCAGCCGATGGTAAGATCGGAGATTACCGGGCATTTGCCGGCCGGATGAAGGAACAGGATATTCTCCTGGGTGTAGCGGCCGACCTGATGAGCCTTACCCTGCTCCTGCCCCCCGGGGAATGGGGCGCCGACGTGGTGGTAGGATCCACCCAGCGATTCGGAATCCCGATGTTCTTTGGCGGTCCGCATGCCGGCTATTTCGCCACCCGCGAGAAATTCAAACGACTGCTCCCGGGCCGGATCATCGGGGTATCCATTGACGATGAAGAAAGGCCTGCACTTCGCATGGCTCTTCAAACCCGCGAGCAGCACATCAAGCGGGAACGCGCCACTTCCAATATCTGCACAGCCCAGGCATTGCTTGCCAACATGTCGGGGATGTACGCCGTGTACCACGGCCGTGAAGGACTCCGCTCCATTGCAGAAGATATTCACACCGGTGCAGTTTACCTGCACGAGCAACTGGAAAAGATGGGGTACACCCAGGAAAACAACGTCTATTTCGATACCCTGAAAATCCGGTTGCCCAACGGCATCACAGGGAAAGATATCCGGAAGATCGCCGAGGAAAACCGGATCAATTTCCACTACCCCGACGATCAAACCGTGCTGCTCTCTACCGATGAGACCGTTGAAGAGGATGCCCTGGATGAGATCCTCCATGTATTTGCCGTGGCTTCCAAAACGAAATACCGTCATATCAACCGGCTGGACAAAAAATCGGTCCTCCCCGGGGAACTGCTCCGGGAAGATGAATACCTCTCCCAGGAGGTCTTTAACAAGTACCGCTCCGAAACAGAGTTGATGCGGTATATGCGCCTGCTGGAGAGACGGGACTTTTCACTCACCCACTCGATGATCTCCCTGGGATCCTGCACCATGAAACTGAATGCAGCCACCGAACTTATGCCTATCGGATGGCCCGAGTTTGCAAGCATCCATCCCTTCGTTCCCATGAACCAGGTCGAAGGCTATTACCAGCTCATGACCGAACTGAGCAATGACCTGAAAGCCATCACGGGTTTCGAAGAGATATCCCTTCAGCCCAATTCCGGGGCATCTGGAGAATATACAGGCATGATGCTCATCCGTACCTACCATGAGAGTCGCGGAGAGAGTCATCGAAATGTGGTGCTGATCCCTGCCTCCGCCCATGGAACCAATCCGGCCAGCGGCGTTATGGCCGGAATGGATGTGAAGGTGGTGGATTGCGACGACCAGGGCAATATCGACACTGCATCGCTGAAAAAACTGGCCGAAGAGCACGCCGAAAAGCTGGCAGCTATCATGATCACCTACCCCTCCACCCACGGGGTTTTTGAAGAGAACATCCGGGAGATTGTTGACTTTGTGCATGAGAAGGGCGGACAGGTGTACATGGACGGGGCCAATATGAACGCGCAGGTCGGACTAACCAACCCGGCACTGATCGGCGCCGATGTGTGCCACCTCAACCTCCATAAAACCTTTGCCATCCCTCACGGCGGGGGCGGACCCGGTGTGGGTCCGATCGGCGTTGCCCCCCACCTGGTGGAGTTTCTGCCCACCCACCCGGTTGTTCAGACCGGAGGAGTGAACGGCATACCGGCTGTCGCCTCCTCACCATACGGAAGCGCCGGCATTTTACCGATCTCCCACGGGTACATCCGCATGCTGGGCAGGGAAGGACTTACGGAAGCCACCCGGGTTGCCATCCTCAATGCCAATTACATTGCGGCCAGGTTAAAAGACCACTACCCGATCCTTTACAGCGGACGCAATGGGTTTGTGGCCCACGAAATGATCCTTGATTGCCGGCCTTTCAGGGCGGAGACCGGGATCACGGAATCGGATATTGCAAAACGGCTGATGGATTATGGATTCCATGCCCCAACCCTCTCGTTCCCCGTTCCGGGTACCCTGATGGTGGAACCGACCGAAAGTGAATCCAAAGCAGAACTCGACCGCTTTATCGAAGCTATGATTGATATTGCGGAGGACATCAGGGCCATCAGTGAAGGAAAAATGGATCCTGAGAACAACGCACTTAAAAATGCTCCCCATACAGCCACGGTCGTCACTGCCGATACCTGGGAGCGCAATTACGGCCGGGAACGGGCTGCATTTCCGTTGCGCTGGGTAAGGGATAACAAGCTGTGGCCCTCCGTATCCCGGATCAATGACGGGTACGGCGACCGCAACCTGGTGTGCTCCTGCACCCCGGTCGATGAGTACCGCCAGATCTAAAAAAACAACAGGGCGCTGCCTCATGGAAAAACAGCGCCCG
Source organism: uncultured Bacteroidaceae bacterium (assembly GCA_964479445.1). Classification (GTDB taxonomy): domain Bacteria; phylum Bacteroidota; class Bacteroidia; order Bacteroidales; genus CAYZMH01. Next base: position 9,482 of record CAYZMH010000019.1, on the reverse strand, counting down.
GTTTGTCACCTGTTCAAAACGTGTCAACAAACAAAACCGGTGACAGATACATGTAACCCTCGTCTACCTGCATCACTTTTTATTCACTCCATTTGCCGTGGATAAAAACAGGAAATTGTTGCAAATGATATCGGTACTGTAGCGCTTAACGCCTTCTTTATCCTCGTAAGAGCTGGTAGTGATCTTGCCCTCCACGTAGAGCGGATCCCCTTTTTTCAGGTACTTTTTGATCACTTCCGCCTGCTTGTTCCATACCGTTACCCGGTGCCACTCGGTCTTATCCACCTCCTCCCCGTTTTTATCTTTATAGCGTTCGCTGGTAGCCAGCGGAAAATGGGCGACAAATGCTTCGCCCTCTTTTTCGGATACCCTGGGATCATCCCCTACGTTACCCACCAGGGTAACCTTGTTGATTCCGTTTCTCATTGCATTAGATTTAAGAGTTTATCCGTTAATGTGCCGGAATTGCAAAATATCAGCGTCCCCGGTAAAAAAAAATGCGATTTTGTACCTGACCCGGGATTCCGTACGGAGATAAAATATACATATTTTAATACATATTTAAATATGTATATCGTCTGAAAAATCTTTAAACAGTAATATACAGACATCCCGCATAATTTGGATGGAGGAAGAGATAATCAGAAAAGGCTATCCTGGGCAGCAGTAGAAATGCTGGAAATCTGGCAGAAAATTCCCGGAAACGGTGCAGAACCTGTTTGAGGAACAGAACAACAAAACACCGGGGAACAGATCAGGACAACTGCGAAGAACAGAACAGGTCAAGGCGTGAGATACAACCGGTCAACTCCGGGGAACACAACAGGTCAGGGCGAGGATCACGACCGGTCAACTCCGGTGAACGGAGCAGGTCAAGCCGGAGAAGGTTGCAAAAAAATACCGAACTTTAGTCCGGGTTGAATGTTGTAAAAAAAAACCAACCCATCGGACCATGAAGAAGCTATTCCCTGCTCTTGCACTTATCCTGGTCATTACCGGCTGTACCACCCGGCAACCCGATTACGTAAAGCTGGCCGTGACCACCGATGTGCACGGAATGATCTTCCCGGAAAACATGATCACCGGCGATTCAACCGGCCACTCCCTGGCGCATGTTCAAACCTGGGTCAGCCACCAGCGCCCAGCCGGGGATACCGCCTTTCTCCTGCTGGATAACGGGGATTTCCTGCAGGGGCAGCCCTCGGTCTATTACTTCAACACGCAGCGGACCGACACCCCACACCTGGTTGCACGGGTGATGAACACCATGCAATACGACGCGGCCACGGTGGGCAACCACGACATCGAAGCGGGTCCGGCCGTATACGACAAACTAACCGGGGAGTTGAATTTTCCCTGGCTTGCGGCCAACGCGGTGAATGAGCAAACCGGGGAACCGTATTTCGAGCCCTACGCCGTTTTGCAGGCCGGCGGGCGTAAAATTGCGGTGCTCGGACTGATAACACCCGGCATTCCCAACTGGCTGCCCAAAAACCTCTGGCCCGGCATGGTGTTCGAGGACATGGTGGTCACCGCCCGCAAATGGGTGCCCGTCATCCTGCGCGAGGAGGATCCCGATCTGCTGGTCGGACTATTCCATGCCGGCATTGATCACACCTATGGTGGTTCCGACCGCGACACACCCCGGAATGAAAACGCCACCATGCTGGTAGCGGAGGAGGTACCCGGATTCGACATCATCTTTGCCGGTCATGACCACCGGGTATACCGCGAACGGGTTATCAACCGCGAGGGAGACACCGTACTGGTGGTGGATCCGGGGAGTCATGCACGCTACACCGGTGAAGTACTGGCAGACTTTTCGGGTAACCGCGCCGAACCTGCGCTGCGGGCCCGGATAATTCCCATGGATACCGTGGCCTCCTCCCCCGGGTTCCTGGCGCAATTCGCCTCCGACCGCAGGGAGGTAGAGCGCTACCTGGCAGATACGGTGGCTGTGCTGACCGCCCCCATGCACAGCCGGGACGGACTGTTCGGTCCGTCCTCCTTTGTCTCCCTGATCCACAGGGTACAGATGGAGTATGCCGAAGCGCAGGTATCCCTGACAGCACCCCTGGCATTCAACACCACCCTGGAAGCCGGACCCCTGCGGGTGGCCGATCTTTTTAAACTATACCGGTATGAGAATATGCTGTATGCCATGAAACTTACAGGAGAGGAGGTGGACGGTTTCCTGGAACACGCCGTGGCACAGTGGTTCCACCCGATGGATGATCCGGCCGATCCCCTGCTCCTGTTTGAATCCGGTCAGCCGGGGCGGTTGCGCAACCCCTACTACAACTTCTCGTCGGCAGCCGGACTGGAGTATGTGATCCGCCTCGACCGGCCTCCCGGGGAGCGCGTGGAGATCCTGCGTCACAGCAACGGGATCCCATTTGTACCCACCGACACCCTCCGGGTTGCCGTCAATTCCTACCGCGGGAACGGGGGAGGCGGACACCTGACCGCGGGTTCCGGGATCCCCCGGGAGGAGCTTGTAAACCGCGTTGCCTATGCATCCGACCACGACATGAGGCACCTGCTGAAAGGGTGGCTCGGGGAACATGATCCCTATACCCCCGATACCTTCACCAACTGGCGTTTCAGTCCGGCCAACTGGTACCGGCAGGCGGCGGAACGGGACCGAAAACGGCTCTTTCCCCGCTAGAGGACGTTCCGGGTACACCCGGTACCGATTCACGGTCGATAATAATTATGTCATATTTAATTGACAGACTATATTTTACGTTCTTTTAAATGACAATTTAACTATCATAATTCGAAAATTGGAATTTATTTATAGTTTTGCATGCTGATGGATGATCGGAGGGTTGGAAACAATTCCGCCCGCCGGTAGTCTATTTTATGAACGACAACTATTGCTATGGATATACACGGAAAAAACTACTCCAGGTTCCTTGAGCGTCAGAAGATTTTTGAAAAGCAATATGATCCGGCTTCGCAGCAGAAGCAGCATGCCAAGGGAAAACTTACCGCCCGTGAGAGAATCGATATCCTGTTCGATGAAGACACCTTTGAGGAGGTAGATGCTTATGTCACCCCGGCGCGGTCTGACAGCGGGTTTGGCAAGGTGAAACATTCCTATGGTGACGGGGTGATTATCGGGTATGGCAAAATCCATGGAAGGCTGGCTTTTACCTATGCACAGGATTTCAATGTGATGGGGGGATCGCTCGGATCAGTTCATGCGGCGAAGATCGCGAAGATCCAGGATATGGCCCTCAAGATGGGGGCCCCTATCATCGGGTTGATCGACTCGGGGGGTGCCCGCATCCAGGAGGGAGTCGCCAGCCTGGCCGGTTATGCTTCGATTTTTCACCGGAATGTGCAGGCCTCGGGCGTTATCCCCCAGATCTCGGTAATTTTGGGTCCGGCTGCAGGCGGAGCCGTCTATTCGCCTTCCATTACCGATTTTGTATTCATGACCAACAAAACCAGTTACATGTTCGTTACCGGTCCCAACGTGGTCAAGGAGGTGCTCAACGAGGAGGTGACCTTCGACGACCTGGGCGGTGCGGAGGTGCATGCCAAAAAAAGCGGGGTGGCCCACATGGTTTTCGAGGATGAGGAGAACACCCTGATGGGGGTCCGCAAAATGATCACCTACCTCCCGGCCAATAACCTGGAGAATTCCCCGGAGACGGTCACGGGTGAAGGGGAAACCCGGGAGTTCGAGACGCGGCTTCGTGACATTGTTCCCGATGATCCCAACAAGCCCTATGATGTAAAGGATGTCATCAAGCTGATGGTGGACAAGCGCTCGTTTTTCGAGATCAGTGAAGAGTATGCACAGAACATGGTGATCGGACTTGCAAGGCTGGACGGCAAGGTGATCGGCATCATCGCCAATCAGCCCAAGGTGCTGGCCGGCACCCTGGATATCAACTCCTCCAATAAAGCAGCCCGCTTCATTCGCTTCTGCGATTCATTCAACATCCCGCTGCTCACCCTCGAGGATGTACCCGGATTCCTCCCCGGGCTCGACCAGGAGCACAACGGGATCATCCGGCACGGGGCCAAATTGCTTTATGCCTACTCCGATGCCACGGTGCCCAAGATTACCGTCATCCTCCGCAAATCTTACGGTGGAGCATACTGTGTGATGAACAGCAAAAACCTGGGAGGAGACTTCAATTTTGCCTGGCCTACCGCCGAGATAGCCGTTATGGGTCCGGAAGGCGCCGTAGCCATCCTCTACCGGAAGGAGCTGGCTGAATCGGAAGATGCGCCGACCATGCGCAAAGAGCTGGCCCAGAAATACCGCAGCGAGATCGCCAATCCCTATGTTGCCGACGAGAAAGGGTTCATCGATGAGGTGATCGATCCTGCGGTTACCCGGAACAAACTCATCGCTGCCTTCGAGGCACTGGAGAATAAATTTGTCAACAACCCAAGCCGCAAACACGGTAATATTCCTCTCTAAACGATCATGATGAACATTTCGAGCATACTTATCGCCAACCGGGGAGAGATTGCGCGCCGGATCATCCGCACGGCCCGGAAGATGGAAATCAGTACCTGGGTGATCAAGACCGGCAAATAGCCCAATGCCTGGTACCTGGACGAAGCGGATCATATCATCGATTTCACCGAGTGCCTGAGCGATACCCCGGAATTCCTGGATATCGAACGGATCATCCATGCTGCCCGGGAGAACAAGATCGATGCCATCCATCCCGGGTACGGTTTTTTGGCCGAGAATCCCCACTTTGCGCGCCGGTGCGAGGAGGAGAAGATCATCTTTATAGGTCCGCCCGCCGATGTGATCCATAATATGGGTAACAAGACCATCGCCAAGGCGATCGCCCGCAAAAACAATGTCCCGCTCTTGCGGGGCAGCAAAGGCAACCTGCTCAATGCCCGCTATGCCACGAAGATGGCAGGGATCATCGGCTACCCGGTGATCCTGAAAGCAGCATCCGGAGGGGGAGGCCGCGGTATGCGGGTGGTGGAGCGTGACAGGGACATGGAACGCATGTTCTCCCTGGCTTCCAACGAGGCCGGCAAAGCATTCAATGATCCCGATGTGTTCCTGGAGAAATACGTGCACGAACCGCGTCATATTGAGTTTCAGATCCTGGCCGACCAGCATGGCAACGTGATCCACCTGGGCGAGCGCGACTGTTCCATCCAGCGAAAGCACCAGAAGCTCATCGAGGAAGCCCCCTCACCCATCCTGGACGAGAATCTTCGCCGGGAGATGGGAGAGGCAGCCATCAACATAGCCAGGGGGGTGGGATATTATTCGGCCGGTACGGTAGAGTTTCTGCTTGACAGCAACCGGAATTTCTACTTCATGGAGATGAATACACGGATCCAGGTGGAGCACCCCGTGACCGAGATGGTTACCGGAACCGATCTGATCGAGCAGATGATCCGGATCGCCCGCGGAGAGAAACTGTCCCTGCGCCAGGAGGACATACAGCTCAAAGGAAGCGCCATTGAATTCCGAATCAATGCCGAGGATGTACAATCGGGCTTCTCCCCCAGCCTGGGAACCATTGAGAAGATCTCCTGGCCTGAAAACGAGCACATCAGGGTGGATACGGGAGTGCGGAACGGCTCGGTGATCACCCCCTACTTCGATTCCATGATCGCCAAGCTAATTGTGTATGATGAGACGCGGGACAAGGCCCTGCTGCAGGCCAGCAATGCCATCCGTAAATTCTGGATCAAAGGAACCAAGACCACCCTGGCCTTTTGCAGGGCGGTCCTGCAGAACAAGAATTTCCGGAAAGGGAACTTCAATACCGCTTTCCTGAGTAAGGAGCTGAAGATCCACTATCACCATGAACCCGATGAAGAATTGCTGGCTGCATTTTTCGCGGTGTATGACTATGCCCGTGAAGTCAAAGAGGCCGAAGAGAAACCACTGGATATTGACAAGAGTAAGAATATCACACCCTGGTTGCTGAACAAGCGCTTACGCTAAAACTCACCACCTATGGCAGAGAAAAAAGCATCTTCCAAACGAAAGAACAAACTGATCGCCCTGGGCACGGGGAAGCGGAAATTTGAGTTTACCAATCCCCTGGAAAAAGTGATCAGGTACCAGGGCAAAAAGGTTAAGATCAAGCTGTATGAAGATCCTGACGGGTTCAACTATATCGTCTGGAAGAACAAGAAATACATGCTGGATGTGATCGAGAAGAGTCAGAATAAATACACGGTGATGGTCAACGGCGTATGGCACACCTTCACCGTGGAGACCCCTTTCTCCCTGAAGCGAAAAAAGTACCTCGAGAAGCATGCCGAAGCCTCTTCGACAGTAGCTATTGCAGCCCCCATGCCCGGTAAGATCGTGGATCTTCTCCTGGAGGAAGGAGCTGAAGTAAAGACAGGGGAACCCTTGCTGATCCTGGAAGCCATGAAGATGCAGAATGAGATCTCCAGTCATGTAACCGGCACCATCAAGAATATCGCCATTAAGAAAAATGACTCGGTCATGAAAGATGACCTGCTGATCGAGATCGAGCAGCAGTGACCGGTTCACCATCCCAGGAAAATCTCCTCCAAAACCGTGTAACGGGCACCCTGAGGATGCAATTCACTCCGGTAGAGGCGTACCCGGTCTAAAACCATCTCTCCCAACTCATTTTCGTAGTAGGGGGCAATCACCTCTTTCATGCGCACATTCTCCGGCAGGGATTTGATCCGGGCCAGGGTGAGGTGGGGTTTGAAGTGATTGCTCCCCGGCAATGCCAGAATAGGATCCAGTGCACCGGTCACCCGCTGCTGGATATCGTGAAGGATCTCCTTTTCGGCAATACCGGCCCAGAGCACCCTGGGGGCGTGGGGCGGACCAAAGACCCCGATCCCCTTGTAGGTCAGGGTCGCTGCGGAAACCTCCCCGAGTGCTTCCCGGAGGGCGGAAGCAACAGGTTTCAACAATGCAACCGGCGTTTCCCCGATGAACAGCAGGGTAAAGTGAAGTTGTGGTTCGCTGATCCAGCGGACCCTCCCCGTAAAGATACGTTGTTTAAGCTGATCCCTGGCTGCCTGCAGCTGACCGGAAAGCGGGGCCGGAATAGCGATGAAAGTTCGGATCGAATCCTCTTTACTTTCCATGTAAAAACCCGTAAATTGTGTTCCGGGTCGCCGGATGGCGAACCGTACTTTGTAAAAACCTTATAAATATAATAGTATGAAAAAAATTGCAGTTATCCTATCCGGTTGCGGGGTTTTTGACGGATCAGAGGTCGCGGAAACCACGCTGAGCCTTTATGCCATTTCCCGCCATGGAGCACAGTATGAGATCTTTGCTCCCGATATCCCGCAGAAGCATGTAATCAACCACCTGACCGGAGAGACGACAGAGGAATCCCGGAATGTACTGGTGGAATCGGCACGGATTGCCCGGGGTGCCATCAAGCCCCTGGATAAGCTGGATCCTGCCGCATTCGACGGACTCCTGATGCCGGGCGGATTTGGTGCAGCCAAGAATCTGTCGGGCTGGGCCTTCGAAGGAACCGGCGGATCGGTCCTACCGGAACTGGAAGAGATATTGAAGAAGACCGTTGAAATGGGAAAACCCATTGGTGCCCTCTGCATCTCCCCTGTGATCCTGGGCAAAATATTCGGAAACATCAGGCTCACCATTGGCAGTGATGAAAGCACCATCGCCGGATTGGAAGAGATGGGTGCAGAGCATGTGAAGACCACCCACGGGGAGGTGGTAATAGATGAAAAGCATCGTCTGGTGACCACACCCTGCTACATGCTGGATTCCACCATCGACCAGATCGGCGAGGGAGCCGAAGCAGCCGTGCAGGCTATGCTGAACATGATGGAATAGACGCTGGTTTCCGGGATCCGACCCCGGCAGTTACAGGCGCCCCGGGGCCTGTGTGCGGAATATGCCGGAATAACCGGTTTAGAAGCGGATGTTGGTCGAAGGCATCTTTTCGATCAGCTTCTCAATCTCTTCACGGGGTATCTCATTCCCCTGGATCTCCAGGTCGGTAAGGGTCCCCTGCAGGTTGGCCACCTCCCACGGGATCTCCTTTAAATGGTTTTCTGAAAGATCCAGCTTCCTGATCTTCTTCAGGTTAGCGATTTCCGGAGTTACACCGGCCAGGTCATTTTTCCCCAGGGTAAGGATCTCCAGGTTTTTCAATTGATAAACCTGTGGAGGGAGTTCCGACAACGAGTTGTCGTAGAGGTTCAATTTCTTTACCTGCTGCATCCTGACGATTTCCCCGGGTATCTCCTGGATCTGATTCTCCGAGAGATCAATCCGGTCCAATACCGGCAGGAGGATGATCTGCCGGGGAAATTCAGTAAGCTGGTTCCCTACCGCATAAAAGCCCTGCAGGTAGTGGAGTTCCGCAAGTTCTTCCGGGAGTTCTTTCAGTTCGTTATGGGATACATCCAGCGAATGCAGGTAGGTTAATTGACGGATAGCCGGTGGAATCACTCCCAGTTTCTTTCCCCACAGCACCAGCTTATAGACTTTGCCGGGGTTTCCGCTGACCGCTGCATGGACTGATTCGAATCGCTTTGCACGATAGAGATCAAGCCTGGGCAGTACACGGGATGTGTCGATCGCGGGCTTTTCTGCTTCCATAACAGTGCTGTCCGGCTGCATTTTACTGCTGGCATTGTTATTGCATGAGCTAAAACAAAGGGCGACAAAAAGAAGAAGCAGAATAGCGGAACGTGAATAATTTTTTTCCATTGTTTATGATTTATGTCTTTGAAATCCCTGAAACATGCATGAAAAAGCGCAGGACTCCTCTGTGGTCCTTTTGATCATACATTTTTCGCTAAAAAAATGAATAACTTTTTCTTTTGACCTGCGTTTAATACATGATGCAAGTATGCGCATTTGGACACGAATAGTTGTTAAAAGGATTTTAAGGTTTGATTAAATAATGAATAAGAAGAGGGGAAATACACTGGTTACCACAAAAAAGCGTGTTGGAATACAATTACAACAACGGGATAACCGCCGGTTGGCAGATACAGGGCAACCTGTTATCGACCCGGGGAATATGCAAACGTGAGAATGGCTGAAGAACAAGATAAGGTGTTATGAAATGGGAAATAAAAGAACGCTGTATTAGAGGCAGGGTGGTTATACCACTTATCCTTGTGCTGCTTGTATTCGGGTCATTGCTGGTCGATGCCAGCGGTCAGACCGATACTATTGATACGCGGATGAAAGTGCAACGCGGGCTGGTTTATCGTAATGACACCCTCCCGGTGTATCATATCCCGGAGGTGAACATCTATGATCCGAGCAGGTACCAGTATCTGTGGATGAAGCGACGGTACCGCCGGCTGATCAGGAATGTGAAACGTGCCTATCCGTATGCCAAGATCGCCAATCACCGTCTGATGGTGCTGGATCGCAAGCTGGCTGAGATGGATTCAGACCGGGAGCGAAAAAAATTCATCAAGGAGGCTGAAAAGGAGATCATGAGGGAATTTGAGAAGGATATCCGGAAATTGACCATTCG
>CAYZMH010000018.1:33622-39167 GCA_964479445.1 uncultured Bacteroidaceae bacterium | reverse complement strand
CGGCGCAGTCACCACCTTATCCGGCTCTTTCCCCGTACTCTCCCGCGGCACCCCCGTTTCACGAGCCAGTTCACCCTCCCCGGCTCCCCGGTCGACCACCATTACACCAATGGTCACAGCCAGCGCGATCCCCGCTGCCGCGGCGAGCCATACGAGTGCACGGCCTGACCTTCTGCGTTCGGGCAGACGGCCCCCAATAGCCTCCCAGGTACCGGCAGGCACCTCTTTGCGGTAACCGGTCAGTTTCTTTCCCAGGGGTCCCTGGCGGGTATGTTCGTTATGGTCACTCATTTTGTCACACTCTCCGTTCCGTGTAAACGTTTTATTTTTTGTTGCAGGAGGGTACGCGCCCTGGAAAGGTTCGATTTGGAGGTTCCTTCCGAGATCCCCAGCATCTCCCCGATCTCCCTGTGGGTGTATCCCTCCACGGCATACAGGTTAAACACCATGCGGTATTTGGGAGGCAGCGAACGGATCAGCCGCACCAGGTCATCGGCGGCCATCTCCTCCAGTACCCCGTAAGCAACCTCTTTGCCCCCGGCCGCCGGGTGGTCGTTGAGAGGCTCCATGATCGCCTGTCCGCGATAGCGTTCCAGCGCGGTGTTGATCATCAGCCTTCGGATCCAGCCCGGGAATGCCCTGGGATCACGCACCTGGTCCAGCTTGGCAAACACCTTCACGAACCCGTCCTGCAGCACATCCTGCGCCTCCTCCTCCGAGGAAGCATACTGCAGGCAGATGCCGTACATCGCCTCACTGAACCGCCTGAAGAGCAGTTCCTGGCTTTTACGGTCTCCCTTTTTACAACGCTCAATTAGTATGTCAAGCCGTTCTGCCAATCCGTTTTTCTCCCGTTTCCGTAAATGTACGCTAAATCACGCAATTGCGAAAAGCGTTGTCGTGGCAGATCATCGAGTCCGGTGTCGATAAGAGGATGCAAAACCTATTGTCAGGGTTGCGTCCTGCTCCACGCAACCATCGGGCGCTCCTGTGCATCTATCATACGGGAGATACCTTGAACGAAATGTGATGGTATACATAAACCTTTAAAAGAGATTATCATGAAGAAATGGATTATTCTGCCACTGGCACTGCTGGCAATCGGGGGTTGCAGTCTCACCCCCGATGAACCCGACCCGGTATTTGAATATAATAAGAAGAGCGCCCAGGTGATCAATACCAACAACGATTTTGGGATCACGCTCTTTAACGATGTGATCACGCACGATGAGACCGACAATGTGATGATCTCACCTGCCTCGGTGAGCCTGGCCCTCGGCATGGCTTACAATGGTGCCGAGACAACCACGCAGGAGGCCTTTGAGGCGGTTCTCAATTATGAAGGACTCACCCCGGAAGAGATCAACGAGATCAGCCGGGACCTGATCAGGGTACTGGTAACCGACTCGGACGGCAACCTGCTGGAGATCGCCAACTCCATCTGGTACCGGCAGGGATTCCCGGTGCTCCAGGGATTCCTGGACCTTAACCAGACCTATTTCGATGCGGAAGTGGATGAACTCGATTTCGCTTCACCGCAGGCGGTGAAGACCATCAACGACTGGGTGAGCGAGAAAACCCATGGAAAGATCGACAAAATCATCGACCAGCTCAGTCCGGAAAGCATGATGGTCCTTATCAATGCACTCTATTTCAACTGCCTCTGGGAGACTGAATTTGATCCGGACGAGACCGCCGAACGCATGTTCTACAAGAGTGACGGAACGGAGTACGGGAAGGTGGATATGATGACCACCGAGAGCACCTTCAGGGTGGCCGCTTCGGATTCCTATACCGGGGTGGAGCTTCCCTATAAAAATGAAAAGTTCAGCATGTACCTGTTCCTGCCCGCTTCCGGGAGTGACGTGGAGACGCTGGCTGCTTCGCTGGACGGTGACACCTGGAATGCCTGGATGGATGGGTTTACCGAACAGAACAAAGTCCAGGTAACCATGCCCAAATTCACGTTCGATTACCGGACCTCGCTGGTGGAGCCGCTGGACCGGATGGGGCTTACGGTGGCATTCACCGACAGCGCCGATTTCTCGGGGATCAGCGAGATCGATCTGCTGATCAGTGATGTGATCCACAAGACCTACGTGGATGTCAACGAGGAGGGAACGGAAGCAGCCGCGGTAACGGCCATTGTTTTTGAAACTACTTCGGTGGGCGGTGGTCCGACCGTGATCACCTTCGACCGTCCGTTCCTGTTCGCCATTACCGAAAACAGCAGCAAATCCATTGTTTTCATGGGGAAAGTAGAAGCTCCCGAGTACGAGGAGTAGAGTTGACCAACTAACCAACCATGAACAATGGTGTTCCCGGCCGGGAGCACCCTTGTTTTTTTGCGCGGAGCCTGGTTTTCTAAATATGGATCACCTCGTCGTAGGCCGCTGCGGCTGCTTCCATGATGGCTTCCGACATGGTGGGGTGCGGGTGAACCGATTTGATCATCTCCTGGCCCGTGGTTTCCAGTTTCCGGGCCACCACGATCTCGGCGATCATCTCGGTTACATTGGCACCGATCATGTGGGCACCCAGCAGTTCGCCGTATTTCTCATCGAAGATCAGCTTGATAAAGCCCTCCTTGGCATTGGCCGCGGCAGCTTTTCCGGAGGCAGTGAAGGGGAACTTGCCCACCTTGATGGTGTACCCGGCCTCTTTGGCTCCCTTTTCGGTATACCCGACCGATGCGACTTCCGGACTGGTATAGGTACATCCGGGAACGTTGTTGTAGTCCATGGGTTGCGGATTGTGTCCGGCGATCTTCTCCACGCAGAGGATCCCTTCTGACGATGCCACATGCGCCAGGGCCGGTCCGCCCACGATATCCCCGATGGCATACACCCCCTCTGCAGAGGTGCGGTAGAATTCATCCACCTCGATCTTGCCCTTTTCGGTCTTGATATCCATGGATTTCAGTCCGATATCCTCGGTATTGGGGGTTACCCCCACTGCCGAAAGAACGATTTCGGCCTCCACCTCTTTATTGCCTTTTTCGGTCTTGATCTGCACCTTGCACAGATCGCCGGAGGTATCGACCGATTCGACCGTGGAGCTGGTCATTACTTTCATCTTCATCTTTTTGAAGGCGCGCTCCAGCTGTTTGGACACCTCTTCATCCTCCACCGGCACCACGTTAGGCAGGAACTCCACCAGGGTCACCTGGGTTCCCATGCTGGCATAGAAGTTGGCAAATTCGCTTCCGATGGCACCCGATCCGACCACCACCATGCTCTTCGGAAATTTGGGAAGGGTCATGGCTTCCCGGTACCCGATGATCTTTTTACCATCCTGTTTCAGGTTGGGCAGCTCCTTGGAGCGGGCCCCGGTGGCGAGGATGATGTGATCGGCATTCACCTCCTGCTTCTTGCCCTTTTCGTCGGTTACTTCCACCACTCCTTTGGATTTAAGCCGGCCGGTGCCGGTAATGGTTTCGATTTTATTCTTCTTGAAGAGAAACTGCACTCCTTTGCTCATTCCCTCGGCCACGGTGCGGCTCCGTTCGATCACCTTCTCAAAATCGGGGCTCACCTTGCCGTCAACGGTGATCCCGTATTCCTGTGCATGCTTGAGGTATTCATACACCTGGGCACTTTTCAGCAACGATTTGGTGGGTATGCACCCCCAGTTCAGGCAGACCCCTCCCAGGGATTCGCGTTCCACAACGGCTGTCTTGAGTCCCAACTGGGATGCGCGGATGGCTGCAACGTATCCTCCAGGACCGCTCCCGACTATAAGTACATCGTATTTCATCTTGATTTGGTTTTATTGAATGAGTGAATGATGTTAAGCAAAGTAAGTCAGTTTGAATTTGTGTTCAAAAACTAGTACTATAACAAAAAGAGGCCCGATCAGTTTACAGAAAAATGCTGTTCACTGATAATGGCATGGGAAAAAGCCCCCGGACACAGTTGGTGAACTCAAAAAAGACGGTGATCCCTGCCGGTTTACAAGAGCCGCCCCGGCCTGCTAGAAATCTCCCTTCCCCTGACGTCCGCCTCCCGTACGACCGCCACGGGGCTCCCTGGGTTCGGACACCTTTACAACAATCTTACTCCCCTGGAATTCAAAATCGTTCAGTGCCTCGATGGCCTGCAATGCTTCTTCCTCGTTTTCCATCTCCACGAAGCCGTAGCGTTTTGAAAACCCGGTTTCATGATCCCGGATCACTTTGGAGAATTTCACTTCACCGTATTGTTCAAACAAACTTTTCAGGTCGTCGGCGGTAGTTCCCGAATGCAACCTGGCCACAAAAATATTCATAACAAAAAAATTAAACCTGTTGAATTCCGGGAACACGTAATGGTAAAAGGCTCAAACCTCATGAGTTATTCCTCGAAATTCTATGGTAAAGATAGGGTTTTTTGAAGAGATGAAGGGGCATGAAGCGACAAAAACAGGCGAACCCCGCCGGCCCTTCGGTTCGAATCGGGTGGAACGGGGATCAAAGAAAAAGCCCGGCTCTTTGGTGAACCAGGCTTTGTTGCGGTGAGGGGGGGATTACTCCCTCCGGTCGTGAGCTCGCAGGGCTCGGTTCGAACCCCGCCGGCCCTTCGGTTCGAATCGGGTGGAACGGGGGGGAGAATGAAAAAACCCGGCTCTTTGGTGAACCAGGCTTTGTTGCGGTGAGGGGGGGATTCGAACCCCCGGTACCCTAATCGAGTACGCCAGTTTAGCAAACTGGTGGATTAAGCCACTCTCCCACCTCACCGGGGTTGATTGCTTCAATCTGATCTGCCCGTTCAGGGCACGACAAAAATAAAAAAAACAATCTTCCTGTACAACATAAATCTTTGCATCCATGAAGAACTGTTATAAGCCCACTCTGACAGGTAAAATCGGCCGGCCGGGTGAATGCCGTTCTGCCAGCCGGGTGTTGCTTTAAAAACGGGCTTTTACAGAGAGGATAAAATGGCGGCCGGGAGCTGAAATTCCCGAGCTGTAGGGACGGTACCGCTGATCGGTAATATTCTCCAACCCTGCATTCAGTGTCAGCCGGGGAGTCACCTTGTAGGCCATTTTAAAATTAAGGGTATACCATGCCGGGGCATAGGTGTTCCCGTTGGCATCCAGGGCGTAGATCTCCACCTTGTCGCGTTCGCTCACGGCCAGGTCCTCATGGGAGCGCTCACCCTGGTAGACCGCGTAAAGCTTCATATTCAGTCTGCTGGTAGTATAGGTGAGTCGCGACATGCCAAAAACCGGGGCGGCGTGGCGGGACGGACTGGTAAGTCCGTTCTCCATCTCTTCGTATCCTCTCTGCATATTCAGTTCGGAGCTGAAATCAAACTTACCGGGCAGTTTCAGCTCGAAACCTGCCTGCACCCCGTACACCCTTGCCACCGCAGCATTCCGGATTGCCTGGACCCGGCTCATGGTGCCATCGTACATAATACTGTCCAGTCCGTTTAACCGGTAGTCCCTGCGCACCAGGGCATTTTCCAGCCAGGTATAGTAAGCGGTCAGATCCACTTTCACGCGTTCTCCAAAAATCTTGGCCACCCCCACATCCAGGTTGTAGGCATACTCGGCCTGCAATTCA
>CAYZMH010000018.1:0-33612 GCA_964479445.1 uncultured Bacteroidaceae bacterium | reverse complement strand
ACCACCACCGATCCGGGTTCCGAGTCGAACACTTTTCCCACATCATCCACGTTGGGTGACCGGAAGGCGGTCCCGAGGTTCAGGCTTATCACCAGGTCTTTCCCGGGCCGGTAGACGGCTCCCAGGCTTCCTGTGAGGGCTCCGCTGTTGATATCGGCGCTGGTAAAGGGAAACGGGTAGAAGGTGGTATCGAACTGTGCCTTCAGCAGGTACTGGTTGTATCGCACTCCTCCCTGGAGGGTCAGATCCTCCCGTACTTTATACTCATCGCTGATATAGAGGGCCAGGGAGCTCCAGACCGACTCCGGATAGCGCGAGGGTCCGGGCAGCGTGGTACCGGTCAGGATGTTTTCTTCGCTTCCAACGGAGGTAACATCATCCAGCACAGCTTCCAGTCCGTAAAACAACGTATTACCGGTACGAATGGATTTGACAAAATCGAGGTTGGCTGACCATGCATCCACTTGCTCGATGCGGCGTTCGCGGGCCGGTTTATTCAGATCCCGGCTGATCCTGCTCTCCTCGAAACGCTGATAGGCCAGCCGCAGCATAAGCTGGTCGTAAAACGGGTAGTTCCCTGAATGATTCAGGCTCAGGTTGTTCATCATCCATTTCTGGGGGCCGTAATTCCATTCCCCGTAGCGAGGTGCCCCGTCCCGCATCCGGTTGTGGCGGTCGTACCGTCCGTAGGGAGATGTTTCGGAGTAGTGAAAGGCATACTGTACATCCAGCTTTTCATTGGGCCGGTACCGGATTTTCTGCATAATGTTCTTCTGCGAATAGGAAGAGGGACGCTGCAACAGGGGATCATGCTGGTCCACCACCCGGTCGGTACTGTCGATCCGCTGCACGTACCATGGTTTCAGGTAGTCATCCGGACCGCGGCTTCCCTGCCTTACATGACCGAAATCCCAGGAGCTGATGCTGGTTACCAGGGCCCACTTTTTCCAGCCAAGGCGCACATCCACATGGCCGGTGCGTTCCTGGTTTGCCGTGGCATACCGGGCCACCGCGGTCCCGGAGACGAGGGTGGTATCCCTGAGCGCCAGCTGGGGCTCGAGGGTTTGAAAGCTCATCACCCCACCGATGGCATCGCTGCCGTAGATCACCGAACCGGGTCCGAACATCACCTCCGCACTCTCCGTGGCAAAGGGATCCAGGTTGATCACGTTCTGCAGGTTCCCGCCCCGGAAGATGGCGGTATTCATCCGCACCCCGTCCACCGTATAGAGCAGGCGGTTGGTCGCAAATCCGCGGATCATAGGGCTTCCTCCGCCCTGCTGGCTCTTCTGTATAAAGACCCGTCCGGATATCCCCAGCAGGTCTGCTGCTGTCTGCGGATTGATCAGTGCGGCCTGCCGGCTCGAAACAGACACTACCCGCGAGGGGATGTCGTCGGTCGATTGCCGCCAGCGGGTAGCGGATACGACCACTTCATCCAGGTTAAGATTGGAGGGGATCATACGCAACCGGTGATCTCCGGAAGCCAGTTGCGAATAACTCCGTGTAATGGTTTCGTAGCCTAATGAGCGGATCTGGATGACATCCGCATCTTTGAAAGCTGATATATCTGTTTGACCGTTTGGATTGGAAGTCGCAAACGCCCGGGGTTTTTCACTGATCAGCGTGGCCAGTTCCACCGGCTCCCCGGTTTGCCGGTCTGTGATGGTGATGGTCTGAGCAAACAGGATACCGGATATCCATACCAGCAACCACCCCAGAAATAGTTTTTTCATAATGCTCTTTCTTTTGGGATCTTCATTGAACTCTATTCCGCTTGCTGCACACACGGTTCAATGGGTGTACAGAACAGCGGGTAAAAACGGTTTTTGAGAAAGAATCATCATGATAAACGGGGCGGAGGATCCGGGGGGGGCAGCTGAATCGAGTGGTAATAAACCGGGTGATCTGTTGTTGTTAAATTTTCGGCGGCCGGAGGTTGCTGGATCCACGGATCACTGAATTCGCAATAGGGCCATTGAAGAAAGTTGAGCAGCCGCATCTGTGTATGGTTGTGCTGTGGGTCTTTCCCATAGGTATTCCCTGCAAGGTTATCCAGTTTTTTATTGATCGCGGTCTCTTCCTTATCCCACCAGCAGCGGTAAAAGACGGAATCCCCCCTGATGGTTTTTTCCACCACATCATACATCTGCCCCTGGTAGCAGAATTCATGGTCATGTTCCCACCGGAGCAACGAGCCGGTTTCGTTCCGTGTAAACGAGAGAAGGACCAGTTCCCCCCGCTCGCACTCTTCTATAATCATCTGTTTTACTTCGCGCCTGATCTCTGCTTTTCGGTAATGGAGCCAGGTGTGGGAAATCCAGAGCGGGAGGCTCAGGATCACGATCAGTCCGATGCCAAACAGTTTTTGTTTCACGGTAAATGCGAACGTCTATTCCGGTTTCACGTCGGGGCCGGGGGCTCGAAACCCCTGCAAAGGTAGCGTTTTCTGTGGATTTTAAGGAAATGCCCGGTGCTGACCAGGGGGTACGTTCCGGGTAACCGAAAAACAGTACCTTCCATGCAAGGGGAACAAAAAAGGGGGGCGGACTGTTTTTTTAGTAAACAGTAAAGCCTATGAAAGTTGTTCCATTGAACCAGGTAGAGAAGAAAAAAGTGGACATGGAGGGTGCCGCCGGGGCCTGGAAGCAGGTACCCCTCTCGGCGAATGACGGCGCGCCGGTCTATTCGTATCGCGTTTTCACCGTGGAACCCGCAGGACATACCCCGTACCACCACCATCCGTATGAACATATGAACTATGTCATTGAAGGCGAGGCAGTGCTTGTCAATGAAAAGGGAGAAGAGACGCCCGTCAAAGCGGGTGATTTTGCGCTGGTATTACCGGGCGAACAGCACCAGTACCGGAATAGTTCACCGGATAAGACCTTTCGGATGATCTGTGGTGTTCCTAAAGAATTTGGGTGAGATCGGAACTGCTGGAAGGGTTTGAACAGGAGAATGACTGAAACGGGTATGTTATTTTCCCGGAAAACCGGTATACAAGTGTTTGAGCAGAAAATAACCGGATGAAAACACCGTATATCCGGGGAACAGGCTTAATAATTCACATGTGTGGCTACTAACCTTGTTCGAAAAATAAAATTATTCTCCCTCACCAATATTGTGATCGCGGACATGATAGGGGTGGGAATATTCACTACCTCGGGTCTGTTGCTTGCCCAGTTGCATGACCCCCTGTTGCTCCTGATTCTATGGGTTGTCGGGGGAGCCATCGCATTCAGCGGAGCGCTCAGTTACGGGGAGCTGGGGGCCAATTTCCCGCGGGCCGGGGGGGACTATGCTTTTTTAAGTGAGCTCTTTTCGCCGCTTGCCGGTTTTCTCAGTGGCTGGGTTTCTTTTCTCGTGGGGTTTTCTGCACCGGTAGCTGCCACCTCCCTTGCATTTAGTGAATACCTGTTACGCACGCTCCCCGACATGTATCTGCCGGCAGAGTCCGGGATGGTAAAAAAGCTTGTTGCCATTGCTGTGGTTGTTTTTTTTACCACAACGCACTACTTCGGTGTCAGGTCGGGAACCGGCACACAGAATTTTCTCACGGGAATGAAGCTCTTTCTGATCGCTGTCCTGATTTTTGCGGGATTTGCATTCGGAGAAGGAAGCCTGGACCATTTTGTTGTATCCGAAGCTGAAAAATCGGCACCTGCCAGCCTGAAATCAATAGGTCTTGCCCTGATGTGGATCATGTTTGCCTACAGCGGATGGAACGCGTCCACCTATGTGGGTTCTGAAGTGGTGAATCCGCGCAAGAACATTCCCCGGTCATTGCTCCTGGGGACCGGTGTTGTCACCATTTTATACCTATTCCTGAATGTCCTTTATGTTTACGCCCTGCCACCCGGGGATATGAAAGGCGTGATTTCCATCGGAGGAGAGGCAACGAATTTCCTGTTTAACCGGACGATGGACCAGGTTTTCTCCCTCTTCATCGCCCTGATACTGCTTTCGGCCATCTCAGCACTGATCATGATCGGACCGCGGGTATACTATGCCATGGCCCATTCCGGTCACTTTTTCAGTCAGGCCAAAAAAATCAACAGGGCCCTTGTGCCGGGAGTGTCCATCCTGATGCAGAGCGGTCTTGCCATTCTTTATATCCTGACGGGTACCTTCGAGCAGATTATCACGTTCCTCAGTTTTTCGCTGGGTATCTTTCCCATCCTGGCAGTGACCGGAGTTTTCAGTCTGAGGATCACGGGGCGATCCGAACTGAAGATGCCGGGTTACCCGGTAATTCCTGCGTTTTTCATCCTCGCATCTTTTATGATCCTGGTGCTTACCTTCCTGGAGAGACCGGTGGAGTCCTCCATCGCCCTGGGCATTATTATCGGCGGTATCCCGGTTTTTTACCTGCTGCGCAGAAGATGGAATCGTTAGTGCCAGAGCAGCGTAATTAAAGCATTCCTGTTTTACCTACCGTCCCATTACTGTCCTATATCGCAGGCGACTTGATAGTTATTATTAACGAATTACAGAAAAATGAAAGGGTCAACGAACAAACCTTTCAAAATCATCCGTGGAAGAAACGTAATGATACCCCGTTTGCTCCAGGTTTTCCATGTGGGTGGAAGCAAAAGCATCAAACGTGGCATCTTTCACGCATAACGTTTTATACCCCCGCTCTATGGCGGTTTTGGCTGTTTTACCAAGGCATGCACCGGTATGTCCCCCGATAAATACGATGTTTTTAATTCCAAGGTTTTGGAGCACGTAACCGATATTCGAAGAGGGGAATGCATCCTGCGCCGATTTGGGGATAACGTATTCTCCCTCCCGGACTGAAAGCACAATGGCCGGTTTTGAATCCTGGGCCGAAATGTGATGCGGCCATTTTTCAGGGTCGGGACTGATCTCCCTTTGAAAGGAGTTATAGACATCGGGATCAAGGTCCATTCCGTCCCGAAACCGGTATCCCCAGTGAACAAAAATCATTGGAAGCTGCGCCGCCCGGCATGCATCAGCCACTCGGCATGCATTGGGAATGGCCGTATCATAAAGATAACGATTGGCCCGGTTCACATCATCGGCGGTTTTGCCCATCTCAAGCCATCCCTGGGGCATTTTATCCGTTGTCATGGGGTGATAGGAGGTTTCCTGAATATCGATGCAAACAAACGCGCAGTTCTCCAGGAAGTTTCTGTCAGGGAGTTCTCCGGCTTCCATGGGCTGCGATACCAAGCTTTTTGCAGCGGTTTTTTCCGAAATTCCTGCTGCTCTGCTCCCCAGGGCAATACCGGCGAACCCGGTACTGATTTGTTTAATGAACCTTCTTCTGTTACTCATTGGAATGTATTTTGCTATTTAAAACAGAGGCAGGGTTGAACTTAAATACCTGCCTACAAACATTCTAAATCTCATGTGGCTTCAATAACAATGCATTCGGAAAGCAACCCATCATTTAGCAAGGGTATACGCTTTTTAACCTGCGCAGGTTATAATAGCCTGCCCGCGAATACTTATTCTTTGAATAGCTGTATTACTGGTTATTAAGTGCTTTCATCATCTCTTCCTTCCCTGTGGCAGGGATCTTCTCCCTGTACTCTTCATAGTATTGCCTCATTCTGGCTATCTGCTTCTGGTATGCGGGATCATCGATCCGGTTATCTACTTCTATCGGATCTTTTGTCCGGTCAAAGAACATATCCCCGAAATCACGGTAATCGAGGTTCTCTCTTGCCGGCGAAGGATCCAGCATAATGCCCAGGGTGTAATCCCGGGTGATCACAGCAGCCTGCGACCAACCTTCCGACACAACATATTCCCTGTTCAATGCCTTATCGTTCATGATCAGATCGACCAGCGATTCTCCCTGGAAAGGATATTTCAATTCCGGCACATCCAGGTCTAACAGATCCACCAGCGTGGGCAATACATCAGCATTGGTGATCAGCTCTCCAATCCGCTTTCCCGACTCAGTCTTCCCGGGATATCTGATCATAAACGGGATATTCAGGATCTCCTGGTACACATTTTGTCCGAATGCACACTTCTCTACCATTCCGTGTGTCCCCACAAAATCACCGTGGTCTGATGTATAGATTACTATTGTTTCCTTATCCAGTCCCTCTCTTTCCAAAGCATCGAGAATTTCCCCCACGTGATGATCAACCTCGGTTACCAGGGCATAATATCCGCCAATATAATTCCTCCAGAGCTGTTCATCCTGAAACGCTTTGTCCATATTCCAGACTTTATTCCCTCCATTGCGTTGATGCTGTAACTGCGGAGGAAGATTCTCGGTCGGTTCGTAAAAGCTTTCAGGCATTTTGACCGAGCTTCCATTTTTTGTCCCCTCGCCCCATTCAGAAACATCGTACATATCCATGTACTTTTTGAGCGGATTATAGGGCTGATGGGGCCGGTAGAAACTGGCCCAGCAGAAAAAAGGAGCGCTGTCATTTTCGTGTTGCTCAATCATTTTAATGGTCTCTTTCGCTGTATAGGCCTCCATGGTATACCCTTCAGGCAGTTTGGAGATCCGCGTGCCCAGGTCCGCCGTAGGAATCTCTTTTTTAAAGTAATCAGATCCTCGTGGTCCCTTTCCAAATTCTGCAGCCCAGTCTTGCGCAAATTCTTCTGCATACCCCTGTTCTTCAATCCAGCTGATGTAGTTTTCGTTATCTTCACTATAGGAATGTCCTTTCTTAACATCCCAGCCTTCATCGATCGCATTGCGCAGGTGTCGTTTCCCGAACGCATAGGTCTTGTATCCGTTATGCCTGAAGATAGTTGCCATGGAGACTGCATCATCCATCACGGATGTATGCCCGCTGTTGTTCAGAAATCCCATGGTACGCACGGTCAATCCGGTCATCAAGCCCGAACGGGATGGAACGCAAATTCCCTGGACGGCATAGGCACGGTTAAAAACCACCGACTCCTCTGCCAGTTGGTCCAGGTTGGGTGTAATAACATCGGGATGACCTTCACATCCCATGACCGATTTGTTATGCTGATCTGTGAAAAGAAGAATAACATTCGGTTTCTCAGCTTCTGATTCTCTTTTGGTTTTGTTGTTGCATGCTGTAAACAGCAGAAACGTTACACCGGTCAATAGAATAATTGTTCTTTTCATGCGGTTAGTATTTTCTGCATATTAATAAAAAATCCTGACTTATGTTTGCGAGAAGGACTTACTTCTCGGTTTAATCCCGGTATTGATACGGTCTAATCGTGCTAACGGAAATCCGGAGCAGGTATTAACATATCATTTTGTATATTCGAAGTTCTATGGCATAGGATGTACATGGGATGAAAAAAATACTTCCAGGGAAACGTTATCCTCAGAATTACCTGATCAGCAATCCGTTGAAAGGTGCAGCCATCCTGTTCCTTTTCTCGTTCCTTTTCTTATTGGTCTATCATCCGCTCGATGTGCATCGCAGTTTTTATTTCGGATTCGAGGGGACGATGCTTCTCTATACTTCTATATGCGCTTTGGTGGCCTGGCTGTCGATCATCCTGCTTGTAAGGATCCCTTACTTCAGTAAACCGGGTGAATGGACTCTCCTCAGAGAGATCCTGTTTATATGTTTGGTGCTGCTGTTTTTAGGGATCACCGTCTTCCTGCTGGCATTCGTGGTTGAAGAGCCAACCCAAACCAGTCGCTGGAACTTACCCACGTTCTTCGATTCCGTGAAGCATGTTGTTCTAATTTACGTTGTTCCTTTTGCTCTCTTTTCACTGATCAATGCCAGGTTCATTTTCCTTGATTTTCGATCCACTGTAAATACCATTCGCGATGAGGGAAAACAGGAGTTGATGGTCCATATCAGCTCCTCACTTAAACGGGAATCGCTTGATTTCCGGGCCGATGAAATGGTCTTTGCCATGGCCAGCGGTAATTATGTCATTTTCCATCTCTACGGTGATAACACATTAAAAAAGATCCCTATCCGGAATTCTATTTCTGAAATTGAGCAACAACTTGCGAAGATTCCAATGTTTTTTCGTTGCCACAGGGGATTCATTATTAACCTTTGCAGGGTTGAATCCAGGCAGGGAAACGCCTCGGGGTACAGCTTAAAGATGGAGCATGTAAAAGACAGGATCCCGGTCTCCCGAAATAAGATCAAAGAATTTGACATCCTGTTTGCTCAATACATCCTCTGAATATCCTAAATGAACGATCAGCCGGTTTGCTCTTCCTCACAGATTTTTGCAATACATCACAAGAATTCATCCCTCTCTTACCACTGGTCACAAATTCTTGCTCTGTTTAACGGATTTTTGGTGATTCGTTTTCGTGAGTGTTCTTTTGGGTTGTTGAATATCAATAACTTAAAAACACACAACTATGATTGCAAACAGGAAACGAAAACGGACCGGACAATTGTACGCGACCCTTATCTTCGCAATGTTTTGTATTCTTTCTAATGCACAAACAGAATACTCGATCCATGGCAGCATAACCGATGAAGCAGGCCGGCCTGTTGCCTATGCCAACATCGCCCTGCTGGAACGATCCGACTCCTCGCTGGCAGGAGGCACGATCACCAATGAAGAGGGTGATTTTACCTTCCGGTATAGCATACCGGGAAATTTTCTGCTTACGGCAAGTTTTATCGGCTATAGAACTGTACATAAGAAGATCGATGCATCCAACGGATTATCAGTGAATGCAGGCACGTTGATCCTGCATGAAGCAAGGACTTCGATCGACGAAGTTGTGATAAGGAAGAGACGGAGGAAGGCAAAGCAAGAGGCAGAACAAACCACCTATTATGTAAACAGTCATATGCGATCTGCAATACAAAACAGCGCCGACCTGATGAACCACATCCCTGGTGTCGGGGTGGACCTATTCAATAACATTTCGCTGAACGGTTCGAAGGATATCGTGATCCTCGTAAATGGGATGAAAAGGGATGCTGATTACCTTGGACAGCTTGACGCAGAAAGGATCGACAGGATTGAGATACGTCCAAACGGAGGAATGCGCTATGGTGCCGGAATTACCGGGGTTATTAATGTAATTCTCCGGGAGAAGAAATCCGGTGGTATAAGCGGACATATACATGCCAATGTGCCGAGCCGGTCTGACGAAGTGTTTTCCTTCCCCTCAGCCAATCTGCAGGTCACGCGCAACAAAACTACCCTGTATACTTCTTACAATGGAGGGTTCAGCTACTTCAACATCAGGGGTACAAAACACATTACCGCAAATAAAAACGAGCATACGATGGAAATTACGCGTGATTCCTACCTCGAACAGGAAAACTGGACCCATAAGGTGCATTGGGGAATGGACCACTTCAGCAATGAAAATAATACTGTCAGCCTGTACGGATTCCTGAGCACATTCTCCAACGAACAGGACGGCTGCTTTATAACGAATAGGACCATGGATAAAACCGGACCATCGATACTCCATCTGCAGAAGGATGACACGGACCGGAACCTTTCAGGATATGGATCTCTTTACTACAGGCATCAGTTCATACCCGGCAACGAAATGGTCCTGGAGGGAAGTTATTATATGCTGAAATCAAAATCCGGTACAGATCTGAAAGAACCGGAAAGCGAAAGCCGGTATATGAGCAGAAAGGAACCCGGGAAGGGTACATTATCCCTGCGGGCAATCTTTATAAGCCAGGTAAGTGACAGGATACGAATTGAAACAGGAATACACCATATGGATCACTCTATGCAGGATGAGCTCCTTCCGGAATTCAGTTATGCGGAACAAATCTCCGCGGGATTCATTCATGGTGCCCTCCATTGGAACAGGATCAGGGCGAACGGAGGTCTTCGGTTAGAGCACAGCCACATAACCGTTAGCGATGCATTGGAAAACAGGCGATATTATATTCTTCCGAAAATAACCATCAACTACAACGTTAGACGAAACAGCAGTCTGAATATCAGTTACACAAAAACGATCAACCGCCCTGAAATTCATCAGTTGAACCCCAATCTGGTTACACCCGACAGCTATACCCTTCAAAAGGGCAATCCAAATCTTATACCTGAGATCACCCACAAGCTATCCGCTATGTACCGTGCTTCATTCGAGGAGAATTATTTATCTGCCGGCCTGTTTTACAGGCAGGAAAAAGGGGTCATTGAGGATTTGGTAACCCTCAGGGATGATCTGTCATTTTTCATACAGAAACAAAACCTGGGTGACCTGCACTATTCCGGGGTGAGGATTCTTGGAAGTATGAACCTCACTGATAACTTCAGTTTAAATCACCACTTTGAAGGCTACTATTTTCAGTCAGCCGCCAGCATCCCTGCTCGTGAAAAAGGTATCGAAAACAAGGCCAGCCTGGAATTCATGGGAAAAATGTCGGCTATCTGGACAGTGAAAGACATACTGTCACTCTCGGCTTCAGTACAGTTCCAGAGTCCAACTCCCGGTATCCAGCACACGTACAGGGAGGGTGTCCTCTATTTCATGAATGTGGAGAAGATTTTCTTCAACCGGCTTAAGGTTGGTATAACCAGTGCTATCCCATTTATGCGATCCTTCACCTACCAGGGACATGATATCATGACAAAAAATTTCACTGAAACTTCAGAAGATTCTATAAAGATGTCCAGGGTCCCTGTATGGCTTAAACTTAAGTATTCGTTCGCCTCAGGCACAAAAACCAGGCGTCTTAAGAGAGATGAAGCTTTCGAGGAAAAACGCTTAAAAAAAGGATTTTAAGCTACCCCTTTTACTTAGATAACAGAAATCTCAATAATTACATCTATATTTCAACACACTAAGAATATGAAACCAAAAAAAAGAATGAAGATCGTCAAAAGGAATTCAACTATCTTTTTTTTAATTGTACTTGTTACACTTCTCTCATCCTGTGAAGAATTCGAAGAGTATACCTATTATCCTAAAGAAAACATCCCTGTTTCTGATGGAATCGATTCCGCGAAAGCAAGCGCGCTCCTCTACGATCTTACCGAATTGCTTAATTCCAATGAACTATTGGGGATCCAGGTTTGTGTAGCTCACAATCAGCAAAGTATCTGGAGTGCTTCGCTCGGGACACTGGATCCCGGTCAGTCGGTCCCGGTGAAAAATCATCACCTATTAAGAATCGGCAGTGTGACAAAGATCTATACAGCCACACTGATTATGCGGTTAGTGGAAGAAGGATATCTCTCCCTTGAAACAAACATCGCTGATTTTTACACTCAAAACACAAACATTAAGGAAGTTACAGTTCAACACCTTATGGAACACACCAGTGGTATCAGGGATATTTTCACCATGCCCGCAATCTTAATCAATGCAACGAACTTCCCGGATAAGCAATGGAACCCGCGACAGCTGGCGAAAACCTGCATGGAAAAATCGTTGCATTTCGAGCCCGGTTCGGATTATTCCTACTCCAATACCAACTACATCCTCCTGGGATTAATCGCAGAAAAGGTCACGGGAATAAAAATAAATGAACTGTACAGTAAGTACATCACGGAACCCCTGGGGCTGGCAGATACCCGTTTCGTACCCTACGATCCCCCTCCCTCCAATCTAATCAGTGGATACGTGCATCATTATGCCCTCTCCTTCCTGGAGTGGTATCCAACCGAACCCGAAAACATATCCTGGTCCACATTAGCCTTTTCGGCAGGAGCAATGGTAACGACAGCCACCGAACTGGCAACATTCATGCAATATTTGTTCTCGGGTGAAATAGTTTCACCGGAAAGCCTGGAAGTGATGAAAGGCCTTTCCAACGGAAAGGGAAAAGGACTGGTATCAACAAATATCAATGGCACTCCTTATTACGGACATGAAGGGGAGATCACCGGTTTTGAGAGCATGGTTTTATATCAGCCAGAGACCGGATGGACTATCGCTGTGTGCAGTAACACTACCCCATTCCAGGTCAAAGAAGCAGTACGTATCATCAATTCACAACTATAATCCTATGTTCAGAAAAGTATTGATCATTCTGTTTACCGGCGTTTCCATAGTTGTAAACGGACAAGAAACTGAAAAAAAGAGAGATACCCAGGCCTCCAATGTTGTGCAGCTCTCCTTTGGTGGGGCCGGTGTTTATTATTCAGTAATTTATGAGCGTCTTTTATTTATCGGCCCCACCCTGAGCGCAGGTGTGAAAACAGGTATCGGAACATCCCTTTCCCGGGCACTGTCACCTCCTGAAATCAGTATTCCGCTGGGAGGCTTTCTGCTATATGGTCAGGGAACCAGCAAACTCGATCTTGGCCTGTCCTTTACCGGCTATCTCATGTGGCAAACCGATTATGAGTTGAACACAAACTACATGGAGATGCAACCTCTGATCATTCCCTCGCTGGCCTACCGATTCCAGAGAAAAGAGGGAGGACTGACCTTTCGTGCCGGATTATCATCCATCATTCATTTCAATACCATCACCCCGGTCTATACCCCATGGTTTGACCTGGGAGTGGGATATGCATTTGGAAAAAGAGCGCATAAGAGGCAGAGAAACTAGGGGGTCACCTGGCAATTTGAACATAATCAGCTCTTTTTATAGATGGTTTTTATATTGACAAATTCGCGGATCCCTTCCCCGGATAGTTCGCGGCCATACCCCGAATGTTTGATCCCCCCGAAAGGAAGGCGGGGATCGGATTTGACCATATCGTTGATAAAAACCGAACCCTCACGGGCCTCTTTGATGAACAGGGCGGCATGCTGGTCGGAACGGGAAAACACCTGGACCCCGAGTCCGAACACACTCCGGTTCGATAGCTCAAGGGCATGTTCCGGGGAGTCGGCCCGGGCAATAGCAAAAACGGGTCCGAACACCTCTTCGTCAAAAACAGCCATACCCGGTTCAACACCGGTAACCATGGTAGGTTCAAAGAAAGTGCCATCCCGCTTGCCCCCCATCAGCAGTTCCGCTCCCTGCTCTGTCGAGCGTACAACCTGGTCCTCCACATCCCTGGCCTGCTTCTCACTGGAAAGCGGTCCCAGCCAGGTTTCGGGATCCATGGGATCTCCGGGTAACATCTTTTTCAACCGCTCCTGGAGCATGGAAACAAAGGATTCATAAATACCGGGGGTAAGGATAAATCGTTTGGCAGCTATACAACTCTGTCCGCCATTCTGCAACCGCGCTTTTATGGCGGTATCAATGGCATGTTCAAGATCGGCATCATCCAGCACCACAAAGGCGTTGGACCCGCCCAGTTCCAGCACTGTTTTTTTCAGGTTCTCCCCGGCCAGTGAGGCCACCGATCTCCCGGCTGCTTCACTGCCTGTCAGGGTAACGGCCTGTACCGCCGGGTGTACAATGACCTTTTTTACCCTCGGGGAGCCGATAACAAGGTTGATAAACACCTCCCCCGGGAATCCCGACTCGTTTACCAGCTCCTCGATGGCATGAGCACATCCCTGGGTGTTGGAAGCATGTTTTAAAAGCACCGTATTCCCCGCCATCAGGGCCGGGGCTGTAAACCGAAACACCTGCCAGAAAGGAAAATTCCAGGGCATGATGGCCAGGACCGGACCCAGGGGTTCGTAGCGAATATAACTCTCGCTTGCATCCGTCTCTTCTCTCCGGCCTGTAAGGAATCCGCCGGCATGCCTGGCATAATACTTACATACCCAGGCACATTTCTCGACCTCTTCCACAGCCTCCCCGATGGGTTTACCCATCTCAGTGGTGATCAGTTCACCATATTTCCTGGCATCCTCTTTCAACCGGGTTGCCATTTCCAGCATCAGTTCGGCCCGGTGGTTACATGAGGTCGATCTGAACGAAGAGAAAGCATGATAGGACCGGTCTATCGCCGCGGCGATATGTTCATCGGAGAATTCCCGGTATTCGCGGATCATCTCACCGCTGTAAGGATTGATGCTCTTCAGGTAGTTCATAATGCGATTCTTTGTTAAAAAATACGACATTCCCGGTTCAATTCCAAAACCGGTGGGATGAAAACCCCAGGGGTTGGTCTCATTCATTCTCCGGGCTTTTCTGCAGATTTCCAAAAGATTTGTACCTTTGAGGTACGGGTATAGATTTCACAAACCGGGGAACACCACCCCCCCAGATCCAGGAAGCGTTTATGAGCAGATACGAATTCTTCAACAGGGATATCAGCTGGTTATCTTTCAATTACAGGGTATTGGAAGAGGCTATGGATAAATCCCACCCGCTCTATGAACGCATCAAGTTCCTGGCAATCTATTCCAATAACATGGAGGAGTTCTACCAGGTACGGGTGAGTTACTACCGGCAGATGCTCTCCCAGGAAAAACGCTTTCCGCGACAGGTCCGGGATGTGGATCCGGCCAATGTGATCCGGAAGATCAATGAGATCGTCTCTGCCCAGCAAACGGTATTTCACCATACGTTTGAAGATGAGATCGTACCGGAATTAAGGAAGAACAACATCTTCCTCCTGGAACCCAATGCCGCCCTCTCCGAGAGTCATGAGAACTATGTCAGGGAGGTGTTCTTCTCCGAGATCCTTACCTACATCCAGCCGGTATTGCTGGTAAAACGAAGGGTACGGCCCTTTTTAAAAACAGGGAACGTGTATATCGCCCTGGAGATGGTCACCAGGGATGCCCGCAAAAAGATCGCCAAACGTAAACGGGACCAGTACGGACTGATCAAGTTACCCATCGACCATAATGTATCGCGATTCATTATCCTTCCTTCCGAGAATAAACAGCACTATATCATGTTCCTGGAGGATGTGATCATGCGCCACGTGGATGCCATATTCCCGGGGTATGAAGTTCGCAACTACTACTCCATCAAGCTTACGCGGGATGCAGACCTGGAATACGATGATTATGAAGGAGAAGATCTCATCGAAGTGATCGAACACCTTCGCAAACACCGCTCCCTGGGCAAACCCAACCGGTTCCAGTACGATCGTGCCATGCCGGATAACCTGCTGAACTACCTGATCGAATCGTTCTTCCTGCAGAAAGATGTCCTGGTGAAAGGGGGCAGCCGTCACAATTTCAGGGATTTCTTCAGCTTCCCCAACCCCTACGCTCCACGCCTGGAGATTGAAAAGCTCCCTCCCCTGAGCCTCCCGTTTATCGAGGATAGCGTGGATCCGATCGCCGAGATCATCCGAAAAAGGGATATCCTGCTAAGCGTTCCCTACCAGAAGTATGACTATCTGCTGCAGTATCTTACAGAAGCAGCCAAAGATCCCACCGTTACAGAGATCAAGGCCACACAGTACCGGGTAGCCGACCACTCCTCGGTGGTCAATACCCTGATCCAGGCCGCAGAAAACGGCAAAAAGGTTACCGTTTTCGTGGAACTGAAAGCCCGGTTCGATGAAGAGGCCAACCTGCAGTGGGCCAGCGACATGACCAAAGCCGGAATCCAGATCATCTACAGCATTCCGAAACTGAAAGTTCACGCCAAGCTGGCCCTGATCATCCGAAAAAAAGGGAGTAAGCCGGGAGACCAGGTATACCTGGGCACCGGGAATTTCAACGAGAAAACGGCAAGGCTTTATGGTGATCACGGACTCTTTACTTCCCACAAAGGGATCGTTAAAGAGGTGAAGCACCTCTATAAGTACCTGGAAGATCAAAACTTCAAGTGCTCTTTCAAGCACATACTCGTGCCGGGTTTCAACATGGTCCACACCTTTGAAAACCTGATCCGGCAGGAGATCAAACATGTAAAAAGGGGAAAGAAAGGCCACATAATCCTGAAGATGAACGGACTCCAGGATCCGTACCTGGTAAGTAAACTGTACGAGGCCAGCGAAGCCGGGGTGAAGATTGATCTGATCGTGCGGGGGATCTGTATCCTGATACCCAATCAACCCTACAGCAAAAATATCCGGGTGATCCGCATTGTCGACCGGTTCCTGGAACATGCCAGGGTTTTTGTTTTCCACAACAACGGGGATAACAATACCTACCTGGGATCTGCCGACTGGATGAAACGAAACCTCTACCGCCGGATCGAATGCAACTTCCCGATCTACGATCCCGATTTAAAACAGGAAATCCGGGATATCCTTGAAATTCAGTTAAAAGACAGCGTGAAAGCCTCACAGATCAATGAAAAGCTGGAAAATGTCAGGGTCCGCAACAAAAAAACGCAAATACGCTCCCAGATAGCTACCTACGAGTATTTCAAAAATAAGTACAAGGAATAACGATCTTCTACAGCATCTCAGACAGCTTCTCCCTCAGTTCCTCTTTGGATAGGTTCCTGGCAACAATCGTCCCTTCTTTATTCAGCAATACAGTATGCGGAATGGAACTCACCGCATAGAGTCCGGCCGCCTTGCTCTGCCATCCCTCCAGGTCGGAGACATGATGCCAGGTAAGATTATCCGCCTCAATCGCTTTCAGCCAGTCTTCCCGGTTATTATCCAGCGATACACCCAGGATATCGAATCCCTTATCACTGAAATCCTGGTAGATCGCAACCACATGGGGATTGGCCCTCCGGCACGGATTACACCATGCCGCCCAGAAATCGATGAGCAACGGCCCCTCGCCTACCAGCTCCGAGAGCTGCAACATTTCACCCTCCGGGGTGGGCAGTGCAAAATCCACATACGATGAACCCACCTGCACACGCTCCATTCGACTCACATGCTCGTCCAGTTCGGTGAAATAGGTGCTGCTGTGCATGGTCTCATCCACGGCATCCAACAGTTTCCGCAGGGTTTCCATAGAGTAGGAATGATAGGACTGCCGGAGCAGGTAAAGAGAGACAACGGATGACGGATTATCTGCAATATAGGAGGAGTCATACACGCCCTTCTCGCTGTCAACTTCATAATACTCCTCAATCAAAGACTGCAGTAAAACCGTATCTCCCGCTCTTTGTGCATTACCCAATTCCGCACGCAGGCTGTCCTGCTTCACAGTATATGCTTTGATCTGTTCTCTGTACTGATTATACTCTTCCTGGGCACCTGCGTCTGCCTGCACCTTCAGGTCCTCCACCGTTCCGGTAATCGTATAATCATGATTGTCGATAAATACCGGAAACATCCCCTGGTAACCTTCCACCGAAAGGTACATCATCTCCGGCACCTCCACAGATCCTGTGAATTCGCCCTTCCCTTCTGCACTCAGGGTAACGCTGTCCAGGGTCTCCCACTCCCCCGAAACTCTCTTGTTAAGGGTCATATATCTATCGCCCAGTTCAGGCATCTCGATCTTCAGTGTATAATCCGGTTCCGAAGAACAGCCCGCTATCAGCATAGCTAATAAAACAATCGCAATTTTTTTCATATATCAATATGTAGAAATTTGAATCACAATAATACAAACTTTTCTAATGCTGTGGTACACGGAATCGAAAAATGATTCCTATTTTTTACCTGGGAAGAAGCGTTCCAGCAACTGCGCAGCTGCCTGGAAAGAGCTCAGTTCATCCCGGAGGACGGCCTTCTCAAGTTCGCTGATCTGACCGGAAACTCCAGGCTGCGAAAAGAAGCGCTGTTGAATCCGTTCACGTATCGTCTCATGCATCCAGTAGGTTGCCTGATTGGCTCTTCGTTGTTTGAAGAAACCGTTCCCCGTGCTGTGCCTTTTGTAATCAAGAATCAATTTCCATATCTCCCGGATACCCACTCCTTCCACTGAAGAACAGGTTTTGACCCTGGGTGGCCAGCCCGAAAGGGGCAGGGGAAATAGGTGCAGGGCATTGGCAAATTCAGAGCGGGCCCGGTTTGCGGCATCGATATTGTCCCCGTCAGCCTTGTTAATCGCAATGGCATCAGCCATCTCCATAATACCGCGTTTCATTCCCTGCAATTCATCACCCGCACCGGGGATCATCAGAAGCAGGAAGAAATCCACCATGGAATGGACTGCCGTTTCCGATTGTCCGACCCCTACAGTCTCGACGATGATGATATCGTACCCGGCTGCTTCACACAGGATGATCGATTCGCGGGTTTTGCGGGCCACTCCGCCCAGGGAACCTCCGGAAGGAGACGGCCGTATGAAGGCCCGGGGGTCGGACGACAAATCGGGCATGCGGGTTTTGTCCCCGAGGATACTACCGCTGGATCGCGAACTGCTCGGATCAATGGCTAAAACCGCCAGCCTGTGCTTCTTCCCGGTAAGGTGGGTTCCGAATGACTCGATAAAGGTGCTTTTACCGGCCCCTGGAACCCCGGTGATGCCAACGCGCAGGGAGTTCCCGGCATAGGGCAGGCTGAGGCGGATCAACTCCTGGGCAACGGCCTGGTGTTCGTCCAGTGAACTCTCAACAAGCGTTATGGCCTTACTGAGCAATGAGCGGTCACCAGACCTCAATCGCTCTACCCACTCGCCTGGAGAAGGCAGGCCGGTGCGTGCTTTCCGGAATTTTTCAATCGCCTTCCGGTTTACCGAAGAGGGTTGATCCACTCCACCCGTCACACTCAATGTACTTTTCCTGGATTTCTTATCTGACATTGCAGCTGTTTCCTGCAAAGGCAGGGATTATTTAATGACAGAAAGACCCGCACCCATTCACGGATCCGAATCGAACAACATTACGGCCGGCTTTTCCTTACCACTTCCCCCTTGATCCACAGGATTCTTTTGCTCTTCTGTGGGTCGTTGGTGATAATCGTAATGGTCTTATTCTGGTTGCCCACCTTCCCGGCAGAGTTGAAGATGGTTTTTATCTTAACCGATTCACCCGGACCAATCACTTTTTTCTCGGGTTGCACAGCGGTGCACCCGCAGCTGGCGCGTAATTTCCGAATGATCAGATCAGACTCCCCTTCGTTGGTCAGCACAAAGTTGTGTTCCACCTTCTCACCCTGTTTCAACTTGCCGAACCGGAACTCGGGATCATCCACTTTGAGCACCGGTGCATTGGCAAGCTCTTTGGACGTATAAGCCGAAAAATCCTCTTCTATGTTGGCGCTCATCACCAGCCGGTAATTCCGGGCCGACTCCCCG
Source organism: uncultured Bacteroidaceae bacterium (assembly GCA_964479445.1). Lineage (GTDB taxonomy): Bacteria > Bacteroidota > Bacteroidia > Bacteroidales > CAYZMH01. Next base: position 14,747 of record CAYZMH010000018.1, on the reverse strand, counting down.
CCTATTTCCACGTTGACCCGGTCAATGACAAATCCCCAGTCATTCTTGGACGCTGCATCAAAACTGGCGATAACCTCTCCCTTCTCCCCGGGCTTCAGCGTCGAGGGAACAAATTGAATATCCACATGGGCCGGAACCCGCTGAAATCCCATGTTAATCACTTCACCGGAATTATTGATCACTTCGATCCGTGCTTTCTTGGTAGCGGTATGCTTCACATTGCCGAAGGAGAGGTGGTTGGACTTCAGGCGCAACGGACCCATACCATAGCGGTAAACCTCCTCGATACTCCGGGGTTTGGGAATCACCTCACCCGAAAAACTGAGGCGGACATTTCCCGGATTGGAATTGGAGATCACCGTCACGTATTTGCGGAAGGCGCCCGGTCTTCCGGCCGGGTTATAGGTAGCATCCACATAGCCCGATTCTCCCGGCGCTACAGGCTGTCGTGTCCAGTCGGAGGCGGTACAACCGCATGTGGCCGTTACATTGTGGATAATAAGCGGACTCCCCCCGGTGTTGACAAATTCAAACCGGTGCGTCACCTTCCCGTCCTGCTCTTTGATCTTACCGAAGGCATACTGGGTCTCTTCGAACGATATCTTCGCCCCCTTTGTCTGGGCAAAGCCAGACACCACCAGGGCAAATAACATGGTATATGTAAGTAAATATCTCATAACTCTGAATTTTCAATCCGTACAAAAATAACGTAAATATCCGCTAATAGGTTGCATTTTCCTCCAATTCTTTCAACCTTCAAAAATCGGATGCTACATTTGAACATGGGGTTCATGAATAATGTTTAATTTTAGCCACTGAGAAAGTATGGCGAACGGAATGAAATACCGGGTGTGGATGATTTCCCTGATCCTTGCATCAACCCTTACGGTGCAGGGTCAGTTTTATAACGGCATGCAAATGTCGTTTGGTAAAAACCGGGTGCAGTATACCTCGGAATACTGGAAATTCTACCGGTTCAACCGGTATGACGTCTATTCGTATGAAAACGGAACAGACCTTTCACTCTACGTGGCCGATTTCGTAGAGAAGGAGCTTCCCCTGATCGAGCGCTTCTTCGATTATGAGATTGAGCAGCGCCTGATCTTTATCTGCTACAATAAAATGTCTGATTTCAGACAGAGCAATATCGGCCTTCAGTCAAAAAACGATCAGTACAACACGGGCGGCACTACCAGGATCCTGCAGAACAAAGTGGCCATCTATTTCGAAGGGGACCATATGAAACTGGAGCGGCAGATCAGGGCCGCCATTGCCAGGGTGTTGATCAATGAGTTCATGTATGGTACCGGGGTAAGGGCCAACATCACCTCAACGACCACCATCAATTTACCCGACTGGTACCTGGAGGGTCTTGTTTCATTTGTCTCCAACCCGTGGAATTATCAAATGGAAAACCGGGTCAAGGACGGGATCATCTCGGGTAAGTATGAAAGGTTGGTGCGGCTGACCGATGAAGACGCTGTGTATGCCGGCCACTCCCTCTGGAAATATATCGCCGATCTTTACGGGGCAGCTATTATTCCGCAGATCCTCTATATCACCAGGGTCAATAAAAGCGCCGAGGCAGGCTTCCAGTATGTACTCGGACAAAAACTGAAAGATATATCGGTGGACTGGACCGCCTACTACCTGGGGATGTACACCGTATCGGAGGAACGGGGAGAAGTACCCCCCGAACACCAACGTCTGAAAAAACCCCGGAAAGACAGGGTCTACCAGAACATCAGGATCAGTCCGGACGGCCGCCATATCGCCTATGTCACCAACCACATGGGCAAATATAAGATCTGGATCCGTGATACCCGAACCGGCAAACGGGATAAGATCGATAAAGGCGGACACAAACTGGACCAGGAACAGGATTACTCCTTCCCGGTGCTGGGCTGGCACCCAACGAGCGAAATACTGGGATACGTCACGGAAGAGAAGGGCTTGCTGCGGATCAACTTTTATAACCTGACCACCGGCGATCTTACCACGCGCAGACTCCTCTTTTTTGAAAAGATCCTGAGTATGAATTTCTCACCCGATAAGCGGAAGATCGTATTTTCAGCCGTGGTGAACGGTCAGACCGACATCTGGGTGCACGACATCGCAGCCTCCACCAACGAACGAATCACCGATGACCTGGCCGACGATTTTGAACCCCGGTTCATCAACGGCATGGAATCGATCTCCTTCATTTCCAACCGGCGTTCCGATACCCTCTACCAGCCCGATGTGGAGCCGGAAAATAACACCACGACAGCTACCGCTGTATATGTGTATGACTATGCCAATAAGAGCAGCATACTTCGCAAGATCTCCGAAGGCAGGTATATCAACCACGAAGATCCCCTCTATAAAGGCGACGACCAGTTTATGTACCTCAGTGACAAAAATGGGATCATCAACCGGTACTTCGCTGAATATGACAGCACCGTGGCCTATATCGACACTACGATCCATTACCGGTATTTTGCTAACAGCTATCCGCTGACCAACTACAACCGGAATATCCTTGAACATGATTACAATCCGGAGACCAACGATATAGCCGAGATTATATACCACGATGACCGGTATCACATGTATACCTATCCGGCCGATTTCTCACGCTCACATGGCAGCAAACTGGAAAATACGGAGTACCGGAACCGCCACGTCGACCGGCTCCGGACCGAAGATTCTCTTCACCACATCGAGCGCAAAGTCATCTCGATGAACGATATATCCGACAACCGGCTGATCTATGACGGGGACACCATACAGCTGCAGGAATTTGAGATCGATATCGACCGCTACATCTTCGAACGGGAGAAGGTGAAGTATTACAACAACCAGCTCAGGGAAAGAAACCTCAACCTGGTTATGGATACAGCTTCCAGTCAGCCCCGCGTGTATATCGACTACCGCACCGCGTTCTACCCCGACGAACTGGTCAACCAGGTCGATTTCAGCTTCCTGAATGCCTCTTACCAGGCCTTCACCGGCGGGGCCTTCTATTATAATCCCGGACTGAACCTGCTCTTTAAAGTGGGGGCAAATGATCTCTTTGAGGATTACCGGCTGGTCGGGGGCGTGCGTTTTGCCACCGATTTCGACTCCAACGAATACCTGCTCAGTTTTGAAAACCTGAAAAACCGGCTCGACCAGCAATTGATCTTTCACCGCCAGGTATTCAAAAGCCAGTCGGAGACCTCCCTGATCAAAAACTACACCCACGAATTGCTTGGTTCGCTCAAATACCCCTTCAGCCAGGTCCTTGCCCTGAAAGGCACCGCCAGTTTCCGGCACGACAACTCGGTATTTCTTTCCACCGACCTGTCCAATCTTACCGAGGAAAACCGCGTCAAGGTGTGGGGCGGACTCAAACTGGAACTGATTTTTGACAACACCCGCTACCTGGGCACCAACCTCTACAGCGGCACCCGGTTCAAAGTCTTTGGTGAAGCCTACAAACAGATCAACGCCGAGCAGTCGGATCTCTACGTACTGGGAGCCGATTTCCGGCACTACACCAAAATTCACCGAACCCTCATCTGGGCAAACCGCTTCGCGGGAAGCACCTCTTTCGGCAGGAGTCCGCTTATCTACTACCTGGGCGGAGTGGATAACTGGACCAACTTTTTCCCCAACCAGTTCCCTACCTTCAACCAGGACGTGGATATCGATTATTCCAGGAACTACGCCTACCAGGCTATCGCCACCAACATGAGGGGATTCTCGCAAAACATCCGGAATGGTAATAATTTTGCCCTCATCAACAGCGAGATCAGGTGGCCCGTGATCCGGTATTTTGCCAATCACCCGCTCAGCTCCAGCTTCCTGAACAACTTCCAGGTTGTCGGGTTTGCCGATGTGGGATCAGCCTGGACCGGACTGCACCCCTATACCGGTAAAAATGCCTGGGACACCGAGGTGGTGGAGAACTACCCTATCAAAGTGACCATCAACTCCAACCGGTCACCCATCATTGCCGGCTACGGGGTAGGATTGCGGAGCCGGGTGTTCGGCTATTTCGTGCGCCTCGACTGGGCCTGGGGAATCGAAAACATGCAGGTGCAACCACGAGTATTCTATTTTTCACTAAGCTTGGATTTCTGATCATGGAATGGAAAAAGATCATCAGGGAAGAAACGGAAGCCATCTACCTCCAGGTGGTTGAGATTCGCAGGCACCTCCACCAGCACCCCGAACTCTCTTTCGAAGAGAAAGAGACCTCGGCATTCATCCGGAACCTGCTGGATAAGTGGGGTGTATCATATGAATACCCTTATGTAAACCACGGATTCGTAGCCACCGTTGAAGGGGAAGGTGGGCCCGGCAAAACCATCGCCCTGCGTACCGATATGGACGCGCTTCCCATTTGGGAGGAGACCGGACTGGAATTTTCCTCGGCGAATCCGGGCATCATGCACGCATGCGGGCACGATATGCATATGGCCAGCATGCTGGGGGTCCTTAAATTGCTGCACTCCTCCAGGAATCGCTTACGCGGAACGGTCCTTTTTATTTTTCAACCTGCCGAAGAGAAAATACCCGGGGGGGCCAAACTGATGCTCGAAGAGGGCATTTTCAAAAAGAGACAACCCGACGTGATCCTTGCCCAGCACGTGCTCCCCGATATGGAAGCAGGCCGGGTAGGGTTTAAATCCGGACAATACATGGCCTCCAGCGATGAGCTCTATATTACCATACGCGGAAAAGGCGGCCACGGGGCCCTCCCCGAGAAAGTGAACGACCCCGTGCTGATCGCCGCTCAACTGCTGATCGTCCTGCAACAGGAGGTCAACCGCAAAGCCCCCAGGGAGATCCCGACCGTGATCTCATTTGGCAAAGTAACAGCCAACGGGGCGGTCAATGTCATACCCAATCATGTCGAACTGGAAGGAACTTTCCGAACCATGGACGAAGCATGGCGGTCCCGCGCTCACCAGATGATCACCCGTATTTCGGAGGGGATCGCCGGGAGCATGAACGGCTCCGCAGAGGTCACCATCGCAAAGGGATACCCCGTGCTCTTCAACGACCCGGAGCTCACGCGGCAGGGTCGCGCCTTCGCTTCGGAATTTCTCGGTGAGGATAAGGTGGTGGATATGGATGTCAGGATGACCGCCGAGGATTTTGCCTGGTATTCGCACTCCTATCCCTCCCTGCTCTACCGCTTCGGGACAGGGGAACCCGGACAAACAGATGTCTCTGCCCTGCATACCTCCACCTTCAGGGCCTATGAACCTGCCCTTAAAACCGGGATCGCTGCCATGTCTTACCTGGCTGTTCAATTCCTCAGGTAACCGGCTGTGCCCGGGATTGCAATTATTTAAACGGATTCTAAAAAAGATCCAATGGGGTACGGTTCCGTACCACTTCATGGAAAAGAAATTACATTTGCATATCCAAATTGATTCACACAAAAAATACTAAAGTAATGGCTTATGTAATTTCAGATGACTGCACAGCATGCGGTACTTGCATTGATGAATGCCCGGTAGAAGCGATAAGTGAAGGAGATATCTATACCATCGATCCGGAACTCTGTACCGATTGCGGTGCATGCGCAGATGTATGCCCGGTTGAGGCTATTTCACCGGAATAGCTTCCCGGATAAAAATCTAATCTTTAAAGCCACCCGGATAAACCAGGTGGCTTTTTTTTAAACTCATCATCCGGCTATGCAACCTAAACCGGCGGAGAAGACCGGTGCTTTATCGCATGGCTGGCTTATAACCGGATCCACCCGCTGTGAGAGTACAGACCTGCAATTCTTCACACTATCACCTTTCTCTCCACGCCCCTGCTGCCTGAGAGGCCAATTTGTGCTGCACCGACCACTTTTTTGTGCCAGTTGTGTGACAACTTTTTCCTATCTTTCGAGACACATTGCAGATCCATGAAAAACCCTCACAAAATAACCGGACTATTAATCGTCCTGGTAACCTATGCCGTGTCTATCCTGGGTGGATGGCTGTTCCTTGAAAAAAGCTCTTCGGCATCACCTCCATGGAACCTCTTCATGGCTGACATACTCGCCACAACCATTGTCTTTGCAGCCAGCATGGCCCTGAATAACTCCAGCTTGTATGATCCCTACTGGAGCGTCATCCCGCCCCTGATGGCTATTTACTGGTTCAATGTGACCGGGGCGGAGGCCACCGTACCCCTGTTGCTTCTCCTGCTCGCCCTTTTCCTGTGGAGCATCCGGCTCACCACCAACTGGGCCCTGGACTGGGACGGAATGACCCATGAAGACTGGAGGTACCGTAATTTTCGTCAGCGGTTCAGGAGAGCTTACTGGCTGGTCAGTTACGGGGGTATTCACCTCTTCCCCACCCTCATTGTCTTCTTCTGCATGATCCCTGTTTACAACGCCATGAAAGCATCGCCAACGGATATGAATCCATGGTTCATTGCCGGCTTCCTGCTGGCTATTTCAGGAACTTCCATGGAACTGGTGGCGGACGGACAACTGCGAAAATTCAGGCAGCTCAAAGCAGACCGGGGGGAAATTATATCCCACGGATTATGGGCCCGGTGCAGGCACCCCAACTACCTGGGCGAAATCATGTTCTGGTTTGGAATATGGATGTTCGGATATGGATCCGGAACGGGGCATCTCTGGACCATCGCAGCACCTGTCTCCATGCTCCTCATGTTCCTTTTTATATCCATACCGTGGATGGAACAAAAGATCCTCACTACAAGGCCCCGTTACGAGTCTTACCAGAAAGAGGTCCCGGTACTGCTCCCCCTGCTGCGCACAAGAAAAGATTGAGGGTTTCGCACAACCCATAAAAAAAGTGGGCAGTTTCCTGTCCACTTCTCACCTCGTTTCCTCTGCAAGTCTATTCTTTCGGCGCTCCGGCAGGTCCTTCGTATTTGGCACTTCCAAATCCAAGGATAGGCCAGAAAATAAAAGGAAGGAAAAGCAATCCAAGGGTAAACCCGGTTCCTTTCCCATAGCTAAGGGAAATGAGATTGATCATCCAGATAGACATCACGATGTTCGCAATCGGAACAAAGATGATCAGAAGAATCCACCACCAGGGCTTTCCCGCGATCTCCAGCATAACAATAAGGTTATAAATGGGGATCAGAATAGCCCATCCGGGTTTTCCGGCTTTAGTGAAAACTTTCCAGAAAGCGGCAATGTAAAGTACCGCTAACGCCAGGTAAAGAATAACAAGTACGGCTCCCATAATGTAAAGGTTTAATAGATTAGATGAATAATAAATAATTAATAATTATACAGTAACGGTCTTCCTGCGAACAGAACGACCTCCCTGTACAAACCATTTCATGGGCAAATTATAAATATTTCGAGTAAATTCAAATTAATATGGGATCATTTAACCGGGAAAGATCACCGCGTGCCCCGGGAGGAAATCCTGCGGGGATCAGACGGTTTTCCGGGCAATTCCTTAAATTCGTACCATGAACACCGGGAGAAAACGCATATACCAGGTTATTTTTCACACCAACACCCCACAGGGAAAGCTATTCGATGTCGTGCTGCTGTTCATGATTCTTTTCAGTGTGATGGCGGTTATCCTGGAGTCGGTTAAACCCATCCGAACCCGGGTGCCTGAAACCTTCGTGACCGTGGAATGGATCTTCACCCTCATCTTTACCCTGGAGTACCTGCTTCGGATCTACAGCCACCCCAAGCCCCTGCGGTACATGGTCAGCTTCCTGGGTATCATTGACCTGCTGGCGATTCTGCCAACCTACCTGGGGCTCTTCTTCGACCAGGCTACCTTCCTGCTTACCATCCGGGCTTTCAGGCTTCTGCGTATGTTCAGAATCCTTAAACTCACCCGGTATGTGATCGAAGCAAACTACCTGATGAAGGCGTTGAAAAACAGTTTTTATAAAATCACCATCTTTTTCGGGGTAGTCCTGACCCTTGTCCTGCTTCTGGGTACTTTTATGTATATGGTGGAAGGGCAAGAGAGCGGATTCACCTCCATCCCCCAGAGCATCTATTGGGCCATAGTGACCATTACAACCGTTGGTTACGGCGACATTGCCCCGGTCACTACACTGGGAAAGCTGATCGCTGCCGTAGCTATGCTTACGGGCTACTCCATCATTGCCGTACCCACCGGGATTATCTCCGTGGAGATCGGAAGGGTTTTCCGTGAGAAACCCGGTTCCGGCGTCAAACGATGTAAACAATGCAACCACGCTGAGCCCGCTCCCGGTGCCCGTTATTGTAAATATTGCGGTGAAAAACTGGAATAGCCATGAAATCCGGAATACCAATAGCTCTTATCATTATCGTGGTCCTGGTGCCTGCCTGCCACGACAATAAAGAAACAGAGGCACTGCAGGAAGAAGCATCCTCCCGCATGATGATGATCCATGAAGGCTTTTACCGCCTGAACCTGATGCAACCGGGAATGCTGGATTCCCGTGAAAACTTTACTTCCACCCTGGATTCACTGCTCCGGATCCACCGGGTGATCCACCGGGTGGAACAGAATGATACCCTGCTAAACTACCTGGGCCGTCCCGCCTCAAAGAACAGCCACCAGGTAAACGATCGGGCGGAGGAACTCATGATCCGTCACTGGAAAAACCTGCTCGATACCCATTCAGATACCGGCAGGAATCCCGGGGCGTATACCTCCCTGCTCTCCTGCTGGTTCATACTGGGAAGAACGGCACAGGTCATGCCCTTCCCCTGGCATCCTGGTATGAAATTTTCAGCGGCAACACAGAATAACATGCTCCTGGTAACCGGCGAATGCAACACCACGCACTCCTTTACCCTGGTCTTTCATACACTCAGAAACAAACGACTGCCGGAAGGACCGGCATGGCAATTGCCAGGCAGCTTTCCCATAGATCCCGGACACTCCTATACGGTGAAACGAACCGGACTAAAATCCGTTCGCTTGCCGGGGAAAGAACTACTGGAGGGGTTGCCCCTGACCTGGGAAGCAGGGGTAAAGCAGCAGCTCATCATCCACCCGCATCAGCGGTAACCCTCGAATAAATAAGATGCTTGACCCTTCCCCTGATCCCACCCCTGCATGACTGCCGGAAAAACTGCAGAGTCACGAGCATGTGTGCTTTTTACCGGTGGTTTCCGGCAATAGGCCGACCGATTCCCGTCGTTCACGGATTAATGCGTATCTGTGGCTGTCAGACCCTTCTTCTGGCAGATTATTTGTAATGAAATGGGCATGATATAAACCAACAAATAATAACCCCATGAAACGAACCTTCATCACACTGCTCGTCATCGCAATATTCACTACCTCCATGACAGCACAGGAAAGATCCCAACAGGAGGTTATCCAGCCCGACCTGACCATCAGGCTGAGCCTCCTGTTCCCCCAGGTGAGCCTGGAAGCGAAACTATCAGAACAAACCACCATGGTAGCCGGTTTCTGGACCGGGATATCCAACTATTACGATCCGGTCTACCAGGATTACCGCGTGATCTTCACACCCCAGGTTACCCTGGAACCCAGGTACTATTTCAACCTGGATACCCGAAAGCTGAAAGGAAAGCGCACTGACAATTACTCGGGGGCGTACCTCAGTTTCCCCTTTCACGTGGAATTCCCCGAACTCAAATACAATATGGGACCCTGCATCGGGTTTCAGAAAACCCTGGGGCACCGGGGATACATCAACATGAGTATCGGTCCGGGCGTCGCCTACTACGAGGACCAGGTGCGGCCCGATATCATCTCTTCGTTCGGACTCGGATTTATACTGAACTGATCAGCCAGCTGTCACGGACTGTAACGTGATTCCCGGAGGATCTCCTGGTAATCGGTCTCGGTGAAAATTTCACGAACAGGCAGACCGGGATTTCTCCGGGCATATTTTCGCACAATCTGCCAGCCAATCCATACAGCTGCCTTCCCGGGGGACTCCCTGCTGAAATAGTAAGTATACGGGGCATCTTCGGTCAGCTTCTTGATATCCAGCGGATCGGAAGAAAAAAGCAGGTCGTTTTCAACCAGGTACTCCCACATGCGCTGTTCATTCTCTTCACACCAGGCAAGCTGCTCCGGCCGGAACCCGATCTTTACATGATCAGGGGCATCAGGGAGCAATGCTTCGGTGAAATAGAGAAGAATTCCCTGGTACACCATCCGGCTGAGCACGTTATCCAGCGAGTCGTTATACGGGAAAAGCGCCGTACCCCACACATGAGCCACATCGGTGGGAATCTTACCGGGATACTGGTTGTATTGCATGTATTCAGGCGTACGTAACCGGTCGTAATACCGGCTGTCGCGCCCCAGGTACTGGTCAAGCCCCACCCCGATCGTCCGGCTTACCGTGAAAAGCTTATGGTTGAACCGGCTCACAAATGCTACCACCGAAGGCGCAGCAGAGTCCGGAAAATGATGGAGATACCGTTTAAAAGCCTTCTCCAGCTCCTCTTCGTATGGTTCCATGGTGGGAAAAACCTGCTGGGTCTCCCGGTAAACCTCCCTGTTCTGGGGATCGTTTACGAACATGCTGAGATAGGAACCGTAGTGTTTCTGGGAAGCCGGACCAATATTGATCACGTGCACATTGAATACATCGTAAAAATCACCATACTGGTTATAAAAGTACGACACCGCCTGGTTCACCGTATCCAGGTCCATGGTAAACAGCTCCCGGTCGAACCGCGCAATATCCAGCTCAAGCTCCATACCGGAAATATCCACATCCAGCCTGTTCCGGTTACAACCCGTAACCAGCAGGAACAATAAAGAGATACCCGCAATGATCCCGATGTAAACACGTTTCATATTTTGATCGAATTATACATACCTTTGTACAACCGATCAAAAATAGTAAAAAACCATTGCCCTAAAAACAGCCTGCCATATGAAAAAAATGCTTCTTCTCCTCCTGTTCTTGATCACGGGCACCACACTGTTGGCCCAGTCGCTCAGGATCAACGCTTTCAGTGAACCCCAGCTGGCCTGGTTCTCTTCCGACGAAGCAGAACTGGAGCCCGACGGTGTTGTGTTCAATTTTAATACCGGACTGGAAGCCGATTTCTTCTTCCAGGAGAATTACGCATTCTCGCTGGGACTCTCCCTCAATAATTCGGGAGGAAAAATGCGCTACCTGCAGGAGACCGTCTTTACAGACGGAACCGACTCCCTGGTTATACCCGGGGAAGAGTCGCTCAAAATGAACCTTCAATACCTGGCCCTGCCGCTCGGACTGAAACTGAAAACAGAGGAACTGGGATATGCAACCTTCTATTTCCAGCTCGGACTGAACCCGATGTATAACCTGAGATCCAGGGGAACTTCCGAAGCCCTGGGAGTGAAAAAAGAGAATATCAAATCAGATATCGTGCCTTTCTACCTGGGGTATTATGCCACAGCCGGGGTGGAGTACAGGCTGGCAGGCAATACTGCATTGGTGGGCGGACTCAAATGGTCGTCGGGGTTCACCGATATTACCGAAAACGATGCCGCTAATATTAACGTCAACGCCCTGGGACTCCACCTTGGAATCCTCTTTTAATCTCACCCCCTACCCATGAAAATCGCCCTTGCACAGATCAATTTTACCGTCGGAGACTTCGAACAGAACCAGGCAAAGATCCTGGAAAAAACCCGGAAAGCCCACAAGGAGGGAGCCGGCCTGGTGGTCTTTTCCGAACTGGCCATCTGCGGTTATCCCCCGCTGGATTTGCTGGAGCGGAAAGATTTCGTAGAGCGCTGCATCCTTGCCATTGAGGAGATTGCCCGCCAGGCTCCGCGGGAAATGGGGGTGATTGTGGGCGGACCGGAATTTAACCACAACAGCGAGGGGAAACTCCTTTACAACACTGCCTATTTCCTGCATAACGGGAAAGTGGAACAGGTCTTCCGGAAAGCACTGCTGCCAACCTACGATATCTTCGATGAATACCGCTATTTTGAACCCTCCTACACCTTCGGGACGCTCGATTTTAACGGGGTGAAACTGGCAGTTACCATCTGCGAGGACCTCTGGGATGACCAGCCGGTTGAAAATCCCTTCTCCAGGAGCCGGCTCTATACCATACACCCCATGGAGATCCTCATGGAGGAGAACCCACATGCCATCATCAATATCGCGGCATCCCCCTTCTCCCACAGCCGCCAGGAGGTGAAACGAAACATCTTTACCGATAAAGCCGGAAAACACCATATCCCCGTGTTTATGACCAACCAGGTGGGCGGTAATACCGAACTGCTTTTTGAAGGAGGATCCCTGGCAGTAAGCGCAAACGGGAGCATATTCAGCCAGATGAAACTCTTTGAAGAGGATTTTGCCGTCTTCGACCTGGAACAGGTCAGACACTACACATCCATCGCCAATGATCCGGTACCCGGCCGGATCGGTATGATCCATGACGGTCTCATCCTGGGAATCCGGGATTACTTCGCCAAACTGGGATTTCAAAAGGCAACACTCGGACTCTCGGGGGGAATCGATTCGGCCGTGGTGGCAGTCCTGGCTGTACGGGCGCTCGGACCCAAAAACCTGCACTTCCTGCTGATGCCTTCCCAGTATTCATCAGAACATTCAGTTCTGGATGCAGAACTGCTGTCCCAAAACCTGGAGGTGTCCTATTCCATACTCCCGATCCGGAAAATATTCGATGAGTTCCGCTCCGCCCTTAACCCAATCTTCGGCGAGCGGCCCGAAGATATCACCGAAGAGAATATCCAGTCCCGCATCCGGGGCACCCTGCTCATGGCCCTTTCCAATAAAATGGGTCATATCCTTCTAAATACCAGCAACAAAAGCGAAACGGCTGTGGGATATGGCACCCTTTATGGTGATATGGCCGGCGGATTGTCGGTCATGGGCGATGTGTATAAAACCGATGTCTATGAACTGGCACAGTTCATCAACCGGCAGGAAGAGGTCATTCCGGGGAACATCATCACCAAGCCGCCGTCAGCCGAGTTACGACCTGACCAGAAAGACTCCGACTCGCTTCCCGATTACGAATTGCTCGATGAGGTGCTGAACCGGTACATCGAAAAACAGCTGCCCCCGGGGGAAATTATATCAGAGGGATTTGAAGAATCCCTGGTCCGGAAGATCATCCGCATGGTCAACGTCAATGAATACAAAAGGTACCAAACACCTCCTATTTTGCGGATCTCCTCGAAAGCCTTCGGCGGAGGACGGCGGATACCGCTTGCAGCGAAGCACTGACAGGGTCATACCATGAAAAATCAGTAATTTGAATTAGGAATAGATAAAAATTTCTATTTTTGTGTGTTATTCAACACAATAAAACAGGAAAAAGCGGTATGCAGGAAAGGTCATATAATGCAGACAACTGCATTGATAATCCCAAATCTGTCTTTGCTGTACTCACTCCCAAAGAGAAAGATTATCTCAAACAAAATTATACCTGCGCCTTTTATAAAAAAGGAGAGATTATTTTCAAAGAGGGCGATAAACCGGTGGGACTGATGTGTCTCTCGGAAGGAAAAGTAAAGATCTTTAAAGAAGGTGTGGGCGGAAGAGAACAGATTGTGCGAATGGCCAAACCCGTTGGGTTTATCGGATACCGGGCCCTCTTTGCCGAGGAAAATCACACGGCCACGGCCGTAGCCATAGAGGATTCGGTTGCCTGTATTATCGACAAGGACAGCCTCTACAGGGTAATGAAAAGCAATGCCGACCTGAGCATCAGCATCGTCAAATCATTTGCATCCGAACTGGGATTCTCCATCGACCGTACGGTTACCCTGACCCAGAAACACATCCGGGGCAGGCTGGCTGAATCGTTGATATTTCTCAAGGACACCTACGGGTACGAGGACGATGGTAAAACCATTAAGATCTACCTCTCCCGTGAAGATGTGGCCAACCTCTCCAACATGACTACCTCCAACGCCATCCGCACCCTCTCTACATTTGCCCAGGAAGGGGTGATCTCTATCGATGGGAGGAAAATCCGGATCCTGGACCTGCACAAACTGGAGCGAATCAGTGATCTTGGATGATCAACCAAACTATCCGGATCGCCGGGGAACCCTGTGAAACGAACATAAGCTTTTAATCATAAATTTTTACAACCGGAAATGATTAAAATAAGTTTATGCGGAAGCATCCCGGTTCAGTTCGTTCTCAAATTTTTAATGCATCTGTTTTCCCGGTTTTAAGAATTTAAACGAATGAAATATATTGCCTATATTCTGAGTCTTGCCGTTTTCAGGATCCTCTCCATCCTCCCCAGACCCCTGCTTTATGGCATCTCCGATTTCCTCTACCTCTGGATCTACCACATCATCGGCTACCGCAAAAAGCTGGCAACGAAAAATCTTCGTAACGCTTTCCCCGAATACACGGAACCCAAAATCAAAAGAACGCTTCGCTCCTTCTATCACCATTTCTGCGACCTCTTCCTGGAATCGGCCATCTCCCATTACCTGCCCGCGCGTAAACTCGACCGGATGTTCCGGTTTACCAATCCCGAAATCGCCGACCGGTTCTATGACCGGGGAAAGCACGTGATCTTCGTGATCGGGCACTACAACAACTGGGAATGGTCCATTGGTCTCTCCCGTACGTTCCGGCACCAGGTGCTGGCCATCTATAAACCACTTCACAATCCCTATTTCGACAAAGCCCTGTTGCGCATGCGGGAACGGTACGGATCCAGGGGAGTGCCCATGAAAAGAATTGCCCGCGAACTCCTGGAGGCCGACCGGAACAATCAACCCACACTCACCGGTTTTGTAGCCGACCAGCGGCCCATCTGGCAACACATCCGGTACTGG
>CAYZMH010000017.1:0-40326 GCA_964479445.1 uncultured Bacteroidaceae bacterium | reverse complement strand
AGTCGTGGACTCCCCGAAATAGCCCGCCGAGACATAATATGACTCCATATCGGTCCATGAGCGATCGATATAGCCATCTGAATGCATATCGGACAACCGCAGATCCACCGCGAAGCGGTCGTTGATCAGTCCGGTCCCCGCTGCAACCGAGTTCCGGAAAGTGTTGAACGATCCCGCCGTCCCGTCATAGGTGGCATAGGGTTCTTTCTCCAGGGTGCGGGTCTGGAAATTCACCGTCCCCCCGAACGCAGCAGCACCGTTGGTGGATGTTCCCACCCCGCGCTGCACCTGGATATTGTCCACCGAATTGACAAAATCGGGCAGATCCACCCAGAATACAGCATGGGTCTCCGCATCATTCAGGGGAATTCCGTTGATGGTCACGTTGATCCGGTTGGCATCCGTTCCGCGTATGCGCATCGACGAATAGCCGATCCCGTGCCCTGCGTCCGAAGTGGTCACCACCGAAGGGGTCGATGATAGCAGGGCCGGAACATCCTGTCCGAAATCCCGCGTCTCCAACTCGGCTTCGTCCACGTTGGTGTAAGCCACCGGGGTCTCCTCGCCCGCCCGGTAAGCACGCACGATCACCTCTTCCCCCAGGAAGGATCGCTGCACCAGGGTGAGTTCACCGAGCTCCCTGTCTCCGGTCACTTCAATGGTCCGGGTCCTGGTTTCATACCCGATAAAGGAGACGACCAGGTTGTACGTCCCCCGGGGTACATCCCCGATAGAGAATACCCCGTCTTCATCGGTGGTACCTCCTCTGTTCAATTCACTGATCACGGCCCCGGCTCCCTGGAGGGGATCGCCGCTTTGATCGACAATCGTACCAGAGACCGTAAATTGCGCCGAAGCCTGCATGGCCATGACAAGCCACACAAGCCCGGTCAGAGCTTGTCTCTTCATAATTCCGTTTTTTAAGATTTACACATCAGGCAACGTTCTTTTCCCTACGCCGGCATTACCCGGTCCAGGTTCTAAGGGTATAATCTCAGCCCGTTTTATTAAGGCACCCCCCTTAGAGAAGGTTTTGCACTGCAAATATACGAAATTTCCGGATGGAGCAAAAGTTTGTATTTTTGTACCGCAATGGAGAACTATCGGTCATACCTCACCCATCCCGTGTTTGGCATCGTTTCGGAGCTGGTTACCCGGAACGGCCAACAGGCGTATGTGATCGGCGGTTTCGTCAGGGACCTCCTCCTGGGCGGATCCACGGCCGGGGTGACCGATATCGATATCGTGGTAACCGGCAGCGGGATCGACCTGGCAGGGGCGGTCCGGCGCAACCTTGGAAAGGGAGCTTCCCTGAGCGTCTTTAAAAACTTCGGCACCGCCATGGTGAAATGGAAGGATGCCGAGATCGAATTCGTCGGCGCCCGGAAAGAGTCGTACCGCAGCTCCTCGCGGAAACCCATCGTGGAGAACGGATCACTGGAAGATGACCAGCGGCGGCGTGATTTTACGATCAACGCCCTGGCAATCTCGCTCCATCAACAGGACTACGGGACGCTGGTGGATCCCTTTGACGGATTGAAGGACCTGGAAAATAAGATCATGCGCACCCCCCTGGATCCCGTCAAAACCTTCAGCGACGACCCGCTGAGGATGCTGCGCGGAATCCGGTTTGCCGCACGACTCGGCTTCCGCATCGAACCCGGCACGTTTGAGGCCATACAATCCATGCGGGAGCGCATCCAAATCGTCTCCCAGGAGCGGATCACCGGGGAGATCAATAAGATCATGATGACAGACCGCCCGGGAGACGGGTTCCGGTTGCTGGATGAATCCGGACTCCTGGCGATCATCATGCCGGAGATCGAAGCCATGAAAGGGGTGGAAAAACGAGACGGGTTCCATCACAAGGACAACCTCCAGCATACCCTGGAGGTAGTCGACAATGTGGCTGCACAGGATGGCAACCTGTGGCTGCGCTGGGCCGCCCTGCTGCATGATGTGGCCAAACCGGCCACAAAGAAGTTCGAGGAGGGCGTGGGATGGACCTTTCACGCCCACGACTACATCGGGTACAAGATGATCCCCGGAATCTTCCGGCGCATGAAACTCCCCATGAACGAAAAGATGAAATACGTGCGCAAGCTGGTTCGCCTGCACCTGCGGCCCATCGGACTCTCGCAGGATGGGGTGACCGACTCGGCGGTGCGCAGGCTCCTGTTCGATGCGGGTGACGAGATCGATGACCTGATGCTGCTGTGCGAAGCCGATATCACCTCCAAGAATGAGCGCACCGTGAAACGCCACCTGAAGAATTTTGAGATCGTGCGAAAGAAACTGGTGGAGATCGAGGAGAAAGACCACGTGCGTAATTTCCAGCCCCCGGTAACGGGCAACGATATCCAGAAGGCATTCGGGATCCCGCCCGGGCGCGAGATCGGGATCATCAAATCGGTCATCAAGGAAGCAATCCTGGAGGGGGAGATCTCCAACGACTTTCAAGAGGCCTATCACCTGATGGTTGAAAAGGGGAAGGAGCTCGGACTCGAGGTGGTGCATCCGCTCACCGCTTCGGGAGAGTGAAGCGGAACAGCAGGGGAAGGTGATCGCTGGTTCCGCCGTTAAACCGGTACCCTGCATAGCTCCGGAATGGCTTCTGTCCCCCGTATTTTTCATCGCGCTCCAGTAAAAAGGGAAATTCCACCACCGTAAGGGTCCCTCTCAATCCGGCAGTATCCCCCGCCACCAGCACATGGTCGATGGACTGCCAGCGACCCCTGTATTTGTAACTCCCCCTGTCCGGGGCCACCGGCCACAAACGTACCCGGCCACCCTCCGTGAGCCGGATCATGCTCCGTGACTCTGCCACGTCGTTGAAATCCCCCGCCGCCAGCACCAGCCGGCCGGGAAAACGGCTGCATACCGCCTCGATGCTATCACGCAACAACCGCGCCTGGTAAATCCTCCCGGGCTCGGTCTCCAGTACGCCGCCGTATTTGGAGATCCAGTGATTCAGGAACACCTCCAGGGTATCCTCGCGCACCGCCAGGGTCGCCCGCAGAATATCCCGGGTACCGCCCTCCCTGCCGGGAACACGAACTTCCAGGGGCAGCTGCTGCAGGATTTGCACCTGGGGCCTGCGGTAGAGCAGGGCCACATCGATGCCGCGGTGATCCGGACTCTCGGCATGGGCAATCCCGTAGTCGTAGGGAAGCAGGACCGGGTGACGGACCAGGTCCTCCAGCACGTGCCGGTTCTCCACCTCCGCCAGTCCCACCAGGTGGGGCGGATCCCACCCGCCGGCCGCATGGATCACACGCGCCACGGCCGTGACCTTGCGGCGATACCGCCCGTAGGTCCAGTGACGAAGACCGCCCGGTGTAAACGCATCATCGCCGGGCGAATCGTCGTCAGAGGGGTGAAAAAGATTCTCCACGTTATAAAACAACAGGGAAGATGTTCGACTGCCCTGCCGGAAGGTTCCCGGTCCGGGTGAAACCAGTTGTGTTCCCGGAATAAACACCAGCATCCCCAGGATCATCAATATACAGGTTTTTCGCATCAGCGGGAACCCATTGCATGCACCCGGAGATCCTTAAAATCCGCCGTGTGCACAGGTGAAACTTCTACCTGTTTATGGGATAAAACGGGAAATATCAGCGTCTACTCTTCGATTCGTTCAAATGCCCCCAGGTCGGGTTCCCCGTCATCGAGCCGGCTGTCGCCCTTCTTGTCGAAAGGGAACTCCACGGCCGCCTCCAGCAGTCCCTGGTCCAGGGCGGGAGAGAGCGTATCCAGCTCGTAGGATACACGCAGGGAATCAAAAAGGGGATCCACGTTATTGACAATGAAGTCGAAGTTGGGATCGGTGGCATAGGGCAGCTCATCCTGGTCGATGCGCGTCAGGCAATGGGCAAACGAATAGTTCAGCTCCCCGTCGGGGTGGCGTAAAACATCCAGCTCGTGAAGCCGGTCGCCGTAAATGATGCAGTTGCGGAACGACGCGTTGGTAATATCGCGAACCTCAACCTGCTCGATGCCGCTGGCATCCTCGTATACAAAATAGTTGGCTATCAACAGCGCAGGGGCGCGCCGGGATGAGAAGCCCTGCCGCCAGAAGTTGGCAAAGGTGCAGTGGGTGAACTCGTAGGATCCTTCATAGAGCAACTCCATGCAGCTGTTGCCGCAGTCCCCCACCACCAGGTTATGGGCCTCCACCGAGGTGCCGCGGGCCAGGATACCGTCGTAACTCATCTGGTTGATCTCGGTGTTTGCAATGCTCAGCACCGGATCGGGGGAAGAGACCACCAGCGAATCAGCCCACAGGCCAATCACACCGTTTACGATCCGGGCATGCTCGATGCGGTTGGACTCGCTGCCGGGGGCAAAATAGATGAACCCCCACTGCCCCGGAATATCGTCGTACATCATCTCCAGCCGGTCACCCCGTATCTCCACCGGGGCATCCAGACTCCCCGCGATCTCCAGGGTACCCTCCACCTTGATAAACGCATTGCTGTGCATGTAGAGGGTGGCCCCCTCCTCAATGGTCAGCCGCTGGAGTGAATCCACTACCAGGCTGTCAATCACCAGGTAGGGCTTGTCGGCCGTCCACGTGGTGGGCTCTTCGATCACCTCACCCCTTTTCATATGGACATCCTGCCCCCAGGCCACCAGGTCCACGTCCTGCGTATTGCCGTTGGTGAGAAAAACCACCGAATCCTGCACCCGCAGGATGTTGGGATCGTTGTTGGGATCGAGGGTCGCCTCCACGAACACGTACATGCTGTCGCCGGGGGCAATCTCGTAGTTACGGAACTGCGTTCCCGGTTGTCCGTCCACATTCACCCGGAATACCGAACGCTCCCCGCCTGCCAGGACAATATCCTCGATCTTTATAAACCGGTCGTACGGATTTTTTACCCGGAACGAACGGGTGACCGTCCCCACCGTGGTAAAGACCGTATCGAAATAGACCGTGTCGGTGGTAAAGACCAGCTTGGTATCGGATTCATCCCTGTAGGTGCGTTCCGGCCGGCAGGTATAGACCAGCACCGCCATTAACAGGAGCAACCCGGTGATATAACTATTCTTCCAGTTCATTCATTCAATCCGTCTGTAAACGCAGGATGAAACCCTGCACGCTATACATAACGCAAAGATGGGTAAAATTATGATAAAGGCATATGAAAATCCGTCATTGGTTCTCAATGGAGTGCTATCCGGCACAGGGATTCTCCACGCCTCGCTCCCTGTCTTCTGCTCACCTCGAATTCCCCGGGCGGTCTTTCCTCATCATTCCCCGGCCGGTCTCACTGCCCGCAGTTGGGGGAGCATCCAGACCTCTATCCGGTCCCGCTCTCCTTTTTTCATTTCGGTATAAAAGCGTATTTTTATGGAAAATTGCCCCCATGAACCGAATACTCATTCTTTTAACAGCGATATTCATGACCGGATGCGGAACGAAAAAGGAGAAGGTGGATCTCCTGGTAAAAGACGCCACCATATACACGGTGGATTCAGCCTTTACCACCACCGATGGCATGGTAGTACGAGACGGACGGATCGTGGCCGCCGGCGAAGCCTCCGAACTGGAGCAGAGCTATGAAGCGGAGGACACACTCTCCCTGCCCGGGAAATTCATCTACCCGGGGTGGAACGATCCGCATGCCCATTTCACCGGGTACGGACTCTCCCTCAACGAGGTGGACCTCACAGGCACCACCTCTCCGCAGGAGATCATCGAACGGTGCAGGGCGTTTGCAGAAAAACTAAATCCCGCCTGGATCACCGGGCGCGGGTGGGACCAGAACGACTGGGAAGAGCCGGTGTTTCCCGACCGGACCATGCTGGACCGCCACTTTCCCGATACCCCGGTGCTGCTGAAACGGGTGGACGGACACGCTGCGTGGGTCAATACCAGGGCGCTGGAGGTGGCAGGCCTGGCTGCAGGAACGCACGTGGAGGGCGGGGAGATCCTGCTGCGCGACGGGGAGATGATCGGCATCCTGCTGGACAACGCCATCGACCGGGTGGCCAGCCATATTGAACCTCCGGGAAAGAAAGAGGTGATCGCAGGGCTCCTGAAAGCCCAGGAAAACTGCTTTGCCGTGGGACTCACCTCGGTAACCGATGCCGGACTCGATACCGAAACGATCCGGTTGATCGACTCCCTCCAGCAGTCCGGAACCCTTAAAATGCGCATCAACGCCATGGTCAATCCCAGTGAAAGCAACTACCGGGCGTTCGTGGAAAAGGGGGTGCTGCACAATCCCCACCTCACCGTAAACACGGTTAAGCTCTATGCCGACGGCGCCCTGGGATCCCGCGGAGCGCGTCTCATTGAACCCTACAGCGATGATCCGGGTAACCGCGGCATCCTGGTAAGCCCCGAAGAGGAGCTCCGGGAGCATTGCCGGCGCGCCTATGACCACGGGTACCAGGTGGCAACCCACTGCATCGGCGACGGGGCCAACCGGCTCATGCTGAAAATTTACGGCGATATCCTGGGCGGACCCAACAACCGGCGCTGGCGCATTGAACACGCCCAGGTGATCCATCCCGCGGACGTGGATCTTTTCAAAACCTGTAACGTGGTGCCCTCGGTACAAACAACCCACGCCACCTCCGATATGTACTGGGCCGAAGAGCGGCTGGGTGAAACACGACTGAAGAGCGCCTATATCTACAAAACCCTGCTGGAGCAAAACGGGTGGCTTCCCAACGGCAGCGATTTTCCGGTGGAAAATATCAATCCGCTCTACGGCTTCTATGCCGGGGTGGCCCGCAAAGATCTTACCGGTTACCCGGAAGGGGGCTTCATGGCAGAAGAGGCACTGTCGCGCGAACAGGCCCTGCGAGCCATGACCAGCTGGGCGGCGAAAGCTTCATTTGATGAGGGACTGAAAGGAAGCCTGGAAGAGGGCAAACTGGCCGACTTCGTGGTGACCGGGGAAGATATCATGACCATTCCTGAACGGGACATCCCGCACGTCAGGGTGCTTCACACATTTTCAGGCGGGGAGGAAGTATATGCCCACCGGTAAGCCGCGAATCCGAAAAGCGAAAACCACTGACCTGGAACGGGTGGTATCCCTCTACCGGGCATGCACACGAAAGATGAACCGGGAAGGACTCGATAACTGGAACCCCGCCTATCCCGGTAAATCCACCTTCCTGCAGGATATCCGGCAGGAGAGCCTCTTTATCATGGAGTCCGGGGAACCCCTTATGGCAGCCGTTACCCTGAACCGCGAAGAACCTCCGGAATATAACGGACTCTCCTGGGAGGTAACAGGCACAAACATTCTGGTGGTGCACCGGTTAGCCGTGAATCCACAGTTCCGTGGAAAAGGATACGCAAAACAATTCATGGCCTGGGCCGAACAGCTGGCAAGCCGGCAACACGCTGAAAGCATCCATATGGATGTATACACTGTCAATACACCGGCGAGAAAGCTCTATGAAAAACTGGGATACCGGGAACTGGAGACGTTTCGTTTCCCGGGGTTTGAAGTACCCTATGTAGGACTGGAAAAGGTGCTGGCACCTACCGGATGATAAAGTTTGCTCCCACTGCAACCATATCCCACGCCTGCTCGTTGGCCGGCAGGTTGTATTCCAGGTAAACGAAGAGCCACTCTCCCGCATTGAATCCGACATTGACAGGGATCCAGAAACGACGATCGATCTCCTCGTTGAATTCCACGTCAATATCGAGTCCTGCCGAAAAATTGATCCAGTAGCGAACCATGTAGGTGTACAGACCGGTAAGGTCAAACCCGATCTCATCCCACCGGTGCAGACCGGAGATAACCGAAAAATAGGTCTGACGGCTTTCATGGAAAAGATATTGCAGGTCCACCCCGATGTAATCCTTGCTCATGGGGTAATGGGTATACTTGAAATTGACATCCACCTGGTAATCGATTCCGTACCCGGCATGGATGTAATAGCCCATGCCCTGGTCAAAATAGACATTCCCCGCGTTGTATACCGGGGCTGCACCCACACTGATAGCCCTGACAGGCAGGGTTTTTGCAAAATTGACCACCTGCGCGGACGCAGCAAGGGGAAGTAAAAGAACCAACAGGACAACGATACGCTTCATAAATCAAGGGTAAGGGTTAGAGCTGAAAAACAAAATTAAGAGATTCCGGGATTATACCGCGTAAAGGGGTAAAAAAAATGCGGCGAACACAAAAGGGCGTCTCCCCGGAGGCAGCGCCCTTTATAACTAACTCATACGGCAACTAAAAAAGGATGAGAGGTATTACCTTTTCGTTTTCTGAAAGGCCCCGCCGGATCCGCTGCCTTATTGCACCGGCAACAACTCGTTGCCGCTGTAAAAATCCAGGATCCGGGTGTAAAAAATAAAAACGTACCGGGAGGTGATCAGGTCTGAACGCGAAGAAAACAGCTTGTTCCGGGCCTCCTCCAGTTCAAGGGCCGTGGCCATACCCACCCTGAACTTCTCCTCCATGTACCGGAAAGCCTCCTCGTTATTGGCCACCGATTCCCGGGCAGCCAGGTATTTATCGCGGGCCCCTTCGGCATCGGCATGGTACTGCTGGATCTCTTTGAGGATGTTCAATTTGGCATCTTCGAGCCGGTACGATGCATCCTCCAGGTTGATCTTCGCCTTACTCACCCGGGTGCGTCCCTCCCACCGGTTAAAGATCGGGATGTTCACCCCGATCGTCACCTGCTTGTACTGGTTATCAATGATCTGCTGGTGCAGGGGATAATCCATGGTCCTGACCGTCGGATCGGGTTCCCGGGGGTTGAGCAGCTTATCGCTGTAGTTGGAGTAGTACAATCCCCGGGCAAACAGTTCGGGGGTCATCTCCCCGCGCGCCACCGCCAGGTCCTTTTCATGGTAGTCAATCGATTGCCGGGCACTGGCGATCTGCGGCATCTCCCTGACAGCCCGCTGATAAACCGAATCCAGCTCCGGGATGGCGATCAGTTCCGGATCCTCCATACCGGTCATTTCGATCTGCAGCGGTTCACCGGGCGGCAGGTTCATCCACTGCCGAAGGGCAAGCCGCGCCACATCCAGCTGGTTTTTGGCTTCCGTCATGTTATACTTTTCGGTGGAGTGCTGGGCCTTCACCTCCAGCAGCTCCCCGCGGGAGGCGTTCCCCACCTCCACCAGCTGCTCCATCCGCTCCAGCTGCAACCGGGTGACCTTCACTTTCTCCGCCGCAATCTCATACAGCTCCTCTTTCCGCAGCAGCTCCAGGTAGGCCGTCATCACCTGCAGGGTGATCCGGTCCTCCTCCATTTCATATTCCGAGCGCTGCATCTCCAGGTGCGCCTGCGCACGCCGGATCCGGTGAAAACCGGCCAGCCCCTGGAAGAGGGTCAGGTTACTCCCCAGCCCCAGGTCGCCCTGACTCACATCGGTGTTGACCCACTCATAGGTTCCGCGGTCCAGCACACGGCCCGATCCGAGGTCATGCTCCACGGCAGCCCCCAGGTCGGGCAGCAGGCTTAACTTGCTCTGGAGTAAATCCTTCTCAGACAAACTCGTGGTGAGTTCCTGGCGCTTCAGGGAAATATTGTTTTCCACTGCATAGGCAATGCACTCCTGCAGAGTCCACGGTTCTGCTTCCTGCGCGCGGATTCCGGCCACAGGCACAACCGTTAAAATGAGTATGATGGCAATAGCTCGCATGGAATTGGCTTTTACAATGATTATTTAAGGATCAGTTTATCATGGCCGGCAAAATTCTGGTAGCTGGAAACCACCACCCGCTCCCCCTCTTCCAGTCCGTCCAGCACCTC
Organism: uncultured Bacteroidaceae bacterium; assembly: GCA_964479445.1. Classification (GTDB taxonomy): domain Bacteria; phylum Bacteroidota; class Bacteroidia; order Bacteroidales; genus CAYZMH01. Next base: position 30,579 of record CAYZMH010000017.1, on the reverse strand, counting down.
GTAGTAGCGGGGATTCTGACGACCGATGGAGATCTCCCTCTTCTCGGCCAACTCACCGGAGGGATCCACCACAAAGATCCACTGACCACCGGTCTTGTTGTAAAACCCACCCTTGGGTAACAACAGCCCCTCCTTGGATTCACCCAGCTGCAGGCGGATCCGTGAGGCCTGACCGATCCGGATCTGGTCGGGCACCGTATCGGTGAACTCCATATCCACGGCAAAGCGTCCGTTTTGGACCTCCGGGTAGATCTTCACGATTTCAGCCCGGTAGGATTGGTTGGCAAAATCGCAATCCCCGTACAACCCTTCTTCAATCCGTGCAATATAATGTTCATCAATCTCCACCCTCAGCTTGTAAGAATCAAGAATGTTCACCGTCCCGATGCGGTCGCCGTAATTGATCACCTGCCCCACTTCCGGGTTCAGCGTGGCCAGCTCTCCCTTCACCGGGGCTTTGATGTTCAGGTTCTCCAGTCGCTTCCGGATGATCTGCATGCTCCTCTCCATGCTGTTCACCGAGGATTCCAGGGAGTTGATCTGGATCGACCGGTAGGTGGAATCGTTCCGGTAATTCTCCTGCACCAGGTCCAGCTTGGCCCTCGAAGCCTCATACGCCTCCCCCGACCGGTCAAACTCCTCGCGGGAGATATGCTTTTCGGCAAAGAGTCTCTTGTTATTCTCAAACACCCGCTTCTCCTGCTTCACCTGTTTGGACAGCTCAATGATCTGCTGCTTGTACTCGAGCTTGGTCTGGTCCATCGAAAGCCGGGCGGTCCGCAGCTCATTGATCGCCCGTACCACCTGCGCTTCATTGTTGGTGATCTCCAGCAGCAGGTTGTTGTTGCTCAGGCGAATGATCACATCGCCACGCTCCAGCATGTTGCCCTCCTCGATCAAAATCTCCTCCACGCGGCCCCCTTCGACCGCATCCAGGTAGATGGTTTTGATCGGTTCCACATTCCCCTGTACATTGATGTAGTTTTGAAAGATATCACGCTTTACCGTCTCGATCGTCAGCCGGTCGGCATCAATATTATACCGGGAGCTCTTATCGCCGAAAATCATCGTTCCGGCTACCACAAGCACCAGCACGCCTCCCATGATGTACCATAAGGTCTTGCGGGTAAAGGTGTTCTTTTTTTCGATTTTACGATCCATTCCGTTCATGATCTGCAAGTTTGATTTTATTTACCAATTTTGCATTTATTATGCCAAATAAAATAATTTTTTGACTGTCAACCTATTAATATTTAAATATGTGAAAAAAAAATTAAAAAAATGTTCGGTAGCGGGGTCCGGCTGTTCGTTATCGTACACCTTTTTACTACCTTTGCCTGGAAGGGTACCGGCTTGCATACATCGTACCTGTATCCCGTCAGGTGAAATAGTACCGGTTAGCATGTATGCGGAACGCCCTTCCCTGGCAGATCAAGACAGAGAAAAAAAAGCGACCTATGGAAAATAAAAACGGACGTGTTCTGGCGATTGATGACAATGAAGACATTCTCTTTGCATTGAAACTGCTGCTTCGGCCCCACGTGGAAAAGATCGAGACCCGAACCGGACCCGGGGAGATAGCCCAACTGATGAAGGAGGAGGAGTGGGATGTGATCCTGCTGGACATGAACTTTACCAAGGATGCCATCAGCGGCCAGGAAGGCTTTGACGCCCTGGAGCAGATCCTGGGGCTGGATCCCGATGCCGTGGTGGTTTTTATCACTGCCTACGGGGATGCCGAAAAGGCGGTGAAAGCGATCAAGGCCGGTGCCACCGACTTTGTGCTGAAGCCCTGGCAGAACGAAAAGATCCTTGCCACCATCAACTCGGCTATCAACCTGCGCCAGTCAAGGCGCCAGACCCGGTCACTGCGCATGAAACAACAGGAGATCAGCGCGGTGCTGGACCAGCCCTTCACCGAGTTTATCGGGCAATCCCCCGAGATGAAGGAGGTTTTCAACACCATCAAGAAGGTCTCCGCCACCGATGCCAATGTGCTGATCCTGGGTGAGAACGGGACCGGCAAGGAGCTGGTAGCCCGTGCCCTCTACCGGAACTCCCTGAGAAAGGAGGAGGTTTTTATCAGCGTAGACCTGGGATCCATTGCCGAGACCCTCTTTGAGAGCGAGCTGTTCGGCCATGAGAAAGGCGCCTTCACCGATGCCCATAAAGCCAAGCAGGGTCGGTTCGAGATCGCTTCGGGCGGAACGCTCTTTTTGGACGAGATCGGGAACCTCACCTACCCCCTCCAGTCCAAGCTGCTTACCGTGATCGAACGCCGGGAAGTGATCCGCGTGGGAGCCACCAAACCCATCCCCATCGATGTGCGGCTGATCTGTGCCACCAACAACAACATCCACAGCGAGGTGGCAGAGGGCAATTTCAGGCAGGATTTGCTCTACCGGATCAACACCGTGGAGGTTCACCTGCCGCCGCTGCGCGAGCGAACCGGCGATGTGCAGCTGCTGGCCGACCATTTTTTAAAAATATACAGCAAGAAATACCGCAAACCGATCCGGAATATCCAGTCGGCAGCCCTGAAAAAACTCAACCAGTATTCCTGGCCGGGCAACGTGCGCGAGCTGCAGCACGCCATCGAGCGGGCTGTGATCATGTGTGAAGGGAATACACTCACACCGGATGATTTTATCCTCACCCCCACCCGGAAAAGTTCGGGCGGACTTGAATTTGATTCCTATAACCTGGATGATATCGAAAAGACCATCATCGAGAAGGTGCTGAAACAAAACCAGGGCAATGTAACCCAGGCTGCTTCGCAACTGGGATTAACACGTACCTCCCTGTACAGAAGAATGGAAAAGCATGGTCTATAAACAATTCCGGCTCAATGTAATCATCCGGGTGCTGGTGCTCACGGCCACCAGCCTGGTCCTTTTCCTGTCACTGAACAGCGCATTTACCTTCACCCCGATCCTGATCGTGGCCCTGATGGTCTACCAGGTATGGTCGCTGATCCGCTACGTAGACCGTACCAACCGGGAACTGGCAAGCTTCCTGGAGTCCATCCGCTACTCCGAATTTACGCGGAGTTTTCATATTAAAGAGGCCGGCAGTTCGTTCGAAGAGCTGAGCCAGGCCTTTAACGATGTGATGGATGACTTCCAGCAGATCCGCTCGGAACGCGAGGAACACTTCCACTACCTGCAGAATATCGTTCAGAATATTGACATAAGCATCCTCGCATACCAGCGCGACGGGCGCGTGGAGATGATCAATCCCGCCGCCAAGAAGCTGTTCCAGGTCAACGTCCTGAAAAACATCAACAAGCTGCGTGAGCTCAGTGATGAACTGGCCGACCGCCTGCTGAAGATCAAACCGGGGGAGAACCTCCTGGTGAAGGTCCAGGATGACGATGATATCCTGCAGCTGGCCATCTATGCCACGGAGTTTAAGATCAAGGATAAAACCATCCTGCTGGCCACGGTGAAAAACATCCAGAATGTGCTGGAAGGACAGGAGACCGAAGCGTGGCAGAAACTGATCCGCGTGCTCACCCACGAGATCATGAACTCCATTGCCCCCATCTCCAGCCTCTCTTCCACCATTGAGCTGATGCTGAAACAACACACCGGGAGCGAAGATGCACCGCCGGTGGACCGGGAGACCGTGGAGGAGATCCAGCAGGCCCTCAACACAATCAACAAGCGGAGTACCGGACTGATGAACTTCGTGGAGACCTACCGGAACCTGACCAAGATCCCCAACCCCAACTTCGCCCAGGTGAAGATGGAGGCGCTGGTGGAAAATGTCTACACCCTCATGAAACGGGAGGCCGAGACCAACAACGTGGAACTGGTAACCACGGTGGATCCCCCGAGCATCGAGCTGCAAATCGACGAGCAGATGATCGTCCAGGTGCTGATCAACCTGATCAAAAACTCCATCCATGCGCTGGAAGGCATCGAGAACGGAAAGATCACCGTGCGCGGCTTCTTCAATAAACGCAGCAGACCCACCATCCAGGTGATGGACAATGGCCAGGGAATCCTGCAGGAGGTGCTGGATAAGATCTTTATCCCGTTTTTTACCACCAAGCGAAGCGGATCGGGGATCGGACTGAGCCTTTCCAGGCAGATCCTGCGCCTGCACGGGGGAACCATCACCGCCCAGTCGAAACCCGGGGAAGAGACGATCTTTACCCTTACTTTCTGAACCGCAGTGTCACCGGGAAAAAACGGTTCTTCACCCCCGGTATCCTGATCCGAAATATACCATACCATACAACAATCTCACCCTCCTGTGCGTATGAATATACAGGGGAACCAAAACCATACTGCTATGAAAAATATAATTTGCATTTTCAGCATATTGATCGCTTCAGTAACCGCGGTAACAGCCCAGCAGGACACCCTTCAGCTCGAACCCACCGGGCAGGATGGCGATTCGGTGGAATATGAGCTGATCGTCATGGACCCCGGGTATGAAACCTTCCTGCTAACCCAGAAACCCATGGAGTTCTATTCCCAGGCGTACTACGAAACCTGGAACCGGCGCTATGTCACCGAGTGGAACTACCGGCATATGCACCCCATGGTCTACGGGGAACTGTATGAAACCTACATCGATTACCGACCGGGAACCGATTACGGGTTGGAACTGAATTATAAATTATTTTACTATTTTCGGTTCTTTGAAAAGGAGAACGGGGTGGACCTGCTGCCGGAAAAGGTTTTCTAAGAAGTCGGGCTGCCCCCTGGAAACATACCCGCAATCCGTTGCGAAATAAATCCCGAAATGTCAACAGCCCCGCTATGAACAAACGCTTTCTGTGGATCGCACTGCTTGTATTCCCCCTTATTCCCCTGCACGCGCAATACAAAACCTACCTTGGCATCCAGGCGGGTCCCGACTGGGACCTGCTTCGCGTGGATGATCCCGGGAACTATTTCAGGCGTGCACGCCTGAAGGGTACCATGTGGGGAATGTCCCTCCGGCAGGAGGTTCTCAACCAGCTGTACGTGGAAACCGGACTCTTTTACAGCGAAACGCAAACAGGTCTGAACCCGGACGACGACCGGCTGCTTCAACCTGCCTGGCCGGTGTACCGCACCTTCCTGGTTCCGGTGAAAGCCGGCTTCAGGATACAGCCCTCCTCCACCCCCATAGGCATCACTCCCTCGGCAGGGTACCAGCTGGGACTCGTCCGGGGTAACACGGGCACCCCGGAAAATGCAAGTGTCGTATCCATACCGGGAGGACGCACGGTCTCCTACTCGGCAGAAGTCATACCGGAGCCGGCCTCCCTGGCTCACGCCCTCACGTTGGGACTGATGTTCGACTACCGCTTTGAAAGCAACTGGCTGGTAGCACTTTCGTTTGCTCACCAGGCCGGTTTTTCAGCCCTCTATGAAACCCGGATCACCTACAGCGGGGAAGACGGGAACCAGCGGGAAGCCTTCTATACCGGCGAAGGCAGCCGGTTTTACACCTCCCTCGGACTCCAGGTACCGGTCTCCAATATCTGGCAAAACCGGGATGCAAGGATGCGCGCCTCCATCGAACAATCGAGGGGAGCAGGGAAAACGGTTACCCGGAACAGGGCCATTTACATCGGCGGGGAGTTCGGCGGACTCTGGAGAAGATTCCAGACCAACCAGGCCGCGGTGGGAGCCCGCCCCATGAGCGGACGCGGATTGTTCGGGTATGCGGTCATGCACACTGGAGGCTATGCAGGATACCGGTTTAACAGCCGGGTGGGAGCTGACCTGGGGGTCTATTTCCAGCGGTCACGCCACTATCTCACCCTGATGTACGATCACGAAACCGACTACAACCACCGGACCAGGACCCCGTTCTTCATGGAGTTCCCGGTCCGCGTCCGTTATTTCCACGATGCCTGGAAAAACCGCCTCCATGTCGTTCCGTTTACCGGCATATCAATTCTCACCCACTTCTCGCAGGCCAGCGTCCAAAGCTCCGCTGGCTCCTTTACCTATACCGACCTCTCCGGGACATCGCAGGATGTCCCCTTCGACTACGAAGTGCTCAGGGGAACCAGGCTGGGTGTACTCCTGAAGGCGGGTCTGGGAGCCGAGTACCGGCTTCCCCTCAAATTTCCGCTGGTGGCCACGCTCTACCTGACCTATAACCACGGTGTCAGCGAGGTGGAACGGACCGATGTGAGCACCTCCCCGGACGAGGAACCGGCCGTTTCGAACCTCACCTACCGGGGAACGGGATGGAACCTGGCTGCCGGTATCAAAGTGCCCTTCGAACTGGGGAAAAGCAGAAAATGCGGGGCCGAAAAGCGAACCCGGTAAGAAGCGGCAATCTTTTTCGTATTTTTATCCCCCAGCATAACACCGCCTAAGGATCCGCCCATGAAGAAACTCCTTACCATCGTCGGGGCCCGCCCCCAGTTCATCAAAGCGGCAGCGCTCAGCCGCAGGATCAGGGAACACTATCCCGATACCGTGAAGGAAACCATCGTGCATACCGGGCAGCACTACGACCATAATATGTCGCAGGTCTTTTTCGAGGAGATGGGCATTCCCGAACCTGCGGTCAACCTGGAGATCGGATCGGGAAGCCACGGCTTGCAAACGGGACGAATGATGATTGCCATGGAGGAGGTGATGCTGCAACTAATGCCCGATGCGGTGGTGCTCTACGGCGATACCAACTCCACGCTGGCGGGAGCCATGGTGGCCTCCAAACATCATCTCCCGGTTTTTCATATCGAGGCCGGACTCCGGTCGTTCAATAAAACGATGCCGGAGGAGATCAACCGGATCGGGTGCGACCATGTCTCCACGCTGCTCTTCTCCCCCACCGTGCAGGGAATCGAAAACCTGGCAGCCGAAGGCTTCAGGAGCGGTTCCCCGGAACCCTACCACATCGACAACCCCGGCATCTTCCACACGGGCGATGTCATGTACGACAATGCCCTTTTCTTCACCTCGCCGGAGATGGCCCGGGGGGAGGTGCTGGATCGTTTCGGGTTGTCACCCGGAACGTACATCCTGGGGACCATCCACCGTCCGGTCAATACCGACCAGCCTTCACGGCTTGCAGCCATCCTGGAGGCCCTCCGGCAGGTGGCGCACGAACACCGGCAACCTGTCGTGCTGCCCCTTCATCCGCGAACCCGGCATATCATGGAACAACGCGACCGGCAGTTCCTGGATCAGCTGGCAAACGATCCGCTGATCAGGATACAAGAACCGGTCTCCTACCTGGAGATGCTCACCCTGGAACAACAGTCCTCGCTGATCCTCACCGATAGCAGCGGGGTGCAGAAAGAGGCATGGTTCTTTAAAAAACCACTCCTGGTGCTTCGCAAGGAGACCGAGTGGAAAGAGATCATTGATTCGGGGAACGGATGCCTGGTGGATGCCGATCAGCGTGCGATCGTGAAGGCCGCCGCCCGGTACCTGGCCCATCCGCCCGCCGATTTCCCGCCTCTCTACGGGAAAGGCGATGCTGCCGGGGAGATCCTGGAGATCATCCTGGGAACCCGGTGGAGCTGAATCAGGAGAAGATCATGATGGCAGCCCCCAGCAGGGTCATCACAATCACAAAATACCGGTAGACCGTATCGGGGAAAAGCTTAACCAGCCTGATGCCCGCGAACATGCCCACCACGATCAGCGGCACGGCCAGCAGGTCGACCATCAGGGAGCGGGCATGGATCGTCTCCCAGGCAAACACATGCAGGGGCACCTTGCTCAGATTGATAATAAAGAAAAACCAGGCCCCGGTCCCGATAAAAACATTCTTGGGCAACCGCATGGCCAGCAGGTATATGGAAAATACCGGTCCGGCCGCATTCCCCACCATCGTGGTAAAACCGCCTGTCAATCCCATGAACCCTGCAAATGCAAGGTTATCCGGAATGTTCTTCCTTTTTCGTACATCGTTGTAGATCAACAGGACCAGCATGGCAATAATGATCGTTGCAAGCAGCATGCGGAACTGGGCCTCATTGATGAGATCTCCCACCACCATTCCTCCCAGGACACCGGCCAGTGCCCAGGGAAGCAGTTTCCGGATATAGACCCAGCGTACACTGCGGCGGTAGTAGATCACCGCCATGATATCCGCTGTAATAAGCATGGGCAGTACAATTCCCGTGGAGGGGCGCGCACCGAACAGGGTGGCCATCACCGGCACAATCACCAGTCCGACCCCCTTGATCCCTGCCTTGGACATGCCCACCAGCAGGGCGCAGATCGCCCAGAGAACAATTTCCCATGCCGAAAAATGTTGCATCAGCTCCATAGGGGTGCAAAACTAGCCAAATAAATAATAAATGGTAATTAAACCAAATTTCTCGTCCGCCGGAGCGAACGCGAAGGAGGATTAAAACCAGCAATCCACGCAACGGTTACCACCGCTTCTTCATCCTAAACGTATACGGAGATGCTTCATTGCATGATCCAATACTTGACTTTGCCTGAAAACAGTTGTAACTTACTGTCAAATATTATATTATAACCTGTGAAAACCTTGCTGAAATGAAAAAGATACGCTATTTCGCACCGGCATTGCTTGTGGCGGGAGCACTGCTCCTGTTCCATGGCTGTAACGAACAAACCGAACCACAGACCGGGACTGTCAGTTTTGGTCTGAACACCCTGGAAGAGACCGGGCTTAAATCGGTCGATCCCGCTCACCACCGCGTGACACAAGCGCTGGTGAGTATCGTGGATGAGAACGGGGAACTGGTCTATGACAAAGAACCTGTCGCTTTCTACACCTTTGGTGAATCCTTTGTAACCACCAGCCTGAAACTGGAGGTGGGCGCCTACCGGCTCACTGAATTCCTGCTTACCGATTCCACCGGAAATGTGTTATGGGCCACCCCGCTGGAGGGCTCCCCACTGGCCTACCTGGTTGATGATCCGCTTCCCATGGAGTTTTCCATATCGGCCGAATCGACCACCACCCTGCATCCGCAGGTAGTGCGCATCGGCAATCATCATCCTTCCGATTTCGGCTACGTCTCTTTCGATGTGGACTTTGTAAGAAGCATGTGCATCAAGGTGTTTTTCAAGTCCGACTGCTATACGATCATGGATGGGGATACGGTGATGTACGGTGACTCGGCGATGGTCGATGACATGAGCATTGTTCCCGGTCCCCAATCAAAACTCCTGGTAACCAGTGGAGGCGAAGTATTGGTGGCAACCGCGCTCACACCGGGAATGCAGCGCATACGGATTCCCACCGGCTACGATCACTACCGTTTCAGGGTGTGGGACTGCAACAGTATATGCTTCAACCATGTATTCACACCCGAAAAATTACGCAGCTTCCGTTGCGCGGGCGATACCCCGCTCCGGATCATTTGCAAGTACCACGAACCGGATGTGGTCATCACCCCGGAAGAGGTAAAAGAGCCCACCATTGAGCAGGGGGTATTCGGACGCATCACCATGGAGGTGGAAGATACCACCGCCACCGAGGAGTACCGGGTAAAACCCGTTGTGCGCGACCTGTACCTCTACCGCATGGCCGATGCCGATTCCATCGACTTCTTCATGCAGGAACCCGCCTGCCTCTATTCGCCGCTGCCCTTTGAACCGCTGGCCGTGGTGCGCTCAAACACCTCGGGCTATTACCAGCTGCCACTGGAAGAAGGACACTATGTCTATATGGTCAAAGTGGCAAACGGATTTTATATCGACCAGTATATCAGTTCCCGTCAACCCGGCAAACTGAAGGTACGTGAAGGAGAGGTCACCCACCTGGATATCCTCATTGTGCCCTGTTTCCGGACTACCAACGAGTTGGAGAACTGAACAGACAGCACAGGAATTCTGTAAAAGCTGCCAATCCCCCTTTTCTTTTTCTATCTTTGGAATCAGAACAGGGGGATTTGGATTTACAACACTATTATAGCGAGCGAAAAGCACAGTACGGGGAGCTATTGAACCGTGAACAGCGGGTTCTCAACCGGATTGCCATCCTGCGGCTGGCCGTGATCATCCTGGCTGTCTACTTCCTCTTCCTGGCCGGCCGCACCACTACACCCCTTTTTTATGGCCTGTCGGGGATGATGGTAATTCTTTTCGTGGCGCTGGTTGCCTACTTTAAAAACCATGCCGACCGGCGTGCCCTTTACCGGGAGCTGGTAAAGCTGAATGAACAGGAGCTGCGGTGCCTGGAACATGATTTCACCAACCAACCCGACGGCAGGGAGTACATCGATCATACCCACCCCTGGTCGTGGGACATGGACCTGTTCGGAGAGGGATCGTTATATCAATACCTCAACCGCACCGCCACACAGGAAGGGCCTTCCCACCTGGCCGGATTGCTTACTACCCGGCCTGCAGACCCGCACACGGTCCCCGGCCGCCAGGAGGTCCTGAAGGAGCTGGCCTCCATGACTTCATTCCGTCAGCACTATGTCTCCAGGGCACGGCTGATGGAGACCCTGAACCAATCGGTGGAGGGAGTGGTGAACTGGGCCGAAACCCCCTCCTATATCGACCGGAAACGGTGGCTATATCCCGTAACCCTTCTCATGACCGGGATTGCGTCCGGACTCATCATCGGAGGGATCTTTAATCCCTCCCTGTTCAGGTTCCTGCTGCCCCTGGTACTGGTGAACTTTTTCCTGCTCGGACTCTTTGTCAGCCGCACCAACCAGTATCATGCCCGGTTTTCCAACCGCCACAAATTCCTGAGCAACTACGCCCGGTTGATGGAGCTGATCGCCGCACAATCGTTTGAATCGAATGCACTGCAGGAAGACCGGCAACGCGCAGCCGAGGGATACCGGGCTGTTAAAAAACTCTCCTCCCTGCTCAACCTCTTCGATCAGCGCCTCAACCTGCTGGTGGGCCTGGGGCTGAACATGCTCTTTTTGTTTGATTACCACATGATACACCGCCTGGAACAGTGGAAGCGGGCGCACCGCGACCGGCTTCCCGGATGGATAGAAGGGGTCCACCGGATGGATGCGCAGGTGAGCCTGGCAGGATTTGCAGCCAACCACCCCGACTGCACATGGCCTGTGCTTGATCCCGGGATGACCGGAATCGAGGCAGCGGAAATGGGTCACCCGCTCATCCCCCCGAAACAACGCGTAGACAACACCCTGAGGGTGGAGCGGGAGAAGGTGGTGCTGATCACGGGTGCCAATATGGCCGGCAAATCCACCTTCCTCCGCTCGGTGGGAATCAATATGGTACTTGCCTATGCCGGCTGCCCGGTGTGCGCTTCCGCGTTTCGCAGCGGCTATTATGAACTCTTCACCAGCATGCGTACCACCGACTCGCTCAAAGACCGGGAATCCTATTTCCTGGCCGAGATCCGCCGGCTGAAACGAGCGGTGGAGATGATGGAACAGGGCGTGCCCCTGCTGATCCTGCTGGATGAGGTGCTGAAAGGAACCAATACCACCGATAAGCAGAAGGGATCCATCGGACTGATCCAAAAGGCGCTCTCCTACCGCGTGCTGGGATTTATTGCAACGCATGATCTCACCCTGGGAAAACTGGAGAAGGAACACCCCGGGGAGGTGGTCAATTACTGCTTCGAAAGCTATATCAACGACCTGGAACTCTCCTTTGATTATACGATCAGGCCCGGACTTGCAAAAAATATGAATGCCAGTTTCCTGATGAAAAAAATGGGGATCATGAAGTGAAAAACCTATCTTTACCCGTTTCACCAAACAGGCACCGGTCGCATGGCCGGTCAAAGAACGGGTAAAACGTGACAGAACGCTCACTGGCAGAACGTATCATTGTTGGCTTCAGCGATTTCGCCTGGGGAACCCCCCTGCTGGTACTGCTGCTGGGGGGCGGATTCTTCTTCCTGGTCTACTCCCGCCTGCTCCCGCTCCGGTATTTCGGCCATGCCATCAGGGTACTCACAGGCAAATACGACAATCCCGATGAACCCGGTCAGATCAACCACTACCAGGCACTCTCCACTGCCCTGGCAGCCACCGTGGGTATGGGCAATGTGAGCGGGGTAGCCCTTGCAATCGCCCATGGGGGTCCGGGTGCCATCTTCTGGATGTGGATCAGCGCCATCCTGGGTGTCTCCACCAAGTTCTTCACCTGCACCCTCTCGGTCATGTACCGGGGCCGAGATTCACGCGGCGAACTGCAGGGAGGTCCCATGTACGTGATCACGGAGGGACTGGGAAAGAAATGGAAACCCCTGGCCCTTTTCTTCTCCCTGATGGGCATGATCGGGGTCTCCCCCATGTTCCAGGCCAACCAGCTTACCCAGGCCGTACGCGATGTGGTGCTGATACCCAACCAGGTGCAGGCCGGACTTACCACCGACCTGGTAAGCGGATTCCTGATGGCGGGCTTTGTGGCACTGGTCATATTCGGCGGGATACAGCGAATCGGTCGCGTCACCAGCCGGATGGTCCCGTTTATGGTGGTGATCTACATGATCGTGGTGATGTATATCCTGGTTACCCACGCCGACCGCATCATCCCCGGATTCAGGCTGATCTTCAGGGATGCGTTCACCGGGGATGCTGTCCTGGGAGGGGCACTGGGCACGCTGATCATTACCGGTGTGCGAAGGGCTGCCTTCTCCAACGAGGCGGGTATCGGCACCGCTCCCCTGGCCCACGGTGCCGCCAGAACACGCGAACCCGTGCGGGAAGGGCTGGTGGCGATGCTCGGACCGGTGGTGGATACGATCATAGTCTGTACACTCACCGCCCTGGCCCTGATCATTACAGGAGTATGGGTACATAGCGATGCCGACGGGATTACGCTGACCGCCGAAGCTTTTGAAACGGCGATCCCGGGTGTGGGCGCCTACCTGCTCACCCTCTGCGTGACCGTCTTTGCCGTCTCCTCCATGCTCTCCTTCCCCTACTACGGTACCAAGTGCTTCTCCTTTATATTCGGCGCCCGGCACGACTACATCTACAAATGGATCTACGTGGGATTAATCCCGCTGGGCGCCGCGGCCACCCTGGGATTTACCGTTGGCATCTTCGACGGCTCCTATGCCATGATGGCCTTCCCCACCATGATCTCAGCACTGCTGCTGGCACCGAAAGTGAAGCAGGCTTCGAAAACCTATTTCCGAAAACTTCGCAAAAAATAGATATACATATTTAAATACGTATAAAAATACGTATAAAAATACGTATATTTTTATCGGAGTCGTCTGATCGGGGATTCTTATGATCTGATTTTCATTTGGTTGTGATAGTTTGTTCCCCGTTACCGGAGACGGTAAACCCGGAAACTGCCCCGCTCCAGCACCAGGGAGTCCAGCATGGGTTGCAGCCGTTGGTTCCCGTCGACTTTTCGTGAGTCAGAGAAGAGGTATGCAGCTCCCTCATCGATTTGTTGCTCCAGCCGGGAAGCAGGAAGGTGATCATTGCTGAATCTCCACCCTTTCCTGTCCAGGTGGTAGAGGTAAATGTGAGGAGAGATATCGTTTCCCGCCACCACAAGGGCATCTGAAGGAACGGCTGCCTGGAGTTCCTCTTTATGGGTCAGCAGGTCGGGGTTGAACCCGGGATCATCCGGATCCCACCGTACCTCCATGCGCAGCCAGCAGGTAAAAGGCAGTATCAGAAGCAGGAACAATGCCATGTAACGCCATGCCGGCCTTGTTGAACGCAACAGTTTCCAGGCTCCGTAACCGACCAGGATAAACAGCAGGGGCAGAAAGGGGAAGAGGTAATAGTCGTGGATCTTTGCGATCATGTTGATCTCGAAGAAAAAATAGGCCAGGACTGCCACACCGAGTATTCCCAGCGAGAGAGCCCGGGGATCGCGGTGAGGCCTGTTCCGGATAACGAAATAGATTCCGGCACCGAAAAAGAGCAGCGAGCCGTAATTGAGTAACATTTCGGGCAGGGTAACCACCAGGTTGTGGCGGAGATAGTCCAGGATCTGAATCAGTGGGGTGTCGTTGGATAACATCCCTCCCACGATGCCATTCCCCTTCCAGCCGGGGATTACCCAGGCATACCAGGCAAGGGGCAGGACAAGCGGCAGAAACATGAGTGCCGGGGATTTCGGAGGAAAAGAATCCCTCTCTTTGCGAAAAAGCCGTTGCACAAGCAACATCGCCGGAGCTGCATAAAACAGGATAAACGGGAGCTTGACAAGGGCTGCTGCCGCAAGGAAAATTCCGGCTTCAATGGCATACCCTGCACGCTGCTGCTCCAGCCAGCGAAAAAAGAAGTTCAATCCCCAGATAGCCAGGCACAGCGCCAGGTTATCGGGCATGGGATTGATCGTGTAATAGAAAAAAACGGGTGAGAAAGTGAGAGCCCAGGCACCGGCCAGGGCGGGAACCGGGGACCTGAACAGCGTGCGCAACAAACGGTAGAGTCCGTATACCGAGAACAGGCCTATGACGAACATGGTAAGCCGGGTAATCAAAAGGCGCTGACCGAAAAGGTGATAAAGCAGGGCCACGATCCACTGCGCCAGGGGAAACTCCATCCGGAAGATCCCGTCCCCGGATCCGCGGTCATTGATTCGCGGATTGAGAATGTTCATATCCTCCTGGTAAAAATTGTCGATCACGGTTTGCGTCTGTGCCTGCCTCCACGCGTGCACACTCATCACATCTTTGTCCATGTGAGGCAGGTGCATCAGCAAACTGATCACCATGGGAAGCGCCAGGAGCGGGATCCTGTGGCTGCGTTTATCCAGGTGGATGGAGGGGATGGATCGGTTGGCCGCCATGGGGGGTGATTCTTATTCCAGGTCTCTGACCGCTTTGCGGAAATCCCGCCAGGTGAAGGGTTTGGCAAGGATCTCCCGGTTCGTGTTGAGAATAAAGAGCGTGGGGGTGGCATACACGTTGTAATCGGTCGGCGCCTTCCCTTTCCAGCCCAGCGGCTCGTTGGCATTGATCCAGGGCAGCTCGTGCCGGCCCAGGAACTCTTCCCACAACGCCGGTACCGTATCGATGGAGATCGCGATCACCTCCAGGTCCACTTCCCGCTCATCCCGGTACCACTCTGCCAGCCTGGGAACCAGCCCGGAGCAGTGCGGACAATCGGTGGACCAGAACACCACCGCCACGTAATCGTGCCCCATCTCCGAGAGGGTAACCACCCGGTTATCCCGGTCGGTAACCACCAGGTCGGGCGCTTTCTCCCCGATCGCCATCTTCCGGTATCCTTCCGACCGCTCCCTGGCCATCTCGGTCACATCGGTCCGGCACAGCTCATCCACGTAATTATCCAAAATATAGGTCTGAATCTCTTCCATCTGGAAGGAGTGAAACCCCTCGATCAGGTAATCGGTCACATAGGTCATCAGCTCCTCGTCGGGCGCCACGTTGGCCATGATCACATCCACTGCCTCCATGAACGCCTGCTCCTGCTCTGCAAAGGAGAGCCCCTGCCGGCGATACATCATCAGGTATTCAATAATCCGGTAATGATACACGGGGGTGTGCACCAGCGCCGTATCCCGGATGGGCGCCTCCCGGAAATAGTTCTTTTTCAGAAACTCCTGCCGCTCCGCTTCTCCCATGCCGGCCGGAATGAACACCGAGCGGTAAGCTGCAATGATCCCCGACACGTAAAGACCGGGGTGGGAATCCGTCAATGAATCGATAAATGCACGCCGCTTCCGCTGCAACGTCTCAAATTGCGTCCGGGCCGCCTGCATGAAGGGATCATCTGCCGGGTACTGCCTGAACACGTTCTGTAACACCCGCATCTTATCCTCGTAGCGGTTCTCATACACCCTGAACGCTTGCAACACGCGGTTCTCCTCCGAGTTGACAATGTTCACCGACCCCTCCAGGTCACTCCATTGTCCGTAAATATCCATCGACTCCCGGTTGAAGACGAACTCCAGGTACTTTGCCGCTTCCCGCTGATCCTCCTTTTCCGGTTCTTCCAGGTATACCCGGTACATCCCCGGAACATCCCGCTCATCCAGCATAAAATGAAAGGAGCCGTTCAGCGCCTTCGTGCTGTCGATCACGGTGTACCCTGAAGGTTCGTAAAGCGAAAGATACACCTCCCGGTCAGGCAACCCCTCCACGTAGCCGTTCAGGTGATAGAGAGCGGCTGAAGCCGGAACGACCGCCGGGAAAAGAAACAGGAGAATGGTACCCAGGTGTTTCATAGCAACCATGAAATTAGCAAATAATTATAGAAATCTGTATCTTTTGGGAAAGAAAGGATGATGGAGAAATTTTACCAGAAGCTGAATGAACTCACCGCTATCCCGGAAGATATTCTGAACAAGATAGCCCTTTCACTGCTGACCGTGGCGATCCTGCTGGTGATCCGCTATATCATCGTGCGGATCATCTGGCGAAGCACCGAAGATGTGGGGACCCGGTACCACTGGCGGCGATCGGCCACCTACACCCTGCTCTTCCTCTTCCTGGTCTCCATGAGTTACATATGGATCGACAAGTTCAAGGATTTCGGTACCTTCCTGGGGATCCTTTCGGCCGGGATCGCCATTGCGCTGAAGGACCTGCTGACCAATTTTGTGGGATGGACCTTTATCATGACCCGCAAACCCTTCCGGATCAGTCATCGCATCGAGATCGACGGGGTGATCGGCGATGTGATCGATATCCATGTCTTTCGTTTTACCGTCCTGGAAGCCGGCAACTGGGTGGATGCCGACCAGACCACCGGGCGGATCGTGCATATACCGAACGGACTGGTATTCACCAAGCCGCTCTTTAACTACCACGCCGGGTTCAACTATATCTGGAACGAGATCCCGGTACTGATCACCTTTGAGAGCAACTGGAAAAAAGCACGCGAAATCCTCACGGGAATCATCAATGAGCGGGCCGACAAGATCAGCAACGACATGGTGCGGGAGATCAAGGAGGCAAGCAAGAAGTTCATGATCCACTATAATATCCTCACCCCCATTGTCTATACCTCGGTGAAAGATTTCGGCGTGATGCTTACCATGCGCTACCTCTGCCGGCCGCGAATCCGCCGGGGCAGCGAAGCAAAGATATGGGAAGATGTGCTCGAGGCGTTCGCCAAATGCGACGACATCGATTTTGCCTATCCCACCCAGCGGTTTTACAACAACATGACCGAAGGGAAAACCGGTGCACGGGCCAAACCGGAGTGGAAATAGCAAGGACCGGGCGTACAAAAACCGACCGGCTGAGGTCCGGTTGCCTGGTATGGAATACGATATACCACCGGCTGAGGCCCGGTTGCCCTGTTGTGTACCCGGGGTGTTCACTGACGAAACCAGCTGTTTCCCCTCCCGGATCGCTGCATTTCATTGATTTTTACTATCCCCGGAGATGCTCTCCTGCGCCCGTATCAAAAAATATTGTAATTTGAACGCACTAAAAACCAACCCATCCCCGATATGACACGCTCCAAAATCGACCGGCGCAGGTTTATTGAACGTTCTTCCATTGGTTTCCTGGGAGCCGGACTGGCCGGGAACGTTTTAGCCCCGGCAGGCCGGACAGACCGGCAGGCAATGAACCAGCCGGGCAACCCCGGTCATGCACCGGCTGTACAATCTTACCGCCGACTGGGTCGAACCGAATTCAACGTATCCGACCTCAGCAGCGGAGCCCCGTCCAATGAAAATGTCCTTCGCCACCTGCTCGACTCCGGGGTGAACTTCATCGATGCCGGGGAAACCTACGGGAACGGCGCCACCGAAGAGCTGATCGGCCGGGTGATAAAAGATTACGACCGCGGCAAGCTGTTTATCAACAGCAAACTGTACGCGAAAGAGGAGAGCTTTCCCTCAAAAAAGGAGGTAATCAAGCGCACCGAGGCCGCCCTGGAACGGCTGGGAACCGATTACGTGGACTGCATGATGATCCATTCGGCCGAGGATTCGAAGATTATAAAGGACCGGGCCTTTCATGCCGGGATGGAAGCCATGAAACGGCAGGGCAAAGTGCGGGCCGTCGGCGTTTCTTGCCATGGCAACAATTGGGCCTACGATCCCAAAGAGAACCTGGAGCAGGTGCTGATGACCGCTGTAAACGACGGCCGGTTCGATGTGATCCTGCTTGCCTACAATTTCGTCAACGCGGAGATGGCCGGACGCGTGCTGCAGGCATGCCGGGCCGCAGATATCGGCACGGTGATCATGAAATCCAACCCGGTCTATATCTACCACATGCTCGATGACGGGATCCGGCGCCGCAAAGAGGAGGGCGGGGAGATCAGTGAATACATGCAAAACTTCTACGACAGGTACAAGAAGATGCACGCCGGGGCAGCGGAATTCTTCAAAAAGTACGGCGCCGCAACCGAGGAGGAGCTCTCCGATGCCGCCCTGAAATTCATCCTGGGGGACGAGCGGGCCCACACGATCATCTGGGATTTCAAAAACTTCGACAGCGTCACCCGCATCCTGGGGTTGTCCGGACAAAAACTGGACCGCACCGGCGAGAAAGCCCTTTCCGCCTACAGGGAATCCTTCGGTCCGCTCACCTGCCACATCGGGTGCAACGAATGCGAAAAAGCGTGTCCGCACCACCTCCCGGTCAACACCATCATGCGGTACAACTACTATTTCATGGCCAAGAAAGAGGAGAAAGAATCCATGAAAAAGTTTGCCGGTTTACCCGGAAAAAAACCATCCCAGGTGTGCGCCGACTGCGATGCTCCGTGCGAGCTGGCCTGTCCGAACGGCGTCCAGACCCGGTCGCTGCTGGCAGCCGCCCAGCATAACCTGGACTGGGTGACCGCCAGGACAACCTAGCCGGCCTCCGGGAAGACGGTCGGAGCGTTAAAGCTGCACGGGGAAAACGAGCCCTGGAAAATGATATCCCCGGAAGAACCCCCGAAAGAGGACCCGCCTGAACGCAGAATCGCCGGAAAATCCCTATTTTTGCGTCCGATAGTCACACCTATTTAATCCGATTACCCGTGGAGCATCCAGCAATCTATATTCATGTGGGATTGGGACGCACCGGTTCCACGTTCCTTCAGTACAGGGTATTTCCAAAATTCAGGGGGATCCGGTACATTCAGCGCACCCGGTTCCGCCGGGCGAAAAAGATCATCGGCCGGGGCGGCCACGACCGCTACCTGGTATCCGGCGAGATGGACGGGAAGAAGCTGGACATGCACATGGCCGACTTCTCCCGGCCTTACAGGCATGCCCGTCCCATTATCATTTTCCGGCGCCACGATGAGTGGGCGGCCTCCCAGTTCAGGCGGTACATCAAGAACGGGCATCCATGGCATTTCCGGGATTTTTTTGATGTGGAACAGGACCGGGGATTCTGGAAAAGGGAACAGCTCTTTTATTTTCAGAATATTGTATACCTGGAAAAATATTTCACCTATAAACCGCTGGTGCTGTTTTACGACGACCTGAAAAAGGATCCGCGTGCGTTCGTAAAACGGATCGCCGATTACTGCGGGGCGGAGCTGGACACGGGGCGAATCGATTTTGCCCCCAAGCACGCCTCCTACAGCGAAAAACAGCTGCGGGCCGTGTATACCCTGGGGAAAAAGACCAACCTGGTCAAACGCAAACCCTTTACCAGTAAGACCCTGAACGTAATCGCGCAACTGTGGACCAACCTGAAACGATACAGCATAATCTACCTGGCCCGGTTTATGCCGGTGGGCTGGTTCTCCGCCGATCCCATCTTCCCCGCCCCCGAACAGCTTTCAGCCATCCGGGAATATTATAACGAAGACTGGGAAACGTGCGTGGCCTACGCAGAAAAGAATAACCCCGATAAGCCGGAATAACGCTGTCGCACCTGCATTGAACTTCTCTTCCCGGTCATTTCGATATCCAATTCAACAGCCAGGCGGGATAAACGTGGTACGGTGTGCATCTTCCATAAGAACAACCACCGTCCCGCAAGCGAAACGGGAAAAAGCAGGATCAGGAGGGGACCCATTTTAAGTCCGGGGATTTTACCCCGGGAAGCAGCAACTGGAACATCTCATTCTCCCATACCACTTCATATTCAAAATCCCAGATAAAACGGTTCATGATCCTTCCATGACCCGGCCATCGCGAAAGATTGCCCGGGTAGTCAAGATAGTCCGGGTGCGCATCTGCTTCCGGCCAGGGATGGATATTGGTCGTTTGTTTCTGCCGCACGATGGCAGGCAATGCATCCCGCTTGTCAAGTGCCTCCTGCAGTTTCCGGGTAAACGAATCCGGACTGTAATACAACTTAGGCCAGGAGGTGGAGAGGTAAGGTTCCATATCCGCCAGGTAGTTGATCATGGGGATCTCAATAAATCCCAGCAGGTAGCGCTGATCCATTAAAGGGAATGCTTCAAAGATCAGCTCATTCATTACCCTGGCGCGGGCTTTCGAGGTGTGAATAAACCGGAGTTGCGGGTGATCCACGGTATACCGTTTAACAGCCCTGCTCCCGGCATCAAAGTAGGTATACTGCCAGGCGTGCACCAGTGCCGTTACCACCACCAGGGTGATCACCCCGCCCCGGATCATTTTCTCCTGCGCCACCAGGGTATCCTCCTTTACCCGGCCGAACCAGCTTTTCAGACCGGGGCTTACCAGTGCCATGGGCACCAGGATCCACATTCCATGCAGGGATTTAGCGGGCCAGGAATCGGAACCCAGGGGAGCCACCAGCAGCAGGATCAGTCCGGCCGCGGCAACCAGCCTGACGGCATGAGCCTTCCGTATATCAGTGAGCTGCCTGATGCCATACAGTACCGCCAGTCCGAGCAGCAGGTAACGCACTTTACTCCAGAAAGCCTCCCGGAAAAACAGCATCAGCAGCAGGGCGCCACTACCCACAAGTACAAAAATTACCATGTAGGTCAGGTTCCGGGTGCCAACCCATTTATGACGTGTAAACCTGACAAACAGCCAGACTGCCCCGGAGAAGAGTGCCAGTATGATAACCGCGTTGAAGTAGCCTGAAAGATAATCGCCCAGCAGGGGGATCAGGCCATGGGACGCCTCTTCATCGCCGGCAATCTCTGTCATGAAACCCAGGTTCCCGGTATAGAGATCCCAGTGGCCCAGTGCCCCGATCAGTAACAGGATCATGCCTGCTCCCGCGATAAAGCCTGAAAAGCCAATCAGCAAGGGTTTCAGCCAATCTCTCCCGGGTTTACGGAGGATGATGCCATAAAACGGGATCAGGGCAAAGAAGAGCAATCCCGCTATGTTTGTCAGTTTAAAAAAGAGGTTCACTCCCAGCGCAATGCCTCCCAGGAGGATCAATACGCTCCATCCGCGACGGAGTCCGGTCACCCACAACCAGACCACTACCGCATATCCCGCCATGGATAGCAGGTCGTAATGGAGACACTCGAATCCGCCCCTGAGGATAAAGAGCGAAGCAATCGCCAGTCCGGCAAGCGCCTTTCTCAGTCCCATCTGAGGTTGCAGCAACCGGAAATAGATGAGGAAGGTTGCCGTAAAAGCGACGATGCCGCCGATCCGCGCCCAGAACAATCCGCCCTGCGGCCACACCTGCATCCACAGGTGTCCGGTTATTTCTGAAAGCCAGAAAGACATGGAGTACTGCACCGAATAGGGAGCTTCAAGGATATAGCGGTAAGCCGTCAGGTGGAACCCGGTATCGGCAAGATCCAGCCCCTGGAATGCGAGCAATACCTGCCATATGACAAGAACAACTGTAACACCGGTAACAATGCCTCGTTCCTTTTTCATATCACTTTGAGGTTAACTGATATAGAGATAATAGAGAAAATTGAGCAGCCAGGCCAGCAGGATAATTTTCAACGGATGATCCCTGAACAGCAGCACGACCGGATTCAGATTCCACTTTGCCACGAAAAGCAACTGCAGGTATCTTAAAATTCCTGCCACCACCCAGATGGAGGTGACATACAGGTTTTGATCCACCCGCCGCACCGTTTCCGGATCCAGGCAATAGAGGATATAGGCTACAATGATCACCGAAGAGAGAACCAGCATGCTGTAATTGAGGAACCGGGAGTTATACTGTTTGACCGAGGAGCGCAGGACAATCCCTTCCTGTTCCATCACCAGGACATCATTGCGTCTCTTTCCCAGGGTGATCAGCATGGCAAGCAGAAAGGTCATGATAATGATCCATTCGGTCAGGGCGATTCCCGTGGAGAGAGATCCCGCGTAAAGCCTGAGAACAAATCCGGCAGCCAGGATCATCATATCAAAGATGGGGATTCGTTTCAGCCCGGAGCTGTAGAGCACATTGAGCAGTTTATACCCGAGGATTACCAGGAGTACATCCCGGTGAACCACCAAAGCAACAGCCAGTGCCCCCGCGGTAAGTAACAGATCCAGGAGGGAGGCCTGCAGGATCCCGATTTCACCGGCTGCAACAGGCCGCTTCCTGTTTTCGGGGTGCAGCCGGTCCTCCTTCCTGTCCATCACGTCGTTGAAAATATACACCGAACCGGATACCAGGCAAAACGCCAGGAAAGCCCCGGCAGCCTTTAGAAGCAATGCCGGATTATGAAACTGCCCGCCAAAGAAAAGGGGAAGAAATACAAAAAGGTTTTTTGTATAGTGATGGGGGCGTAACAATCGGATGACGGAACTCATCCCGGTTATGAAATTTTTTTCCATTTCAGGTATTTACTATGTGCCAGGTTCAACATATCCCTGTCACTTTTACGATCCCCGTAAGCATAAATACTGACGGCCTTTTCCAGGTTGAATCGCTCGTTGATTCGCCGGACCTTTTCCGGTCCTTTACAATTTTTCCCAACGATCTTCCCGGTAACCATCCCCCTGCTCGTCTCATATTCCGTGGCTATCAGGTCGAGGCCAAGGTTCCTGCACCACGCTTCGCACCAGGCATCCAGTGAGGCGGTTACCACCACAACCCTGGCGCCGTTGGATTGATGCATCCGGATCTCCTCCAGTGCTCTTTCCCGCACCATACCGGGCAGCACATCGCGGGAGAACCGGGAGCCCATGGTCCTGAAGTGGGCATCGGGGATACCCCGAAAAAAATAGGATAGCACACGCTCTTTGGCACGCCCGGAAGGGATCAGTCCCAGCCGGTACAGAACCATCACCGGTGTAAGCGCGGCCAGTCCGGTTATAATCCTCCCTTTCCCGTGGCAAAACCGGATAAAAGCAAACAGGGTATCTCCCCGGGTAATGGTGCCGTCCAGGTCAAAAAAAGCGATCTTCAGCTGGGTTTCAGTTGACAAGTGATCCGGAATTTGGTATTGAATGATGATAAATATAACAAGAATAGGGGAAATCTCTCCGATTCATACACGAAATTGAGAGACAATTGAACTGCATTGAAAAAATACTGAACCATCCGGACAATAAAAGGTGTTGAAATAAAAAGCCACCCGGTCTCGGGTGGCAGAAAATCGTGGGAACAACTGGATTCGAACCAGTGACCCCCTGCTTGTAAGGCAGGTGCTCTGAACCAGCTGAGCTATGCTCCCATCATGTTGCAGAACCCTTTCACCAGGATGGCGAAAGCGGATGCAAATATAGGTTTATTGTGGGAAATTCCAAAGCCGTTGCCCTGTTTTTTTGTAGCGGGATCCCGGAGCCTGCATTCTTTGAACTTCCTGTTTACCGCAGCACCCAGGCCCTGGCAGCCTCCATGGTGGAAAAGGCTTTCGAGGTGTATCCCCTGTCCAGTTCGGTAACCAGCATGGGGATGACTACGTCCTGCGGTCTTCCCACAACGATGGCAAACTTGTAATTTCCAAACACATCCAGGTGCTCCCGGTAGAAGGCTGCAATCTTTTCATGATCATCTTCGTGCATCGCAAATGCAGCCTCCAGGTAATCCAGGATAAATCCTTTGACACTTTCGGGGATCAGTTGATGCTCAAAAGCAAACAGCCACGAATCCCGGATCTCCTCAAAGGTGGTCGGACCCGTATGGTGTTTATAGAAGATTCCGCTGTCGGCATCGTATTCGAACCGGTAGGTGGGTTCCGTTTTCATAGCCTCATTTTCTTCTCAGATAAAGCTATGAATTATTACCCTGAATGCCAACCCTATCCTCTTAAAAACTCACTTTCTATACCCGGGAAATGTCGGACAGTTAAACCCGGTCAGGTCGTATAGACCGAATTAAAGAGCACGTAGTCGGTGGTAAGGTCGGATCCCCAGCCTTTGGCAGAGGCCCTGCCTTTGTGCATATCCATCTTGATGTGGAGGTGGGACTCCCTGAGCAGTTTCTTCATGACATTGCGGTCAAAATCCTCCGGGACTCCTTTTTCGATTACCTTCATCAGGTGTTTATCATCGCCTAAATAGAGGTCGATGGTTTCATAGTTAAAGGGGATGCCTGCATTTCCGGCTGCGCTAATGATGCGGCCCCAGTTGGGATCACGTCCGAACATGGCCGTTTTGACAAGGGTGGAATCGGAGATGGCACGGATAAGGGTACGCGCCACTCTTTGCGACGGGGCATTGACGATCTCGTATTCGATGAACTTGGAAGCACCTTCCCCGTCCGAGACGATTTGTTTGGCCAGGTGGATCATCATCTCCTCCAGGTTTCTCCTGAATTCCTTGTAGCCCGGATCGTTTTTAGAACTCAGTGCCTCGTTGTCTGCCTGTCCGTTTGCCAGCACCAGCACCATATCGTTGGTGGAAGTGTCGCCATCCACCGTGATCATATTGAAGGTGCGGTCGGCCACCTCTTTGACGGTTGCTTGCAGCAATTTGGGTTCCACGGCGGCATCGGTAACAATAAATGCCAGCATGGTGGCCATGTTGGGGTGGATCATTCCCGAACCTTTGGCGATCCCTCCCATGTTCACTTCGTATCCGTCCATCTGGAACTCGAGGAAACCCTCCTTGGCAAAGGTGTCGGTAGTAAGAATGGCATTGGCCGTAAAGGATCCTGCGTTGGATTTACTGGAGAGCTTGACCGCATTCTCCCGGATCCCGGCCACGATATCCTCGGTGGGGAAGGGCTCCCCGATCAACCCCGTGGAGGAGACCAGCACCAGTTCCCTGTCAATGTCCAGCTCTTCGGCGAGGGATTCGGCCATGGCCATGGCTCCTTCATGTCCCTGCTTACCCGTGGCAGCATTGGCGTTTCCGGCATTGATCACGATCGCCTGCGCCTTCCCGTCTGCAATATGTTTTTTGGAGAGGTCTACCGGGGCGGCGGTCACTTTATTGAGGGTAAAAACCCCGGCAGCGCTGGCCGGCACTTCAGAATAGATAATGGCCAGGTCGCGTCGCAGGGATTTAATACCCGTATGGGCGCCCCAGCATTTTATTCCTCTCACGTTCGTAATGTTCTTGATCAGGTCCATTTTTGGTTTTTTGGTTTTGTAGTGTAAAAGTAGTGGTTCTTTTTAATTAAGGATTGACAGGAATGATCTCCAATCCTGCGGTCTCTTCAAAGCCAAACATCAAATTCATATTCTGAACTGCAAGTCCGGCCGCACCCTTCACCAGGTTGTCGATCACGCTGATCACAATGATACGCTGTGTGCGTTCATCCAGGGTCACAAAGATATCACAATAGTTGCTTCCGCGAACATCCTTGATGGTAGGGGGCTCAGGCCGCATCCGCACGAACGGGGCCTCGGCGTAGAAATCGCGGTACAGCGACTCCAGGTAACGCTGGTCCATATCTGCAACCGGCTGTCCGTAGATGGTGGTGAGGATCCCCCGGTCGACAGGCAGCAGGTGCGGGGTAAACTGTACCGTCACGTCTGTGTTGGCCGTTTGGCTGAGCACCTCCTGGATCTCGATCGTGTGCCGGTGCTTTTTGAGTCCGTACGCCTTAAAATTATCATTCACATTGGAAAAAAGGTTGGTCGGTTTGGGTTTAATGCCCGCACCGGTGATCCCCGACTTGGAATCGACTATGAGTGATCCCGCATCCACCAGTCCGTCCCGCACCAGCGGTGCCGCCCCCAGGATGGCCGAGGTGGGGTAGCAACCCGGATTGGCCACCAGGCGGGCCTGTTCGATCTCGTTTCGAAACAGCTCGGGGCATCCGAAGACGGCTGTTTCAAACCCCTCTTCAAAGTTGTGTTTTTTATTGTACCAGGCCTCATACACCTCGGGAGATGAGAGTCTGAAATCCCCCGACAGATCGATGATCCGGAAATCCTTTTTATGGTTTGCCCTTACAAAATCCATGGATACCCCGTGGGGCAGGGCCAGGAATACCAGGTCGGGATCAAACTCCCCCGCCCGGTCTGCCGTAACCAGCTGTTGGTCGGCGATCCCCTGCAGGAAAGGGTGCACATCGCTAAAACGTTCACCTGCCCTGCTCTCGGAGGTGATTACGACGATCTCCGCACCCGGATGGTGCGTGAGGATTCTTACAAGCTCGGAACCGGTATACCCGGTTGCCCCGATAATTCCTATCTTCTTCTTATTCATAATGTTTTTTTCAGTTGGATTAATGCTTTTCTATTCCGGATTACGAGGAGAGTTCGTTCAGTGAACGCTCAAGAACATCCACCACCTCCCGGAGTTCCTCATCGGTGATCACCAGGGGCGGGACCAGCCGCAGCACATTCCCGGCGGTGGCATTGGCCAGTACGCCATGCTCCAGCATTTTGGCGACCAGCGGTTTGGTCTCATTTTTAAATACCACCCCCAGCATGAGTCCGCGTCCCCGCACTTCAACAAACCCGGGCAGGTTGCGTTTTCTGATCTCGCCGGTAAGCCATTCGCCTTTCCTGCGCGCCTCTTCCAGCAGGTTCTCCTTCTCCAGCACATCAATGACTGCCAGGGAAGCAGCGCACACCAGGGGATTACCGCCAAAGGTGGTTCCGTGGTCACCAAAATCAATGGCTGCACTCACTTTTTCACCGGAGAGGATGGCCCCCATGGGAACGCCTCCGCCCAGTGCCTTGGCCAGGGTCATGATGTCGGGTTTCACCCCGACATGTTCATGGGCAAACATCTTCCCGGTGCGGCCCATTCCGCACTGTATCTCGTCGAAGATCAGCACAATATTCTGTTCCGTGCAAAACGCACGCAACTCGCGCAGGAAACCGGCATCTGCCTCATTTATACCGCCCTCTCCCTGGATGGGCTCGACGATTATGGCCGCGGTTTCTTTTGAGGCGGCATCTTTTACCGCCTGCAACTCATTGAACGGTACCTGGACAAACCCGGTGGGCATGGGTTCAAACCCCTTCTGCATCTGTTTTTTCCCGGTGGCAATGGTTGCCAGGGTGCGCCCGTGGAACGAGCCTTCGAAGGAGATGATCTCCCCTCCCCTGCCGTTGCTGTGAGCATATTTGCGGGCGATTTTTATGGCCCCTTCCACCGACTCCGCGCCGCTGTTGGAGAAGAACACCCGTTCGAGTCCGGATACCTCCGTGAGTTTTTTGGCCAGCATCACCTGCGGCTCGCTGAGGTAGAAATTGGAGATATGGATCAGCCGCGAGGCTTGCTCGCGGATAGCTTCGACCACCCGGGGGTGGCTGTGCCCGACACTGGTCACGGCAATGCCGCCCAGGGCATCGATGTACTCATTTCCTTCCACGTCCCAGACCCGGGCTCCTTTGCCCTTTTCAAGGGTAAGCGGGTAACGCCTGAAGGTCTGTAAATAATACTTCTTGTCAAGCTCGTCAAAAGCCTGATTGGTTTTTTCGATCATAACGGTGTTATAAATTCATGATGTGATTACGGTACCAACGGGTTGCCGGTCTGCCATATGTGTGATCTGCTCCGGTTTGGTGCCATTAATAATCCGGGCAGCGGCAGCGCCCCGGGTAAGGGCGATTTCACAGGAGTCCATTTTGGGGATCATACCACCCTGGATGATACCCTGCTCCTCGAGGGAATTGATCTCCTCCAGGCTGACCTCCCGGATGAGGGATTCCGGATCATCTTTGTCGCGACGGAGTCCGTCCACATCGGTAAGCACCACGAACTGGTCCACGCGGAGTGCCCCGGCGATATGACCGGCAAACATATCCCCGTTGATGTTATACCCCACCCCGTTTTCATCGGTGGCGGTGCAGGAGATCACCGGGATAAACCCATGATCCAGGAGCAGCTGCAGGAGCGTGGTGTTCACCTCTGCCACATCGCCTACCTGTCCGAGATCCACCAGCTCCTCTTTCCCGTCCACCATGCGCTTGTGGAGACGCTTGGCAGCGAAAACCGACCTTCCGTCCTGGCCTGACAATCCCACCGCGTTGTACCCCATGGCATTGATAATGCTCACCAGGTTGCTGTTCACCTTGCCCTTGAGGGTCATTTCCACGTATTCATAGGCCCGCTGGGTGGTTTTGCGGTGTCCGTCAATAAATTCCGATTCGATCTTGGCCTCTTCCAGGGCTTTTTTGATAAACGGACCACCCCCGTGGGTGATCACCACGCGGTAGCCCTTATCCCTGAGACTGCAGATCCGGCGAAGCACTTCTCTTTTCAGGTTTTCATCACTCATGGCGTTCCCGCCATATTTAAAAAGCACCACCGGTTCGTCTGAACGATCTTGTTTCTCCATGTCGGATAATTTTCCGGATCTCAATACATAGTTTCTGGTTTCATACATTCGCTTCGGTACGATCCGGATTGCTGCGCACCGAAGCTGGCAGTATAATACATCGATGGCAAAACACCAAATAAAATTTGACAGAACCCCGTTTTTTGAACATATAAAAACCCGGGGAATAGCTTTAAGACCCTGATGATTAACCGGTAATCCGGATTGTGCCGTACAATAAATTATTCCGGTTTTTTTAATTAAGTTTAAATCATTCCTACATCCTGTAACCCGGGATCCATCAAAACACAACTTCCTGCAACGGCTAAGTATATGAAACATTTAGCATTACGGAAAGTAAACCGGTGAAACCGATATAATTTCCATTGAGTGTAACGCCTTTATTTTTAGTACTATACGACATATGTTTTACATACCTTGTTGTGCTTTCGTACTTTATTATCTGGGTGTCAACTGAATTGATAAATCTAAAGCGTTTGCAACTAATAACAGATTTGAAATTTTCACATCTTCCCCATTTTCAATCCGGGAAATGTAAGGGCGTTTTTTTCCAACCGCTTCAGCCAGTTTTTCCTGGCTCATATGAAGTTCTTTTCGTCGATTTCTTATAATTTCTCCAAAATAGTAGGAATATGCTTCTTCCCGGAATTTTTCTCTACTTTCCGAACCTTCTTTTCCATAACGTTCTGCTAATATGGTCTTTGCTTTCATTGTCTTCATAATTCCTTATTTTTTAAATATCCCTCTAAAATTTTCTCAGCTTCCTTAATTGCTTTAACATAGTCTTTATTCGACTTTTTTATAAATCCATTCAAGCAAACTGCTTTTGTACATTCAGAAAAATTCAAGTGGTCAATTGCAAAAATCACTACACGATATTCATTTCCAGCTTTAATCCTCAATTCATAAAATCTCGAATTAGTCAACTTTTTAACGAAATCAGTGTGAACAATCTTTACCTCCCCAATAATTTCGATTAATTGAAAGAATTTACCGGAGACTCTTTGTCCTTGAGAGTCGATGAAATCCAAACATTTTTCTGTAATGTCAATTTCTCTCATGGTTCAAAGGTAACGTATTCGTTACAATTGACAAAATCTTTAGATATAATCAAATAGTATTAATCCTATTCTAAATTTTTTCATAATGTCTTAAATTGTGGTTTCATTTCTAAGGTGTATCGTACTAAACTTCATTTTATTATACTCAATGGCATGGTTTCCCAGCATGAAGCACAACGGTATGTAAAAACATTGCCTCTATCGTTTCCGCAATATGAAAAGGTTGGTTTTTCAGTACGAATTCGTATTCACCGAGAAGAATGCTGGTGCGAACGCCATTATCACTTGACATCCTACGGTTCGTAAACCTCCCGTATTTGTGAAATATATCACATTTAAAAGTTGGAGTTCATCACTATTTAAAGGGTGCTTTTTTCTACCTTTATGCCCGTCAAAATCAGGGTTGTTCAAGCCTGGTGACAGACGTAAATACTCACCTGATCATTTAATAAAACTGAAACAACGTATGAAAAATACCGATGTACTGATTATTGGAGGCAGCGCTGCCGGAATGGTAGCCGCGGTGACGGGTAAATCCACCTGGCCCGGCAAAGAGATCACCCTGTTGAAGATGCAGAAGGAGATGATGGTTCCCTGCGGGATCCCTTATATCTTCGGTACCCTGGACAGTTCAGAAAAGAACATCATGCCGGTGGATACCATGCTCGAAAAAGCGGGCATCGAGTCGCTGCTGGGCGAAGCAGTATCCATCGACAAGGAGAAAAAGATCGTAGAGACCCGGGGCGGGGAACAGATCGGTTTTGAAAAACTGGTGATCGCCACCGGTTCGCAGCCGGTCAAACCCGGGTGGCTCAAGGGAAAAGATTTGGATCATGTCTTCACGATACCCAAAGACAAGCAGTACCTGGACCAGATGCATGACCGGTTGAAGGGGATGAAAAAAGTGGTGGTGATCGGCGCCGGGTTTATCGGGGTGGAACTCTCCGATGAGCTGAACAAGCGGGACCTGGAGGTGACCCTGGTGGAAAAAGAACCGTCCATCCTCTCCCTGGCATTCGACAGCGAAATCTCTGAGAAAGTCCACGAAATTATTGAGCAACGCGGAGTGAAGGTGATCACCGGGAACGGGATCAAAGAGATCAGCGGGGATGGCAAGGTGGAGAAGGTAATCCTGGAAGACGGTTCCGTCATCGAAGCCGATGCCGTGGTCCTCTCCATGGGG